>NZ_LNZC01000007.1:66648-94958 GCF_001467535.1 Legionella worsleiensis
CTGAACTGGAAAAAGTCATACAACAGCAAGCTGCAAGAATAGCAGAGATGGAAAAGCGTCTGAACAAGAATAGCAGCAATAGCTCAAAGCCTCCATCAAGTGACGGGTTAGGTAAACCACCACGTACGACATCGCTTCGTGAAAATGGAAAGCATAACAGCGGTGGCCAGAAAGGTCATCAGGGTAAAACGTTAAAACAAATTGAGTCACCAGACATTATCAAGAAACATGCCGTTTTAACGTGCTCAGATTGTCACAGTTCATTAACCTCATCGCCCGTGATTGGGATTATGAAGCGACAGGTTTTTGATATTCCACCACCCAAAATTGAGGTCACGGAACACCAAGCTGAAGTAAAATATTGTGCATGCATAAGGAATCATCCATTTATCTTCTGGCTAATCAACACAATAATGTTTTGTATACAGGTGTTACCAATGATTTAATACTCCGTGTCTATGAACACAAGCATAAACTGGTGGCTGGGTTTACTAAAAAATACAATGTGGACCGCTTAGTTTATTACGAAATCTGCTCAGAAATCATCATTGCTATTGAGTGAGAAAAACAAATCAAGGGATGGTCGAGAAAAAAGAAACATGCACTGATTAACACACTGAACCCACAGTGGAATGACTTGTTTCCATCATTAATTTAAGACAGTGCCAGATGATGGAGATCCTTCGTCGCTTCGCTCCTCTGGATGACGACCTGGGGAGTTACGAGTAAGACATGAAAAAACCTTGATTACGCTACCGCTGCATCAAGGCCTGGCGCTAAATATTGACATAAATAGTAAAATATGGTCAAATATGAATCAGTTTTTATTTGATGCGAAATTTATTTGGTGACGTTCTGATGAGAAAATTAAGTGATAGGACAATATTAAGTGCAAAACAGTTAGGCATTTCATTTCCTACCCAATTACCTTTGTTTCGAGCAGAACCAAATCGTGAACATATGGCTGAATGGGCAAACGCTCAGATTACTCCCATGACAAGACAAATAGCTGAGAAAATAATTGATAATTTTCAATACATATCCTTTGAGCGCTTTATGTATCAGTTACAACAAACGATTAATGATTTTCATCAAAAATCAAATGGAGCACCATACATTTTATTGTTGGGTGAATCAAGACCAGATAAATTGAATAGAGGCTGTAGTGATCAGTGGGTTATTGGTCTTGCCTTAGAACATTGTGGCTTAAGAGAACCTGTAGTGATATTAACTCCAGAGAGCCTAAAAGCATGGTGTGTTGATAATCCTGATATCACTCAAGTACTGATGCTGGATGATGCCTCTTATAGTGGTAACCAAAAAACACATGTATTATACAACCTGAGAGGAAACAACACTCTTTCTTTCTATCTTGGTATCCCTTTTATGAGCCAATACGCAGAACGTGCTTTATCAGAGTGCCATTCTATTTTTAAGGGACTTTTTGTTCTGGATCATCATCGTATGCCGTCTGCTCGGGATATTTTAGATCCTGAAGAGAGAAAATATGCCAAAGCAGCTCACATCAGTTTAGCCCACGCTGATAAAACGATTACCTATTTCGATCACCGATTTGCTGATGAATTTTCTTGCTTTCAACCATTATATAACGGTCGATATATACTGGGTGGAACTCATATTAGGGACATTATGAATTTATTAGGTTATGCAAGTGATGCGGAATTCCCTGGCTATGGTACGAAATTGATTGTCGCCCCTGAGGAATATAATGCTATAGTGGTTGATATTATTATGCCTAATTCCGATGTGGATTTAAGTGGATACTTGATCCCATTAATAGTTTGCCCCTATCATCGGTATCGTGCAAATGACATTGGTTTATTGAGAGATGCACTATCTCAAGGTAAAGTTGGCGCTCGCACACCTTATCCTTTAATCGATCAAACCCTTAGAGAAGTACTATCCACTGAGTGTATTGCTCAAGAAAAACACTCTGTCCCTTTTAAACCCACAAAAATCGCTATAGAAAAACAAATTGAATATGATGAACAACTCGTGACACAGCATGCCATAGAGACTGTACATAGGAAAGCTTCTTTTTTGGGTAAATTGAGTTTGAGTGTCCCGGGAACGCTTTTCTATTATAATACACCTCCCCATCATGTTTCTGTTCCTGTAGACGAGAGTAAATCGTCTTGTAATATACTTTAATAGTATGTTGTTAATTCATTGCTGGAGCGAAATTACTTTACAGTCTTATCGAATAGCATATTCGTCCAGCCTGCTCTTTAAGCGTGTATTGGGGAGAGGGGAATAGTTCCAAATCCCTTGTATTTAGCCAGGATTTAACTGACTTTATGAGCCTTGATTAACATCCCTATCAGGGGATTATCCAAATAATAAACCATGCCCCCTTTGATTCTTTGCTTTTGCGCTATATTCAAGGACGATTGAGGATCGTCAGACGGCGACAGGTATAAATCAGTGTCCAGTGAATAAAAATTGCTTTGTTTTATTCTTATTGTTCCTTGTACTGTCCACCCATTTTGGTTTGATTCGGGTAAGGCTATACTGCTTTGATTGTTTGCAGGTTGTCTCCAGGAATAGTGGCCTATTATTTTATAACCTGGTTTATGGCTTAGAAGGTAATATTCATTTTGTAATCCCGACTGAGAGGAGGGTAATATCGTGTACGCTGTGTTGGATCGTCCTCGGCTTTTTGTCAGAGGAATCGCTTTTTGACTTACTGGAATCAGGGGGGCATTTAAATCCAGTTCTGTACGTGTTGCTGAACCGGTTGGATGAGCGAAGAGGATGATGTCCACTTGATAACTTGATTGGGCTGAAGTGATAGCTGAAAAGAATACAGCAATAAGTATTATTAAAAATCGGAACATAGCTCTATGATTTAATGTTTTTTATTATTATACCCATCTCAGAATAATAGTACATCGTTGGTTTGCAAGATTCTTCTTCACTAACCTTACGCATCCCTCTCTATCGCAGTGCTCCGGTTTGGGATAATCAAATTAGGGGGCTATTATAAATAGCCCTCGTTTTTGATGCGTTTGGCCAGGTTTTATTCAACGACAACATCAGGGAATTTGTCAGCATAGTTTATGGGTTTTTTTGATAGTTCAATGGCACTGTACAGGGCTGTTTTCAAGAAGGCATCAGTTAACTCATCTCTGGGTAGTGCGGCAGTTGGGGTTCCCTCATCGCAGTGCATGCGGATGCGGCCGTCCAGAGGCAGTTGCCCCAGCCATTTACTGTGATTTGCAGCACAGATGGCTTGTGCTCCTCCGGTACCAAATATTGCTTCCTGATGCCCACATTGACTGCAAATATGAGTTGCCATATTTTCGATAACGCCCAGTACATCGATTCCTGTTTTAGCAAACAGAGTTATTGCTTTTTGTGCATCCAAAGTTGCAACATGTTGCGGTGTCGTTACTACTATGGCAGCAGTTAGCGGAATTTTTTGTACCAAGGTGAGTTGAATATCGCCCGTTCCTGGCGGTAAGTCGATGAATAAATAATCCAGTTCATCCCATAAAGTAATATCCAGCATCTGGATCAATGACTTTGCAAGCATGGGGCCACGCCAAATTAACGCTTGATCCATATCGGTAATGTAGCCTATGGACATGGCTTGAATTCCATGTGCCTGAACAGGTAAATAACGGTCGTCACTGATTTGTACTGGCTGCGTTGAACCAAGCATTAAGGGCATACTGGGTCCGTAAATGTCTGCATCGAGAATACCTACCCTAGCGCCTAATCGAGCAAGAGCCGCTGCAAGATTTACTGTGACGGTTGATTTGCCCACTCCGCCTTTGCCAGATGCTACAGCAATTGTGTTTTTAACCCCTCTTAATCCTTTACCCGTCATTTGAGTTTTATGAGCTCTGATGAACTGTGCTATCTGGATGTTTATGGTGTGCTGAGGAAATAGCGCATTTAAAGCGGCTAATGCACTTGCCTTAAACGTTTCATCCAGCATCTGGCAAGGGAAGCCTGCTTTTATATCTATTGTAAGGGTGTCAGCGGTACAATCCAGGCTGTAGTGTAAATTCATTTCTTTACCACTTAGACCAAGAAAGGGATCGTGCAGATTATCCAGTACGTTTATTACGGTATTTTCAACTGTCATAGAGTTAACCCTGATTAATATAAAAACGAGATGATAACGCAGGAGTCACTGAATCACTAGTATCTGTAGGGTGTGCTAATCACATCTTTTAATCATCATCGGAACATTCAAGAGGGTGGTGATTGAGATTTACCACTCTGAATCAAGAACATATTACCGGTTCATATTGCCAATGCAGCCAATGATTATTTACCAGATAATAGACTCCGCAGTAAATGGGGAGAGAATAAAGTCTGGATACATACAAGCCATACTCATTGAGCTGTTTTTGGTGCTGAGCCAGGGTCGTTTCAGTGTCTTTTCCTGTTTTGAAATCAATAATCCAAAGTTTGGATTGATCAATAAACAGTCTATCAACAATTCGGGTTACGAGTCGATTTTCATGCTCCACCATTAATTCACATTCGTTTTGTTCGGCTTCATGTTGCGCAATTATCCATGAACCTGTTTTGTCCGCAAACAATCGCATGAGCTGTTCTTTAATAACGGATAAAGCCGACAGTTGAGCATCTGCATCAAATCCCAGTTTGTTTAATTCATTAAGTGCGATATTCCAGGGAATTTGGTCTGGATTTTTGGGATGATGATCACAAATCCATTGCAGCATGTGATGCGTTACAATACCTGTGAGTCTGGGTATGCCGTTGACTAATTCTGCAGCTGGTGGATTTGTTGGCTGAATCAATTCAACCTTGGACCGCTGATAATAATGTAGAGGTAGTTTGAAGAGTTTGGGTAAAGAATCATCTGATTGTTCCTGATGAGCTTCTTCCTGCTGTTCTGCAAACAGTTGGTTTTTAAGTAAACTACGAAATGAGGATTTTGCGGTTCTTGATGAGCTATCAAACAAATACAATCGTGATTTAGCCCGGGTTACAGCAACGTAAAGCACTCGTTGTGCTTCATAAAGATTTTTTGATTCATCCAACTGACCTAGATAATCGTACAATGCACAATGATCTTGATGTGCAGCTCTTATGGGAGAGACCAGCAAGAGGTCGTTTTGACCTTGGGTTGGCAACCTAAGCCAGCGCAACATGGGTTTATCGGATCCTTTTAGTTGAGCACCCAAGCCGGGAAGAATGACGGTATCAAATTCTAATCCTTTGGATTTATGAATGGTCATGACCTGTAATAGCGAGGGAGTGGTCTGTTGTGAGTACAGCTTTTTGAATTCTGACAAAAATTCATTCATGTCAGGAAGCCTGCCTTGTTGCTCATATCGGTCAATTAAAACCCAGTACTGCTCCAGATCATTTAACTGATGTTGATTTAGTATGGTATCAACAAAAAGGGTATCTAATGTTTTTGCTATCCATTCTGAAAGTTTAAACTGATATCTTTGAGCAAGTGCCTGGTTCATGACCTGAACAAAATATGCCGCACGAGCCATGCCCTCTTCGCTTAAGCCGTGTATTTTATTTAACTGCAATAAAGCACTGTAAATCGATTTTTTACTATTATACTGAGCGATGAGGTGAAGATCAGTGAGCGATAGTCCGCAATAGGGGCTACGGAGTAGGGATAGCCATGCCAGCCTGTCTGCTGGATTTAACAATGCTTGCGTCAAAGACCAAACATCTCGCAAATGAACCAGATTAGCCAGTAAATCAATATCTGTTCCTTGATAAGGTATTTTGTTTTGGCGAAGCAGGTTCATAATATCGGTTAGCTGTGTACGAGAGCGAACTAATATGGCGATACTTTGTTTGGGATTATTTTGTAATTCATCCTGTACAATCGCAATCAATCGAGCGGCTTCCTGTTCTCTATCAGTACATTGCCAGGCTTGAATAAAGCTTGAAGTATCGTTGTTAACTACATGTACTGAGGGATGAAAACTGACCGCTCCTGATTCTATGTCTACATGTTGGGGAAATATTTTGGCAAAATGAGTGTTTACCCAGCGCACTATAGGCTCGTTAGAGCGAAAATTACAGCTTAGTTCTAAAGAGTGCAGCGATACAGGACCAATTCCTTCTTCTTTTGCACGAAAGAATAATCCAACTTCTGCCTGTCTGAATCGATAAATGGATTGCATGGGATCGCCCACCAGAAAAAGAGTTTTACCATCTTCTGGCAGCCAGCCTTGAACGAGGCGGGTAATCAGCTCGAATTGGGATAAGGATGTGTCCTGAAATTCATCAATCAAAAGATGATGAATTGCGTTATCAAGGTATAAAGCCAAATCAGTTGGATTATCGGTTTCACCTAAAGCGGCTATGGCCTGTTGTGAAATAGTGGTGAAATCCACTTCATTATGTTCACTAAACAGCACTTGCAGACATCCTGCAAGTAAAGGCAGCAAAATAAACAGGGCTTGAAGAGCTTCCCATTGGTCAGGATCGTATTTTGGTTTTGGCAAGGTACTGACCTGCAGCAAGGTGTCAAGAAATTCGGGGTATTCTTTTAATTCGGTCAGGAGTGCTGCACTTTCCTGTTTTAATCTTTTGTATTCCTCTGGAGTGTAATGCGGCTTTAAGAACCCGACATTGTGATCAAAACTGTTACGAATAAGCGATTTGCTATCAAGGATGAGCTTGCCTAGTGCAATACAAATATCCTGATTTGAGTGTTCAAAATCATACCAATCTCTTAACACAAAGCGTGGAGATAGAGGGTCGTTTTCCACAGCAGCGACAGTTCGACTCAGTTTGACCAGGCGGTCTGCGAGTATGGCTGGAAGGCTTTGCTTGAAACGGGATAGCTCGTGTTGTTCTATAAGACGTAATGCTTCCTCAAAAGTTGATTTATCCTGCGCTCTTGCTTGAAATAAGGGTGAAAGCCATTGATCTCTTTGTCCTAAAAGGGATTTAAACAATTCGACCAACTTGTCTTGCCGGTTGTCTACATGAATCAATAACGTTTTAATTGCTGGCTGAAACTCTGGCGTTTCTATAGCAAACTGGATGCAATTTCTTGCCGCTTTGAGATAATAGTGTTCGGGAGTATCGGTTATTTGGGCATAGGCAATCTGTTGTTCTAATAAGGGTATTGCCTGATTAATGCTTTGGCATAATGAATCAATGGTGATAATTTTTAAGCGATTGGTTTGTTGCAATAAATCCCAGTGAAACAGAGCGCTGCGTTGCAGTGCTTCATGTGCATATCCCAGGGTCAGCTGTTGATGAGGGCTAGCCGCTGGTGTATTGGATGCCGCTTGTTGCAGAGCCAGAACAATTCGCTCACGCATTTCGGTTGCTGCTTTTCGCGTAAAGGTGAGGGCTATAATTTGTTCCGGGCTGCTTACTTTACCGAGTAGTCTCAAATAACGCTGGGTCAGTATTTCAGTTTTACCTGACCCGGCAGGAGCCTGGACTATAAACGAGGATCGTGGATCGGTAGCCTTGCTCCTCTGGTCACTATCAACAAGCGTCATTATTCTATTCCAATACAATTTCCTGAGCAGGCGGTCTTAAATTGTAATGAGAGCTCATACAACGACCATAAGCTCCTGTATTGGCAATCAATAAAATATCGCCTTCTTTGGTTACAGGTAATAGTCTATCGTACCCGAGCGTATCGCCTGATTCACAAATAGGGCCAACTATGTGAGAGAATCCTGACTTTTCTTCATAGAGACGGGTTAAATTAACAATTTCGTGATAGGCACCATACAAAGAGGGTCTAATCAAAGAGTTCATTCCTGTTTCTATACCAATAAATTTGACTTTGCCTTTTTCTTTGCACTGAGTCACTTTTGCAAGAATGACTCCACTTTCTGCAACAAAAAAGCGGCCAGGTTCTAACCACAGTTGCAAATGAGGATAGCGTGATTTAACTGCTAATAACGATGCGTCTAGTGATGCAAAATCAATAGGATGCTGCCCCGGTTTTTCAACAATACCCAGGCCACCACCTAAATTGATGGAACGAATATCAGTAAAGTGTTCGCTTAAAGAGGCCAGCATTAAAGCCGTTTGTTGCCATAAATCTGGAGTTAAAATTCCGCTTCCTGAATGAGCATGTAATCCTATGACTTTAATGCCGTGTTTTTTTGTCAAGGCAAGAACCTGGTTTAGATCATTTTGGTTGATGCCAAATTTTGATTCGTTACCGCCTGTAGAAACGTGTTTGTGGTGACCCGCTCCAGCGCCTGGATCAATGCGGATTATAACCTCACGATTTTTAAAAAGTTCTGGCCAGGACTCTAAAGGATACACGCTGTCTATAGTGACGTAACAGCCCACAGAAAGAGCGAATTCATATTCTGCTCTCGGAGCAAAATTGGGGGTGAACAATATCCTTTCTTTGTTGATATCAGGGAATAAGTCGAGCACCGATTGCAGCTCTTGAATGGACACACACTCAAAACCAACACCCTCTTTTTCAAGCGTTTTCAGGATGGATGGATAAGGATTTGCTTTGATAGCGTAGAATAATTTGTCAATAGCTTTTAATTCAAGCAGTTGTTTTGCCCGATTAGACTGTGTTGGGCTATGGTATACATAGCACGGGGAGTGCATTGCGCCAGCTGTTAATAAACGGTCACGTTCGGATTCCCACCAAGGGGTAGGGCGTACAGTGGGTTTGCCGAATTCCTCATGCCAGCTTTTTGAGTAATAAAAAATTTGCGGGTTGCTTTCGATCAATAAATGATGCAGTTTTTGACAGAGTTTATCTGCTTGCGACTCGTCAACCACAAAAGTCAGGTTTAAATCATTTGAAGCCAGAGACATCAGGTACACTTGTTTGGCATCAAAAACTTCCAATGCTGGGCCAAGATGGGGTAATACGGTGCGGATGTGATGACCAACCAGGCTTACTGCACTGCACGGCTCGATTAATTTGGCACGTCCGAATTCGTTTAAATCAGATAAAAGGGTATTAATCGCCGGTCTGTCGTACATTTTAGCATTATTATCCAGCGACAAAGTGACGTTAAACTCTGAAGAAGACAACAAATCAACAGAAAAACCATGCTTTTTGAATGCAGCAAAAACATCAGCCAAAAATCCGACTTGTTGCCACATATTCAACGTGTCTATAGAGATCAGCAGGATACTGTGTTTGACCTGGATGGATTTAATCAAGGGCGCTGACTCGTCAATATCTTTGGTTATTAACGTACCTGAATGCTCAGGAAGCTGGGTAAATTTAACTACCATGGGGATATTTGCTCGTCTCACTGGCGGAATGCAATTCGGATGAAGTACTTTTGCCCCCATAGAGGCGATTTCCTGAGCTTCGTCATAATTTAATTGCTTGAGTAATCGTGCATGCGGCAACTGATGTGGATTTGCGGTATAAATGCCAGGAACATCAGTCCATATTTCACACGATGAGGCCTGTAATTTTCCAGCCAAGAGAGCTGCGGATGTATCTGAGCCGCCTCGTCCTAATAAAACCGTTTCTCCCGAAGAGTTTGCAGCAAAGAATCCCTGGGTAATAATTGCTTGTGCGCCACTGTTCAGGAATTTTTCAACCAGATTGGCATCGTATTCACTGTCACAGCGAGCGGAGAGATAATTGACTGATTCGCCGCCATGAACCGGAGTGCTGGTGAGCAAATCTTTTGCGTTATACCACGTGCTGTTTATGCCTTGATTGTTCAAAAAGGCATGGCCAAGACGAGTCATCATCAGTTCGCCAAGGCTTAAAATTTGCGCATGAGTTTTTGCGGGAGCTTGTTTGAGCAGCGCAATTCCAGTTAACCATTGTTCAAGGTGATGTAATTCCTCACTGACCAGATTCGGGCTGACTTCAAGTGCTTCTGCCAATTTAAAGTGACTGCTTTTTATATCTGCGAGAATACTGTGGTGTTCGTCGAGTAAGGCTGCTTCTATAGCTTTTTCCAATTTATTGGATATTTGCGTTAATGCGGAACAGACAATCACGGGCTGAACGCCATCCTTCAAGTGTTTCTTGGTAATTGCTGCAATATTATCCCAGGTGGCTCGTGATGAAACACTTGTTCCACCAAATTTAGTGACTACGTGTTGCATGATTGTATTCCGCACAAAAAAGAAACACATTAGCATGGACTAAATGGGTTATACAAGTGTTTGTAAAAATTTGTCTGAATAGCTTGTCGGGAATAATTATTCATCATGTTTATATAAAAAACACTGTGGCTTTAAATTTTTTACTTATTGAATGTAAATACAAAAATTTTAGTTGAATCGTTTGAATTACATGTAATTTCATTTATTATCTGCCCAGATTTTAAATTTGGAAGCATTTCAAATAAACGAGTGTGGAGTAAACAACATGCACAAACCTCTAAGAACGCTAGTAAGTGCCTCAATACTTGGAGTTCTGGCGACAAACACGGTACAAGCTGGTGCATTTTCTTTGTATAGCGAAGGCAGTGCTGCTGCGATTGGTAACTATGCAGCAGGTATTGCAGCTGAAGGAGCAGACGCATCAATTGGTTGGTATAATCCAGCCGGTCTAGTGCTTATTCGTGAACAACAAGCTGTTTTTGGTGGTGTTGGTGTTTTTCCAACCGTAAAGTTGAGCGGTACTTCTACTTTTAGTACTAACGGTCTACCTGATTACGTTCAGACCTTTGATAATTTAAGTGGTGGTGAAAATGCTCTTGTTCCTTCATTTCATTACGCAAAACCTTTAGGTGAAAACGCAGCCTTTGGTCTGAGTGTGGTTACTCCTTTCGGTTTGGGCACCAATTGGGATACTACATCCCCCGTTCGATATCAAGCAACCGCTACAGAATTAATGACCAGTACTGTTTCTCCTGAAATCAGCGGCAAATTGTCAGAGAATTTTTCAATAGGTGGTGGTATTGATCTGCAATACGCTCGAGTTAAATTCAATCGTATGTTAGGCGCACCTACTTTGTATCAGGACATTCCTATACCTGGGCTTGATCCTTTTGTGGTCGATTCTCAAAGTTACAACAAAGGTCAATCCTTTGGTGTTGGTTTTCATGCAGGCGCTTTGGCGATGTTTAATGACAACCATACGCGAATTGGTTTGAATTATCAGTCCAAGGTAAGACATCATTTTCATGGATACAGTATTCTCGGTGGACGACTCGCTGATCCTGAATTAAGTCTTTTGGATCCCTTAGCTGCCAATATTAATTCTACATTCAAATCTAACGACCTTAACAGCAACGTCATTGATTTTCCTGATATAGTTACCCTAAGTGGTTATCATGATGTGAACCAAACAATAGCTTTATTAGGTTCTGTGGTATTCACGAATTGGGGAACGCTTAAAACACTGGAGTTAAATAATGTTGCAGCCGTAAATACTACGGTTAATCCTGTAAGACACATTAAAGTGAACAGTGTATCTGAACAGAATTACGCAAGTAGTGGTGCATGGCGTGTGGCTGTTGGTGCTAATTATCATGTGAACCCCAACCTGATGTTGCGAGTTGGCGGCGGTTTTGATGCAACACCAACTAATGATGTAGATAGAGATGCTCGCTTGCCTGATACGGATCGCTGGGCTTTATCAATAGGTGCTCATTATCAAGCTCGTCCTAACATAGGTGTAGATGTTGGTTACACTCATTTATTTGCGGCTGATGATGCCCGAGTTAACAGAACAGACAACATAGGCCTTACTTCAACGTATAATGTGAATGCTACTGGTAAAACGGGAGGAGATCTCGTTGGTGCACAGTTAGTTTGGACTATTGATCCTGTCATTCCTCCCGTAACAAAATAAAAAATATTTTTTTCCTGAGCCATGCTTTTGCATGGCTTTTTTTTGCGTGATGAACGACCTTGTTTCTTTGACGAGGTAGATTTTCATGTCATTGCTTCACTTTATTGACCTCAATTTGAGGCAATGCATAAATTTTGTACAGAAATAATTTGTCTGTAAAATTACAAACACAATGATTGATTGTTGTTCTTTTCTGGGCTATAAAATACACATGATGTTTTTATGGAATTAATGATGTACAAACCCCCTAATTTATTTTCATCCGCAACCTCAAGTCAGGCCGCTTCTTCAAGTAGCAAAGCATCAGACGATTTGCATTCTTTTTTAACCCGGTTTCCTAGCCAGGAATTTTGGCGCTTTTTCGTTGAACGAGTTCGTTACGATATTAGACCTGCCGTTTACAGAAATTTATACTACAAATTTACCAGAAGCCATGAAGAAACCTCGCTTGCAGAGATAAAAAATTATTTTAGGGTCAATGAGCTTCGTATTCACCATTTAGACGCTTTTAAGGATCCTGATGTTTTTCGATTTCTTAAAGCCTTTAAAGCGACTGAAAAAAGGACTGAATTAATCAGTGACATTATTGAAAGTGACCGTTACGATCCTGCCTGGATAGATTTTGAGATTAACGAACCAGGTTATTTAAAACAGGTAACTAAGGGATTTTGTTTTGTTCTTGACCATCTAAAAGCACGAACTCCCTTAGACAACGATTTTATTAAGAAACTTCATGAAATATGTACAAGTGGAGTTGCGAACCTGTTACCACTCACACCAGGAGCCTTTTGTGACCACTCTGTGATGTGGCGAATGACTCATGACATGGATTCGTTAGCCGGACTGGTTGAATCTTTAAGATACCTGACTGCACTTGAAAAAAATTATGGTTTTTCTGGTATAAAATTGGTTTTGTGTTATCCAAGGGACTATCAAGGGGAGTTCTACACCGGTTTCTCTGATATTCTGGAAAACGCCAAACAATGCTTGAGGCTAATAGAAAATGGTGTAATGATATATTTTAAAAAATATTCGTCACCCGAAAAACCTGGTATTTTGGATATTTTTACTGAAAATCTTATTTTCGAGTTTAATGATGGTATTGAAAAGGCTAAAACTGAAACAGAGAAGCTTTGGTGTATATTTGCATTTATTAAGTTTTCAGTTTTACATCACCCTTTTGCTGACGGAGTGGGACGAACGTATTCTATGATTCTTCTACAGTATCTTCTCATGAGAGAAAATTTGTCGCCTTTTCTTATCTTCAATTCAAATATTATTCCTGGATACTCTGTAAACCAATTAATATCGATTTATTTTGAGGGCCGGAACGAAATGCGAAAGATCCTGGATGCCCCATCCTTTATCAGCAGTTCAGAATTTTACGATCCCAATGTTGCAACACATGATGTCCTTGAAAAAGCACCGGAAGAACTGCAACAGATGTTCCTTGAGTGTCAACAGATTTGGGAGGGAAAGGTTGCGGAATGCTTGGAACAGCCTGACGTTGGTTCCTCATTAAGCGTCAGTTCGATATAGATGTAGTTTTACTTCATAGAATATAAAAACGCCTCAACCATTGGTATGATGAGGCGTTATATTGAAAGAATCAATGAATAAGGTCTAATTTCTGGTAATGGTCGCTTCACCTGGTCCATTAACTGTCAAAGTAAATCCTTTAGCTGAAAGTACTTTAGGCGAAATATCACCAGAGTCCAATTCCATGGACACATAGCCTAGCTCAATTGGAGCAGATGTGTTTGTTGCCATTTTAATAAGAGCAGAGCATCGGCCGTTTGTCGTGTGCCCGTAACAAGCCATTTTTACCATATTCCAATAAACCTGACGAGTAGAATTCGCAGGAGTCGGGTAAGGCGATGGAATGGTGCCAGCAATAAAAGCATTGGACTCAACATTGGTATTGTTGTGCGTTATCAAATAAGTTGGAACTGCAAAAGCGGTTGCGGCACTCAGACTTAAAGCAATTGCCGATATACTTTTAAGCATCAAATTCATTCATGTCTCCGTTGTAAATTTTAAGTGATGGGTACAAACTAATCCCACTAACTATAGGGGATTGTCTACTTTGAGGCAAGTCTTTAGGATTTAAAACAAACTTATTGTTCATAAGTTGACATATATGTATTTTTTAAAAACCATATTGTTTGTGAGTAACTCCCCACGTCATCCAGAGCGCAGCGAGGGATCTCCCTGGAGTGGCACACTCTCTAACATAACGAGCTATATAAATCGTCCCACTCAGGATTTAATGAACTAATCAGATCCTAAGTGTTTTTTATGCTTAGGATGATACTTGGGAGCTTCCTTTATTTTAATATGTGCGCAATGTCTTTGGCAAAATAAGAAATAATGAAGTTGGCTCCTGCTCTTTTGATTGCGGTCAGGCTTTCAATGATTGCCTGTTCTTCGTTAATAAGATTGTTTTTCGCAGCTGATTTAATCATAGAATATTCACCACTAACCTGATAGGCGCAAAGAGGTACTTCTTTGTAGCGCTGCTTAAGTTTATAGATAATATCCAGATAGAATCCTGCAGGTTTGACCATAATCATATCAGCACCTTCATCAAGATCCAGGGCTGTTTCTCTCAGTGCCTCATCACTATTGGCTGGATTCATCTGGTAGGCTTTTCGGTCGCCAAACTGTGGTGCCCCTTGTGCGGCTTCTCTAAATGGGCCGTAAAGGCATGAGCAATATTTGGCACTGTAGCTGAGAATAGGAATGTGATGATAACCTGCTGCATCCAGTGCCATTCTAATCGCACCTACCATTCCATCGGTCATTCCGCTGGGTGCAACCCAATCTGCACCTGCCTCTGCATGGCTTACTGCCTGTTTCCCCAGGAGGTGCAAAGTATTGGCATGATCTATTTTTTGATTTTTTAAAACACCGCAATGACCGTGATCAGTGTATTCGCAAAAACACAGATCGGTAATGATTAAGATATCCGAATTAACCGAGCGGATTTTCTTTATCGCTTGTTGAATGATTCCCGTTTTACTGAATGATGCGCTGCCACAGGCATCTTTGATTTTAGGAATACCAAACAGTAATACTGCGGGGATACCTAAAGCACTTATTTGTTCTATCTCTTGGAGTAAGGAGTCAAGACTTAGTTGATATTGCCCAGGCATGGCTGCAATTGCTTTGGGTTCATCCAATTCTTCGCTGATAAACAAAGGGGCAATAAACTGCTGCGGATGCAGGCGAGTTTCCTGGACAAGGGCACGTGACATGGCGCTGCTGCGAAGGCGCGATAATCGCAAGGGTATAATGTAATCGTTCATAAAAAAATCCTTACTAAAATATCGGTTATTTAAAGAAGGGGAGGTTGAACAGAATTCAATTCCTCCGCCTGAAGTATTTAATCTTTACTTGAGGTATAGAAAAAATCGATACCATTTCCTTCATCGCTGCTGCTGACCTGGATGCTCAAAAACTGATTGAGTAAATACTTAAGAGTGAGCACGTTAGGATCTGCTTGTGATAGACCCACGTTATAACTCAAATACATACGTTTGGATAGCGATTTGCCTACTACCAGAGCGGTGTTATCACTCACCTGATTGGTAACCAAATTAAAATTGCTATTTGTTTGGACATCAAAATCAAAACCCAGATTTTGTTTTAACTGATCAAGGAGCTGAGCCCCATTAGTTCCTGTTCCCAAATTCATAGAGGATATTGCCGCTAACAAGAGCTGGGCTCCCGCTTTGTTGGCTTGACTGGCTGGACGACCTAAAACCAGCATGGATAATATATCTGCTTGTGATAAAACGGAAGGATTGGAAAACAGTTGTATTTTCGGTGAGGTCAAGCGTCCAGTGACTTCAACTCCCACACTAATGTTGCCCCTCAGGTTCGCATTTTGTAAATTATTATTATTAAAATCGAAGAGTTGATTGGAGCTGGTCATAGAGGCTGAGCTGGTATCAATTTTTTTTGCAGCTCTAAGGTTAATACCTGGATTATCCAGACGCCCACCAGTAAAAATCAACTCTCCTTGTTCAATGGCTAAATCCTGGCCGTAGGCTTTGTATTTACCTTTCACTACGTTCAATTCTCCATTTGCTGTCACAGGTCCTTTGGGTAACTGTTTTAAATGAACAGCGCCTGCTAAAGTTGCATCAAGTCCTTTAAACGATAACGCAACCTGTTCGCCCATTTCGATTTTTATATCCAAATCAGTATTCCATGGGGTGGGCGGAGGCGTTTTATTATGAGTTTGAAACACTACATCCTCAGAAACTGTCAGACTATTGGAAAAGGATTGAGGTTTTATTTGTGCGTAAGGTACAACAACAGTTCCTGACATGCTTAAATGAGTTGGGAGCAAGGACAGTTTAAGTTTTGGCGAGATGTTGACTTGATATTCTTTAGTATTGACTAAAGGAAAGTCAGAACCTTGTAAAGTTAGTTCGCCTTGTGGATTGGCACTAAGAATTCCTTGCCCTTTAATGGATATTTTTTTGTTGACAGCGTTTAGTGTTCCTCTTGCCTCCCATGTGTTCTTTTTGGCACTAACAGTCATGTCTATAGGGTCAAGATTCAGTCCTAGTTTAGGGACTGAAATACTGGCTTTTACAAGTTTTAAACTGCTTGCGAACAGCAGTTTATTAAAAGTTCCTTTTGCGGTGAGCGAAGCACTTAAGTGGCCTCTGGCATGGCTTATATCGGGACTTAATGATTTAATAAAATCAAAAGAGTTAACCAACAAGGTCAAATCAGCGGTCAGGGGCTGTTTTGGTGAAAGCCCCTTATTCAAATCAAAACCGGGTAGATTAAAGTTGATATTCATTTGCGTCGTGGCATCAATTTTTAATGCCCCTTTTCCAGACAAGCCTTTGGAGGTGAGTGAGGCATTTACTTTACCACCGGAAAACTTGAGGATGGGTAAAGAACTGTCTTTAGCCGTTTGATAATAACCCGGTGGCACAGTCAGGGTCATAAATCCGTTATTCAGGTCACGAAGTTTGCCTTTGATATTGAGGATTGTATGCATGCCTTCCCAGGCTGTATCAAGCGATTGTGTCGGTGCTACCGTTGCGTTTAATTGCCAATTAAAAGGCAGTATCGTTTGAATAGTCGCATTAATATGCCAATCTTTATGATCATTTTGGTTTAGTTTGGTTTGAATCTCAATGTCCAGTTTGGGAAGAGTCCCTGATATTTTTATTCTTCCTTCAGGACTTTGTAATGGATTTTGCCCTAAAATAGGCCATGACATACTACGCCATTTGATGACTTGGTTTATTTCAGTTAACTGTTTCAAGCTTCCTTCGATAGAAACTTCCCCTGGGCCTTTAATAGTTCCAGTCCAGTGTAACTGGTTGTCTTTTCCTCCAAAATTAATCTTTCCTTGCAGATGTGACTTATTGGCATTTTGAGGATTTAAAGACAGCGTTCCTGATAGCGCATGCGGTATTTGCAAATCAACATCAGTATGACCTTCAATGCGATGATTTAAAAAATTAAAACGCAGGGAGTCTATGCTTAAATGGTGCCGAGTAAGTAAACCGGATGCTGTAACTGTGTTTAAGGTTGCTTGTTCATTAAGCTCTAAAGACTTGGCTTTTAACTTCTTAATATGTAATTGAGGCTGCATCCAAGAGTTTAGATGCCATGAAACCTGCAACTGGTTTATTTTGATATGCGTTGCGTCGTGTTGATATTCCAGCGTATCGACAGACCAGCCATCCAATAGGCTCCCCTTTATATGATGCGCCTTGAGCGTTCCTGGTAAATAAAATGAGCCTAGCTTGAGCAAGGTATACAAACCTGGGGTAGTTGTCAGGAAAAAAGAAAATAAAGTAATGAGGATAATAAGAATAAAGAGATTGAAATAAACTAATTTCTTCAGCAACTTTATCATAGGTCTGGCCCCATATTGATGACTAAACGAGGATTGGTGCCCACTCTTTGTAAATTATTATCAACGGATTGTGCTAGTCCAACTTTGATTGGACCAATGGGCGAAACCCACATTAAGCCTACTCCCAGATCATGCAATATGGTTTTGGGTTTGGGATTATACACGTCTCCAGTGTCATAGAATCCCAAAAGATACCAGTTTTTAAAGGTTTCTTTTTGCAGTTCAAAGCCGCCATAAGTCATTATTTTACCTGGGCCTATAGAGTTAAAGCTAAACGCTTTTAAATTGTCAGTTCCACCCAATAGCATTGCCAGAGATAAAGGCAATTGATTGATGTCGCTGGTTGCTGTGATACCTTGTATTGCATGTCCGTAAAGCCGAAGTCGTAGGGGCTCTATCATCAGGGCTGCCTTGGCATCAACGGTTAATTGACCAAAATCAAGGTTAGAGGCGGTGAATTTATTAGCGCCAAGGGCATTAAAGGTAATGTTATACCCTGAAGGAGAAAACAGCAGATTTTTTGTTTTAGTGAAGGTGAATGTCCCTTTAGGATACAAAAGAAACTGATTTGTATTGGGTTGATACGCATAGTGAAAGGTTTCATAAAGACCATTTAACGACAGTGTGCGCTGGAAATTATCTCCATTATGCAGTTGACCTAGCGATAACAAGACGGCATTACTGTATCCTGTGTTGTAATTCAGATTTGAAAAATTACCCGTTAGACTGTACTGATCGGCTACTGGGTTTGATCCCGGAACGACATATTGAGCTTGCAAGGCATTTTGTGTAAAGGAACCTTGAGCCAAGGCATTAAATTTGTGGCCTTTTTTGTTGACCGGGATCACATGCAGCCCAGCTCTTCCACGAATACCCGTATCTGTTCCATAACCCGCACCTAGTGAATAAGAGTATTTGGGTACCGGTTGTAAATGAACCTGAACAGGTACTGTCTGACTCACATTTATCTGCGGTTTAACCAAAACAGAATTAAAATAACCGCTATTGGAAAGATTGTCGTTTAATTTGAGGATAAGATCTGTCGAATAGGCTTGTCCAGGGTGAAATGGAACAAAACGATGCAGTAATTCGGGGCTGATGTTGGTTGGATCAAATTGCACCTGGCCGAAGTAATATAGAGGCCCGGTATCGAATATAAGTGTGATGCGGGCAGTGTTCATTTGTTCATTAATCAGAACTTCTGATTTTTGAAAAGATGCATGCAGATAACCAAGATTTTCTGCGGTATTCAACAGCTTTTGTTTTGCATGCTCATAGCGTTTGTTGAAAAAAGGATCACCTGTTTTAATGCGTAGCTTCTTTAATGCTTTAAGTAACGAAGGATTTTGGCGTCCCTCGCCAAGAAGTTCGGTGTGAATTGAGGCTATATGAACCTGAGGTCCGGGTACAATCGTTATTCTGACGGATTGATTCGTTATTAAAGACAAATTAACTTGTGCTTTAAAATATCCATAAGGCTGAAGCGCTTTAATGATTTGTGTGCGCAATTCATCAGGATGCAATTCGCTTATGGAGCGAGTATCCTGCAGTTCTTTTAACCGCAGCTCTACATTGGCAAGTGCTTTACCAGTAACGCCAGTTATCTTCAATTCCGGCATTTTGGTATTCTCAGCTCGTACCGTAAAAGCGATCAAAACAAGAATGATACACGTTATTTTTTTCATAGAGTAACGTAATTAAAATGCGGCATCCGTTGCCTCCAGTTCTTTTAATTTGTAGATCAAATCCAGTGCCTCTCTTGCGTTCAACCGATCAGGATCAATCTGTGCCAACTGTTCTGATACCAGCGAATGGGTATTGGCGACGGCACTTGGCGGTCTGAATGCAGTTTGATGTGTGTTTTCATGAATCTGGCGTAAATACTGATTGGCTAAAGTAAGTACATCGGGAGGTATGCCAGCCAGAGCGGCAACTTCCAGACCATAACTTCTGTCTGTTGGGCCGTCTTCTACACGATAGAGAAATACAATTCGCCCAGTCGTTAATGAGGCTTGCAGGTGAACATTACGTATACAAGGCAATTCTTCGGGTAAACGAGTTAATTCAAAATAATGAGTTGAAAATAGGGTGTAGGCTTTGAGTGTTGTCGCAAGATAGGCACAACACGCATAGGCCAAGGACATCCCGTCATAGGTACTGGTTCCACGACCAATTTCATCGATGAGTACCAGACTTTCTTGGGTAGCTTGTCTTAATATATAGGCTGTTTCAGCCATTTCGACCATAAAGGTTGAGCGTCCCGAGGCCAGATCATCGCTTGAGCCTATACGAGTAAAAATACGATCAATAGGGCCTAATAGTGCTTTTTGTGCGGGAACAAAACTGCCTATATGCGCCAACAAAACGATCAATGCTGTCTGGCGCATATAAGTTGATTTACCACCCATATTAGGGCCGGTAATAAGCAACATGTTTTGCGCTGGATTGAGTTGCACGCTATTGGCAATAAATTGCTCCTGAACCAGTTGTTCTATTACCGGATGCCGCCCAGATTCAATATTGATTCCTGCTTGTTCTACCATCTCAGGACAATTCCAGTTTAGACTTTGTGCGCGCTCTGCGAGATTGGCCAGTACATCAAGTTCAGCAAGAGCCTGCGCAAGGATGGTTAATTCATTAATGTACTGTTGCAGCTCTGCCAGTAAATTGTCATACAACCATTTTTCCCGAGCCAGGGCTTTTACCCGTGCTGAGAGCACCTTTTCTTCAAATACCTTGAGTTCAGGGGTAATGTAGCGTTCTGCATTCTTTAAGGTTTGTTTTCTATGGTACTCTGGAGGCGCTTTTTCTGCTTGTGATTTGGAGAGTTCAATATAATATCCCTGGACGTTATTAAAGCCAAATTTAAGGGTGGAAAGCCCGGTGCGTTGTTTTTCTGCCTGTTCCAACTCATCCAGCTTTTCATTCGCATGGGTACTTAAAGCGTTTAATTCATCGAGTTCTTCATCAAATCCAGGAGCAATCACACCGCCATCCCGAATAAGGACTGGAGGATTATCAATTATCGCTGCTGTTAATAATTCCTGAAGTACAGGCAAAGGGCTGATGTGTTGTTTTATTTGATTGATGAGAGGCGATTGATTCTTTTTAAGTGCTTCTTTTAGTTCGGGAAGTAACGATAAGGTATTTCGCAAAGCCACCAAGTCTCTGGGACGTGCGGATTTCAACGCAATACGGGAAACAATTCGCTCTACATCACAACAGTGCTTTAGCACATGATGAAGAGACATATCTTGTTCGGCTGCAATAATTTCTTTAACACTTTGTTGTCTGGACAAAATCAGGTGACGCTGTTTCAAAGGGCGACCCAACCATCTTTTCAGTAAGCGGCTTCCCATGGCGCAAGCGGTATTATCCAATATAGCCAAGAGCGTATGGTTACTGCCGCCGTGGACGTTTTCGGTAAGCTCCAGATGCTTTTGGGTCGCAGCGTCAAGTTGCAGATAATCTTCGGGGCGCTCCAGCACTACAGAGTTCAGATGCGGCAGTGTTTGCTTTTGCGTATTTTTTAAATAGGCAAGTAAAACCCCCGCAGCGATTAATGCGGTAGGATGCTCTTGCTCGCCAAAAGCGGACAGATCCGTTACTGAAAACTGTTCACGTACCCGCTGCAGTGCGCTGTCTGTAGCAAACTCCCACCCCGGTCGATTTTTAACGGTGAAATTGTTGCAGTAGTCGTATAGTTTTGATGACTCCTGAACCAGTATTTCGGCAGGTCTTAAGCGACTCAGTTCTGCGTGCAGTTGTGTTTCATCATCCAGTTCCAGTAAATGAAAACGACCGCTGCTTAAATCAGCCCACGCCAAACCTGTTTGATGCTTGTACTGATGCAGTGCGAGCAATACATTATCTTTTCTGGCATCCAACAGCGCCTCATCGGTTACTGTACCTGGGGTAATAATTCGGGTTACCTGCCGTTCAACAGGGCCTTTGCTGGTTGCGGGATCGCCAATTTGTTCACAAATGGCTACGGACTCACCTTTTTTTATGAGTCTGGCAAGATAGCCTTCCACTGCATGATAAGGAAGGCCGGCCATAGGAATAGGTTTGCCTGCGGACTGGCCTCTGTGCGTTAAGGTTAAATCCAACAAGTGCGCTGCTCGTTTGGCATCATCAAAAAACAATTCATAAAAGTCGCCCATACGATAGAAGAGCAGCATATCGGGATAGTCTGATTTGATGCGTAAATATTGTTGCATCATAGGAGTGTGTGATGTCGTCATGAAAAGATGTCTCAAAAAGCGTTGTGTAATTTTAGCAAAACTGTGATTGTAAGTCAGTAAAGTGATGTTTTGTTTCTAAAAGAAACATGCTGTATCGGTTTTTAAATTTTATTTCATTAGTTTGGTGATAACTTCTTCACTTAATGTGAATATTTGCTAGAATTAAGATGATTTTATATAAAAATCTAAATCTAATAGGGAGAATGGTTATGAATCGTTTAGCTATGATAGCTGCAACTGGATTTTTAGCAGTATTGTTAACTGCCTGTGGTGACAATGGCTCATCCAAGCCGGCAGAAGGCACTACAGATGCTGCTCAAACACAAACTCAAGGTGATGCAGCCAAAACTGATGCTGGTGCAGAACAACCTTCTACCGAAGGCCAAAGTCAATAAGGCTTTTTTCGCTTTTATTGATACCTTATATAAACCCTGTAATATCTCATTATGGGGTTTTTTGTTGCGCAGGATATCTACTTGAGTCACTTAAACGAACTAATCAAACAAATTGCTACCTGTCTGAATGATTCAGGGATCCTTTTGGTTACTGCTGAATCCTGTACCGGTGGTTTAATTTCCGGATATCTGACCGAAATACCCGGAAGCTCCACGTGGTTTGAGCGGGGTTTTGTTACTTACAGTAATCTGGCGAAACAGGAAATGTTGTCTGTTTCTGCTGAACTGTTGACCCAGTTTGGTGCCGTTAGCGAGGAAGTTGCTGCTGCTATGGCTGTTGGCGCTTTACGCCATAGTGCGGGTCATGTTGCCTTGTCGGTTACAGGTATTGCCGGTCCTGATGGCGGTAGTATTGATAAGCCAGTGGGTACGGTGTGTTTTGGCTGGGCTATGCAGCACTCAAGCCCTGTTACACTGAAAATGCAATTTAACGGAACTCGTCACGACATTCGGCAAGCAGCTTGTTATCAGGCTTTACAGGGTGTTCTTTCGCTGCTTAAACCGTAAACACTTCACGAATCAATCTCACTTTCATTTATTGATCACTGTTTGGTGTGAAATCACTGCATGAACATGATGATTCAATTTGCCGGCTGCTCATATCTGTGTGATAATTTTGTCCTTGCATACTACTACTTGGAATTGATTATGGAAGAGAATAAACAAAAAGCATTATCAGCAGCCTTGTTGCAAATTGAACGACAATTTGGCAAAGGTTCCGTCATGCGTATGGGCGACAGTACCGTGTCTCGAGATATTGAGGCCATTTCTACAGGTTCCCTCGGATTGGATATCGCTTTAGGAATTGGTGGACTACCCAAAGGGCGTATCGTTGAAATTTACGGGCCTGAATCATCTGGTAAAACCACGCTGACACTGCAAGTGATAGCCGAATGTCAAAAAATGGGGGGTACTGCTGCATTTATTGATGCTGAGCATGCCTTAGATCCGAGCTATGCGCAAAAATTAGGCGTTAATGTTGATGAGTTGTTGGTTTCTCAACCTGATACCGGAGAGCAGGCATTGGAAATTACCGATATGCTGGTGCGATCGGCTGCGGTAGATGTCGTCATTATTGACTCTGTTGCGGCATTGACTCCCAAAGCTGAAATTGAAGGGGAAATGGGGGATGCTCATGTCGGGTTACAGGCGAGATTGATGTCCCAGGCCTTACGAAAACTTACAGCGAACATCAAGCGCTCTAACACCTTGGTTATTTTTATTAACCAGATCCGTATGAAAATTGGTGTTATGTTCGGTAGCCCTGAAACTACTACAGGCGGTAATGCGTTAAAGTTCTATGCTTCCGTTCGTCTGGATATACGCCGAATTGGCTCAATCAAAAAAGGCGAGGAAATATTAGGTAGCGAAACACGAGTTAAAGTGGTTAAAAACAAAGTTGCGCCACCGTTCAAGATGACCGAATTCGATATTTTATATAACGAAGGTATTTCACGTGAAAGTGAAATTATTAATCTGGGTGTGCAACTTAACCTGATTGAAAAATCAGGAGCATGGTACAGTTACAAGCAAGAAAAAATTGGTCAGGGCAAAGAGAATGTTCGTTTGTATTTGAAAGATAATCCTCAGATTGCCGCCGTTTTGGAACAACAAATTCGTACTGAACTGTTAGAAAAAAATCTGCCTCTGACAGCGCCGGCAAGCGAAGACAGTTTTGAGATGGTTGATGACTAAAGCATTTGATAGCGCCATACGCCTGTTAAGCAGGCGTGAACATGGCGCTATAGAACTGTATAAAAAGTTGGAACAAAAGGATTTTGATGCCACTGAGATTCAAGATGCGTTGGATACCTGCCAACGCCTCGGTTTGCAAAATGATGTTCGTTTTGTAGAGCAGTTTATTCGTATGCGCATTCGTCAGGGTTATGGTCCCTTAAAGATCATGCACGAGTTAAAAAGTAAAGGAGTAGAAGCCGAGATCATCAACGCTGAACTGGCCAAAGAGAGAGACAATTGGCTCGTTTATGCCTTGAACGTCTGGGAGAAAAAATCTAAAGGACGCCACGATCTGGATTATACCGAGCAACAGAAACAACAGCGCTTTTTGCTTTATCGGGGATTTAGTCCAGACATTATTGCTTTGGTGATAAAAGAGTTAAAGTGATCCTGGGTGCGTTCTTTTTCGCCAGAAAAAGAGCTAAAGACATCTGATGAGCGTGACACAGTAGAGATAATTCAATTAACTTAAATGGTAAGTCGTAGAAAATGAAAAGTTCTGAAATTAGAAAGGCATTCTTTGATTATTTTGTACAGCATGGCCATCATCTGGTGGAATCAAGCTCATTAGTTCCAGCCAATGATCCCACCTTGTTGTTTACTAATGCAGGAATGGTGCAATTTAAAGATTTATTTTTAGGGCTTGAAACCCGAGCTTATCAACGAGCGGTAAGTGCTCAACGCTGTGTCAGAGCGGGTGGCAAGCATAATGATTTGGAGAACGTAGGTTATACCGCTCGACATCATACTTTTTTTGAAATGTTGGGAAATTTTAGCTTTGGTGATTATTTCAAAAGAGAAGCCATTCAATTTGCCTGGAATTTTTTAACCCAGGTTTTGCGTTTACCTACTGAGCGTTTATGGATTACTGTCTACAAAGACGATCAGGAAGCGGAAGATATTTGGCTGAAGGAAATGGGTGTTTCACCCGAGCGTTTTTCTCGATGTGGCGAAAAAGATAATTTTTGGTCTATGGGTGATACAGGGCCTTGTGGGCCGTGTACGGAAATTTTTTATGATCATGGGCCCGAAATTGCAGGTGGCCCGCCGGGTAGCCCCGAAGAAGATGGTGACCGCTACATAGAAATATGGAATCTGGTTTTCATGCAGTTTAATCGGGATAAAGACGGTACCTTGCATCCGCTGCCTAAACCTTCCGTAGATACGGGAATGGGGCTTGAAAGGCTGGCAGCCGTAGTACAGGGTGTTCATAGTAATTATGAGATAGACAGTTTT
This sequence comes from Legionella worsleiensis, assembly GCF_001467535.1. Lineage (GTDB taxonomy): Bacteria > Pseudomonadota > Gammaproteobacteria > Legionellales > Legionellaceae > Legionella > Legionella worsleiensis. Next base: position 91,969 of record NZ_LNZC01000007.1, read on the forward strand.
CAACACTTGATTCACGCCATTGCCAAAATGGGCAGGAATACAGACATTAATCATACCTCTTTAAAAGTAATAGCGGATCACATTCGTTCGTGTTCTTTTTTAATTGCTGATGGTGTCGTTCCCGGTAACGAAGGGCGTGGGTATGTATTACGTAGAATTATCCGCAGAGCAGTCCGACATGGAAATAAACTGGGTTTACTAACACCTTTTTTCTCGCAATTGGTACAACCACTAATTGACGTAATGGGTGATGCTTATCCTGAATTAATTCGTTCTAAAGTGCACATAGAGAATATATTACTTCAGGAGGAAAATCAGTTTGCCCGAACCCTGGAACAAGGCTTGAAGTTATTGCAAGATCACATGCAGTCTGTTGAAGGAAAACAGTTGTCGGGGCAGGTGGCGTTTAAATTGTACGATACTTACGGCTTTCCCATAGATCTTACTGCTGACATTGTGCGAGAACAAGGCTTGGAAGTGGACATGGATGCCTTTAATGCGTTGATGCAGCGCCAACGAGAACAATCACAGGCTGCAAGCCAGTTTAGCGTAGACTATCATGCCACCACTCAACTGGATCATCAATCTGAATTTCATGGATACGAGCATTATAATGTTAAGGGATTTGTGGTTGCACTGTTGATCGATGGGGTTGAAACAGATCGCTTGGCTCAGGGTGCAAGGGCAGCTGTGGTTTTAGATAAAACACCTTTTTACGCCGAAAGTGGTGGTCAGGTTGGTGATAAAGGCTATTTAAAAGGTAAAGAATTTAATTTTCGTGTAGATGACACGCAAAAAGTGGGACAGGCCATTGTCCACTATGGTGTAGTAGAGCAAGGTACTGTAATGTTAAAGCAACCTGTTGATGCATTGATTGATGTGCAAAGACGAGATGCAATACGTTTGAATCATACGGCAACCCATTTAGTGCATGCTGCTTTAAAAACGGTTGTTGGCCAACACGTCCAACAAAAAGGTTCATTGGTTGACGCAGAAAAAGCCCGTTTTGATTTTTCACATTTTGAAGCCTTGACTCCTTCGCAGATTCAACAGATTGAATTTTTGGTCAATGATCAAATTCGTGCCAATAATGAGGTAATCACTGAAGTAATGGATATAGACTCAGCCAAGCGCAGTGGTGCTGTTGCCTTGTTTGGTGAAAAATATGCAGAGGATGTGCGAGTGTTGTCTATGGGGGAATTTTCCAAAGAGCTATGTGGCGGTACACACGCACGTCGTACAGGTGATATAGGATTATTCAAAATTAGTGCTGAATATGGAATTGCCAGCGGAGTCAGACGTATTGAATTGGTTACAGGCCACTTTGCCTTGCTGTGGGTTAACGAACAACAAGGGGTGTTAAATAATCTCGCCTCCCTGTTAAAAACCACAACCAGCAGTTTGGTTGAAAAAATGACGCAGTTTATTCAAGATAATAAAAAGCTTGAAAAAGATATGGCAAAACTGCTCAGCGAAAAAGCCCAAAAATCGGGTGCGGATTTGCTAAGTGAAGTAGAGCAGGTTAATGGTTTTAATCTATTGGTCAAGCGATTGGACGGAATGGACAGTCAAACCATGCGAACTACGTTGGATAAGCTTAAGTCTTCTTTAGACTCAGCAGTTATTGTATTGTTTGCTGTAGATCAAGGTAAAATGAACGTAATCGCTGGCGTGAGTAAAAATAGTTTAGGGAAAGCGCCTTCAGCTGCTTTATTGGTCAGACATCTTTGTGGTAAGGGAGGCGGTCGTGATGATATGGCACAAGGTGGTGGCTCTGTTCCTGAAGATTTGGATGCAAAAATTAAAGAAATTAAAGCCATGATTATCGGTTTATAATTCGTAACAGCTCAGTAAACCAGGCAGTCATTTAAATGTTAAATGACTGCGTCTGAGAAAAATTATTTTAAAACATTTGTACTCAAGGAGGAAAACACGATGAGCTTTATTAAGGAATTTAAAGAGTTTGCCATGCGTGGCAATGTAGTCGATTTGGCTGTTGCCGTCATTATTGGTGCTTCATTTGGTAAAATTGTATCATCCCTGGTTGATGGAATCGTGATGCCCTTCATCGGGTTGATTATCGGCGGAATCAATATTGCGGGCGAAAGTCTGACCGTTGGTCATGCGGTGATAAAATGGGGTGCGTTTTTGCAATCCATTATTGATTTTAGTCTTATTGCGCTATCTATTTTTCTGGCGGTTAAGTTTATTAACCTGTTACGACAAAAAGATGAAAAACAAACGCCTGCTTTATCTGCTTCTGAAGTACTGTTGACTGAAATTCGTGATTTGATGAAAGAAAAAAACTTAAAAGGTGATTCATAGCTTTTAAATACCTGGTTGATGTACACATCAAATCCGAAGTTTGTGCTATATTTAAACAGTAGCATCAAAAAAGGATTTCTATGAACGACTTAATTAACTTGATTGCTCTTATTATTGTTTTTGGGATTGGTCTTTGGCTGGTCAACGCTTTTGTGCCAATGCCTGGAGCTATTAAAAGCCTTCTAAATGTTCTGGTTTTGATTGTATTGGTTATTTATATATTGCAGTTTTTTGGGGTAGTAAAGCCTATATTACCGATGATTAAAATTTTAAAATAAATTACTGGGCAAATAAAAAAGCTCCATGGTTTAGAATATCGTGCAGTTATGATGTTCTGGATAATGGGCTTTTTTTTTGTTTTTTAAATAAAACCAACTCGCCGGCTTGGCCATCATTGTTACAAAACAGGATGAAATAGCAGAAGGGCTATTCTGATTTACTTGTTATTATCCGATATTTTCTGTTGCCTACGGTTGTCCAACTAAAACTATCATCATTCCGAACTTAGCGAATAATCTCCTGCATAGAGGCATGATCTGCATTAGTGTACCTATTTATATGACGTCTAAAGAAGGCTCGGTAGTTGTGTATTCCGGAGCGAAATGATCACCAATTCCGGCCGCATTTGATCGCAGATTCCGGAAACACTTGATCAGAGATTCCGG
>NZ_LNZC01000008.1 GCF_001467535.1 Legionella worsleiensis
GACGAAGCAGTTCGTTCTTTTAAAAAAGAGAGTAAAGAGATTACAGAATATCAGGTATTATGCGCCTCACAAGGGATTACATCACACCTGTTTGGTTTAAAAACGTCTTCTCTCAAAGCACTTGAGCAAATTATTGCCGATGCTTATAAACTAGCAAAAGAGCGTCAGGCCTTTGTTGTAAAGGACCAGTTACAGCCTTGATGCAGCGCAAGCGTAATCAAGGAGTTACTCTCCATCTCCACATACAGGCTTAGGCAACGAGTCAGTCCCAATTCCTGAGACATGGTATCCATTTTGCAAAAAGGGCTTTAACTCGTTCTTTGAACTACCCTCAAACTCTGTTTGAACAACTCAATCATGCTTCAGTTGCACCAATTCCTCAGTCCAAGGCTATTTCCTGCTTTGAGAAGGGCTTACGCACGCAGCTCATAAGGCTGAGTTTCCGGTTTTTACTATCCAGAAACCCCAGATTATTGCTCGGAATCTAAGCTCTCCTCAAATGATGATTACACGTTTTAAATAAGCTTATTAATAATTTGTTAATGATTTGTGCCTATAGTTTATAAATAATGTTGAAAAATTAACATGTTGATTATTTTCAGGGGGTGCAAAGATGCCTGATTTATATGTAACTGTTTCAGAGTGGAATGACGCCAAAGAGTATTTGAATGATAAGCCATCTGGAACAAAACTAAGTCGTAAAGACAGTCACGGTATTGAGCATTCTTTTATCAAAATAAACGATACAGTGTATTGTTTGGCGAATACAAAAAAAACATCAGGCAGCAATAGCCCCCAAGACCATGTTATCGAGCAGGGGCGCATGTCAAAAGTAAAATATGCTCATGATGAACATGGAAATATGTATATCATCAAAATAAATGGCATGGATCAATACAACCTATCTAAGGTGGAGGCAGATATTTTAAAGGATTTGTCGTTGAGTAGCGGAAGTGCTGTAAGATATGATCGCAGGAAAATGTATACTGATGTGAAATATCTCGGAAAAAATCTTTGGGTACATCTGGCATCTGAAGGAAAGAATCTAAGCGATAAACAGCGGCTTGATATAGCCGCCAAATTTGCTTACCAAGTCTACCAGTTACATCATGGCATGTTATCTTTAAGTAAAACAGGCTATGCACATCATGACATCAAGCCTGATAATGTGGTTATCGATGAAAAGGGTGATGTTCGTCTAATCGATTTTGGTATGGCTTCTCGTTCTCCTTTCAAGAAAAGTGCCGTAATGACCGGAGCCTCTTCTTTCACTGCTTATGATCCAGGCGAAACACTTACTGCAGCGGAGTTGGATACGGTAGCTTTGAAACGTTCGCTCTTTTTACCACTAGAAATATACTGTCATATGGGACATATGAAACATGATAATCCCGAGTTTGACCAATATGATCATGTACTACCCCAAAATTTATTGACTAAATATCATCTTGTTGAGTTTATAGATACCCATTCAGCGCTTAATGATATTCCTGATTATAGTACCCAGGTTATGGATCCACTGGTTATTTGTGCTGCCTTGATCAACGCCAAAGAACAACTCGGTTTTCAGCCTGATGAGTTAAAAAACAATAAGTTGTTATGTCATGTAATTGTTGGGGTAAGTTTTAGTAGTTTTTCTGATGAACTCAAAGTGATTATTGCTAAACCTGAACTGTATCCTTTGGCAGCCGCTTTGCATAGTGACAATTCGCTGGAGCGCTTTGCTGAATTAAAAAAAGATGAGTCATTTTGTAAGGTACTTGCTGAAGCACAGGATGAATCCACAGCCTTCGTTCTTCTTAAACTAAAAGATTTTGATCGGCTCAATCTAAGCCCGTTGATTCTAAAGTCATTGCTCGCAGTTCAATTTTTAGAACGGTTTTTTAAAGACAATAGACCCGAATTAGCATTACAGTGTCTTGAACAATATAACGAAAATCTGCAAAAAGAGTTAGTCTTTGCCATGCAAAATGATTTGAGTCAACGTTACGAAGCGATTATTAGCCAACCCGACTTGGTAGCTGCTTTGGCGTCCTTACCCCAAGACCTGGATAGGGGCATATTAGTTAATTTAATGAAAGATAATCAAATCAGCAGTCAGCATCTCATTACATACTGCACTAACCCAGACAAACGTGAGGCGGTTGAAATTTTATTTAAAAATAATACATCGCATTCGTCTTTAGTTCATTTCCAAAGAGAGCAAAAAACTCGCCAGATTTTAGAAGGAACAGTTTACGAAACAATAATAACGAAGTTCAGGGAATTATCATTGGATAAACTATATATCGATGAAATGATTAATTCAGAAAAAATGTGCGAGGCTTTGAATATATTATTCAAGTTACAAACTGTTACCAATCTAACGCTTTATGATTTGAACGAGTGTAAAGAATACGTTGATATGATTCTTTTGCTTAAGCAAAAGAATTTATCAAGCGCCATACCGTTGTTGCTTAAGGCACCTCGAGAAATAGAGCTTATGGAGCAATTAAAGTACACTATTGAAATGGGCTACGGTAAATATATTAACAAGGACACGTTGACCAGCGAGACTCATTCAGTTCAGGATTTTTTGCTCAATCTGGCGGATACGAATTGTGATGCTCTGAAGAGTATGTTGCCTAAGTTTAAAGGTGATTATCAGTTCATGTGTTCATTGA
>NZ_LNZC01000009.1 GCF_001467535.1 Legionella worsleiensis
TAGTACTATTGAAGAAACCATCACCTACATTGAAGGATGGCTTCATTAGTTCACTCGAACAGGTGTGTTTCATTTATTTATCCACAAGAGAGGTAATTTTCATGCCTCTCTCGAAACCATTATCACTTCATCATGAGAATATATAGATCGCTAACGCACCGTACCCGCTCTACTGTTTTTTAACTGTCGTTATCGTTTCGTCAATCGGAGTTGTGCGGAAATCAAGTGACGAAACGATGACTGATAGCAAAAATTCTTATTGTATGGAGCAAATATTTTGTTCAACCTCTTGGTCAAACACAAGTATACGAGGATTATCTATCAATAAGTTTGCAATGCGTTCCTGAGTTAAACGCAACGCTTCAAAATACATGTCAAATAAACACATAGTATACTTGGAAGAACTGCCTATTGGGTTTGGCACATCTACTTTAAATTTTAAAGTAATCTTCATTTGTTCACATGATTCTCTAGCTTTAAAGAAAGATTCCCATGTTCCTGATCGCGGTAGAAGGATGCGCTTTGCACTGTATTGTTCTTGCCGGCTTGTACTAATGTTATCCGGGTCAATTTCGTTATTAATAATGTAATCTTTAAAGGCATCACGATCCATGCCTTCAAAATTTTTTATTGTGACGATTCCAACCAATCCGGGCACTAACTCGATCAAAGAATCAGGGTTATTATCTGCAAAAATAGTTTTTAAAATTTTGACGATATTTTTATATACATATTTTTGAAGGCTATGATCCCGGATAAAAAGATCAGGTGATTTTGCTGTTGATTCTTTATCTATCTGTTCTATAACGGACTCACCCCTTGCTGACATAATTTACTCCCTGGTTTAAATGGTATTACTGCTTAAAAAAAATTGAAGCAGTGCTTATACATTGTAAAAAACCTATGCTTTCGGTCAATATAGACACATGTTGTTCTCGAAAACCGTCGTACGAATGTACATGTTAAACTGATATTTTGACAGGGGCAATGCAAGTACTAGTTTTTGGTAGAAGACAAAGAGTTTGGTAGAGACTGTAAATAATTCTGTGTAACTATACTGTATTAACCAAACTCACTCAACCGCTCTTCGAATTCAATCATAAATCGATTAAGTGCGGTTCTCCAATCTCTAATGGGTATTGTCCATTTTTTAAATGGCGCCCATTATAGCAAGATAAACTACTTGTAAAACCCTTCAAAATCAATGAACTAATTTACAACTTAAAGCAACCCATTAATACCATGTCTTTCAACGATATTAAGCAATTTAAGTATTGCCCCATGGGCATGACGTTTTCCTTGCTCTAAACCACGAATCATTGCCGGACTAACATTTAAATACTTTGCAAATACAGATTGACTTAAACTTTGTTTTTTTCGTAATTGTTGAATTTCTTCCCCAGTAAACTCATGCAACACAGGCAACTCATCTTCAGTTAAATTTCTTAATGTTTTTTTATCAATAATTTCAGCATGATAAAGACCCTGCGCAAGATCGTTAATGGTTGCTTGTATATTAGACTTTTGTGCTCACCTCACAAAATTCACGTAGATTAATTAATTTACTAATCTGCTCATCAGTTAGAGCAAAAATAATATCAACTAAATGTTTAAGCTTTTTAAGTTCAGAAGTTGTCACATTTCCTTTATCATTTTTAAAAGCCAGGATGCTTCTTGACCCTCCACTTTTCCCTCGCCCCTCTTTTGTTGCAATTCTTAATTTATAAAGCCCTGCTCCCAAAGAATACTTTAGCTGCTCGTTCCTACTTAGCTTAAAAAAACCATCTAAAGTTTCAACTAAAATATCGTCTTTTAAATCAATTTTTTTGCTTCATTATTAAATTTTTTTATTTTTAAATGTTTCATTAAGAGCAATCCATTTGTAATACATAGTATTATATATTTCCAGTTTTAACAGGGCAAACGCATCTAAATTATGAACATAAATCTCCACCCTTTTGCCTACGTCCTGCGCTTTATGCGCAAGATCCATGCGATCTTAGTGCAGGCAAAGATCTGGATTCTGCGCATAAAGCGCAGAACGTAGGCGTCTTGGTCTTAGATAATACGTTTAGATGCGTTTACCCTGCCAGTTTTAAATAAATTGTGTTTACAATTTGATAGAAAATATTATGAATGGTTAAAAGAGTAATTAAAGGTGTCTGCTAAAGTCCATGGATTGATGCAACACCCGAATAACTGCAATACCATAATGTGTCATTTTGAAAAAAATAACATGGGCACTACGTTGAAAGCCCTCAAATTCTAGCGGACATAATCATATGTTCGAGAAACAAGGGGATCATCTGCAAGATACTGGAAGCTTGTTTGAATTACCAAAATATAATCTTCCGACCGTCTGTCTCATGCAATTTTAAGAAATCTCTTACATCAAGGTGAGGGATAGTCTGTAGGTATCGATGCTCCATCCTTGCTATAGTTGAGGTGAGTAATGACAATGGATGTTTTAAAAGGATTTTTATCTTGGCATTAAGGATAATGCCTTCCACAAGGATGTGGAGAACTACTCAACTAAAAATAAAGACTTGTCAGTGCACGATGCACCCGATGAGTCGCCCTTCTCTGTTAGCCCCCCCCAAAGAACCATTCATTTATTATAAGCGCATTGCCAAAAAGTGTTGCATTGCTTTAAGTGCTGGAATTGCTTGTATATCCTCCACGTATTCACAGAGATATCCACAGAAAATGTGGATAAGTAAATAAGGTATATGCGGTGAACAAAACAAGGTAGGCCTTATCCATCAAGGGGTTGTCTTTGGAAGTACACTTAGTTTAAAGAAAAAAAACGAGATGATAAAAAAAAATACCCACAGGAGATAACGAACGAATCGAGTATTTGCAACATCATCATATCAACAAAAAAATTTAAAAAACAGTCTTGACTGGCATGATTTTTGATAAATCCAAAATTTAAAGTACCCTGTTTAAGACACAGTGGAGTTAAATCAGCGCAATGCACTCATTCCAGGCACTTCGCTCTGAATGAGTATTGTTTTTGAGCCGTAATATATTCTTGGCCTGGTTTATACGTAAACCCTATTTTCGGACAACATTAGTTCTCATTTAAAAATCGTAGTTGTCATTTCTTATTAGTTCCTCTAAGAGTTCAGTCCCCACCTCATAATGCTCAATAAATGTGCTTATTTTTAAAATTAATTTTACGAAACTTTAACCATCTATTGGATTGCCCTACTGTTCAAACCATTGGAATGTTTTGCAAGCCAATCTTCATCCAAAAAGCGGGATAACTGCTGCCTATCAAATCGTGAATCATCCTGATGCTTGAACCATTCGTAAATCACAAAACGTTGGTAGGCAGCATCAAGGGCATACACGCCACACTCCCTGGATGTATCATTTAGGTAATCTGAGGCCTGTAATACCGCAGCCAGGACTAAAGATCGCGTCAACTGAATATCATTTGCCGGAACGGACTCTCCACTATCGTCAAAGTTAACAGGAAACCCGCCCCGCACTAAATGAATCGATGCCCCAAACTCAGTCTTAAATTCAATATCGTCCATTGGATCAAAAATAGTCGGGGCTTGTTGATTGATCATCTGGAGTAATGACAAATACTCCTTGTCCTCAGAGGAACAACTAATCAGCGTTTTATTACGGGTAGCTAGCCGTAATTGCTCTAATTGGCCTTCCGAAATATCGCGACCACTACACCCAAAGATGTAATCAGCAGAAGCAACGAGTGCACTCATCTCATGGGTAAAAATGATATCTTTATTATTATCAATGAAGTGCTTCTGGGATGAATCAATGTCATGAATGACTAATCGACACCCTAATTGGTGCAATCGATTGACCACTGCCTTCCCTATTGATCCAAGGCCAACAACACCAAACACAAAATCACTCATATTCTCTGGTAAATAAGACACTATTTTATTCACTACTGCCTCAGCAATTAAAGGGGACTCTAAAAAACGTTTCGCGGCACTATTAGCCACATCAATAACGGGAATTGGAGGAAGTCCTTGCTTCTTAGTATTGATAAATCCAGCCGTTGTTTTTTCTATTCCAATAATTTTATAGCGCTCAAGGAGCATTAAAGGCAAATAGGTGATTGCATGACCACCATGATCCATAACAAGAATTTGCTCCACCTGTGTATCCAGCTTTTCTACCACTTTTGCCCAAAGCCAATTGATGTCACGAATAAAGCTGTATGAAAAGCATAATTCATAAAAATTACTAGCAAATTCTGGAATCAAGAAAAGAGAGAGAAAGCCCCAACTATCAGTGAGCGAGATACTAAGTACGATGAAAGTTAAGAGATTTACCATAATGTCTTTCATAAAAAAGGCACAGTCTTTAGTCACGCACGTTTGCCAAAAATCCAGGCAGTTCCGTACATTTATGTCTAAACTAAATAGTAACTTGATTAATGAATTAGCCAGGACGGTTATTCATGCATAAAACCAAATTTTACCGATTAGGTATATGGATATATCACTACAGATGGATGATCATTGCGTTATGGATAGGTACTGTTTTGGCCTGTCTTCCTCTATTGCCCAATATTATCACACCCTTTAAGACTACGGGTTTCGTTGACGAGCGTTCAGAAAGCGCCAAAGCCGAACAATTAATGAATCAGAAGCTGGGGTTTAACCATCATAATAAATTTTTGATCATGTATCACAGCAAAACTCTTTTAGCGACCAGTTCGCTTTATAAAAAGAAAGTAAAAAAATCATTAAAAAATCTCGATAATTTTCCTATAGATCTTGAGATTATCTATCCTGAATCCAACAAAAACCAAATTTCAAAAGACAAACACACCAGTTATGTTGTCATTATTGTCAAAAGCAAAGACCCTATCAACACAAAATTATTATCACAATTTAAATCATCAATAAAAACACCATCCAACATGACCGTATACCTCGGAGGAGAGCCTCTCTTCGTCGAGAGCGTCAACAAACAAACCCAAACAGACCTCTATCGAGCTGACTTCATCGCTACGCCATTGGCTGTTATCGTCCTGATTCTAGTTTTTGGTTCCCTCACTGCGGCATTAATTCCTATCATACTGGGTGGAGGATGCGCATTAATCGTATTAACTACGCTTTATTTTTTGGGTCATTTATTTACTCTTTCTATTTTTACTTTGAATATTGCTCTGCTTTTGGGGTTGTGTCTTAGCCTTGATTATTCTTTATTCATTATTTACCGATTTCGTGACGAACTCGATAAAAATACGGACGTGATTCAAGCTATTGCACTTACTCAGGCAAACGCAGGAAAAGCCATATTTTTTGGGGGACTGGCGGTTTTTGCAAGCCTTAGTGCTTTGTTGATCTTTCCGGTGAATATTTTGTTTTCCGTTGCTATAGGAGGACTAACCGCTGTTTTTATTGCCGGCTTAACGGCTATTATTATTTTACCGGCGATTCTTGCGGTTTTAAAAAACAACATCAACGCATTGCCCATAACTCTTAAACGTAAAAATAAAAAAAATCGCTCCAGTCGCTGGCATTGGCTGGCCGAACACATAGTCAAAAGACCGCACGCTCCGTTTATCATTATTCTTATTTTTTTATTATCTCTGGGATATCCTTTTTTATCAGCTCAATTTGGCGTATCAGACTTTCATATTCTCCCTGAGGATTCGCAACACAGAGATTTTTATGACGTCTATACCGAACAGTTTAATATAAACGAACTTAGCCCTATAGTTCTGTTAATTCAATCCAAGCCAAGCCCAATACGTTCCCCTAAAAATATTGCTCGTTTATACGATTTGGCCCAAGAACTACAGGACAATTCGTTAATTAAAAGGGTAATTAGTATCGTCACAACCAACTCTAATCTTAATAAAGAACAATATTACCAGTTATACCAACAGCAGAAATCAAGAAATAACCCGAGTATTAAACAGCTACTGGATACATCTACTCGCCAATATTTAACCATCATGAACATTATTAGCAAATACTCGAATAACTCACCGCAAACAGATGCCCTAATTAAACAAATACGTGAAACACCCCTTGGCTACGGTATGACGATGCAGTTAACCGGAACCCCGGTAATTAATCGTGATGTCATGAATACCATTTCCCAACTTCTTCCCTATGCTTTTTTATGGATCATGGTACTGACCTACCTCATCTTACTTGTTTTACTTCGCTCTTTATTTTTGCCATTGAAAGCTCTTTTAATGAACATATTAAGTCTAAGCGCCTGTTATGGGGCTTTGGTTCTGGTATTTCAGGACGGGTATCTACATCAGTTACTGAATTTTCAACCCCAGGGCATGCTCGATATCAGTTTATTGGTTATCATTTTTTGCGCCTTATTTGGTTTTTCTATAGATTACGAAGTTTTTTTATTATCTCGCATTAAAGAAGCTTATGATGAGACGGGTAATAATGAAAAAAGTATTATTTTCGGTATAGAAAAAAGCAGTAGAATTATCACCAGCGCTGCACTTATCGTAATTGTTATTTGCATCTCATTTCTGGTCGCAGAGGTATTAATGGTTAAAGCATTTGGCCTTGGTATTGCCGTAGCAGTATTTGTTGATGCATTTTTAATACGAACCGCTTTAGTGCCTGCAACTATGGCGTTATTCAAAAGCTGGAATTGGTATTTACCTAAATGGCTGAATAAAATTCTGCCCAAATTATAAGCTAACCTTGTGTAAGGGGTCTTATTAACTGGTATTACTGAATTAATAAAAAATTAGCTATGCGAAGCAGTAACCTGGCCTAAAATAAGAACCTCCTTAAACAACAGATTGATCGTTTAGAAAATTCTCAATCAACTCAGAATTAATGCCTTTTCTGATTAGTTCTATTTCTTTAACAAGTTCGTCAAAACAGTTCATTAGCCTATTTGTGGCAGATAAAATGGTAGTTCCCCTCTTACAACAATTATAGGTTTAAAATAAGCATTAATCAGATCCAAATTAAGAATTAGAAGATGAATTAGCGAGTTAAATTAAGGGAGCTTATTTGAGGAGAATAAAAGGCATCAAGTGATTTAGTATAACTCCAATACTCGTTTGAACGAGTATTGGAGTCAGATAAGATAAGTACTTTAGAGAAATTATTTCAAAGAATCTTTATGATTATCTGAACTTAATTTTATCATGGGGTGAGTCATAGATGTGCTAACATGGTTCATCTCAGGCTTTTTAAGTACATTTTTAGTGGTTTCTTTAAAAGTTGAGACTGCTTGTTTGGTTACTGATTTCGCACCACCCATTGGATTCATTGAGTGCATACTGCTGTGTTCAGAACCTTTTCCCATGCTAACTTTCACAGTAGATGCAGTTTTTCCTGAACTACCGGTTTGAGTCTTACCCATTACCATTTTTCCTGCAGTGCTGGTTGAAGCTTTTCCAGTTATTATCTTGCCTACAGTGCTGGTGCTGGATTTTCCAGTTGTCATCTTGCCTACAGCGCTAGTGCTGGATTTTCCAGTTGTCATTTTTCCAACTGTGCTGGATTTCGCTTTTACAGTTGACATTTTTCCTGCAGTGCTGGATTTCGCTTTTACAGCTGTAGTTTTTCCTGCAGTGCTGGATTTCGCTTTTACAGCTGTAGTTTTTCCTGCAGTGCTGGATTTCGCTTTTACAGCTGTAGTTTTCCCTGCAGTACTGGTTTTAGCTGCTACAGTATGGCCGGAAGTTTTATTTTTCTTTACGGTGTTGGTTGTTGTATGAGAAATCGAGGATTTAACCGGTGTACGAGAAGATTTTACCATCACATCCCTCATTTGATTCTCAAACAAATGATCTTCAAACAAATGAAACATATCCTGAGTGTAATCAATAAGAGTTTGTGCGTTTTTAACCAGAGCATTGACTTGTTTATGAAGAATATCTTCGGGTTTGCGCACACTTAGATAATCTACAGGTGTCATGTAGGTTAATCGCTGTATGGTTTTTAAATTCAATTCCATCAACTCATTAACAGGTTTCATTAAAGGGTTCATCTCGGTGTTTAAAAAAAGTTGTGTTTGCATAATAGTCCTTATGTTGCGTTGCACCATCTTAAGAATAGCTCGTTAATTCCATTTGTCAAAAAAATGTTTAAAAATTTTGTAAATAGGCCAAATTAATACACATATTTTAGATTGATTTTTTATGCAGAAATAGCCAACATAGGTTAATAAACGAAATGAACATCCAGGGACGATTGAATGAATAGTGAACTCAAAGTGATACTAGGTGGTGTATTACTGGGTCTGGCCGCAGGCATGATGCTTCTGCTTCGTGGGCAAATTCTGGGATGCAGTGGTAAATTATTTCGCAGCTGGGATTTTTCAAACCGGACAATCAATTACGATAATGCACTCTTTATTTTTGGTTTAATACTCAGTGGGGTTATTTTTAATATCGTAGAGCAGATACCTAATCCATTAGCTTTATTTAAAATAAATTCATGGATGTTATTTTTTGGAGGAGTATTGGTTGGGGGAGGAACCTATCTGGCTAACGGATGCACTAGTGGGCATGGATTATGCGGAATGTCACTGTTACGCAAACGATCTTTTACAGCAGTTGCCCTCTTTTTTCCAAGCGCAATTATCACCGCCTGGCTGGTTCACTAAGGAAACGTTCATGAAAAAACTAATCTCACTACTTAGCGGATTACTCTTTGGAACAGGGTTGATTTTAACGGGTATGTACAGTCCGGATACCATTATAGCGGGCTTGAAAATAGGGGCAAATACCTTTCGCATTAACTTATATCTTACGTTTATAACCGCACTTTTGGTAACCTTTTTATTTTTTCAATTACGCAAATGGCTGGTTAAACCGCTAATGAATTCCTGCTATGATCTTCCTGCCCAAGATACCCTGGATTGGAAACTGATCGTAGGCGCCTTATTGTTCGGTATAGGATGGGGACTAACAGGTATTTGTCCTGGGCCTAATCTAGTAGGGCTTGGCCTCTATTCATGGCCATTTTACTGGATAAATTTTACAGGCATAATTGTAGGATTCCTCATCGCACGGTATCTAACCCGGAAAAAAATCTGAACCACAAATTAAATGTTTTTTTGATACAACAAAGAGACACTATTTGTCTTTCCTTTTTCCTGAGTTTTCATGCACAATAAACGATAGCCTCGTAAAAATAAAAAGTTGACTCATTGAAAAGCAAAGAAATACTCATTTCCAGTTTAGGCAATACCATAGAGTGGTTTGATTTTGGTTTATTTTTATTCATGGCGCCAATCATTGGAGCCAAGTTTTTTCCCCAAAATTCAAGCACCCTGGCAACAATAGATGCCTTAATGGTGTTTGCCGCCGGTTTTTTATGCCGTCCACTGGGGGGAATTTTCTTTGGTTATTTCGGCGATACACGGGGCAGGGCAAAAACGCTGAGAACATCGATTATTCTCATTACCCTATCTACATTACTTGTTGGTCTAATCCCCTCCTATGAAACAGCAGGCTTGATTGCACCGTTATTATTTGTCATTTTGCGTTTAATACAAGGTTTGTCTATAGGAGGAGAATACAGTGGTGTCATGATATACCTTGCCGAGTCTGCTCCTGAAAATAAACGCGGTTTTATTACCAGTTTTGCTGCAACAGGTGCTAATTTAGGTTTTTTATTAGCAACCCTGGTGTTTATAGTACTCAATTCACTGTTTACAAGTGAAGAAATTAATACCTGGGCTTGGCGTTTGCCTTTTATCACAGTAGGCTTACCTGGAACATTGATTATCTATTTTCGCTTTAAGTTATCTGAAACACGGGTTTATTCTCTGTTACAACAAAGTCATCACTTGGAATCTCAACCCTTTCTCAGCGCTATTCGGTTCGCCCCCTATCAGTTATTGAAAATTCTTGGGTTGACCTGTATGAGCGCCACATTTTATTACTTTTTTTTTGGTTTTATGCCCACCTACCTTGAACGCTATATTGGTTTTGATCTCAAAAATACTCTAATAATCCTCAGTTGTTTATTAATTGCCATGCTTTTTTTGGTTCCCTTGGCTGGAATTAGTGGTGATTATTCAAGTCGAAAAAAAATGGTAGTCCTCGCTAATTGTGCGGTAATCCTTCTGGTTCTTCCCTGCTTTTACTTGCTGCAAGTCAATTCAATTTTGTGGACGCTTATAGCGCTAAGTACCGCAACCCTTATCAGCGCTCTGGATCAAGGAAATACATTAACAGCTATAGTTGAGAATTGTCCTGAAAATGTGCGATACAGTGGTATTGCCTTTTCTTATAATTTAGGCATGGCCTTGTTTGGCGGTACGACCCCCCTTATCGTGACCTTACTTATTGAATACGCAAACAGTATCGCTCCCGCTTACTACTTGATGCTAATGGCAAGTATCAGCTTGATTGCCGCAACAACCCTCGTTAAAAATAATCAGTCTCTTGGACCTTTATAAATAATAAGATACAAATTAGAGAGTCACGGCACCAAAGGCATAATAGCTGGATTTTATGTATACTCATTACTAAATATCATCTGGAGTAAAGCCATCATGAAAAACCTGCTTGTGTTTTTCTTCCTACTGCCCGGAATCGTTCATATGAACTGTTATGCCGCAAATTTTACTCTTGAAAGTTCAGCATTTAAACCAAATAGCATGATTCCTGATCAATACTCGTGTTCAGGTGCTAATATCCCACCTCCTTTGGCATGGCAGAATGTTCCTCCCAATGCTCAATCTTTGGCTTTGGTTGTTAGCGATCCTGATGCTCAGGACGGAGAATGGATTCACTGGATGATTTTTAATATTCCCCCTACAGTAACTCAATTCGATGCCACGAGCGCACTTCCTGATGGGGCCGTAAATGGAACAAACAGCTGGGGTACCGTGGGTTATAAGGGCCCTTGTCCTCCTTTGGGAGTACACCGTTATGTATTTACCCTGTATGCCTTGGATAATGTTTTAAATCTCGAACAAGGTGCCAATAAAACTACTGTATTGAATGCCATGACAGGACACGTGATTGGCTCAGCGGAATTAACAGGCCTGTATCAAAAATTTTAGAAACCACAAAAAGTAACAAAAACACTCTATAAAATATGACTTACCCCCTAAGACTACATTTTAATCCATTTTAAAAATCAATTATTAAATGCATTAAACTGTCGACAAATCTGGCCTATTGAAGGTATAATTCGTACATTTTTTTTACAGACAGGATTTTATGAACCATAAAGTAGGATTTGTTAGTTTAGGGTGCCCTAAAGCCTTGGTGGATTCGGAGCGAATCATCACGCAACTGCGTGCGCAAGGTTATGAGCTGGTTTCCAGTTATCAAGATGCGGGGGTCGTGGTAATTAACACCTGTGGTTTTATAGACAGTGCCGTTAAAGAGTCGCTGGATACCGTAAAAGAAGCCATGGCAGAAAATGGGCGGGTCATTGTCACCGGTTGTCTTGGAGCTAAAGCCGATATTATCAAGGAAGCATGTCCTGACGTGCTTCATATTAGCGGTGCGCATGCCTATGAGGAAGTTGTGAATGCAGTGCATCAACATCTCCCCCCCCCCAAAGATCCCTTTACCCAACTTGTTCCGCCGCAAGGAATTAAATTAACGCCTCGCCACTATGCCTACTTGAAAATATCGGAAGGCTGTAACCAAAAATGTACGTTCTGTATTATTCCCACCATGCGCGGCAAATTACAAAGCTACCCTTTAGCTCAGGTTTTAACAGAAGCCAAAAAACTGAAAGATGCTGGAGTCAACGAAATTCTGGTGATCTCTCAAGATACGAGTGCTTATGGGGTCGATACTCGTTATCAACCTGTAGAATGGCAGGGGAAAACCGTAAATACCCGTTTTTATGACTTATGTGAACAGTTGGGGGCTTTAGGTATTTGGGTTCGATTACATTATGTATACCCATACCCTCATGTCGATGACATCATTCCTTTGATGCGAGATGGCTTAATACTTCCCTATCTGGACATCCCTCTTCAACATGCTAACTCCCGTGTTCTAAAAGCAATGAAAAGGCCAGCAAGCAGTGAAAATACATTGGCACGGATATCATCCTGGAGAAAAGTGTGTCCGGATATTACCTTACGCTCGACCTTTATTGTTGGCTTTCCAGGTGAAACAGAAGAGGAATTTGCCGAGCTACTGGACTTTCTTGAAGCAGCACAATTGGATCGTGTTGGTTGTTTCAAATACTCCCCGGTTGAAGGCGCCAAAGCCAATGATCTGGCTGATCCCGTGCCGGAAGAAATTAAAGAAGAGCGGTACCACCGCTTCATGCAGTTGCAAGCTGAAATCAGCAGAAATAAATTAAAAAGTAAAATAGGCACAACCCAAACTGTTCTGATTGATGAAATAAATGCCGATCACATCAGTGCACGAAGCAAGGCTGACGCTCCTGAGATTGACGGATTGGTCTTTATTCCACCTACCGCAAACCTCAAAGTAGGTGATTTTGTTGAGGTCAAAATTGTAGACAGCGATGACTACGATTTATATGCTGAAATAAATTAATCATAAACAGGGGTACATGACCCTTAGTGGCATAATCCCCTGTCATTATCCTGCAATTAATGATAAATCTCCTGACACACCTCAATAACCGCTTCATTAATCCCTTCAGCATGATCAAAACCTGGTTGCAGTATTTTTTGATGCAACACACGATGATAATAACGATAAGCGCGTCTTAGTATATTTAACTGCTCCCTGGTAATCGCTTTAGTTAAATACAAATGTTCTATTTGGTTCAAAGTATGAGTATGGTGCGCAAACCCCGAATCCCCTGCTGATAACACCAAAAACTGAATTAAAAACTCCAAATCCAATAAACCACCACGAGAATGTTTAATTAAATCAGAGTCTTGATGTTGATCAATTTTAGCCCTCATAGTTAATACCTCTTCCTGCAAAGAAGTTTTCTCTCGGGATAAACCTAAAATCGTCTTTTTTAATCGTGTAAAATCCTGTTTTATTTTGCGATTTCCAAACACAATTCGTGCTTTTAATAAAGCTTGATGCTCCCAAGTCCATGCTTGTGCTTTTTGATACTCAATAAACGCATCAATGGGACTAACCAATAAACCCGCAGAACCCGAAGGCCGCAGACGAGTATCAACAGAATATAAAACACCAGATTGTGTTCGGGTAGTGAGCATATGAATTATCTTTTGAGTTAGTCGGGTTACTAAAGCCTCTTCCGATGGTTTGGCTGTATGCAGAAACACCAAATCGAGGTCTGAAGAATAATTCATTTCCCGGCTGCCCAACTTACCATAAGCAATAATGGCAAAAGATTTTTTTATTGCAGCCATCTCAGGATTACGAAGGCTTAATTGTTGACAAGCAATATTCATCACCTGAGTTACGATAACCTCAGCAACGTCAGCCAGAAATTGTCCCATTCGGACTGCCTTACTTGTGCCATTAAGTTCTGAACGAGCCGCAAGCAACCAATGAGTTAATTTAAATTGCCTCAAACGTTCTTCCTTAAGCTCGCATTCATCAACTTCAGCTAATTGCTCGGCGATCATCTGTTCTAACTGTCGTCTTGAAGCCGGACGCCAATGCTCCCCATGATCCAGCAAGACCTCTAACAAAAACGGTTGATTCACAAATAAAGAAGTAATAAAAGGGCTATTGGCCAACCAAAACAATAATTCTTTTAATACCGATGGATTTTCTGTCAATAAAGCCAAATAAGCACTGCGACCTACTATGTGTTCCAGTAGATGCATGACTTGCAGTAACACCTCATCAGTGTGGGGAAAGTGAGTTAATTCACTTAACAACATGACCATAAACCTATCCAGTCTGATTCGTGCCCCCTGCGGCAGTCTTCTGCAACGAGAGCCATGTCTGAACGCATGGATCATTTGATAACAATGAGGAGCATTCGCAAAACCCAGGCTGGTTAAAAGATTAATCGCCATACTTTGTTCCACATGACCCTGCCATACATTGGATAGCTGATTTGCCAGCACTCTTTTTTCATCTTCATACACTTCTACTTTACCCAGAATGGAGTGAAATGAATTGGAAACAATACGTTGATACTGATGTAATTTTGCCAATAAATCATCCCAATGAGTAAATCCCATAGCCAGAGTAATCTGTGTTTGTTTTATAGCCTCTTGTGGCAAGGAGTGAGTCTGTTGATCGCCAAGACTTTGTAGGGCATTTTCCAGTTTTCGTAAAAAAAGATAGGCTTGTTTTAGTGCATCGCAACGTGGCAACAATTGTTCCTGTTTCAACACATCCAAAGCCGCCATGGCATTTTGCACCTGTAAACGGGGCATTCTTCCACCACGAATCAATTGAACATTCTGAATGATAAATTCAACCTCTCTAATTCCTCCCTTCCCTCTTTTAATATCATCAAGTCTGGGATTAAGCCTTACCTCACGCTCTATCATTGATTTCATACTGCGCAAAGATTCAATCACACTAAAATCAACATATCGTCTGTAAACAAAGGGAATAATCAAACGGTCAAACCATAAAACAGTTTCATTAAGCGATTGGGTAATTACTCGGGCTTTAACCATGGCATAACGCTCCCAATCCCTACCCTGTTCCTGGTAATAGGTTTCCATTGCCGCCAGACTGGAGACTAAAGGCCCACTATCCCCATAGGGACGTAGTCGTAAATCAACTCGGAATACAAAGCCATCAGGAGTAACAGGTTGCAACAATTGAATAAACTGCTGCACAACCTTGCTAAAAAATTCCTGATTAGTGAGCACTGTGTCTCCATCAGTAAACCCTACCTCGTCAAAAGCAAAAATCAAATCGATATCAGATGAGTAATTCAATTCTCGGCCACCTAACTTACCCATAGCCAAAACAAATAAATCAACTTCTTCGCCTCTTGCATTGCGTGGCGTACCGTATTGCGCAGAGAGGGTGTACTGGCAATAACGCAGCGCATGTAAAATAATTGCATCAGCACAATCAGACCAGGAGCGCATCACGTCTTCGGTACTCGCAATTTCTGCACGTTCAAGTACTAATAAATGCAAAAAATGAGTATTCCGAAATTGACGCAACGCTTTGATAAAATGGGGTTGAGCTGTATCTAAATTGAGCTCATTAATCGCATAGAAATAATCCTCTCTACAGAGTAAGGCAATACACTCTTCTTCTAAAAGCAATTCAAGCAATTTGATGTATCTGCATGAATAATCACTGATCAGAAGCAACTGCTCCACGCTTTCTTTGAAAGGATGATTTATATTGGCTGTATGTTTTTCAATGAACCAGGATTTAGCGGAAATCAAATCGGAATAACGGCTATTTTGCATCATAAAACAGTCTTATTTTTGTCGTTCAAATCAAAGTATAAGACTAACCGATGACTTAATCACATGACAACAAAACCTGAACGCCTCCCCCTAATAATTCATATATTATGATGCCAGCATGATAATGCAGATAAAGAACCAACAAAAAGATCAAAATATGGTCTATAAATAAAAGAACAGTTGTTCATTTACCGCTTGGTTTTAAATAGTCTTCGGGTGATAAACCCATATCGCACGTTGTTATTTATCAATCAGAAGGTTTAAACTTATGTCTTCCAAAAATTATGATCCCGCATATACTGAAACCTTTAAGAGGGGATTTATAGCCCATTTGAACAATACCCGGTTTGCTGTGGAAACAGAAAATCAACCAAGACAGTTAATTAGCCAGGCTAAGAATAATACAGCTAAGTTATCACGAATTTTTGATCAGTTTGAAGTCCCCATACTCAATAAAATAACTTTTGAGGAAGCGATTAGGAATGCGGGATCTGTAGAAGAATTTATGCGACCTGCACTAAAAGACATAACGCAAGTGTTGCTCAATTCAGATAAAACTCGCCTGCATGACGACGTGATTGCAGCAATAGGTACGCAAGATTATGCTGACATCGTAGGCGGGATTGTAAATGCCGAGGGAAAAGTAGTACCTAAAAGCGGTGATGAGGCATCATTCATTCAAAAAGAGGCAGAAGTAGCCCGACTAATGACCTCGGCAATCATCGTCAACTACTCATTACGAGTAGCCGATTACGCCCTCACTCCTGATGAGCAATCCGTGAATGAACAATGTAACGCATTGCTAGAAGCCGGTAATAAATTAAAACAGAATGTACCATTAGAACAAAGGCGCAATCTAACTGTAAAATCAGTTCAATTTAACTCTGATGCCGCCACAGCGCTCATAAACAAAATAAACAGCCCAGAAATAGAAAACCAAAAGCCATCAGATTTGATCGAATTATACCGACAATGCCTTGAGTTAAATGATGCTGGCAGAAAACATGTTGATGAGAAGGCGCAACATTTCAGTACGCAATTTATGATACCAATGAATACCTTAGCTGCTGATTTTACTCTAAATACGCTAGAAAAGCAGGCTCCTAAACTTTCTTTGGAGCAAATCAAGCAAAAAGCAGCAACGCTGTTACAGTTAGTCAATACTACCAATGAAGAAATCAGAGAATCTGTAGTACATTACAGAACAGCACGTCACATACCTTTAAATCAGCCCGTCCCAGAACTGGATAACCTCACAAACTCTGTTCGAACTCTAAAACAAAACCTGGAAGAACTCTTCGAAGTGGAAGAAGCATATCCTGATGCCAATGATGACACCATTAGAGATCTAATCGAAAAAAAATACAACAATGCCGTCAACCTATTTGCAAGCAAATTGCAACAAGACGTACTTAAAGCAAAGCCACCAGCTCCTCTAATGAATGCGGTACTCAGACTCTTGCGAGCGATATTCACATTGAGTTTTAGCATGACCACAGCATCTGAAAAAGCAGACCTTCAGCGTTTCAAAGATGAAACCAAAATCATTGAAGATATTGCAGCCTTAAAGAAAAACCACACCCCAAATACAGCACTCGATAATCAGTCCACCAAGACCCCAGATCTCGTTGAAGAGAACAAAACAGACTCCGACTCTCGCCCCTCCTTGACTCTTTAGACGTGAAGGAAGTGAATTACCCTTTCTGAATTAAAGGTAACAGGGTATCAACGGCTTTTATTTTAGCAATTACAACAGATTCTAAAAAAAGCAGTGCTATTTTTCATTATAAAAAAACAGTTCACATCATTGTATTCTCGCTATACTCTATATATTACGACCCATATAGCGAAGATAAAAAATGAATTTTTTTCGTCACCTGACCCTGATTGCCTTTTTGTTGATTATGTCACCGCTGCATGCGGAAGAAGAAGCATTAAACGTAGGTATTGACAGCTTTACGCCCCCTTTTGTCATGGAAGGTAATAAAAAAGAATATTATGGTTTTGATATTGATCTGATTAGTTCCGTCTGCAAAATAATGAATCGTACCTGCACCTATGTGCCTATGCCATTTGAAGATTTATTAAGCGCTGTTGAAAACAATAAAGTAGATATTGCAATCAGCTCCATAACAATCACAGCAGACAGGGCAAAAATAGTGAATTTCAGTACTCCCTATATATCCAGCTACTCTCGATTTCTCACCATCCACGGCGATGACGCTAAAGAACCGTTTAGTTTGCGATTACTCAAGGATAAAAAAATTGGCGTTGTTGTTGCCTCAGTTTTCAAAGATCAAATCAAAGATATGGGCATTATTAACCCAGCCGTTATAGAATACCCAAATACCGAAGTGATGCTTGAGGATTTAAGAAAAGGAGACATCGATTTTGTGCTCTTTGATAATCCGACCGCTCTTTATTGGGCAGCTAACTCATCAGGAGCTTTTCACATCGTTGGCAAACGCTATATTTACGGTTACGGATTGGGGCTTGCGGTCAATAAAACCAATAGCGACTTGTTACAAGCGGTAAATCAGGCATTAAAGCAATATGAACAATCACAAGAATTCAAATCATCCTACAGCAGATACCTGACTGAATTTTAACTGGATATGCTAACTGCCATTCTCATGTAATCATTACTGGAATGGCTTGCTTTTTGTGGCTTTTATTATGAGATATGCGCAGCGGTGAACTGCGATTTAGTGCACCGTTTGGCCTTGAGTAATGCAACGGCTTATTACCTGACGGGTAACAAAATCACCTTGGCTTGCGCCATACATCGATGAAAAATGTTTGGCTAAAATAACCACCCAACCGGATAAGCGAAAATTCATTCTTTTTTCTATCTGATCGACTACGATTTCAAAAAGTCCCAATGAATCGCTGTCACGATCATTAGCGTACTCTTCCATAATCACACGAGCAGTATGTAAATCTCTGTCTCTGGTAGGCCAATTTTGACTCATAAAACACTCCCTAAAACATGAGTTGGGTCACAACGATTTCCTCTACATTGGGGCAACTTTAGCAATTACAAGAGCGGAAATCGACAATCATTATCGCATAAACTGATCAAATACTCAATACTAAGGGCAAAAAGTGAACTCCAAATCAGTGCCATTCACTCAATTAACTTATTGAATTAAAACACCTCTATAGATTGTTATTCATAGAGAGCATATGATATACGCAACCTTTATTTATTGAAATAAAATGATGAGTTACCAAATTTTACCTTCCCTGCTGTCTGCAGATATGACTCGAATTGGCGAAGAGGTAGAGTCTGTCATGAAAGCAGGTGCTGATTTTATTCATTTTGATGTTATGGATAATCATTATGTGCCTAATCTAACCTTTGGCCCCTCTTTTTGT
Source organism: Legionella worsleiensis (assembly GCF_001467535.1). Lineage (GTDB taxonomy): Bacteria > Pseudomonadota > Gammaproteobacteria > Legionellales > Legionellaceae > Legionella > Legionella worsleiensis. Next base: position 18,646 of record NZ_LNZC01000009.1, read on the forward strand.
GAGGCTCTGGTAAAACGCTTTCCTCATGTCCCCATAGACGTTCACCTGATGGTTACACCAGTCGATGCCCTGATTGAATCTTTTGCCAAGGCAGGTGCTAAAAGAATCAGCATCCATCCTGATGCAACGATACATCTGGACAGAAGTTTGCAATTAATCAAAAAGTTAGGCTGTGCGGCAGGTTTGGCACTTAATCCTGCCACAACTATTGATAGCCTTGCCTGGTGTGCGCATCGCCTTGATTTTGTCCTTGTCATGACAGTCAACCCGGGGTTTGGCGGACAAAAATTAATTCCGGAAATGATCAGCAAAATTACCCGTATCCATCAGCTCTATCCTCAGCTGGATCTCTGTATTGATGGCGGAGTGACAACGAATAATATTGCTCAACTGGCTCGTGCAGGAGCAAACCAGTTTGTTGCAGGCTCCGCTGTATTCAATAGCACCAGTTATGATGAAACCATCAAAAAGATGCGGGAAGAATTAACTCATATTTAAAATACACGTGCGTTAAACCTTCTGGTTTTAAAAGAGGAACTATGAAAAAAATTATTGCGCTGTTGTGTGGATTGCTTTGGACTCTCGCAGCCTTTTCCTTATCAGGTCAGGCTTATATGGATAGATTTAATACCTTTATGGCATGGTATCAAAATTTACCCATAAACCCATCACCGGAATTCCTGGAGTTTGTCAAAGGAAGTACTCCTCTTGCCAATAAGTTACGGGATAAGTGGCTTTATGAACTCGCCAGAACCAAAGATTGGGCAAATTATGTAAACTATTATCAACCGACTGATGACATCAATCTCATGTGTTATCACCAAATTGCCAAATTTAATTTGGGGCAAGACCAAGAGGCTTTACTCGAATCAACTCCTATTTGGTTAACTGGGGAATCTCGTCCTGCATCGTGTAATACCTTGTTTGATTTGTTACTTAAAAACGACCGTTTCGATCAAAACCTGATTACGCAACGCATTTCCCTGGCGCTTGATAAACGCAATATTCAACTGGCTCGGTATCTCCTGAAACAATACAAAATACCCCGTATTGATGAAATAGAGTCGTTAAATGATGTTCACCAAAATCCAACCCATATTACCCAATTAACGCCCGGAGAAACCAATGGACAACTTTATCTGTACGGCTTAAAACGAATGGTGTCCATTAATATGGACAAAGCATTGGCTTTATGGCAGCAGGTAAAAACCAACAAACTACTCAACGAAACTCAAAAACAAGAATTTTTAGCCCACATAGCGCTTTATAAAGCGATGCGAAATCATGAAGACGCTATGGAATGGTTTGCAAAAGTAAAACCGCAGTATTACAACGATGTATTGGTAGACTGGCAAATTCGCTTCGCTCTGAAAAAAAATGACTGGCAGCATGTGACCCAATTCATCAGAGAATCTAAAAACAAAGACACACCATGCTGGCAATATTGGCTTGCTCGTTCGCTCGAAGCACAAGGAAACAGCACCGAAGCAAAAGCAATTTATGAATCACTTGCCAAAAACAGGCAATACTATGGTTTTCTAGCCAGTATTCGCCTTAAGAAAACACCTAATTTTGACAATGAAAAAGCAACGACTAATTTAGCAACCTTAAAACCTTATCAACCCATTATCGATCAAATTAAATCTTATTATCAATCCAGACAAATCGTTGAAGCCAGCCGATTACTGAATGATTTTATTAGCGAATTACCCAAAGAAGAAGCCAGCGCCCTGGTATATTGGGTTGATAGTGAACTGGGATGGCATGCCAAATCAGTCTTTCTGAGTAATAATGAAACGTTAAATAATCAGCTGAGCCTAAGATTTCCCCTGGCGTATCAGCAAACAGTTAAAACCTACGCCAACCAATATTCAATTCCCCCCGAGTTCGTCTATGCGATTATTCGTCAAGAAAGTGGGTTTAGGGAAGATGTAGTCTCTACAGCTGGAGCAAGAGGCTTGATGCAGCTTATGCCTCAAACCGCCAGTGTTATATCTAAAATGAGTAAAATCCAATACACCGATCAGAAGCAATTATTCCTTTCTAACAAAAACATCAACATTGGTATTGCCTATTTGCAACACTTAGCCAAACGATTCAGTAACCACCCCGTACTGGTCGCCGCCGCCTACAATGCAGGCCCAAGACAAGTTGTATATTGGATTAAAAACCACCCGCCCAAAGAAATGGATGTGTGGATAGAAACCCTACCCTGGCAAGAAACTCGGAACTACCTGAAAAATGTCATGGCATTTTATGTGGTTTATCAATACCGATTGAATCAAAAACCTGATTTAAATGAATTTTTAAGCCCTCTATAATCATCAAACAGAGCGTTGCGACAACAAATTATCCGTACACGCTCTATTCCTAATCACGCCCAATCAATCTAAAAAAACAACACTATGGCATCAAAAACTCCAACTGTGCTATAATTGCCCGATTATTGATCAGTCAGGATGTATCCATGCCTAAAAGACAAACCCCGGAATCATTACGTCTCAGCCAATCACCAGAAATAAAACAGCACAGATCGCAAGCAATGCCAAGCGTGACACGAACTCAAGCTGCTCCCTTTTATAACCATCCTGGTGAAGATGATGGCGTGTGCTGGAAAACCCAAGTCTATTTGCATTTTCCCCTGTCTTTTCAAAAAATTCCCCCTTACAGCAATGAAGAATGGCGTTTGTTTTATCAAAGCAAACAAGAGAAGCTGGAAGGATTTATGCAAAATAAAACGGCAAAAAAAGTATTTCGCTTATTATTTGCATCATCGGATAGTCATCCTGACGAGTCGTTCACAGAACTGGAACAAGATGTTTTTTTAAACAGTGTTATCGATTTAACCAATAACTTGATAAGAATCGTGAATATTCCGATTTTCAAAACTGCGGTCACTTTCCTGCATCACAGGCTAACGCAACCCATTCTCACTTTATTGTATCAAAAAGCAACAACAAGCTACTCCATTTTACCTAAATTACACTGGGCGCTTATTTGTCGTCAAACCCTGACTCCAGATATGTTGCATGATCTAAAACAAATATATCCCATTCCTGCGCTGCATTTGGCGATGTTTCTCAGCAGCGCATCATTAATCACTGAATTGAAAAAGCATGGCGCATTTGCTTACATCAAAGACGTCCAAGGATTTGCAGCCTATTTCCATGCCGTAAAAATAAATCGCAGCACAGAGATACTACAAGCTTTTGCTTTAAATGAATATGAATTAAATCAAACGAATAATGGGCTAAGCTTACTTGAGATTGCTACCAGAAACCGCAACCTGGAGATGATACATTTCTTACTTAATGCAGGTGCAAAGATAGAGAACGCAACAAAAGAACAAAGAATAACACCTCTTCATTTAGCCGCCAAACGTGGATATGTTGATGTTGTTAAGCTCATGTTGTCAAAAGAAATTAATCCTGATCTAAAAGGATACAATAATAAAAGCCCAATCTATTATGCAACAAAAAAAGGGCATGATGCAGTCGTTAAGTGTTTACTGGATGCTGGTGCCTGGGTCAATCAGGGCATGGGTGAAGAAGAGATCACGCCACTGCATTTAGCCATCGAGCATCAACAGGTCAATGTCGTTGCCTGTTTGCTGCAAAACGGTGCCAATCCACATAAACCCAACCATCTTGGCTGGGGAGCTCTTCATTTGGCTTGTCTTGCTGGTAATTATTCTATAGTTCAACTTTTGCTGAATGCGCCCATGCATGCCGATACCACTTTTTCGCCCCTGGGACATACCGCCTTGCATTTAACAGCTGAACAAGACAATTTGGAGATATTCAAACTATTAATTCAACACAGAGCTAATCCTGAAAAGGAAAATGACCACTCTTTTAATGCGCTACACATTGCTGCTCACTTCGGGCAACTCGAAATAGCCCGCTTTATTCTGGAAATTGCTCCCCAATTAATCAACGTTGTCACCCGAACCCATTTTATTTCCCCTCTTTATTTGGCAGCAGAAAATGGGCATCTCGAGTTAGTTAACCTCTTTTTGCAAAAGGGTGCAGAACCTAATTGGGTTTCCAGGACGGGTTATACTCCCCTGCATATTGCAGCTCGTAAAGGGTTTTTGGCAATTGTTAATCGCCTGATTGACGCCTCAGCGAACATCAATCAGATTATTCCTGAGGGTCAACTGACACCACTTTATTTGGCTGCAGAGAAAGGATACGTTGATGTTGTTGATCGTCTGTTACGGGAAGGGGCAGATATGCAATTAACCAATAACGCGGATTTTAATCCGGTTCATATTGCCGTAATAAACGGTCATCTGGCTGTCCTGGAACGTCTACTGCAAGAAAATGTCAACATTAATAAACCGGGTGATCAGGGATATACCCCACTGCATTGCGCAGTGCATAGTGGCGATTTGAATGTCGTCAAATGCATTGTCCAAAACGGGGCTAATTTGAACGTTTTTGACGATGAAGACAGATGCCCACTCTATCTAGCCGCTCATTTACAATTGTTAGATATTTTTGTTTTTCTTTTCGCTAATGAGCAATACAAACAAAAAAATAGAATAAATCTCCTTAGAGAAGTCATCAGAGAAAATAATAACACCGCCATAGACACATGCTTTGCATATGGTCTTTATATAGAACAAACTCACATTCACGGGTGGTTAAATACAGAACTTAAAAATCGTGTTGAGATGAACAAACAATCTCGTGAAGGCTCATTGTTATTAAAGACGGCGTATCTGCTTGAAAAAGCATTAAAACTGCATCCTATTGAACTGATAGACAAATTACCAACTCTGAAAATCATGCCTATAGGCTATGGAATTGATGGGGTGTGTTATCTGTCAAAAGCTATAGATGGAGATCCAGACGCCCTTAAGTGGATTAGTACGTACGATTGTTATTATTCAGGGGCAGTGCAAAACTGGATCACACAAGCTGGCCCAAAACCTGAAATTTTTTGCCTGGCCGTTCAATTGGTTACTCAAAGAACGCCTGAAGCAATCAAATTCCCCGCAACGACACTAAAAGCCTTATTCTCCAATCCTCATACGTTTGCGCAACTGGCACTAAATATTGACACGGTAGTGTTAAGAAATTGGCTGGAAATAATGACCGACGCACCTGAGATGTCACTATTCAAATCAGTATGCCAATCCATGAGTCATTACCTCCTGGTTGAGGAAATGAAAAAGTTAAGATCCCAAAAAGCAGATGATGATCTGATTGAACAGGTTTCACCACCTGAAAGGCACCAAAAGTTGATCACCAGTTTTTTCAGGCCAATAGTGCAGGAGCAGGAAAACGATGACTGGGAAAGCTCGCCTCTATCTGCATTATCTCAATAACCTGTTTCGGGCTTACCGCCCGAATACCTCTGTTTTTATCGATACAAATAAAACGATAATGTACTCTTTACCACTCCCCTCTTCATTAGGATGAAGTGGGGAATGACCAACCCTACAAAGAGTATAAAAATTAATTACCTCTGGGTTACAGAACGAGATTTATTTTCTACCCATTGAGTATTTCGCATAAAACGGAGTAACACGTGATTCGAACGCTGCACTGCTTCTTCTATAGCATCAGTTGCACTGATTAAACCGGCAAACATGGCTTCCAAAACGGCATCATTAATACCCCGTATCTGATTTTGGGGGCCATTATGTGACAAAGTTCCGCCCGCCACAGTATTCTCAAGATCAGTGCGTGCAATAAGTAAGGCTGGATGTCGGCTTTTCTCAACCAGTGTACTGTAACGACCCTTTAAACCTATAGGCAAATAACCGGTGTGTTCATGCCATTGCTGCTGAATTTCCGGTTTTGCAATGAAATTAAAAAATAGCGCAATTCCTCTGTAGTTGGACTGACTCTGTCCGGCAACAGCCCATAAAGCCGCACCGCCAGCCACATTGGCATGCCTGACTTTACTCGCTTTTTGGTCCAAAGGCATAGCGGCAACCCCTAGCTGAAAAGGGACTAAAGCCGAGAGGCTGTTGTACGCACCTGATGATTGACTAAACAAAGGGCAAACACCGCTGGTAAATAAAATAGTTGCATCATCAACTCGTCCTCCATAACGAAAATAACCCAAATCATGCCAGTGCTTTAAACGCTCAAAATGCCGTGTTAATTGGGGTGTTGCAAAAACTGCCCGCAGTGGATTACTACTTGTAATGGGTAAGCCATGAATTGCCAAAAAAGACTCGAATAAAATCCAGCCTGGATAAGCCGTGGTGTAAGTGCAGTTATATCCCGCTTTTTTAATCTTCTCGGCTAAAACGTCCATTTCATCCCAGGTTTGCGGAAAATTACTGTTGTTATAACCCGTTTTTGCCAGAACATCCTTATTGTAATAAAGCACTGGGGCTGAGAGATTAAATGGCATAGCCATCAGTTGGCCATCTCTACTATAAAACTCACGAATCGATTGAATAAAATCCTCTTCTGGCAAGCTCATTCCCTGTTCTTGCATTAAGGCGCCAACAGGTTTAATCACTCCCTCAGGGGACAGCATAATCGCCGTACCTACTTCAAAGATCTGGACTATAGACGGTGCTTGATGTGCTCTGAACGCAGCGGCAAAACTGGTCAATGTTTCTATATAATCACCCTTATAGACAGGCTTGATAATATATTCATTCTGGCTTTGATTGAATTCGTCGGTAAGCAAACGAACTTCATCACCCAAATGCCCTGCCATACCATGCCAAAAAACCAATTCCACAGGTTTGGCCTGAACTAATACGGTGGATAATAAAGTAAAAAGAAATAAAATCAGGCGGTTCATGTTAATAAATCTGGATAATCGCTAAATACTGCATCAACACCCCAGTTAAATAGTTTATTAGCCTGGCGTTTTTTATTCACCGTATAGGCACACACAATATACCCCGCATCTTTTACGGCCTTAACTCGTTCTGCGGTCAGTATATTGCGGTTAAAATGAACCGAAAAACAGTCAAGTTGTTTTGCTTTGTCCAACCATTGAGCGTCCCATTCGTGGAGTAACAATCCCAAAGGCATCTCTGGAGCAATGGTTCGACACAAGAATAATGCTTCCCATTCGAAACTTGAAACCAAAGGCAAATCTTTCCCCTGAGGCCAATATCTTTGGATGTGGCTCAACACCGTCACAGCAGTTGGTTCTGCAGTTCCTGGGTAGGGTTTAATTTCTATATTCGCCTGCATGTCAGAAAAAGACAACCATTTTAAAGCGTCTTTGAAATGAGGAATTTTTTCCCCTTTAAACTGCTTTGAAAACCATGAGCCGGCATCCAGACTTTGTAAATAGCTCGATTCCACCTGTCCCACTTCACCACGCCCATTGGTTGTTCTTTTTAAACTATCATCATGAATCAAATAGGGCTCGCCATCAGCACTGCACATCACATCAAACTCGATGAAACGACACCCCAAAGACAGTGCCTTATCGAAGGAAGCCAGGGTATTTTCGGGAGCATATCCTGATGCGCCACGATGACCAATCACTTTTTCTACGACCAACAACTTAATTCCCCTGTTTACGGTTTGAAGCTGCCTCAACATAGGCAGTCAATACCAGTTCATTACTTACCGTTAATGGTGCTTGAACTGCGGCCGCCATTACGAGTGTATTCATTTCCTTGGCCTGATAAGCTCTTGGTTGAGCGGGGGCATTATCACCTTCAAAAAACACCAGATTGCTCACACTATAACTCTGCATGGGATAGGCCTTATTCATGCGAGCAATTTCTTCATTAACTTGCTGATATAATTTTTCGCGAACCTTGGCACGAATCGCCTGGGTTTCCTCAAGGCTGGGTTTAAACTCCACACCGATGATTTCATATTTGGCACCAGGTATACTGACGGACTTGGCGTTTTGATAAATATTGGTTAACACCGATTGATCTACCCGAGCCTGAGCCTGTACATACAGTTTTTCCAAACCGGAACTGTCCTGGGAGCGATCAAACTCCACCAAATGCCAATCGCCTTTCGCAATCTTTCCCAGGCTGTCCATAATATCTGCACGCGCTTTGACTAGATCGGCACTAGTCAATGTGACGTTAATTGAGACATTTAACAAGGCGGTTTGCGTCGTTACCCATTGTTTGGCCGAGATTTGAAACAGGACCTTATCCAGAACTAATGGAGGTACGTCATCAGCTGATGCGATTGGATTAAATGCGATTAATGCAAGAATACCGACAACCTGTTTCATGATTAGCTCCATTCTCGATAGATGTTTAAAATAGTGTATACCACCAACCCCCAGGATAACAAATCATTACCCCGGATAAAAATGAGGACCACTCCCACAATCTCTCATTAAATTATTAGAACAATTTTTTTCAAGGTGCGCCAAATACAGACGTTTACCCCACTTGTTGAGGCTTTACCATTGATTTAATTATGGAATCGTTCTATAACTTGACGCTAATTATTGCAAGAGGAGCTGAATAAATGATGTCTGTTGATACTATAGCAAATAACAACCAAACAATGGCAGAAGATGATTTCCTCGAATATGCATTGGCTCATGGTTTTGGTGATCTGCACTTTAAAGTAGATCCTGAAACCGGAATGAAAGCCATGATAGCCATTCACAGTACCAAACTTGGCCCAGCTCTTGGTGGCTGTCGGTTTATAGAATATCCCAACACCGCTGCAGCATTAAACGACGCCATGCGATTGGCGCGCGGCATGAGTTTCAAAGCAGCTTCGGTAAATCTGCCCCTGGGCGGTGGAAAATCAGTCATCATAAAACCCAAAGGTTCTTTTGACCGTAATGCCTACATGCACCAGTTTGGTAAATTTGTTAACGAACTAAACGGTCGATACATCACCGCATTAGACAGTGGGACCGTCTTGAACGATATGGACATCATCGCTGAACACACCGATTATGTTGCCAGTCTGTCCAAACACAACGGAGATCCCTCTCCATCCACGGCAAAAGGCGTACTGCGCGGCATACAAGCGGCTGTTGCGTTTAAATTGGGCAAAGACAGCCTGCAAGGACTGCACATAGCGATACAGGGACTTGGTCATGTCGGTTATTTACTCGCCAGACATTTGCATAAGCTGGGCGCAAAACTTACCGTTGCCGATATTTCAGCGACCGCTGTAGAGCAAGCCGTTAATGAATTTGGCGCAAAAGCCGTTGGTACAGACATGATCCATAAAGTACCTTGCGATGTATTCGCTCCATGTGCGCTGGGGGCAATTATTAATGACATCACTATTCCTCAACTTCAAACCACAATTATTGCTGGCGCAGCCAATAATCAACTGGCTCATACTTTTCATGGAAAAAAACTGCATGAAAAAGGCATTCTATTTGCGGCGGATTATGTGATTAATGCAGGTGGTTTGATTTTTGCTGCATCCAAGTATCTACATACCCCGGAAGATAAAGTAAATGATCAAATCGATGGTATCTACACGTCCTTAACTGAAATATTCACCCGATCAGCCAAGGACAACTTACCTGCCAGCGAAATCGCAGATACTTTAGCAAAAGAAAAATTGGCGTAATTGGATGGTTGTATGAAACATTTACCTCTAAATGACGAATTGTATGAATACATGCTGGATAAATCCTTGCGTGAACATCCTGTGTTACAGGAATTACGCAATGAAACATCAAAAATGAAACTTGCCAATATGCAGGTTGCTCCTGAACAAGCACAATTCATGCAATTTCTGTTAAGGCTGACAAACGCCAAAAAAGTACTCGAACTGGGTACTTTTACCGGCTATAGCGCTCTGGCTATGGCTCTTGCCTTACCCGATGACGGTCAGCTGATTACCTGCGACATCAACGCAGAATGGACCAGGAATGCGCCGTTGTTTTGGCAAGCAGCCCAGCAGGATGAAAAAATCAAGTTACGTCTTGGTCCGGCTTTGGAAACCTTATATTCCTTACTGAATGAAGGTTGGGAACATCAATTTGACTTTATATTCATCGATGCAGACAAAACTAATTATCTAAATTACTACGAGCTGGCCTTAAAATTGATTCGACCTAAAGGATTAATCGCCATAGATAATATTTTCTGGGATGGGCATGTAATCGATCCCCATGATGATAGTGGACAAACCAGAGAAATAAAAAAACTAAACGAGTTAATTAAAAACGATCAACGGGTTCATATCAGTTTATTGCCCATTGCAGATGGATTATTTTTGATACAACCCAAAAAGTAGCGTCATGGACTATTCAGACAAGGAGAACCTGATAATGCACCAACAAAACAACCCCTGCGGATTAGATGGCTTTGCCTTTTTGGAATTTTCAGGACCGGATAAAAATAAATTACATCAACAATTCCTTGATATGGGATTTCAGCCCACTGCAACGCATCAGGAACAAGACATTACTCTGTTTAGACAAGGAGACATACAGTTTATTGTCAATGCAGCCCCACATTGCCAGGCTGCAGCTCATGCTCAAACGCATGGTGCTGGTGCCTGTGCCATGGGGTTCAAGGTAAAAGATGCCAAAGCTGCATTTCAATACGCTATTACCCATGGAGCTACTGCATTTGCAGATTCAGCACATACGCATCATGGTTTACCCGCAATAGAGGCTATAGGCGGCAGTGTCATTTATTTTGTTGATGACGCCCACCAGCCCTTTGCGCAACAATGGAACATAAAAAATTCAGCGCCCCCAATTGGTAATGGCCTGGTTCACATCGATCACCTGACTCACAACGTGTATCGGGGAAACATGGATAAATGGGCTGCATTTTACGAATCACTCTTTAATTTCAAAGAAATTCGCTTTTTTAATATTAAAGGGAAAATGACCGGTCTGGTCAGTAGAGCCTTGGGTAGTCCTTGTGGCAAAATCAAAATCCCCTTAAACGAATCCAAGGATGACCGCTCGCAAATAGAAGAATTTTTGCATGAGTACAAAGGCGAAGGAATTCAGCATATTGCTTTGTCAACGCATGATATTTATAAAACCGTACATAATTTAAGAGAGCAAGGCGTTAAATTTCTTGATGTGCCCGATACGTACTATGAAATGATCACGACAAGACTGCCCTGGCATCAAGAACCATTAAACCAGCTAAACGCAGAAAAAATTCTTATAGATGGAGAGACGGATCCAAAACAGGGACTATTGCTGCAAATCTTTACAGAAAATATTTTTGGACCTGTATTTTTTGAAATTATCCAGCGTAAAGGCAACCAGGGATTTGGAGAAGGTAATTTTCAGGCCTTATTTGAGGCCATAGAACGAGATCAAGTCCGACGCGGTACTCTGCAAGAACACTCCCAGGAGAATTAAGTGAAACTCGCCAGTTTAAAATCACCATCTCGTGATGGGGCATTGTGTGTGGTTAACAGATCCTTGACTACCGCAATTCAAGTGCCGGATATTGCACCAAATTTGCAATATGCCCTTGATCATTGGGCGCAATTAGAAGCGGAGCTCAGAGTCGTCTATCAGCAATTGAATGAGTGCTCTTTAGAAGGCTCTTTTGCTTTCTCTCCCCAAAATTGTACCTCTCCGCTCCCCAGAGCCTATCAGTGGGCTGACGGCAGCGCCTATGTGAATCATGTCGAATTGGTTCGCAAAGCACGAGGGGCAGAAATGCCTGCTGATTTTTGGACTAATCCTTTGATGTATCAGGGCGGTTCTGATGCCTTTATCGGCCCCAGAGATCCTATTCTTGTAGCGAGCGAGTCCTATGGGATAGATTTTGAATCCGAGATTGCCATCATCACCGATGATGTCCCAATGGGTATAAACAACACCACAGCACAGCACCACATTAAACTTTTGATGTTGGTTAATGACGTGTCGCTTCGCAATCTGATTCCCGGTGAGCTGGCAAAAGGATTTGGTTTTTTTCAATCAAAACCTGCCAGCAGTTTTTCTCCAGTAGCCATTACGCCCGATGAATTAGGCTCCAGTTGGGATGGTCAACGGGTACATTTACCGCTACTAAGTCATCTGAATGGAACATTATTCGGTCAACCCAATGCGGGAGTGGACATGACCTTCTCTTTTCCTGAATTAATTGAACACGCTGCTAAAACCAGATCCTTATCAGCAGGTACGATTATAGGTTCTGGAACAGTATCCAATCTCGATCGCACTAAGGGATCTTCGTGTATCGCTGAAAAAAGAATGTTGGAAATTATTGAGTCTGGCCAGCCTCAAACTCCCTTCATGCATTTTGGCGACTCCATTCGCATAGAAATGCTGGATTCTCAAGGCAACAGTATTTTTGGGGCTATAGATCAACACGTTAAACGCTATGAATGGATTTGCCCATGATTTTATACGACTATTTCCGTTCTACAGCATGTTACAGGGTACGCATTGCCCTAAATCTTAAAAATATTGCTTATGAAAAAAAGGAAATTCATTTAATTCATCATGGCGGTGCACAAAATACTTCGGAGTATAAAAGCATCAACCCGCAAGGATTAGTACCTAGTCTGGAGGTGAATGGACACCTCATTCACCAATCTCTGGCCATCATAGAGTATCTGGATGAAATTCACCCGAATACTCCATTACTTCCCAAAGACCCACTTCTGAAAGCAACTCTTAAATCTCTGGCTTTAATCATCGCATGTGACATGCACCCGCTGAATAACCTGAGAGTGCTCAATCGGTTGAGAGATCAATTTAACGCTCAGGAAGAAGACGTAATGGCTTGGTACCATCACTGGTTAAAAACCGGATTTGATGCTTTTGAAGCAGGCCTGAATCGCCTTGAACGAACTAAGCCGCTTTGCTCAGGAAATGAAGTATCGCTTGCCGATCTGTGCTTGATACCTCAGGTTTATAATGCGCATCGGTTTAATTTCTCTATGATGGATTATCCTTTAATCATGGCAATTAATGACTATTGCATGACCCTACCCGCATTTCAGGAAGCGTCACCCAAAGAAACACCGTTAACTTAAAAAAAAACCATTCAGACAAGCGTAGTACCTGATAAACCGACATGAATTGCCTCCTCACTCCTGTCTCTTATCATGGCTCCAGCAAAACGCATTCAGTCTTTAGAACCAGGCTTTAGATAATTCGACCGTCACGACTCCTTGTGGTGTTTTCTCTAACATGCTCCATGCAGTCTTACATCGTTGCAAATAACCAACCAAAGCATGTTCATTGTCGCATAAATAACGTATAGGCATGGAATCGAACACTTCAGGTGTATCAATGGCCTGACAATGTTCACCATTAGTGAGTTCTATAGCCCAGGGCAGTGTGCGTGACATATCCAAAGGGGTATGATACTGATTATTTAAAGGGGCGCTTACCTCAATTAAAACGCTGTCACTTTGCCAGGGAGACTGTGGGCATAGAGCCTCCATTTTTTTACTGCCTGCCTTTACAAAACAGGGATCATAAATCACACCATGAGCCTGACAACGCCAAGCATCTTCCCTTACTATCAATTTGGACTGAGTAAAACATGCGCCAGATAATTTTTTAGTAATGACTGGTGCAATTTGCTCAACTACATCGCCAAATGGCCTATACAGTTTTAATACAGTATCCTCAGCTGAAACTAAAAAAGAGCAAAAAAACAACGATACCATTAAAACTCTTTGCAACATAATGTTCCCCCACTGATTTTATTTAGTGTATCATCGCATATTAAATCAGGAGCTTTTTACCTTTTACTTGCGTGAATCAAGACAGTAAAAATGCCCTCGTTCCCTAATAGGCCTTTATCGATTTTGGAGTACATAATGACAGAAGTCTTTACCATAAAACAATGCCTGGATGGTGAAATCAGTGTTGATGAAACCGTAACGGTGAGAGGCTGGGTGAAAACTCGCCGAGATTCAAAAGCAGGATTATCCTTTATCAATGTTCACGACGGCTCCTGTTTTGCTCCAATACAAATTGTAGCTACAGACGATTTGACCAATTACCACGATGAAGTAACCAAATTAAACGCAGGTTGCTCTGTTATTGTAACAGGTAAACTTGTTGCCTCTCAGGGTAAAGGCCAAAATTTTGAAATTCAAGCCGAACAAATAGAGGTGGTAGGCTGGGTAGAAAACCCCGACAGCTACCCCATCCAGGCCAAAAGACATACTCTTGAATTCTTAAGAGATGTAGCTCATTTACGTCCTCGTACTAATACCATAAGTGCAGTAACCCGAATTCGCCATTGTCTGGCGCAGGCCATTCATCGATTTTATGATCAACAAGGATTTTTCTGGATCCATACCCCTATCATTACCGCCAGTGATTGCGAAGGTGCCGGTGAGATGTTTCGGGTTTCAACCCTGGATTTACTAAATATTCCGAAAACGGAGCAAGGACAAATTGATTTTTCCAAAGATTTTTTTGGGAAAGAAACCTTTCTGACTGTTTCTGGGCAATTAAACGTCGAAGCGTACTGCATGGCCATGTCTAAAGTGTATACTTTCGGCCCTACATTTCGTGCTGAAAATTCCAATACCAGCCGTCATTTGGCTGAGTTTTGGATGGTAGAACCAGAAATCGCCTTTGCTACCCTGGACGATATCTGTGCGTTAAGCCAAAAGATGCTACGTTATCTTTGCAAAACAGTTCTTGATGAACGTGCCGATGATATGGACTTTTTTAACCAGTTTGTCGCCCCGGGCTGTATAGAGCGCTTAGAACTGATAGCCGAATCAGATTTTGCAGTAATGACTTACACTGATGCGATTAAAATTCTTGAAAGCACAAATCATCCATTTGAGTTTCCAGTGAGTTGGGGTCTGGATTTGCAATCAGAGCATGAACGCTATCTGGCTGAAGTATACTGTAAAAAACCGGTGATACTGACCAATTACCCACAAGAAATCAAAGGCTTCTACATGAGGCTCAATGATGATGAAAAAACAGTTGCAGCCATGGACGTTTTAGCTCCCGGAATAGGTGAGATTATCGGTGGCAGTCAAAGAGAGGAAAGACTGGCTGTTTTAGATAAACGTATGGATGAATGCAACCTGAACAAAGAGCATTATCAATGGTATAGAGATCTGCGCCGCTACGGTACTGTGCCTCATTCCGGCTTTGGTTTGGGCTTTGAGCGCTTAATAAGCTATGTCACAGGGGTTGCAAATGTTCGAGATGTTATCCCCTTCCCTCGTACACCAGGACACGCTAATTACTAGGCCAGCATCGCAAAAAGATGCATGGAGTAATTTCTCATAAAGAAACAACAGCTAAAATCATCTGAGTCACCCTCGGCAAATGCAGAGGATGGCTCAGAGGCGACAAATCATGTAATTTATCAATCGTTTTATTCTAAAATGTATGGCTTTATTTTAAGGTTTGGGGGCATGACATTCAGTCAGAGCCAAATCATCTTCACTCTGAGAGGGTGTCTCTGCTTGCAAATGTTCCAGAGACTTGGACACCTTGGCTTTCGGTAGAGCGGAGGAACTCCGAACACTCGTACCAAAATCAATGATATCCAGGGAACTGGCATGATGCTGATGCAAAAAAGCTAATAATTGGCTTTCTTTGGATTTTACTTTGAAACTGTCACCCAGTGCGCCTTCCTCATTTTTTATTATAAATGGGAAAGAAAGAGAACGGTCTCTTCTGTGCGCAAAAAATCTGGTTCTGGCGCTCGGTAATTCGGCTTGAGCGTCGTCATGCGGCTCCACAGGCTTATGATCATCGGCTTGAACTAAAGTTCCATCAACTCGTTTAAACATCCTTATTACTCCTTGTTATCAAATTTAGTATTTCTTCAACATTAAATTTACAGGGTAATTTTTATAGTGCGTACGCATTTGTGCTCAAAAATCTCACAAACAAGAAGACAAAACGAACCAATATCCCTGGAAATTCAATGTTGATGAAGCACTAGTCCTGTACTGCTAAAGTCCCTTCATGCAATACCAATATTTTGTCCATACGTTTAGCAATGGCCTGATCATGCGTCACGATGATCAAAGCGGTGTTCATCTGTTTGTTTAAATCAAGCATTAAATCAAAAACTTTAGTCGCTGTTGCCTGATCCAGATTTCCGGTAGGCTCATCAGCAAGCACACAATCAGGCTGATGCACCAAAGCTCTGGCAATTGCAACTCTCTGCCGCTCTCCACCGGAAAGTTGCGCCGGTTTGTGTTCTTTTCGTGGCAGCAAACCAACATGATCTAACATCTCGCTGGCTTTTTGTTCCGCTTGATCAACAGGCATTCCTGCAATTAACAAAGGCATGGCTGCATTTTCAAGTGCTGTAAATTCAGGTAACAGATGATGAAATTGATAAACAAATCCCAAGTGCTGATTACGCAATTGACATCGTTGCTTTTCACCAATTTTTTGCCAGCTTACACCATTTATAGAAACCGAACCGCTTGTTGGTCTATCCAGTCCGCCAAGTAAATGCAATAAAGTGCTTTTACCTGAACCGGAAGGACCAATAATCGCCACACTATCACCTTGTGCTACTGTCAAATCAATTCCTTTTAATACATTCACTAGCGCCGTGCCGTCATTATAAGATTTGACTAAATTTTGACTTTTTAAAATACAATCACTCATAATGTAAAGCCTCCGCAATCACGGTTTTTGAAGCACGCCAGGCAGGATAAATAGTGGCAGCAAAACTCATCAATAGAGCAACCAGACACACATGCCATAAGTCGCTGAGTAAAATTTCCGAGGGTAAGTAATCAACAAAATAAATACTGGAGGACAATACCTTAACTTGAAACAGATTTTGTAAGTAATTAACTATAGCCGTAGCGTTTTTAGCCAAAACAATTCCTAAAGCCAAGCCAATTCCAGTACCCACTATTCCCACCATCATCCCCTGGACGATAAAGACCCAGAGTATAGTAGAAGGCTTTGCACCTATAGTTCTTAAAATAGCAATTTCAGCCTGTTTGTCATTAACGACCATCACCAGGGAGGAAACCAGATTAAATGCAGCAACCGCAATGATTAACATCAAGATAAGAAACATCATGGTTTTTTCCATTTTTACTGCTTCAAAAAATGGGCCAAATTGCTGGGTCCAATTTCCTACCTGGTATTCATCACCCAATAAACCGGATAACTGATAAGAAAGTTCGGGAGCTTGATAAACATCATCAATTTTCATTTTCAGACCCGTTACATCCTCTCCCAGCTGCAACAATTTTTGCGCATCAGACAGATGAATAAACGCCAGTTTGGTATCAAAATTAAATCCGGTTCCCGCCGAAAAAACACCAGCCACTGTAAATCGTTTAAACCGAGGAATCATACCGGCCGGAGTGACCGTTGCCTGAGGGATCATGATGGTCACTTTATCCCCCAACATCACGCCCAATGAATCAGCAAGACCTTTACCCAGAATAATACCGAAATGCTGTAAATTGTTCATATCTCCAGCAAGTAACTTATCATTGAGATGAGTTACCGCAATCTCTTTTTCGGGCAAAATCCCCGTGAGGACTATAGGCAAAACCTGCCCATCGTGAGTAAGCAAACCTTGTCCACCTACATAGGGAGCGATTGCTTTAATCTGCGGAACACCCCTGATTTTTTTTTCCAGGCTTGGCCAATCGGTTAATCGTTCATCAGGGCCAGTTACAGTAATTTCTGGAGCCATCCCAAAAAACCGATTATGAATTTCATGATCAAATCCATTCATCACCGATAAAACAGTCACTAATACCATAACGCCCATGCCAATACCCAACATAGAGCTTAATGAAATAAAAGAGACAAAATGATTTTTTTTTCGTGATCTGGTGTAGCGTAACCCTATAAAGAGAGCCAATGGTTTATACATAATTAATTTAATTTGATTTAAAGCTCTATTGTAGAGAAAAACTTTATCAGGAGATATACCCACAGGAGAAGATCCTTGAGGATTATCTGTTAACTAAGTATTTTAGGTCATGAATTATTCCAACCTATTGCCTTTATGCCCTTTTTTAATGCATTCTTAATAGTTCCTTAACTTAGATCCCTTATACTTGCCCGAAATAAAAAGTGGAGTACACTTCATGTCTTTTCCCAAAATCTCAGCTGTTTTAAACAATTGTCCATTGCATGCTCTTACACCCGAAATAAAAGATGAAATTCTGAAATTTGGCGAAAACGAGCTTTATGAAAATGCGTACCTGCAGGCCTATTCTGATTTAAAAAATAAATTTGCTGTTTTTTATGGATTTGCCCCCGAAGAATTCACCTGGAAGTCATTTGCTGAAATTTTGCTTTCTTATAATGCCTTTGACACGCAAATCATACTTGGCCCAGTATTACGTTCATTCATGAAAGACCACATGACGCATGATGACTTTGTTTCTGTCCTGGCTCAGGCGAATAACACCACGCCAGAGCAGTACATAAACCGTATGGCCGAATTGCAAGACGATACAGGCCGTTATGCCAGTCTGGCACCTGATGAAGTGTTTAAGTACGTTTGCAAAAATCTGGGATTAAGCCTGACCTACCATTCACAAGAAGGACAAAGCATCAATTTTGCAGCTCCAGAACCTCTGGCCACGATACATCTTTATCACCAAGGAGGACTAGATGGCGCTCAAGTTGGCGGTCATTGGGAAAGAACAGAACAAGGTATGCAAAGTATTAACACTCAAAACCAGGACGATACTCAACTCAATGGCATCATTCAACTTCTGGGCGAAAGTTCGCAAGTCAACTCCTTTGGCTTCGAGTTGTTGATAAAACATGTGCAAACCAATGCAAAAGATCTGGAAAAATTGCACGATCCGGCACAAATCACTATTGAACTCGCTGAGATTCAAATTGCCTTGGCACAAATCCTCAAATACATCAGCTCTGTTAACTCAATTCCCAAAGCCCTGGCAATACGACTTTTAGGAAACGAATTATGTGACATTACGTGTCGATTTATAAAACACTATCAATTTACAGAGGTAGAACCCAATCTCATTTTTGAACAATGGATAATCGCAAGTCCCGACTCGAAACCCTCACTTAATGCTGATGAGCAAAGGCTAATCAATCACCTCATTACTCCTGTACCGCAAAGCTTATTTCCAGTGCTCATCGAACTACCCAGTCCAAAGATTGACCAAGCAGTCCTTAAACCTCAAGAGCCAGACAGCACGTTATGCGACAGCAACCCACCACAACCAATGCAACCAATCCAACACTCTGATATTTTAGAGCCTAATGTTACATGGCAGAGACAGAACAGTAAGCCCCGGCCTTTGAACATAGTGCAAGCAAAGTGCGATTTGGAGGGGCATCTGGATTTACTTCAGAAGAAAATAACTCAACTTGAAGAACGAAGTAACAACGCTATATTGGATCCAGAACAATTTAAAGCATTGGATAATGCTCGAAAGGCGGCCAAAACCTTGCACCTTGAAATAACAAAAGCAGGTAATTTGTATTTTAGTAATCCTCAGCCACTATCCTATTCAGTATTTGAACAAACATGCAAAAAACTGATAAAAGATGCGCATAAAGAGCTGGATCAGCATAGGGGATGGTCTGAGTTTCTTCTTAATTTTACATTGGGAATTTTAACCTTAGGTTTGGGGCTTTTAGCCAAAGGAGTCTTCAATTGGGCAATGGACAGATCTTTCTTTTTCGTTCGTCACACAGAATCAGCTCGATTGCTGAATAATATTGAACTTGATGTTTCCAATGCGGCACCAAGTGCTTAAATCACAACCCAGCCTTGTGGTATTCAGATATTTGAGTTTATTGAAATTTAAATGACGACCAATCCCGAACGAAAAGATAGTTTATTTAAGTTTCAATAAGCCCTAAATGGACAGGAGAAACTATAGAGTAACATGCCCAGTTCTCCTGCATGTAAAGTCACTTTGTTTCTTTTGCAGAAACAAAGTGACTAAAAACAAAACATATAAGTGTTTATTGTATTATAATTAAACTGTTCCAGTTCCAAATAAAATTATCTTGATTTAGAGGTATTACTCATGCACCTCTCATTAAAAACTTTATTAGGTCAGACCATTAGTGTTACCGTTGAAAACAGCGATGCGTTAACCAGTCTGGATATAAAAAAGTTAATCCAAAAGAAAAAGTGCGTTGATATTGCAGAGCAAACCATATTAATTGCTGGAAGAGCCTGGGCGGATAACCAATCCTATGCAGAATTCAAAGAACAAAACCCTCATTTACCTGATGAACTTCAGAAAAATCGCTTGAGGCTCGTCATTACGCCAATACCAGAAGCATTAAGGGCGCTGGTTAAAACAGACTACCTGACTCTTAAAAAAAACCATCCCAAACTGGCAGCACAACTGTCCAAAGACTCCAGGACACTTCGATTCAAAGAAGAAATTCATATCAGCACTAAAACTTACTGGGATGATTTAAGTGTGCATGAACGAGTAAAAATTCTTGGCACTCCATCCTGTGCGCAGCTGATAGGACTGATTGCCCCCAAAAGCACAGTACCATTCAATAAAACACTTTAAATTTAGATAATTTACAAGACTGTATTGTTAATGACAGTAAGCTATTTTTTAATATGGCAGCAAATCTATGATTTTTTTAACATTTTCTTCAACGGACAATACCGCAGTATCCAATTGCAAATCCACATTATCCCAAGGCTGGTAGTCTTTATCCATTACCTCTTGCCATGTTGGCAACACATGATGCTCAATATCAGCTGTACGCTCCTCTACTCTTCGACGGTGCTCTGTCTGGTTGGAACAGATCACTTCAATAGCAAGGGATGGAACGCCAACATGTTGTGCCACTGTTAGCCAATCATTTCGAGTGATGTCTATAGGATTAACACTATCAGCCACAACCTTAAGCCCTAACGCCAGATTATCTTTAGCTAATTCGTAAGCAATCAAATATCCTTCAGGCCCAAGACAATCTGCAGATATTAGCTTAGAGTGTTGCAATACCTGCTCAATGGTATCAATTCTTAAGTATACCGCCTGAATCGTTTGAGCAAGCTGTTTGGCAATAGTTGTTTTGCCAGTTCCTGGAAGTCCTCCAAATATAATTAACATCAGCACCCCCCCAAAAACTGCATTGTTTAACTCTTTGTACTGCCAAATTCAACCCATGTTAACTCAATTTTTTTATAATAAAAAACCGTGCATCAAAGAGGGTTCTGTTTTTGAAATCTGCCGGGATGAATGAAACAATGAAAAATGCCCTGCAGGCTTATACACTGTTCGAGCAAGTGATAGCGGACTCTGTTTCGTTACAGGATCAGATGGTGGTGTTAATTCAGATAACATAGTCTCAAGCAATCCTCTTTCTTTTTGCAGCGCATTATGGCCGTTTACGCCAATAATAGCATCATAAGCTGCTTTAACTGCTGGCCTGCTCATAACACAATCATCAAGCTTGAGCTCGATAAGCGCTTTTCCACGAAATACCTCAATAATCGCAATCAACTCTTCGTCTGTTTTGTTATAAAGGGAGTTATCGCTTAAGTCGAGCCCCTTGAGATTCACAGGCAATGCCTGCAAAATACTCCTAATCTCGTCCACAGTCATGGAGCCTAACTTATTACCACATAAAAAAACTGCTGGGGTGTTAAGATCCAGTCGCATTATTGCGTCCATAAGATCAAGTTCTATTCTAAAGTTTAAATAATAAGGAAGTTTTATATCTGTACGCATAACCAGGTTCCTGTTAATTTTACGGCCGCTCACTCGGGTGAGGAGATTTATAATTTTCTTTACAAGATAATACCACCATGATCACTTTATAGTCAAATAATGGGTCTATTGGAGAAAAATAACGCAACATTTTGCTTCTTTAGCTGCTGTACGGTATTCAACTGCGTGGCGCAACAAACAAACCAGGAACATATGAATTACACTATGGCTTTTCTCATAAAATGAAAATCTTGCCCCTCAATCCATCGAGGTATGGTACCGACACATTCAAATCCTAATTTTTCATAAAAAGGTCGTGCTTGAAAATCAAAAGTATCCAGTTGAATAAAGCGGCATTCTTTTGCTTTACTGAATTCTTCAAGTTTCATCATCAGTTTACTACCTAGGCCTTGATGACGAAAATCTTTATGCACCCAAAAAAAATCCACACGCACGTATTTTCCTCTGTAAGAACCTGTCAAGCCTGCAATAATCTCTGATTGAAGATCCTTCATGTAGATGGTGAAAGGCGTTAAAAAGTTGGAGCCAAAAAATGGGGCGTTATAATCAAGAATCCCTTGCTTTATGATGGCGCTAATTTCTGAATTATCGGTTTCATCAATATAAATATCGTTTATTGTTTTCTTTTCCATGGCTATGCCCCATCAAAATTTGTTTAAATACTATTAATTATTTTTTGCATCCCTCTACCAATAGTAGCATCGCTAAAAATAAACAGATAAAAAGTCTTTGCTTTTACTCATAAAATAAAGATTTTAATGTGCCAGGGTTGTATCATGATCTCTGATTAACATACTCATTTAATGCCTTTTAAAAAGGCTTACAAGCAAATAGCAATACATCAAATAAAAGCCAACAACAAAAAAATATATTCCTAAACCCCATAAACCAATGAGTGGATCGAGTAGTCCTCCTAAGAAAATCAATCCAGCAATACAAATCTGAATAATTAAAGCAAGCAAAAGCGCTTTTATTTTATTTTATTTTATTTTTGACATTTAACATCATTAACTTAAACCTGTATCACAGAAACGATGCGTAGGATAACTAATTTGAATCAAGACGAGTAGTTAAGATTGAATAGAGCAATCGTTGAATTAATTGGTTTTTACCCTGCTTTCAAGAATACTTAAATGAAATCGAATAGTTAAAATTGATATGCCGAAAAAAACAAACAAAGATATGTAATTGGTGCCCAGGGCCGGAATCGAACCGGCACGGGATTTAACTCCCGAGGGATTTTAAGTCCCTTGCGTCTACCTGTTTCGCCACCTGGGCATTTAGCGTGTTTTGGAGGCTGAGGCCGGAATCGAACCGGCGTACACGGCTTTGCAGGCCGCTGCATGACCACTCTGCCACACAGCCCCATATCTATCTATTTTGCTCTAAAAAAAAAGCGACTTTGTCGTCGCTTTAATTTGGAGCGGGAAACGAGACTCGAACTCGCGACCCCAACCTTGGCAAGGTTGTGCTCTACCAACTGAGCTATTCCCGCGTCTCTACGGGATGTGATTTTACCGAAAATTAAAACCCTGTCAACAACTAAATTAATTTTTTTTCATTAAGTCTGGCCATGCAATAGCCAAATAAACAACCATGGACCAAATAGTTAAAATTGCAGACAAATAAAGAAGAATAAAACCAATAATTCCCCACCACGAATTCACTGGATTAAATGCCAGAAGCAAGATCAAAGCGATCATTTGTAAGGTGGTTTTGACTTTACCTATATAACCTACTGTTACGCTCGCACGTCTGCCAATTTCAGCCATCCATTCTCTCAGACCAGAAATAACAATCTCTCGTCCTACGATGATAATCGCAGGTATAGTGATGTAGTCTATATCTTTAGCGCCAACCAAAAGCAGTAAACTGGTTGATACCAATAACTTATCTGCTACCGGATCCAAAAAAGCACCAAAGGGTGAGACCATTTTCAATTTGCGTGCCAGGTAACCATCAAGCCAATCAGTAAACGATGCTGCAGCAAATATTCCCGCAGCAACAGCATTAGCGCATTTAAAAGGCAAATAAAAAATGACGATGAATACTGGAACAAGGATAATACGGAACAAAGTCAATAAATTAGGCACACTGGTTAAAGTACTCATTAGCTACTACTCCCTATTCCATAATTGGCAACTTTAAATAGTCTGCCAAGAGCTTATAATCATCAAACACGGCTAAGGCACCTGCTTTTTTTAGCGCATCTTCCTGCTGATGGTAAAAATCTACCCCTACAGCAGCAACGTTAATGCTTGTAGCCATTTCCATATCCGTAGCGGAATCACCTATCATGAGCGTTACTGACGCATCTACGCCAAACTCGTCCATAATTTCTTTTAGCATCTGTGGACAGGGCTTGGGCGGAGCCTGCCCTGCAGAGCGTGTTACTTTAAAATAATCATCAAGACCGGAGATCTGCAATGCCCTTAACAAAGAATGATGCCCTTTATTTGTTGCTATGGCTACATCAATTTTAGCCTGGATCAATTTTTGTATAAACGCCAAAGCGCCTGGAAATAAACAGACTTCTGTAGGGCGAGCAATCATGGCATGTTGTACCGCCTGTACCAGCTGCTCCTGTTGTTCAACAGACAAATGGGGAAATAATTTTTTCAAGGCATTTAACAAACCCAAATCGACATACTTTCTTGCCTGATAAGGATCTACAGTACCAAATCCGAGTGTTTGCGCTTCATTAGCCACTGTATGTAAAATCAATCCCAAGGTATCTGCAATGGTGCCTTCCCAGTCAAAAACGACTAATTGATATAAGTTACTCATTGCTCACTAAGCTCCTTGCACGCAAATTTTTTAGTGTATTAGCAAATCGATCATCTACATTAGCCTGAAAAAGCTGCTTGGTACCGTTCAGTTCGAACTGAATGGAACGTGCATGTAAATAAAGACGATTGTGGTGATTATCTATTCCTTCGACCTCGCCTGCAAGTGATCCGTATTTTTCATCACCGACAATCACATGCCCCAGATAGGCACTATGAACTCGGATCTGATGTGTACGGCCTGTTTTAGGGCTGGCTTCAACCCAGCAAGCCTGTTTATAATTTTCCAATAATTTAAAATTCGTTTCTGATGCTTTGCCGTCTTCGGTAACTAAAACCATTCGTTCACCCGACTTTAAGGTATTTTTTTCCAGAGCAGCTTTAACGGTAACTTTCTTATTGCCTTCCCAGGGATGAGTTAACAATGCCCAATAAGTTTTTTGAACCTGACGTGCTTCCATTTGCGCCTGAATAACCCTTAAGGTACTCCTTTTTTTGGCCAATACAAGACAGCCTGAAGTCTCTTTATCCAAACGATGAGCTAATTCAAGATAGGGTAAATCGGGTCTGGTTTTTCGTAATGCCTCGATTACTCCCAGGCTTAATCCGCTTCCACCATGCACCGCAATTCCTGCGGGCTTATTAATTACCAAAAGACAGGAATCTTCGAAAATGATGCATTCATCAAGTCGTTTGGCTAAGGCATCACCAACGAACACTTCTTTGGAGTCCGATGTTCGTATAGGCGGAATTCGAACCACATCTCCCGCATGTAATCGAGAGCTGGCTTGAGATCTTTTTTTATTGATTCGGACTTCACCACCTCGAATAATACGGTAAATATGACTTTTAGGAACACCCTTTAAAATGCGAATTAAATAGTTATCTAAACGCTGCCCCTCTTCTTCGTTGCTTATTTCTTTATAGCTCACTTCACTCATTGTCAATAAACCTGTTTGCCGGGCGTGAATTTTTTGATATGATAATATATCGCATGGGAACAATCCCTAGCGACCGAATTATAACGCATAAACAGAAAAAAAGTTTAATAGTCGATTAATAATCGACAAAGATTTGTGATTAATCACACTAAAATACGTGTAATCACATGGATTTTTTATCTTAAGAGTTTAAAAAGTCAACTGATTATTATTATTTTAGTTAATTTGATAACAAATCCAACACAAGAAGTATCAATCCAGACGAATAAAAAGGCTTGATTTTTTTTAAGATTGCAACCAAAAATCTTACAATCAAGTTCTTTGACTCGCTGAAAATGAGAAGATTGATGCTTAAGGAAAAACAAGATGCGCTTCCATTTAAGACGAAGATATAAGGAAGCGACCCAATACCAGAGCTAAATTGATTAATATATCGACAGATACCTGCGCATGCCAGACATGCTTTATACCCAATACAAATTATTTGCGGGATTTCGCACGCCTCATAAAAAGGCTTCTTCTTTCAACCCACTTAATAAGTAAACGGTATATTTCAGAGTGTGCACCTTTGATTATCCAGGTACCATGCGTACGGTCTGTCCACAAGGTCATGGGTCAGCTTAAAGATCATGCCATTTATAGTTCAATGAGCCGTGTATACAAACGCTCGATTGGGCTATTTGGTTAGGAACTGTTATCTATTCACTGGAATGAGGGCCAGGATATTGATGTTCAGACACCATGATGCAGCACGTACAAGAACGTGAGTTTGCATCACTCTGAACATCAGCACCCTGGATCATTTAAGCAGAAATGAAACCAGTTCCAAATAGTGCCTTACACTATCTCGACTTAAATGCCTGCGCCCTAATTATGGGGTTAAAGATGGAAAAAATGTTAATTAATGCAATGCAAACTGAGGAAGTTCGTGTTGCGCTTATAAAAAATAATCAACTCTTTGATCTGGATATAGAATGTCCTGGCGAAGTCAAGAAAAAAGGAAATATATACAAAGCAATTGTCACCAGAAGAGAGCCAAGCCTTGATGCGGTATTTGTCGAATACGGCTCCAAACGACAAGGTTTTTTGCCCTTAAAAGAAATCGCACCTGAATATTTAAGTAGAAATCCCGATGATTTTGGCGATGAAAAGCCGCCTATCACCACACTGATACGTGAAGGCCAAGAGCTGTTAATTCAGGTCGATAAAGAAGAAAGAGGCAATAAGGGCGCTGCCCTCACCACATTTATAACCCTTGCCGGATGCTATTTGGTGCTTATGCCCAACAATCCCCGATCTGGCGGGATTTCAAGACGTATTGAAGGTGAAGAAAGAGACGAATTGCGTGAGACATTAAACGCATTAACTCTTCCTGAAGATATGGGATTAATAATCCGTACAGCGGGTGTTGGCAAAAGCCAAGAAGAGCTACAAGACGATCTCAACATGCTTTGCAATCAATGGCAATCCATCAAACAAGCTTATAATTCGGAGCTTGCCCCTTGCCTGATTCATCAGGAAGGCGATGTGATTATTCGTTCGATTCGTGACAATCTTCGCAAATCCATTAGTGAAATCATCATTGATGACCAAATTTCCTATATCAAAGCCAAACAATACATAGAACGAGTTAAACCCGAGTTTTTACCTAATCTGAAACTGTATAACAGCAGTATTCCTCTATTCAATTTTTATCAGATAGAAAGCCAGATTGAAACGGCTTATCAACGCCAGGTCATGTTGCCCTCAGGAGGCGCATTGGTTATAGACCGCACTGAGGCATTGGTATCTATAGACATTAACTCAGCTAAAGCCACAGGTGGTTCTGATATTGAGGCAACGGCACTGAATACAAACCTTGAAGCCGCAGACGAAATAGCCCGTCAGTTAAGGCTGAGGGATCTTGGTGGTTTGGTTGTTATTGATTTCATTGATATGAGCTCCAGTAAAAACCAACGGGATGTTGAAAATCGGCTTAAAGAAGCATTACAAGCGGATAGAGCCCGTATTCAGGTTGGCAGAATATCCCGTTTTGGTCTTCTGGAAATGTCACGTCAGCGATTACGACTCTCTTTGGGAGAAACCGCCCAGGAAATCTGCCCACGTTGTGAGGGTCGAGGTACCGTTCGCAACATCCAATCTCATGGCTTATCTATTACTCGTTTGATTGAAGAAGAAGCATTAAAAGAAAAGACCGCTGAAATACAGGTGCAACTTCCCGCTGAAATGGCTACCTTTATCATGAATGAAAAGCGTAATTTCATTAGAGATATAGAAAAAAGACATGGCGTCTGTGTGGTTATTGTTGCCAATCCCTACATGCATTCACCACAATATTCCATAACCCGCTTAAAAGAAGATAACGTCGGTAAATCTAAAAAACCCAGTTATACTTTAATCCAGCAACCCGAATTACAAGTTGCCACTAGCGATAAAGATGCAGTCATTCATGATGAACCCGCTGTTAAGTCGTTTACTGAACAACAAACCAAAAAACATTCACAGAACAGTTTCATTAAACGTTTGTGGACTGGCTTGTTTGGTGGGCAAACCGAATCCGCACCAACTTCGTTGGAGTACGCTAAAAAGCCCCAAAGCCGTCATCAAAATCAATCCAGACAAGCAACTAAAGGGCAAAGTGGGGAAAGACGTCAACAAAATAATCCCCATCGCAGACGTCGTTCTGGAGGCAACCAGCAACAAAGAACCAATGCGGTAAGCCCTGCGGCAGCGGCAACAACAACTAACCCCAATCAACAAAGAAAGCGTTCTAACCCTAATCAACAAAATCATCAAGGACAACAAGGGAACCGAACCAACTCACCAAGGAATGAAGCACACAAAAAAAGAGAAGCGACTCTAGTCAAAGAACCCTCTGAGAAATAGATTTGTCGCCCTCCTCTATTCGCCGCAAAATCAAATAAGCATCAAGAGCTTTTTCTGATTCTGCGGCGAATCTTTTTATCAGGTATCCATTTAACATAAAATTAAAAAGCGTATAAAGAATCGGTGCACCCTAATGCATTTTTCTGCCATTTGGCACATCACCCTCCAAAGTAGCAAGACATATTGCATCACTAGAATCTGAAAATCCCAACAATAAAAATTGAGAAACAAACCCCGCTATATTCTTCTCACCTAAATTAACACAACCGATTACTCGTTTACCAATCAAGTGTTCTGGCTGATAATGGACTGTAATTTGAGCTGAAGTCTGAAGAATACCTATATCAGAACCAAAATCTACCCAAACTTTATACGCCGGTTTTTTAGCTCGAACAAAGGGTTCAGCTTTTATGATTGTTCCCGAACGTAAATCTACATTGTCAAATTCTTCATAAGATATTGTCATTTTAAAATCCTGAATAGTTCTTTAAATCCAGGGAATATATTACTTTATCCACACATCAAATGTATTCTTTAAATTGATGTAACCCCACATACAGAATTAAATGCTGCAAATTAGTACGTTGATAAAATACTCATTTGCCGAATTTTCCTGGCTTACCCAGGTTTAAAACAAAATTTTTTCCCGTTCTAATTCACTTGTGTATTTTAATATATTTATCATCGATTAACCTTTGGAGTTACCATAACAGCCAGGACTGCTCCATAAAAAATATGGTCGTCATTACAAGCTGTAGTGAGGAACTCCTTGAAAAGTATATTTTTTGCTCATTTTACAGTATAATGTAAACGTTTTTAAAATGAGGATATAACCATGTTCTACCCACAACAAACAATTAAATATACTGGCCCAGGCGTATCACCCGTTTATTTGGTTGAATTTTCATTTAATTCCTGCAATTCAAAAATGACCATTAACTTTATTGCTGACCAAAAAGAAGGCATAACCAATTCATTATTAAATGCGAATATTCCTTTTACAGAAGAGGGAACAAACACAATATCCATACAAAATTCGTTCCAAAAACCCAATATCCGTAATAGTTTATGTGTATTAGCCAATGATGGATTCATCAGTCACGATTTTTTGCAAGAGATAAAAGAAAAATGTTCCCCTGTGCACCGGAATGAAGTGGACCTAGACGATTTCGCATACGAAAAGAATCAACAATTACAGCTCCAGGTATTGAGTCGTGTCAAAACATTTTTCAAGGAAAAAAGATCATTACAAACTATAGAAAAAGATCCCTATGACGATATCCTACTGCATGGGTTTATAGAATGGGAGGAGCCTGAGAATGGTGATGACCACTTCGTATCATCAGAAACAGCGAGGAATTATCGGATCTGAAGATTGGTGAAGAAGCGATAATTACAGAGTTGAATAAATCAGGTCATGACCTCAATTTAAAGTACAGTTGGATGAACACGCTCTCTGGACGCAAGCGAAAATCCGTATTCGAGACAACCAAAGAGATTTGCCAGGAACCTGAATTTTCGCAACTGCGAAAACAACAGATGCCCTACAAAGAAAGATAATTTAATGGCATTTTTAGAGGTAAAAAATGCCATATAAATGACCGCTAAAATCAATACGCACCCAATCTATTATCTCAAAGGTCTAAGGCACCACCGCCCAAAGGGATTCTTGATGGGTTGCATCATGTTGCTCAGAGTGTGTTTTACGACTGTATATGCCCAGTTCACGCAGTGCTCTTCCCGACTTAACTGCCGGAGTAGCGTTTTCAGGCTCAGGTTTGATTCCTATTCGTTCCAGGCGTGAAACATGACTTTCTTGCACAGCCAGTAATTGATTGTATTGTTTTTGGGTTTCAGAGAGTTGAGTGGTTAATATACCCAGTTCGGCTTCTGCAGTGCAAATGCGATCGGCAACTTTATCGAACCCTTCCTTTTCACCGTTTATAAATTCATCCAGTCGTTGTTGAAACTGAGCCTTTTCTTGTTCGTTATTGAGCAAAGTACCGGCCATGGTTTGAACAGCACCCTGTAGAGTAACTGAAACAATTGTAGCCTGCTGAATTTGCTCATCCATCTGCGTTTTTACCGCTTGTAATTCAGCAACTTTTGCGCTTAACTGTTGTTCATTTTTTTGATACTCTTGTTTTACTTTGTCTAATAGTTCCTGATTTTTAACTAATAATTCAGTTTGTGTTTCAACAGACTCCTTTAATTTTTCAGCGGATTTTTCCAGATCGTCCCGAGTTTCACGCAGTAATTTTTGTGTTGCAACAAAAAGTTCGACTTGATCAGAGAGCGAGGTCACTTCAGATTGCAGATCGAGAACATTAATAGCCAGTTTTTTATTTTCTGTAACAAATTTTTGAATTTCAATTTTTAAAGAGTTAACGATTTGTTCCAGCGTCTGGATAGTCGCATCCAATACTTCAGCCAGACCGAAAATTCCTTTCTTCAATTTTTCTGCAATATCTTCGGTATGAATACGGTGCTCTTCAAGGATCATGCCGCTAGCCGTATAAGCCAAGCCATTGAATGTACCTATCACCATTAACGCACCGACATGAGCAAACAACCCGGCAGCCAAAGCAGGGCCGGATACAATAACGCCGCCAAGAACCTTTTGCCAGATCGGTAATTCACCCCAGTATTGAGATGCCTGGTTGATTAAACTCGGATTATTAACCATAGTATCAATGATAGATCCTAAAAGTTCCTTAGTTTTGGCAAGATCATTTTTAACTGAATTTATCTTGTTTAGACTCTCCAGTTCAATTTCAGGTTTATCAGGATTTGTCAGTTCATCAAGCATTTCAGGAAGATCGTCAACGTGCAAAGATGGCGCTTCAATATGTTCCAATTCAGAATGGATTGATTTTATGCTTGTATCGGGTTGTTGATTCTGAAGTTCTGTTTCTTGAACACCCATGATTGCGCTCCTTACGATTAAAAACCATCCTTAGAAGTTCATTTTTAATCAAAATTGACTCATAAGACAAGAGTTATCGAATAAATTTTAAATAGACTTAAAGTTAAGACCATTTTTTAAATATATTCCAGGCAACCCTATGATAAATGTGATTTTTTTGTTCGCAAAATCTCCAAAAAATGTTCTTATTCGGTCTTAATAATCAAGTAAAAATTGATCCTAAAGATTAAAATGGCATGTTAAGCACCAAAAAAGATAAACGTGAGAAAATAATGTCTATTGTTATAAAAATTGATACAATCACTACTTTTTATATTAACCCCATAAACAGCTGGTGCTCTTTTAGAAAGAGCGCTGCTGTACTCTATTTTACGATAGGAATTTGCTCTTTATGACATTTACCATTGGTCAACGCTGGATTAGTAATACCGAATCCCAACTCGGCTTGGGAATTATCACCGAAGTCGGAGGCAGACATGTCAACATTAACTTTCCCGCTGCTGAAGAAGATAGGATTTACGCTATAGATAATGCTCCTTTAAGCCGAATCATTTTTAAAATTGGCGAAGAGATCACTACTAACGAGGATAAAACATTACACGTCACCGAAGTTCATGATTTTAAAGGGCTGATCATCTATACGGCTCTGGACGCTAAAGGACAGGAACAGGCCATTAATGAAATGGCTCTAAACTGTTTTATTAGCCTGAGCACCCCGCAACAAAGGCTTTTTAGTGGTTTGCTGGATAAACTCAATTCATTCAAGCTAAGAATAGATACCCTAAATCACATCAGTCGATTACAGCAATCAAAAGTCAGAGGGCTTCTGGGCTCGCGAACCAATCATCTTCTGCATCAGGTCTACATAGCCAGTGAAGTGGCACAACGCCACGCTCCCCGGGTATTGCTTGCTGATGAAGTGGGGCTTGGTAAAACCATTGAAGCCGGGATGATTTTACATTATCAACTGCATACTGGGCGAGCAAGCAGAGTACTCATCATCGTACCTGATTCATTGATTCATCAATGGCTTGTTGAGATGATAAGAAAATTCAATCTTTATTTCTCCATATTTGATAAAAATCGTTTTCAATCAACGCTCGATGCTGAAAATGAAGCGCATAATCCAGGCGGTGAAAGCAATATTTTTGAAACAGAACAACTGGTTTTGTGCAGCCTTGATTTTCTTATGAGTAACGAAGAGGCACGCCAACACGCTTTAGCCGCTCAATGGGATCTGCTGATAGTCGATGAAGCACACCATTTGCATTGGTCAGAAGAGCTGGCAGGCCCCGAATATGAATTCATTGAACAACTCTCCGCACAAAGCAAAGGGTTGCTCTTGCTTACCGCAACACCAGAACAAGTTGGAATACAAAGTCATTTCGCAAGGCTTCGTCTTTTAGATCCTTCACGTTTTTATGATTTTAAACTATTCAAAAAAGAGGAAGAAAGCTATCAAAAAGTGAATCGTTTGGTGCAACGCTTGATAGATTATAAGGAAACACAGCAAACTGACACGCTGGATGCCTCATCCCGATCATCTTTAGCAGAATATCTGGGTCAGGATATAAGTGACAGTATCAGTACCAATATCAAGAATTTACTAGACCGTCACGGCACAGGGAGGGTACTCTTTCGTAATACTCGTGCCGCAATCAAAGGATTTCCCAAACGCAATGTAACAGCCTACCCTTTATCCAACTCCCCACTTTATACAGCGATAAATGCAATTGAAAATACCCTTAATTTATATCCAGAAACGCCCTTGGATAACGATGTTTGGCTCCTGAATGATCCCCGAGTGCAATGGCTTGCCTCCAAAATTAATGAACTGTACCCTGAAAAAGTACTGATCATTTGTGCCAAGGCAAAAACTGCTCTAGCACTGGAGCAATTTTTGAAATTAAAAGCAGGAATACGCAGTACTGCCTTCCATGAAGGACTCACCATAATAGAACGAGACAAGGCGGCAGCTTACTTTGCAGATCAGGAACAAGGGGCGCAAGCCTTGATTTGCTCTGAAATTGGCAGCGAAGGGAGAAATTTTCAATTCGCACATCACCTCGTTCTTTTCGATTTACCATTAAATCCCGATTTATTGGAGCAACGTATAGGGCGGTTGGATCGTATAGGACAAAAAAATACCATAGAGATTCATGTACCCTATCTAACCGATACTGCTCAGGAAATTCTGTTTCGCTGGTATCACGAAGGAATCAATTTATTCCAACAGAGTTGCTCTGTTGGTTATTCTGTTTATGAACAATTTGCAGAGCGACTGCTGCCCATTCTTAAAGCAAATAACCTGGGTACAAATCCTGAACCACTCAACACGCTTATTGAAGACACAAAACGATTTACTCTGCAAATCAATCAGGCATTACAAGAAGGCAGAGATCAATTACTCGAATTAAATTCATGCAATCCTGTTATCGCTGAGCAAATTATTGCTGAAATAGAAGCTGAAGAAAGTAGTATTGAACTGGAAAATTACATGGCCAAGGTATTCCATGAATTTGGTATCGATCATGAATATCATTCCGAACTTGCCGAGATTCTTAGACCTACTGAGCATATGAAAACCAGTCATTTTCCTGGTTTGCAAGAAGATGGCGTTACCGTGACTTATTCCCGTTCTAAAGCTTTGGTTAGGGAAGATATGGAGTTTTTGAGTTGGGAGCATCCCATGGTATCAGAATCAATGGAAATGATCTTAAACTCTGAAGTTGGCAATGCGACCTTGACGACTATATCCGTTAAAAGTATTGCGCCAGGGACTTTATTTCTGGAAACTTTTTACACAATCAATGGAGCTGCACCTAAATATTTGCAACTGGACAGATTCCTGCCATTTACTCCGTTACGGATATTAATGGATGTATCAGGAAAAAACCTGAGCAAAGTTTTAGACTACAACCAACTTAACGCAATGTGTGAGCCAGTTAAACGTCATTTAGGTTATCCAATAGTAAAACAAATCAGTAGCGATATTGAATCCATATTAAAGAATTGCAATCAAATAGCCGAAAAACAGATGAATGAAGTTATTGAACACGCCAAAATGAACATGGTGCAGTCTTTAAGCGCTGAAATTTCCAGGCTTGAATCTCTGCAACAGGTTAATCCAGCAATAAGAGCAGAGGAAATTGAATTCTTCAAAGAACAAATGAGTGAATGTGAGCGTTATATGAATTCAGCCGCATTAAAACTTCAAGCTATCAGGGTTGTTATTAACAAATAACCTTGATGCTTGAGCAGCGAATTACAAAGTATCTCCCCAGATTATCCCTAACCCTTGAGCTGCGAGGGTTAGGGATGACCGGGGAGTTACCGCAGAACGTCAAAGTAGACTTTTAAAACATGAACCACAAAAAAAAATCACAATAAGCCGCAAATAGGTTAAAATATCACTCATAAAAACAAACGCAAGAATCGCAATGTACCTCACATACCATACATTAGACGGTAAATCGTACCATATAGGAATTCAACAGGAATGGAATCAACCGACTTATTATTACCCTGCCGTATCTATTGCCGTAGACGGGGTAGATTTCCAGCTTTATCCTACCATAGCAGATTTTGATAAGCTTGACGGTTTACCCAAGCTCGGCTTGTTCAAGCCGAAAACACCAAAGGCAGGTCATGCTCTATTCAAGCATAATTTGAAGCATTACACCCATTCCAGCAAAGTAAAACAATTAATTGCAAAAAATCCGCATTTTTTCGTTCCTAGCCAGGAACAAATGGCCAAAGAAATAGCCTACATGAGTGATAATGGCATTGCATTTAATGAGAAGGTCTGTACCACTGTTACGGTCAATCTGTAGCTACAGGATTGACGCCTATGTTCGGATTAACACCGCAATCATCCAGAATTTTCAATAAATTATTTCCTTTGCGGGTTAATCTTTTAATACAGTATTCGTCCAGATAGCTTTTTAGTACGTAATAATAATCGGGTAAGGTTAAAATATTTAATATTTTTTCCGCCCTATCCAAATGGTCTTTGTTCTTATGGTCACAAGCCTGAAAAAGAACCCCACCCAACATTGCGGCTATGCTTGCTTTACGTTCCGGGCTGGCTATATAAAAACGTTGAATGCACTCATCCAAAGCTCTGTCTTTATCCCACTCGACCCATTCGTCATACAAATGCAAGGATAATTCGGGATTAAACGCTTCTGCTGTAGTCATTTCCTGCATGGCATAGGCTACAGGAACCACAGCCTGAACATTAGCCCAGGAACAATTACCGCTTATTTGCGAACTTATGGGCATTTGCGCAATGGGCAATAACCCCAGTTGTTGATTGATCACGTGATGAAAATATCTTCTGTTTTGTTTTTTATATAAAAAATCCTGGATGAATTGAACGGTCAAAGCATCTGGCCTGGTTAGCCTGTAAATGGTAACGCTTCCTTCTTTTAAACTGTTTTCTCCCCTGTCTATCTTGGCCCACCATTGATGGTAACGAATAAAACAAAAAGCATGCCCTCGGCTTGCTGCGGGAAGAATCAACATAGGAGAGCGTAATAACTCACTGATTCGTTTCAAATGAACGTCCTGGAGTTTTGGCTGATGCTGAAATTGTAACAGTTCTGCTGCTGTACCAAATGCATCCATGATGCGGTGTATAGCAGGAAAATAGTCACGTAAATGTCGTGTAGAATAACTGCTAATAAATCGGCGTAGCGAATCTTTTACCACCGCTACGGTAAATTCAAGGATAAATCCCTCATAATCCAACTCAATAAATTCGCCTTTGGCATTAACAATATCCACATCGCCCTGCAACTCGAAACGATGCCCCAACAGTTTTGCGTTAATAAAATCGAGGGCAAAATCAAGTTTGGCGCCATGATGATACAACAGCTGTTTCAGAGGATCCTGCCCGCGCAGGACTGGATAAACCAAAACTGAAAGTCCATTACGAGTATAGGCATTAGAATCAGCCCCATGATTCAACAACAATCGAGCCATTTCCAAATCGTTATTGTCTATAGCCCAATGCAAAGGTGTACGTCCAGTAACATCGGATTTATTCACGTCAACTTTTCGGGCGATCAATTGTTCAGCAATTTTAATCTGACGAGTAATGGCGCATTCAATTAAAGGGGTAAAACCATATTCATCAATATCATCCAAAGAGTCACCTTGTCTGAGATAGGCTTCAAATTCAGGCATTCTATGGTTAATAATGTCATTGGCAATGGTCATTTAAGGCCCCCGTGGCGTCGGAGCTGTTGTAAATTTAGGCATATTACCCAAACGAAGTTGTTTTTCTTTTTCCTGTTCTCTCCGTTCATTGTCAAATTCACGACGAGCCTCAGAATTTAAAGGAGGTTCAGGATTCAAGTTAGGATCAATACCATCAAAACGCTGACTATCCAGTACAGGATGTTGCAAAATGGTGTTTTGTAATTCCCCTTCAGGACTTGCCTGATGTTCCACATCAGAATGTTCACGAGCAATGACGGGGGCAAGTTGCCGCTCACCCTGCTGTTCAGCAAGTCGCCTTTTACGTTCCATAGCTTTGGTTTCTGCTACCAGAAAAGAACTATTGCCTGTAGCTTTGGGTTGGCGAATTGGCGGTTGGGTTGCTTTTTTAAGCACAACATAAACCGCTCCAGTTCCCCCATCTTCAGGTTTTGCGCTATGAAAAGCAATAACGTCAGCAATCTGAGGCAGCCAGCAGTTCATTAGATTTTTGGTTAAAGGAGGAGTATTTCTGGGACCTTCTTTATCATGAATGATTAAAACACAGTAATGGTTTTTACGCAGTTGATCGGTAATAAATTGGCTTAGTGCGTCACGAGCAGCCTCTGTTTTTAAGCCACGCACATCGAGTCTGGCATCCCATTTGAAGGCGCCATTTTTCAAATCCCGAATGCGTTTATCAGTAACACCTGGTCTAACATAAGACAAGGTAGTATCTGAAAAAACAGGATCTGCTATGTCGTCAGACAAAAAATATTTATCAGCCATTTCTTAACACATTAAATAATGATACTCAAAGTATAACTTAGGTTATGCAAAGTAGTGCTTTTTTTTGGTAATTGCAGTCAAACATAATCATGATTCCTGGCACTTATTCCCAGAAAGCCATTCCAAAGACAGTGAACCAGAACGAAACATCATCCCCAAAATGTACTGTACCACTTTAAGAGATGATGTATCGCATCATGAAGGCACCAAAAAAAGATGCGGTTCGATATTGACGAAGGCTATAAATACTCTCTTTGCAAAATTTCTGCAATTTGTACTGCATTGGTTGCCGCACCTTTGCGTATATTATCTGCAACTACCCATAAATTCAGCCCACAGGGATGGGATATATCCTGCCTGATTCGACCGACAAATACCTCATCATGACCAACCGCATTTTTTATCACGGTAGGGTAACTGGCTTTGGCGGTATTATCTACCACTTTAATCCCAGGCGCTTTCGCCAAAAGAGAACGAGCCTCATCTGCCGTCAAGGGTTTTTTTAACTCCACGTGAACCGCTTCGGAATGTCCGTACAGCACTGGAACACGAACTGCCGTAGGGTTAACCATTATGTGTTCATCTTCCAATATTTTGCGAGTTTCCCAGACCATTTTCATTTCTTCACGAGTGTAGCCGTTGTCTTCAAACTGATCGATGTGTGGTAAGGCATTAAATGCAATTTGTTCTGGATAAACCGTGCTTTTTGCTGGCCGGCCGTTTAACAGTTCGCTTACCTGAGCCACCAGTTCTGAAATGGCTTTTTTTCCGGTACCGGATACGGATTGATACGTTGCAACGTTAATGCGAGTAATTCCTGCTGCATCGTACAAAGGCTTCAGGGCAACAACCATTTGAATGGTTGAACAATTAGGATTGGCAATAATGCCTCGTTTTTTATAATCGGCGATACGATGCGCATTGACTTCAGGAACGACCAGCGGAATGTCGTCTTCGTAACGGAAACAAGAGGTATTGTCTACAACAATACAACCTGCCGCCACGGCTTTGGGAGCATAGTCTTTGGACACAGACCCTCCCGCAGAAAAAAGAGCAATATCCGCTTTGCTAAAATCAAATTCAGCTAAATCCAGCACATCCAACTGCTGATTTTTGAAGGTAACCGTTTTACCTACTGAGCGAGAACTGGCCAAAGGGTAGAGTGTCTTGATGGGGAATTTTCGCTCTTCCAACACGGTTAAAAAAGTTTCTCCTACAGCACCTGTGGCACCGACTATTGCGATATTTAATTGTCTGCTCATTATTATTGCCTCTTTATTTCATGTAACGATTTCAAGTCTTTTTTCTGTTTTAATTTACACTCAGCTGCATTGCGCTTTATGCCTGAGATAATGATCCATCAACACTAAAGCCATCATGGCCTCGGCAATGGGCACTGCTCTTATGCCAACACATGGATCATGTCTGCCTTTGGTAACAACAGTAACCTCTTCACCTAATAAATTTACTGTTTTGCCAGGGGCAGTAATACTTGAGGTAGGTTTAAGCGCCATACTGACTTCCAGCAACTGACCAGTAGAAATTCCGCCCAAAATGCCTCCGGCATGATTACTTAAAAATCCTTGCTGGGACATCTCATCTCTATGAACACTGCCAAGTTGTTCTACCGCCGCAAATCCTGCGCCAATCTCCACTCCTTTAACTGCATTAATAGACATCATGGCATAAGCCAGAGTAGCATCAAGCTTATCAAATACCGGATCGCCCAAACCTACAGGCACCCCTCTGGCAAACACATTAACACGGGCACCTACGGAATCGCCTTGACGTCTAAGTTGTACTATGTAATCCGCTAATTCTTGAATTTGGTTTTTATTGGGACAGAAAAAAGGATTTTTGTTGATTTCGGCTTCATCTTCAAAAGAAATTAGTATATCTCCCATTTGCTGCAAATAACCGACTATCTCGAGGTTTAAAGTACGGCGTAAATACAAACGAGCGATAGCTCCCGCTGCAACTCTGGCTGCGGTTTCTCGAGCCGAAGCTCTTCCTCCGCCACGATAATCTCTGTGACCGTATTTGTAAAGATAGGTATAATCAGCATGACCGGGGCGAAATAAATCCTTAATCTCATCATAATCACTGGAGCGTTGATCGGAATTTTCAATCAAAAGTGCAATAGGAACACCGGTAGTTATTCCCTCAAAAACTCCAGAGAGAATCTGTACTTTATCATCCTCCCGGCGTTGGGTTGTGTATTTGGACTGACCGGGTTTGCGTTTATCCAAAAAAGGCTGAATATCTTCTTCCTTAAGCGGCATACCGGGTGGACACCCATCGACAATACATCCTATAGCAGGACCATGGCTCTCGCCAAAAGTAGTCACTTTGAATAAAGTGCCAAAAGTATTACCCGACATAAAGTACTCGCTTAGTTAAAAAATTCATCCAACTGTTTTTTGGTTAATAAAAATATCCCCTGACCGCCGGTGCTCATTTCAAGCCACATGAACGGAACATCAGGATATGTTTCACTTAACAACTCCTCACTGTTTCCTACTTCTACAATCAGTATCCCATGATCACTTAGATAAGCATGGGCATTTTTGAGAATTTTTTCAACAATAGCCAAACCATTATTACCCGTTTCCAGAGCCAGCACGGGTTCATGGCGGTATTCATCAGGCAAGGTTTGCATCTCTTCTTTACCCACATAAGGGGGATTACTCACAATGACATCATATTTTTTCGCAGGAACTTTAGAAAAACAATCAGACTCAATCAAAGTCAATTGATCGTCTACACCCAAACGCTCACTGTTGATAGCAGCCACTGCAAGCGCTTCAGAAGAAATATCTACAGCATCAACCAGCGCATCAGGAAAAGCATAGCAGCAAGCAATAGCAATACACCCACTGCCAGTGCATAAATCCA
Organism: Legionella worsleiensis; assembly: GCF_001467535.1. Taxonomy (GTDB): domain Bacteria; phylum Pseudomonadota; class Gammaproteobacteria; order Legionellales; family Legionellaceae; genus Legionella; species Legionella worsleiensis. The sequence continues at coordinate 58,625 of NZ_LNZC01000009.1, forward strand.
GAACGTGATGAACCTCATCGGCCTCTATCCATGGTGAAAATTGATTATGAATCAACTCGGCAATGGGTGAACGTGGAATCAGAACACGTTCATCAACATAAAAGGGCATATCACAAAAACGGGCTTCTTTTATGAGATAAGGCACTGGTACTCGTTGATTAATGCGCTTGTCCAGCTGTTGACAAAGGTGTTTTTTTTCAGCAGTCGTTAATCGTGCATTGAGTAAAGCAGGATCGATGTCGTAGGGCAAATACAAGCTCCTTAAAATCAAAGAACGCATGTCATCCCAAGCATTATCAGTACCGTGCCCATAATACAGGTTCGCCTCAATCGCACAAGACAAACTAAAACGTAAAAAATCCAGGATACTGACCAGCTCTTGTGTTTCTTTAATGATGTAACTGCTCATAAATATTTAAGTCCTTAATGTATATCCATCAGAGAATAAAAACAAATTGTACTCTATGTTAGAATATATGTCATAACCTAAGTTATACTTTGAGTCTATTTAACAATGCCCCACAATCGATATGGCAGATGATTTCATGTCCGATGAGGACAAAGCGCTTTTTCGTGAGCACATGCGAGCCGTGAAACCATTGGCGGAAAAAACCAAAAAGGTAAAAATTACCTCAACGCCACCCCCAATTCGGCGAATGAACAAGCAAACCAGAACACCTCAGCCAACGGCTTCTTATCATTTATCCGACTTCATCAGTGAAACGGTTCATTCCCATTCGGTATTATCCTATGCCCACCCCAGCATTACCCAGTCTCGTTTGCGCCACTTGAAAAATGGCGCCATTGCCTGGGAAGCTCGCTTGGATCTGCATGGCTTACAGACTGAAGAGGCAAGAAAAGCACTCTGTCAATTCATTCATAACCAAAAAGAACAAAACAAACGCTGTCTTTTGATTATCCACGGTAAAGGCGGGCATCTCGGAGCGCCGCCAGTCATTAAAAATTTAATCAACAGGTGGTTGCCACAATTTGACGAAGTGCTGGCTTTTCATAGCGCATTAGCCAAAGATGGGGGCAATGGAGCCGTTTACGTGTTGCTAAAAAAAAATAAACTGGAAGATTAGACCCCAAAAAGGCTTGATGACTTGCGTTAAGCAACTAATCTGAGGATAATTCGCCAATTAAAACAAATATCTTGGGTACTCTATGGAACATTTAGGACAATTTATTGCAAATCACTGGCAACTTTGGCTGGCGTTTATCACGGTACTGCTGTTAATTCTGATCAACGAATGGATCTCCCAAAAAAAGAAAGCAAAAGAACTGACACCCCAATCGGCTGTTGATGTCATTAATAATGACGATGCGATAGTATTGGATTTGCGTGATAAAGAATCATTTAAAAACGGCCATATCATCGATTCCATCAACTGTACTGCCGAAGATTTTGAACAGCCAAAGATGAATAAATACAAAAGCAAAAAAATAATTCTGGTTTGCGCTCGTGGCTTGCAATCCCCTTCTGTGGCCACAAAAATCAGCGCCCTGGGATACCAACCCATGGTATTAGGTGGCGGGATTGCTGCGTGGCAAAACGCTGCTCTGCCATTAGTTAAAGGCAAAGGGTAACTTTATGGCAGAAGTAATAGTCTACAGTACGGAGTTTTGTCCCTACTGCATCAAAGCCAAGGCCTTACTGAACCAGAAAAAAATCAGTTTCACCGAAATTCGTGTCGATATCCATCCCGAATTGCGTGACGAAATGGTAATTAAAAGCGGCCGGCGCACTGTGCCGCAAATTTTCATTAATGGCCAAGCAATTGGTGGCTGCGATGATTTGTATGCCCTGGAAGCCCAGGGAACCTTGAATCAACTTTTAAAAGGATAGAAATCTTATGACTGAACAACTCAATAATGCCCAACAAAACGAAGAAGCCCAATTCATGATTCAACGAATCTATGTTAAAGATTTATCCTACGAAACTCCCAATACCCCAGCCGTATTTCAACAACAATGGGAACCCGAACTGAATCTTGATATCAACACATCCAATACCAAACTGGAAGAAGGCGTTTATGAAGTGGTGTTAACAGTTACCGCTACTGTTGCCAATCAGAAAACAACTGCATTTCTTGTGGAAGTGAAACAAGCCGGTATTTTCACAATTCAAGGCGCACCAGAAAACCAGCTGGATCACCTGTTAAACAGCTTCTGTCCCAATATTTTGTATCCTTATGCACGCGAAGCCATCACCTCGCAAGTGATTCGTGGCAGCTTCCCTCAACTGGTTCTGGCACCCATTAATTTTGATGCGCTGTACATGCAACAACTTGCCGAGAAACAAAAAGAAGGCAGCGCTCAAGAAGCAATGTCGCACTAAACGATGAAAAAAAAGACCATTGCCATGCTGGGTGCCGGTTCCTGGGGTACTGCGGTTGCAATTCATTTAGCCAAATCAGGACATTCTGTAGTGCTGTGGGGGCATAACCCACAGCATGTTGCGCTGATGAAATCGCAACGCAGTAATGCCCATTATTTACCAGGCATAACATTTCCTGATTTGCTTGAGCCTGAGGCTGATTTACACCAATGCCTCAAGAAAGCTGATGATGTGATTATTGCAGTCCCGTCACATGCTTTCGCAGAGCTGCTCAAGCAGATTGATCCGGCTCCTAAAGGCTTGGCTTGGCTGACTAAAGGAGTTGATCCGTTAAGTCACCAGTTATTGAGTGAACTGGTTGCCAGCCGCTTTGGTTCTGATTATCCTGTTGCCGTGATTGCGGGCCCTTCTTTTGCCAAAGAAGTAGCTAATTTTTTACCCACAGTACTTACTGTAGCGTGTAACAATACGCCCTATCAGAAGCACATTCATGAACTGTTGCATCATGACAACATTCGCGTCTATCTCAGCGATGATCTCATTGGCGTGCAATTGTGTGGCGCAGTTAAAAATATTCTGGCTATTGCCTGTGGAATAAGTGACGGCCTGGGTTATGGCTCCAATGCTAAAGCGGCACTAATCACCCGGGGCTTGGCAGAAATGAGCCGTTTAGGACTTAGTTTGGGAGCAAAACAGGAAACCTTTATCGGTCTGGCCGGTGTGGGCGATTTGGTGTTAACCTGCACGGACGATCAATCCAGGAACAGACGTTTTGGTCTCTTATTGGGTAATCATGTCGCTATAGATAAAGCAGAACAGCAAATAGGACAGGTAGTTGAAGGCAAATATAATGCGGCTCAGATTTGCACCATAGCAAAAAATCATCATATAGAAATGCCTATTTGCGAACAAATAAACGCTCTGCTGCACAATAAAATAAACGCTCAACAAGCCGTTATAAACTTAATGAGCCGACCGCCAAAAGAGGAATAAACAAGCTCCTGTATCTCGTGATGGATTCGGCTTCCAGGTGTGGTGTAAATTCACTAAAATGCCTGTGTGCAAAAGAGAAGAACCAGTGGTCAACCCTCTTTTCTTCCCAGCAATTTCAGCGATACAAAGTTTATCTGGCATCAACCAGCTCTATATCTTCCGACTTTAACTGTTCACCTAAAAATATCTCACCAACTTTTTGAAATCGGTTGACCGAATCAGTTACCAGATAATGCACATGAGATGCCTTGGCAGGATGGTCATTCAGTAAATTTTGCTTGCTTAGTTCATAGTGCAAGGACTGTGCAGTCGCCTGCGCTGAATCAACTATAGAAACTTTTTTAGGTAATAAGCTGGAAAGAAGTGGTTTAAAAACAGGAAAATGAGTACATCCTAATAGTACCGTATCTTCATCCTTGGCTTGGTCCAGATAATGTTTTAGAGCCTCTTTCGCTACCGCATTATCCACCATCCCCTCCTCTGCCAAAGCAACCAGCACGCTGCATGCACGAGTATTGATAACGGCTTGCGGTAATTTTTTTATAATAAGCTGCTGGTATGCTTGTGATGCGATGGTCGTTTCCGTTGCCAACACAATAATACGTTGATTTCGAGTAGCCGCAACTGCTGCTGCGGCACCTGGGGCTACCACACCAATAACCGGGATGTCCGTAAGCATGGTTTGCAAATGCGGCAAGGCTGCTGTGGTTGCTGTATTGCAAGCAATCACCAAAGCCTTTATTTGCCGCTCTACCAATAATTTGGCCATCTGCATGGCGTATTGTTTTACCGTATCTGGGCTCTTGGTACCGTATGGTAAACGCGCTGTATCCCCCAAATAGATGAAGGTCTCTTGCGGTAGACTGGCTCGTAACGCTTTCAATACCGTCAACCCGCCCATTCCCGAATCAAATACTCCAATAGCCAATTGTCTCGAGTTCAATTTTATGCCCCTTTTTTATTCTGTACCGCAAATTATGATTTTTTTAGCCCCGATTCAGGATGTTCATCCTTACCTTCCATTGTTCTGTTAATTGCTGCTGTTTTTCTAAAAACAGCAAGTTCGTCTTTAAGTGATTTAGCGGCAGCAACTGCCTTTGTATCCACTTTGGAGATGCGTTTTTTATCAGCCTTCATCTCTTCTTTAAACTGGTGATACAAGGAATTTTTACTAAAACCGGTACTAAAGCCCAGAAATGAACTCTTTTCTTTAGCCGGATCAAATGAATTGTTACCAAAACGATCAAGCGATATTGTTTCAGGAGTAATATTCATTTGCGGATTTTTTTCACCAAGTATGATTAAAGCAGTCCATAAATAACGCATTTGCTCTTGGTCAGCACCGTAAAGTCTCAAGGGTTTTTCTTTGGTTGGTGGTGTACCAAAACTTGCCAAAGCTTCAGCAGCAAGAGCCAATGAAAAATCCATTTTGGCTTTTTGTAACTTTGCACCTTCTAGTGAATTTTCGCCAGAATTCGGGAACGTTTGTTTTGGAAATTCGATGATCTCAAACTTCACACCAGGAGTTTTAGTCAGTTTATCTTCTTTCAAGGTCATTCTACTGGATATGGATCTGTCTACAGTATACCGACCAACTGCCTCGAATTTTTTAGTCTGCATATCCGTATCGTAATCGGTTTTTACATAATCAACGGCAGCAATCTTTCCTTGGGGGATAAAATCGGTCAGTTCGTTTTTTTCTTGTTCTTCACTACTGGATTCGGAGTTTATCCCAGTTGGTGGTTGTGATGTATAAGGTAACTTAGCCAGTTCATCAGGCGACACTATTCTGCGCATGATTCCATGAGCATAAAATTTATAGCTTTTTTTGCTGTCCTGAGCGTCATTAATAGCCTGCACAATACCGTCTGTTCCAGACAGTTTTTGTTGCATTTTTTCATAAAATTGCAGATTAGAGTTGAGCGTTTCCAGTTCATCGGTTAATTGTTGATTCAGCTCTTGTGCTTTGGTTGTGATTTCATTTGATAAACCTGGGTCTTGAACTAAATTGGGGCGAGGTAAGCTCTTCAGTCTGTTTAAATCCCGTCTTAATTGCTCCACCATCAAATTACAATCTGTGGCAAGCAGCTGATACTGTGTTTTCATTTCTTGAGCATTAAAAGCCTTATCTTTAAAGGCAGGATTGTATAAATGATAAGGCTCTATAGATTCCATAAATTGATAACGATTTTGTGTTTGTGTTGCCAGATCGTTATTTTGGTGCACAAAATGAATAACGCCTTCCAAATCGACGAGTGCTTTGGAAACTGTCGTTGAATCGGTACTTCGCAAATTACGTTCCAGTGCCTCATTCTTCATCTGATAAAAAACGCTGGCTGGCAATAGCGTTTTTAACTGAGTAGGCAGATTTGACGTTTTATTAGGCTTAATCCGTTCAACAAACGCAGCGTACGTTTGGGCTTTTTTAAACTCAGAAAAGACCTTTACTGGATCCAAACGAGTCTCTTTCTCAAGAGTTAAAAAAATCTCTAAAAGGCGCTTTTCCTGTTCGCTCTGCGCATCTTGAGGCTTAATAAGAAAATACCTGCTGAGCAAATATTGGTTGAAATCATTCTGCGCAACTATGGCGTCCTTAATCAGAGAGGGTTGTTTAAATGCTGTTCCATCTTGCTCTAAACCAAAAGCTTCATAAAATTGCCCCTCATGAACAGATCCGCATTGCTCCTTAATTTTATCAACAATCCCTTTATACAGTGAGCAACTGTGAAAATCACTACCGTAATTCTTTAGTGCATTTTGATCCAGTTCCTGGTTAATTAAATCAACCTGCTCCAAGGTCAATACAATTTCAGGTGTAAAACCAACCAAAATACGAGCTACCGCTGCATTATGAATGTGCTGCTTGGCATGATTAGAGGCGGCTCTGAGTGAGATTAGAGCTAAATCCTGTAAACGGACATTTATAGCCTGATTCACAGAGTCACTTAACGGATAAGTTAAAAAAGGACAAGCTGACTCTGGATAATTGATGGCCTGAGCAGCGCGCTGCAAACCTTCCTCATCCTTTGCGTTTAATATATTGAGGAGATTATCCTTGTTTTGCACCTTGGCAATAAGACTGAGAAGCAAACTATCTCGTGCTTGATGACGTATTTCTTCTATGGCCTTACCGGGCAAAATATCAACAGATTTATTACGTGCTAATGCTTCATCGTTTAACCACCCATGAGACTGGTTTAAGCGCCCCAACTCAGGTTTTGCGGCAAGGTAAGCCCGACATTCATCTTCATTGTGAGTAAGAATGGCAATCAAAACATCATCAGCGGCCTCTTTTAATCCCATCAGTACTCGCTGCTGAGCAGCGCTTTGCCGAATGGATTTAACGTCTGGAGGGCCTTCAAGGGTCAATAATTCATCATTATTTTCGTAAATCGATTCACCGCCTTCATCGTGCAGATCAGAAAAGCGTTGCCAATAATCTTTGGATTCAATAATGACTTGTCTGAATGCGTTTAAATCATCAGGATTGGCTTTTAATAAAGCCTCTAATACTTGCTTACCTTTTGCACGATTGTCGTCATCTTGTGTCTGAGTATTTTTAATTGCCTGACTGATTGCCTGATTCTTTGCCATTCATCTGCCCCATAAACACTTATGTTTATATTTTAAGCCTATTTTGTTAATTTAACCTTAAATTTTTGATCATTTATGCCAACAGGCTTGAATCATCAGAAAGTTGCGCTAACTTTATAGATAGAAGTATAGCAAGTTTAAGGGCGCTTAAATGAGAATAATAATAATGCTAACGGGGTTAATTCTGGCTAACCTCACTCATGCTCAAGGATGCATTCAAGGGGGAAAGCCGTCTCAACCCCGATATGTTTGCTTTGATGGCAGAACCCTTGAAGCCAGTGACACGGGGTTGGTGTGGAATGTTAAAAGAGGGTGCTTCATCAGTTCTGTACCGTGTTGTTCCTATAATGCTACCCACTATGCATTTTACCCGAATCCAGCAAAAATTGGGGCAGCATACGCTCGATGCCGTCATGATTACCCCTTCCAGCTTGGGCAAATGCAAACCCATTAGACCAGTAAAAAGCGGAAATTTTTCTGGATTTCGTTTAAATCGAACTGGTTCAAGTAAAGCGAGAAACTCATCCAGGCACTTAGTGCGGCCAAATCCTGAAAAGGAGGCGGCAGATAGACTGGATTGGTGAGTATACCTCGTTCTTTTAATTCACCCAGTAAGGGCAAATCATCGAGAATCAATTTACCAGTAAACAACAAAGGAATAGAATCGATTCGCTTTTGACTGATAGCAAAACGGATGTAATTATAAATCAGGACAAAACCCTTGGCATAGGATAAATCTTTGGTAAATGGCCCACCGGTAGGCGTACTGCCTCTGAAAATTCGTACCGTCTGGTTATAACTGTCTTCTTCAGTCAATCCACATTCGATAAAATAGCGGTAAATATCGAGAAAATCAGCTCCTTTGGTCACCTTGTCTAACGCAATTACCCTATTGGTAATCTTTAACATGCGTCCCGGATAGGAAGAAAAGGTTACAATTTCAGTAATCACCGCCAATCCTTCCTGAATCACGCTGCTGGAAGGTGAACCCTTGGACAGAAAAAAACAATTAGGCTGCATGGCACCATTAAGCGTTGTTCCAACATGAACCCAACCCTCGTGCACTTCCAGATAGCGCAAATCACGATCACTAAACATGGCTTGCTGACTGAGTTTAATGCTGTCAGCACCAGCTGACGCATCCGCAACCATATCATCACTTACCATAACGGTGACTTTACTCGGATGTTTGGAGAAGAAATGCCCCAGGCGCGACTGTAATATCTCCTGAGCCTGCAGGGGTGTATGACGCTTCAAATCAGCCTCAGATTGCAATTGCACATTAAGATTGGTCAATACATCAAACAGTAATGTTCCCATTTGAGACATTCGTGGTCCGCCAGCATAAAAAACATCATCTGGACTCCCATACAGCTCCATAGCCAGCTCACTGAACGATGGGGTTCCCCGAGCCGCCAACATTTGAGTGGCTCGGCTGTACTCTTCACACTGACGTCTGATTAATCGGGTTATAGTCGAGTACTGACCCAATTGATTCTGTGCATCACGCAGAATCAAGCGAAATTCTTCCTGTTTCTCTCGAACATCAAAAGGTAAGGGCTTGTTGTCATAGTAGGCTTTATCGACTACGGGTAATTTTGCTCCCTTTGCTTTAAAAAACTCTTTTCTAACCGAATCATCCCATTTAATACTATCAAGAATCCTGATTTTGCGTTGCGCTTCCACGATGCGCCTGGACAACTCCTGTACAATCTGCAACTCGCCTGATTCTGATGGTGTCATAACTAACCCTTATGAATTGGTGATATCTTCCCCGGGCGGCACAATACTGACTCGTGCATCCTGGTTTTGTGGCGGTAAATTATAAAAATTACTGATGTTCGCTTGAGTCAATGGAGGGGGTACAACCACTTTTACTCCATTATGACTTTGTAAATACACCGTCTCACCATTACTGGCATAACGAGAGTTACACGCAGAAAGCACCAGAGTAGCAAGAACAATAAAACTCAATTTTTTCACAACATTCCCCAATTAAATCAACTCAAGATTTTTCAATGTTTGTTCCAATGCCTGATGATGTGTTTCGGATAATTCCGTAAGCGGCAATCGGATCTGTCCACTCATCAAGCCCATTTTACTCAAAGCCCATTTAACAGGAATTGGATTTGCTTCAACAAACAATAATTCATGTAAAGGCATTAACTGTTCGTGCAAACGCAAACATGCTGCCGAATCGCCATCCATTGCCAAATCACACAATTTCGCCATTAATTTGGCCGCCACATTTGCAGTTACTGATATGACACCTTTGGCTCCAGCCAGCATCCATTGTGCCGCAGTTAAATCATCCCCGCTGTATACGTCTATTCGACCTTCAGACAAACGAAGAGTCTGTTGTAAACGAGTCATTTGACCTGTTGCTTCTTTAATTCCAACGATGTTGGATATTTTAGAAAGCCTGGCAACTGTTTCTGGTAAGAGATCACACGCAGTTCGACTTGGTACATTATATAAAATGATGGGGATAGCCACCGCCTCGGCAATAGTTTTGTAGTGCAGATACAAGCCTTCCTGAGTAGGTTTAATATAGGCAGGCGTCATAATTAACGCTGCATGAGCGCCATATTCCATAGCCTGTTGCGTTAAAGCGACACACTCTTTAGTGGCATTCATCGCCGTTCCGGCAATTACGGGAACTCGCTCTTTAGCCTGTTCTATTACTGTTTTAATGACCAAAAGTTTTTCTTCATGAGACAAAGTACCCGCCTCACCAGTTGTACCAGCAGCCACAAGGCCATGTGTTCCCATTTCAATGTGAAACTCCACCAGATCACGCAATTGTCTGACATCTACTTCGTCATTCTGCATGGGAGTCACCAAGGCGACTATACTTCCTCTAAACATGCTGCCCTCTGTTTTTATTATAAGTTTCTCTTTATATTACTGGAAAACAAGGGGCAGAGTAAATTTATATTAACTGGATAAACTCCGTACCACCCAAAAAAGCACTGAACGAATGCCACCCCTTACCTTTGCCCGTTTTTTTGTCCAAAACAGAACTGGATAAATCAAGACTCTGAGTCTTTGCATCAACCCTAATACATTGAACAGCCAATCCTTAGGCATCGATATTTATGTTTTTTTCTGACTTAACTGATCATGCATTTTACATATTTTATTATTTATGTACTAATATTGCATATGAGGGACAATTAAACGAGGAAGTCAACTATGAAAAAAATTATTGCACCATTAATTCTTTTAGGCGCATCCAGTTTTATGCTCGTCAGTTGCACCAATGAACAGGTTGGTACAGCAGGCGGTGCAGCTTTGGGAGCAGGATTAGGATATGCAGTATCTGGTGGTACAGGCTTAGGAACAGCCATTGGCGCCGGTGCTGGCGCATTGGTCGGTAATGCTGTTGGCAGAGAACAGGACAGACGGCAATACTACTATTACGGCCGCCCCTATTATTACTAATTGGCGTTCGTCATTACACAAATGCTCATTTAGATTAAATTTTTGCCTAATTACCCTGATTTATTCATTATCAGATAAATCAGGGTTAAGTATTTCTGAAAAAATCGTATCAAATCATGCAGCAAGGTAAAAATCATTGCTATACTTTTGGAATAAAAATAATAAATATCAAGGATTTCAGGCATGAGACTGATGAAAAAGGTCGCTGTAGTTACTGGTTCCGCCAGCGGAATAGGCAAAGAAATTGCCATGCTTTACGCCAGAGAAGGCGCAAAAGTCGCAATTGCCGATCTCAATATTGAAGGGGCAATGCGCACCGCAGATGAAATTAACTCTCTTGGTGGTCAGGCCATGGCACTAGCCATGAATGTGATCGATGAAGATCAGGTCAATAATGGAATAGATGCTGTAGCTGAGCGTTTCGGAAGCATAGATATTCTGGTAAGCAACGCCGGGATTCAACACATAGAATCTGTAGATAACCTTGCCTTTGCAGAGTGGAAAAAACTGCTCGCCATTCATCTTGATGGGGCATTTTTAACAACTCGTGCTGCCTTAAAGCATATGTACGCTGCTAATCAGGGAGGGAGCATTATCTATATTGGGTCAGTTCATTCCAAAGAGGCCTCCGTACTCAAAGCGCCCTACGTCACAGCAAAACATGGTTTACTTGGCTTGTGCCGAGTTGTCGCTAAAGAAGGGGCAGCTCATAAGGTCAGGGCAAACGTCATTTGTCCTGGTTTTGTACGCACCCCGCTCGTAGAAAAACAAATTCCTGAACAAGCCAAAGAATTAGGAATCAGTGAACACGATGTCATAACAAAAATAATGCTAAAAAATACAGTCGATGGGGAATTTACTACCTCTGACGATGTTGCACAAACCGCATTATTTTTTGCCGCCTTTGAGTCAAATGCACTAACCGGCCAATCCTTGATCGTCAGTCATGGATGGTTCATGGAGTAAACGAGAAATAAATTATAGGCACCAGAAAAGAGCCTGTTGTTCTTGCCTGGTCGCAGCACTACAGCGTGAAGGGTTAAACTGATGTTCCTGACTGAGATTAAGTCCGTTTCCGGGCAAGAGATTATAAAAACAAGATGATGTTAGGTGTTCGAAAAAACGCAAATAACGAAACGTTTCAGGATGATAAAAGATGCTAATTATTGTAGGTTACATTGTTATATTGCTTTGTGTATTTGGCGGATTCGCCCTCTCCGGTGGTCATCTTGCCGCAATATTTCAACCACTTGAACTGTTGATCATTGGCGGTGCAGCAATTGGATCATTCATAGTTGGTAATAATACTACAGTAATTAAAGCTGTTCTTAAGGCGCTTCCTGCCGTATTTCGCGGCCAAAAATCTGCAAAAACCATGTCTGTAGACTTGCTTGGCCTGCTCTATAATCTGTTAAACAAGGCCAGACAACAGGGTTTGATGTCGCTTGAGAACGATATTGACGATCCCCATCAAAGTCCGATTTTTAGCAACTATCCCACAATACTCGCCAAACACCACATCATCGAATTTATTTGCGATTATCTCAGATTAATCATCACCTCCAATATGCAACCCTTTCAACTGGAGGCATTAATGGATATGGAAATTGATTCTCATCATGAAGAAGAAATGATCCCTGCCAATTCCATTACTAAGCTTGCCGACGGAATGCCCGCTTTTGGTATCGTAGCCGCAGTTTTGGGCGTGGTGCATACCATGGAATCCATTAGTTTACCTCCTTCAGAATTAGGGGTTTTAATTGCCCATGCCCTGGTAGGAACATTTTTGGGTATTTTATTAGGTTATGGATTTGTAGGCCCCATAGCCACTGCAATGGAACAACGTGCAAATCAGACGCAACTCATGCTCCAATGCATCAAAGTAACTATTCTGGCAAGCTTGCATAATAACCCACCAATCATATCCGTAGAATTTGGTCGAAAAGTGCTGTTTTCATCGCAAAGACCTTCGTTTAGTCAGTTAAACGATGAAATCAAAAATGCAAAACCGGGTGCAGCGGGTGCTGATTCAAAACAAACAACAGAAACTCCTTCTAGTTAGAGCCTGAACATGAGTGAAATAAACGATATTAGCGATTCAACTGACGATAGCGGTGATAAGAAAGATAAAAAGGATAAAAAATCCGCAAGCCAACCTATCATCAGAAAAATCAAAAAGCACAAACATCAACATCATGGAGGATCATGGAAAATTGCCTATGCAGACTTCGTAACAGCGATGATGGCTTTTTTCTTACTCATGTGGCTGGTTTCCTCTTTAAACAAAGCACAAAAAGCAGGCATATCAGAATACTTCAAACAACCAATGAAGGTAGCCCTGTTTGGAGGTGAAAGCTTAGGCAATAGAAAAATTAATGTTAAAGGTGGCGGCCCAAATATTGAGAGCGAACAGGGGCAAGTTTCTGCCAATGACAAACCATTAAACAAACAAAAAATTGCCCAAAACACCGAATTGATTGGAACAAAACAAGTAGAGCTGAAAAAACTTGAAGAACTCAAAACACAAATTACTCTGAGCATGGAGCAAGATCCCGCACTTGCCGGCTTAAAAAAACAACTGTTAATGGATGTAGTATCCGATGGTCTTAGGATTCAGCTTATAGACAATCAGAAAAAACCGATGTTTGATGTAGGTTCTGATAAAATTAACCCCGATATTCAACCCATACTGACTAAAATTGTAAAAGTACTCAATGCAGTGCCCAATAAAATAACCATTCAAGGCCACACCGATGCCAATCCCTACCATAATCCTGAAGAATTGGAATACACCAACTGGGAATTATCCGCTCAAAGAGCAAACGCAGCACGTAGAGCCCTGGTAAAAGCGGGTATGAGTGAAGATAAAGTCATGACTGTTTCAGGATTTTCCTCTACCATTCTCTTGAATAAAGCCAATCCCTTAAGCCCTGAAAACAGGCGTATTAGTATTATCGTCATGAAAAAAGGAGCTGAAGAGAAAATCAAAACAAATAAATAGCCCTTAGTTTCCAGTCAAACGCAGTTCAAACAACTCATTTATCCAGTGCATAGCAGACTGCATATCACTAAAACATTGCTTGCTTTGTTTTAAGGACTTGGATATGATTTAGGATAAATTGTTAAAATATTAAATCTATAGTGCTAATATTAAACAAAATTAAAGGACGGCTTTTAAAAAATTTGTGCAATGAAATGAGGATCTTTTCATGTCTTTAAATGAATCTGCAACGGTTGTTTCACCTCTGGCCACACACCAATCATCAGATTGGCGCAAGCAAGATACGGTTTGGATGTTAAGCCTTTATGGCACGGCAATTGGAGCCGGCACTCTTTTTCTTCCCATAGACGCAGGATTAAACGGAATAGTACCTCTGATTATCATGGCATTATTGGCTTTTCTCATGACCTACTATTCTCACCGGGCATTATGCCGATTTGTGTTATCCGGTTCGACCCCACACAATGACATTACTGAAGTTGTTGAAGAGCATTTTGGTCCCTTTGCCGGAAGGATGCTAACTGCCTTATATTTCTTTGCTATTTATCCCATTTTATTGATGTACAGTGTAGCAATTACCAATACAACAGAAAGCTTTATTGTGAATCAACTGGGGCTTAATGCACCGCCACGAGCCCTGCTTGCAATTATTCTGATTTTGGCATTGATGGGTATAGTGCGTTTGGGTCAGGAAATTATTGTTAAATCAATGTCTTTTATGGTCTATCCTTTTGCGACTGTTTTATTTCTTCTGTCACTGTACTTAATTCCTCAATGGAATAATGCCATATTACAGCAAAGTAACTCCCTGCAGGCCAATGGCGGTCATGGATTGTTGATGACGCTGTGGCTCATTATTCCGGTTATGGTTTTTTCTTTTAATCATTCCCCGATAATCTCGTCATTTGCAGTAAGCCAAAAACAACAATACGGCAAGCATGCAGATAAACGCAGTTCATTAATTATGAAATACAGCCACGTGATGATGGTATGTTCAGTGATGTTCTTCGTATTCAGCTGTGTCTTTAGCTTGTCACCCCAGGACTTAATGCAGGCCAAGCAACAGAATATTTCCATATTGTCTTACCTCGCAAATCACTTTAATACGCCCATTATTGCCTATATAGCTCCCCTGATTGCGTTTATTGCCATTTCAAAATCTTTTCTTGGCCACTATCTTGGCGCTAAAGAGGGAATGAGCGGTATTATCGTCAAATCGCTAAAATATTCTGGCAAAACCATCAGTAAAAACGCATTACAGAGAATTATTGAACTGTTTATGATTCTCACCTGTTGGCTTGTTGCAACGATCAATCCCAATATTTTAAAAATGATAGAAACATTAGGCGGACCAGTGATCGCTTTGCTGTTGTTTATCATGCCCATGTATGCAATCTCCCGAATTCCTGCAATGAAACAATACGGCAATCAAATGAGTAATGTCTTCATTACCGTTATGGGAATCATTTCCATATCAGCAATTATTTACGGGTTAATTTAAATCAGATTTAATTTCTAAGCGCAAGAATTAGCCAGCGCAATACATGATTAGACCCCAGGGTTAATCATGTATTGCGCTGGTTGATTCAAAAAAATTGCCTCCAAGCGGGTTGCAGCTTCCCATTTACGTCACCCTGAGTACCCTTGATGAGTAAGGGTCTTCTCAATCTAAGATGATTTAAATAAACCGGAACGTTAGAAAAAATAATGATTAAACACTGATTCGAAAGCTCTGAGGTATATGCAAAATTGAATGAGTAAATTCGCCTTGCAGTAAAGGCAGTTGTGTTTGCGTAAAAAACGAAAAATACTCCCTAATTTCAGGTTTCAATCGCTCATGTTCACGATCAATCAGGGCATTTATTTCCCCTTGGGTAGTAGTCCATCCCATCAATCCCCTAATTTTTCGGACTATCCACAATCTACTTCTTAACTGTCTAATATAGAACAAACCTGCGCATTCTAAAGGAGTTGAGTGTCCATTAATGTCGTGTTTTAGCTGCACCAGAATTTTTTTTAATTCAGGATTATCCCTATTAGATTTTAGATATCTGGAAACACAGGCAATAGCCAGATTTTTTTGACTTTTTAAACAGAAACGATGATCTTCACCAATATCGCAAAGGATGTCTTTAAACTGTTGGTATGAAGCGGCCTGAATCACTCTATCCAGATAAGAGGTGAGGTATTTATAATCTTCTACCTTTTCGCAACGATTAAAATGTTGAAATGCTTTTGATTTAATAGCGCCATGCTCCAACAAATGCCGCATGGTAAAACGAATATCCTGGCGAACGTCATCAGAGTCTGCTGCCACTTGCTGTACTTTGTCGAGAGCACAATCCAAAGGCGTTTTACCTTGATTATTTTTTTCGTTAATCAAATGCCCGAATTTTTGTAATGTTTCTTCATAACGATAATCACCAAGCTTAATTGCTATATGAAGCGGCGTGTCACCATCATCTATTCCATCAACGGAATGACACAAATCCTGGTGGGTTTTAAGGGTATTTTCGATATTTTCAATAAATCGGGGCGCTATTTTTTCATCTTTTGGGATGATGTCATCCAGTAATCGCTTCTTTTCATCAGCAGTTACGTTGAGGAGAAAGAGACGAAATTCCTTGATGGAAAAAAGTACCGCTCTTAATTGTGCTTGTCTGGCAACCGCTGCCTGAGTTATTTGGGCAATTTGCGCTTTATCTATTGCTTTATGTTCATCCAAACATTGGGTTAGAGACGTCTTGATTAATTCATCCGTCAGTAAAATATGTTTGTAAAAAGACAGCCACTTGGCTTTTTTAAATTCCGGCAGATGTCTTAATTGCGCAAACGATGCCACTTCCGGTTCATAACGATATTCTTTACTATTCCATGGATTTGGAAACAAACTGGGCTTTGTCGGCCAATAAGAATTAGCAGAATCTCTGATGTAAGGAAAATTCAGCAAATCTCTGGCAGTTATATTAAACGCATTATCGCTATTGCAGTAATGGGACAGTCTTGTTTCATAAAACGACATAATACTGTCAGCAAACATTAAATCGTGATCTATTTTAAAAAAAACCACCCGAGGCTTACCGCCATCTTCAACCAGATAAAAGCCAAAATTTCCTTTATGCAAATCATCTTCTTCGAGAGTAAATGAACTGGCAAATATGCTGGCCAATGATGCAAAATCAATGCTGAGCGTGCCTGATTGATGAGCGGTCACTAATGATTGAAAAAAAGTCGATGGTAATTTATCGAGAAAATAAAGGGGTATCTGAACTGCGGATTGTACTGATGTTTTTCTTAATTGGCTTAATGAACCTGATGGATCCAAAAAATAAAAGCGACGACCAAGTCCTGCATTGTTTTCTACAACATAACATAAATGCTCAATTCCCAAACCGACAATTCGTTCCGAATCATCCAATACCAATTTGGCTCGCGGAGTTGAATTCTTCAACATGAAGAGACTGGCTAATGCGCTAAAGGCAATTTCCAGTCTTGAAAATTGAGGATTGCCATGTTTATTTTTTTTGAAAATAAGCTTAAACGGTTTTTGTGCACCGTCAGGAGGTGTGTAGAGTGCGTCAGGATAGACTTCATGCCCGGTGAGCAAAGGCTTTGCAAGAGTAATGGCATTGATGTTGTATGATGAAACCATCAGGAGAGAGCTCAAATAAAAAGTTCATTATTTTAACATGCTGACTAAAAAAATCAAAATCCTGGCGGGACTTTAACCTGTCACTAAAATTTATCCGAATCATCAGGCTGAATGCTCAGTTTATCGTTTTTAGAATCAAAATGCTGTTCCTCATTAAGTCTGATTTCTAATCCTACATTATTTTTTGAGTCTGCATATTTAATGGCATTTTCTTTAGTAATTTTTCTTTCCTTATATAAACGAAGTAATGCCTGATCAAAAGTCTGCATTCCTTGTTCGGTACTTCGCGCCATAGCTTCTTTGATCTCCTCGACCTTACCTTTCTCAATCAGATCGGAAATGTAAGGCGTATTAACTAATATTTCAACAGCTGCTACACGATGATTATCGATACCCGGAACGAGCCTTAAAGAAATAACAGCACGTAAATTCAACGATAAATCAGTGAGAATTTGCTGTTTTGCATCTTCAGGGAAAAAATTAATAATTCTATCAAGCGTTTGATTGGCGTTATTTGCGTGCAAGGTCGAAATACACAAATGCCCTGTTTCGGCATAAGCAATCGCATGTTTCATGGAATTTCGCTCTCGTATCTCGCCTATTAAAATGACATCAGGAGCTTCTCTCATGGCATTTTTCAACGCATTATCATAACTTAGGGTATCAATTCCTATCTCACGTTGATCGACTATGGATTTTTTGTGTTCATGAATAAATTCTATTGGATCTTCAATGGTCAGAATATGGCCTCGGGTTGTTTCATTACGATGATCAATCATGGCAGCCAATGTAGTCGATTTCCCTGAGCCAGTAGATCCAACGACTAATACCAAACCACGAATTTCCTGCACAATAGTTTTTAATATCTGGGGTAAGCGTAGCTCGTCTATGGATGGAATTTTTCCTTTTATATAACGCACAACCATAGCCACTTCACCACGTTGTCTGTAAATATTAATTCTAAAACGGCCAACGCCGTTTATAGATAGAGCCATATTCAGCTCCATATTGGCCTCAAATTCCTTTTGCTGTTCATCATTAGTTATTGATAAAAGAATTTCCGACATTTGCTGCGATTTGATCGGCACTTGTCCCACAGGTGAGGTAATTCCTTGAATTTTGATGTTGGGAGGAGCCCCCACGCTAAAAAACAAATCCGAGGCCTCTTTATCCACCATCAATTTGAAAAAAGGAGAAATATCCATGAGTCATGCACTCTATTTTTTTATTTTTTATATAATTAAGTTTAGTCAAATCTGTTGAATATGCGAATCCAATCAGAATTGACACAATACAGACAAGACTTGGATATAGAGAAACTAATCTCTAATCTAGGCAAAGACAATAGGAAATAATGGATGATCCATTGGTGATCCAGCCGGCAATTCATCTACCAAGCCAGGAAAATCAGGAGAAGTAGTCCATGAGCGTGGCGAATGCGTCATATCATCCCCAAGAAAACGTACCGAAAAAACCCGTCTTCGTTGCTGTGCATTCACTCCTCTTGCCATGTGCAGCGTTAGCATATGAAAACAAACGACATCCCCTGGCTCTATATCCCAACCAATAATAGGAAAAAGCGCCCTGTTCTGCTCGATCGCCGGGAGCTCTCGCAAACTGCCTTCGGGAAACCATTTGGCTTGATTATCCATAAACGTTCTGGGCATTAACCATGGCCCCAGATGCGAACCAGCAACAAATTCCAAAGTCGATTCTCTGCTCACAGGATCTACAGGAATCCAGAAACTGCAATTGCTCATACCCGTTACGTTGTAATAGGGTTGATCCTGGTGCCAAGGAGTAATTTGGCGAGTTCCGGGTTCTTTCACCAATAAATGATCATGATAGAGCCGCACTTCCTTGCTTTGCATTAACTGAGCAGCCACCCTGCCAAGTTGGGTTTTAAAAATGATGTGCTGATAAAAAGGATTATGCTGCCAGGTACAAAAATCTTCGACAAAAAAGCCTGGATCATCAGGCCTGCTCGCTATTTTAGCTCGAGGACTCAAAGCAGATAAATTCAACTCTATCCCTTGACGCAAAATATCAATTTCAGTCGCATTGAACAATTGACGCAAACAAACCGCACCATCTCTTTGAAAAGAGTGAATCACATCATCCGGTTGCAAGAAATCTGATTCTTCATCACTGAACATCACATTTTCTCCAATACGTCCCTTAAGTATTTGACTGGCTCAATAATCATGGAAGAACCTTGTTGCTTGGGCGCATTCGCAAAAGGAACAATTGCTCTTTTGAATCCATGCTTAACTGCTTCTTTAATGCGCTCCTGACCACTTTGAACCGGTCGAATTTCCCCGGCCAAACCAACTTCACCAAAAATAATGGTTTCACTGTCAAAAACCCGATTTCGCAAACTGGAAACCACCGCAGCCAACAAAGCCAGATCGCTACCCGTTTCGGTCACTTTAACGCCACCCACCACATTAATAAAAACATCCTGATCAAAAGTTGCTATACCACCATGCCGGTGCAATACAGCAAGCAAAATAGCTAACCGGTTATGTTCAAGACCGGCAGTGACCCGCTTGGCCTGTTGCCCGTGCGCCTCATCAACCAAAGCCTGAACTTCAACGAGCATAGGACGTGATCCTTCCCAAGTTACCATAACTGCACTGCCTGGAGTAGGTTCCGGTTGCCGTGATAAAAAAATAGCTGAAGGATTAGCGACCTCCTTCAAGCCTCGATCAGTCATGGCAAAAACGCCCAGTTCATTAACCGCTCCAAACCGATTTTTAATCGCCCGTATTACCCTGAATCGGCTGTCGCTTTGACCTTCAAAATAAAGCACACTATCCACCATGTGCTCTAACACTCTGGGCCCGGCCAGAGTTCCTTCTTTAGTGACATGACCAACAAGAAATACTGCGGTTTGAGTCATTTTGGCAAAACGAACCAATTGTGCCGCCGATTCTCTGACCTGGCTTACTCCTCCAGGTGCTGAGCTGATGGTTTCTGTAAAAATAGTCTGAATGGAGTCCACCACAATAATGCGTGGTTTTTCTTTTTGCGCATGAGCAATTATGGATTCTACCTGAGTTTCTGCCAATAAACGCAATCCAGCCAAAGGTAAAGCCAAACGCTGTGCCCGCATGGCAACCTGTTGTAAGGACTCTTCACCGGTAACGTACAAAACCGTTTCCTGCATGGATAAATTAGCTAAAGTCTGCAACAGTAAAGTGGATTTACCAATCCCGGGATCCCCGCCAATAAGCACGACAGAACCATAAACCAAACCACCACCCAGCACTCTGTTTAATTCAGACAATCCGCAATCCATACGAACTTCTTTATCCATAACAACATCTTCAACGGCTGTAATCACGGAGCGTTGATTCGCCCATTGGCCACTGCGAGAATTACGTGGCTCAGCGACAATACCTTCTTCAGAAATGGAGTTCCACGAGCCGCATTGTGTGCATTGCCCTGCCCACTGTTTAAAGGTTGCTGCACACTGATTACAGACAAATTGAGTTTTAATCTTCGTGACCATGAACCTTGATTACTCCACGTGATGAAGACTCAGATGATAAATGAATTTTATTCATTACGCACCATGGCGTGAACACAATTGAAAGTTGAATCCTTAGCCTAACTAAGTATAATCAATGCATTTAAGGATATTGAGAGCCCTCAATGACTAAAGGCATTAATTTCGAACAATCAGTAAGCGAACTCGAGGAAATAGTAAAACAACTGGAAAAGGGAGAACTCTCTCTTGAGGACTCGCTCAAACAATTTGAAAAAGGAATTGGGTTGGCAAGACGTTGTCAAGATGTGCTAAATCAGGCAGAACAAAAAATAGAAACCCTTACCGCCTATCATTCCTCTGAACCCAAACCGGATGAACATACAAGTGATTGATACCTACATTCAGCGTCATGAACACTACCTGAAAAAAATACTGGACAATACGCCTATTCCCGCTGAAAAAATCAGCTCGGCTTTACACTACTCATTATTTCCTGGCGGCAAAAGAATCAGGCCTATCCTGGTGTATTTAGCTGGCGAACTGCTCGATATTAACATTCAAGTTCTGGATATTATCGCCGCAGCTATAGAACTCACCCATTGCTATTCGCTGATTCATGATGATCTTCCTGCCATGGATGATGATGATTTACGCCGGGGAAAACCCAGTTGTCATAAAGCCTTCGATGAGGCTACAGCAATTTTGGTCGGAGATGGAATGCAAGCCCTGGCCATAGATGTGTTATTAACCCAATTACCCGAATTTCTAAATCCCTCGCAAATAGTCTCGATAACCAGGCTATTGGTTAATGCCAGTGGCGTTAGTGGCATGGTCAGCGGACAAAGCCTTGATCTAACCCAATTGACCTCTACAGCTGTATCTGAAGCAGAGTTGCGCACCATACACCTTCTAAAAACAGGGCAATTGATCATGGCATGTTTTGAGATGGCATTAAATGCCCAAAACAAAACATGTAAACAGGCTGAGGCAGCGCTAAAAAACTACGCACAACATATAGGCCTGGTCTTTCAAATGCAAGACGATTACCTGGATCAGTATGCGCCAGTAAACCATCTTGGTAAAGGCCGCTCTTCGGATATTGCCAATCAAAAAACCACTTTTGCTACGCTCTATACCAAAGAGCAACTGGAGAAAAAAATATCAGAACATTACCAACTGGCTTTAGATTCACTCAATTTTTTTGGTGACAAAGCACGTGCGTTACGTGAATTGACCCAAAAATTACACAACAGAAGCAACTTATCCTGAATAGAAACTATTCAAAAATAAAATCTCTCAATAAAACATCTCATAAACCGATCTTTAATCATTAAAGCATAAAGACCGGTTTATTTGTTTAAGACTGTGATTTATGAATCCGAATTTGCGAAACAGGAAATAAACTCTCAGTGCCTTTATCCGTTCTTCGCTGCTCCCCCTTCCATGCGTGGCCATACACGACCTCATAGGTTAAAGGATACTTGCCGTTTTCAGCAATTAATTGGGCGTAATTCTGGGTAAATTGTTGCCAGGCTTTGCGCCCGGTCAGACCTTGATTTCGTTCAGGATTTACATTTCGCACGCCCTGAGATCTCAAGGCAGAAACGAGTTTAGGCAAGGTTTCATATTGAACGGTTAATAATTCCATATCCATAACAGGATCTAAAAAATGCTCTGCCATCAGGCTGTCACCAATATCATGCATGTCACTAAATTCATTAACATGGGCAAAACGATTTGCCCCAGCCCAGGCCTTTTTGAGTTCTTTAAAGGTATCAGGTCCCAAAGTAGTGAACATTAAACAACCATTTACGTTCATCACTCTATTGATTTCCCGAAACACGTGCGCCAATGGATGAGCCCAGTGGATAACCTGATTTGTAAACACCAGATCAAACATCCCATTCAAAAAGGGCATTGAATTCATATCGGCGGCAACCAAAGACCATTTGCGCCGCCAGCTCTGCTTTTTACGCGCCAGAGACAACATATCAGGCACTAAGTCCAATCCAACAATTTGAGCTTTAGGGTAAAGCCGTGATAATTCTTTGGAAAACGAGCCAGGACCGCATCCCAAGTCAAGAATTCTTTGGGGAGTTATTTTCAAATAATGAAGACGCTCAAATAACCGCTCCCCAATCTCTTGCTGCACCTTCGCAGCAGCTTCATATTCTTCAGCATGTTTACTAAATGCCTTGCTAATTTCATTTTTGACAGTCATCATAAGACCAAGGAAAAGTTAAAAACAGGAAATCCAACGCCCGTGCGCCAGAAATTGCTCAGTATATCACAAAGTTTGCGCCTGCCTTCAATATGCACTCTTTGCCATCAGTTGCATAAAGGCTCATTTGCGGTATGTACTTTTTGTATGAATTTACTCAAACCCTTGGGTTCTGCGTGCTCTCGTTGTGCAACCCCTCTTCCTGACGATGATTTTCTAACGTGTGGGGCATGCATTCTTAAACCACCACATTTCGATAAAGCCATTATAGGTTATGCTTTTGATGAACCACTGCGTGGCCTGATTCATCAGTTCAAATACCAAAAGGGACTTCATCTTCGCAATTTCTTATGCCATCTAATGCTGCAAACCGTACAGAAAAACAACACTATGCCGCAATGTCTTATTCCTGTTCCCATGCATCCCCAGAGAATCAAACAAAGGGGATTTAATCAAGCTGTTCTTCTGACCAAAAGATTGGCAAGGCTACTCAACGTGCCTTATGACCTGACCAGTTGCCAAAAAAAAATAAATACAGCCCCTCAAGCCAGCCTGGATAAAGAACAAAGACGAAAAAATTTAAGTAAGGCATTTCATGCTAAGCCCTTACCCTACGAACATGTAGCAATTATCGATGATTTACTTACCACTGGAAATACAGCCAATGAACTAGCTCGGGTTCTAAAAAAAGTCGGTATAAAACAGGTAGACGTATGGTGCTGCGCCAGAGCAGTTAACGAATCGTTATCTGCTTAGGTTAATCCCAATCAGGCAACATATTTACCATGTTTGTGCGACTCAAATTAATGTAAAAATCGCTGCACATCATTCATCAACAGCTGCACCAATGCCACAGCAAACAAAATGACCATCAAACGGTGCAATAAAAGTTCCATTGCTATGGAAACAGGCTTGCCACGTATTTTTTCAACGAGCGCATACACTATTGATCCCCCATCCAATCCCGGTATGGGGAATAAATTAACCAACGCAACAGCACAACTCAAATAGGCAATAAAGTAAAAAAAGACAACAACGCCCTGCATTAAAGATGCAACAGATGCCGCAAACAACCCCAAAGGCCCCAACAAAATGGCAAAGGGAATACTCCCGGTCAAGAGTTGTTTTAAAATCATCAGGAAAAAATAAAACAAATGCACCATAGCATGATTTGCCTGACTTAAGGCGTGCGCTAATGAGGAGGAGCGCATCACCGCAGATGAGGCGGATAAATCAGGGGTCATGCCAAGGCTTGCCAAAAGTGAACGCTCTGTACCGCTAAATTTTATCTGGCTCAGATTAATCGTCACGTTCTTTAGGCTCTGACCCTTTGGGTGTTGTAAGGCAATATTCACCTCACCTTTTCCCCATAAAATAACCAACTGCATTCCCACATCCTGCCATGACAAAGTGCTGTAGCCATCTATTGCGATAAACTGATCGCCAGGAGCAATGCCCGCCTTTGCGGCAATACTGTTGGGCTGAACCGATTGAACTACAGGCTGCCGATAATTCATGCCAATATAAAAAACCAAAACAAAGGCAAACCAGGCGGTTATCAGATTAGCTAAAGCGCCACTAAGCAATATAACCACACGCACCCAGATTGGTTTCTTATCAAAACAGGAGTTATGAATTTTTTCAGGCACAGAACTGATTCTTGAATTAAGCAATTGAACATAACCACCCAAAGGCCAAAGGGCCCAAATCCAATCACAACCGCTGGCACTCTTCCACTGAATAAGAGGCTTGCCAAAACCTATAGAAATTTTTTTTATTTTGACCCGAAAAATATGCGCTGCCCACGCATGTCCTGCTTCATGTATACCTACGACAAGTATCAATGTGAACAGTATGGCAATTATGGCCATCACCATAATGAATCCCTATTGCATTAAAACATCCGTTTACTTATTTGTATTATCAACTACTAATTGCAACATGGGAATTCCTTTTCGTCCCGTTAATTCATATCCTTTTCGATACACTTCAAATACTCGATAAGCTTTATTGGATTCACTATCAATTAATTCAACCTCATCACCATGACCATCCACCAAAGTAACGGTCAAGTGAATTTCACGAAATCCCTCGACTTGGTAACGCTCTTTGAATAATTGCAATACCCGCTGAAGACTCTGAACTGTTTCATCAGCATTGTGTTGCCCTTGAAGGATTATATCCATTTGACGCTCCTATTAATATGACACAAAGTGTACAAAAAGTGTCTATTATTGTTGGCGGCAAAAGATAAAAGTTCTTTAGAAATGTAAGGAATTTCCCCAGTATCTACAAATTTGGCTATTGATCGGTTACAATTCCCGAATTGAGTAGGAAACTAACCTGACTTACGAATAATCCTGAAGCACCCTGATTAGAACGTTCTTTTAATTCAGGACTCAGGGCCTTTTCGCCAGTCCTAACTAAGAATTCAGATTCCATGGTGTTTGTTGCTTGCGGACTCAATCATAAAACTGCTCCGATAAACGTGCGTGAAAAAGTCGCTTTGCCCCCTGCTATGCAGGATTCACTACTACACAAGCTGGTAAGTCTTCCTGAAATAAACGAAGCAGCAATTTTGTCGACCTGTAATCGCACCGAAATTTATTGCGACACAGATGACCCCAATATTATCGCAAGTTGGTTAGCATACGAACATCATATCCCTGAGGAGTTACTGACCCCCTTTTTTTATTTGCATGAAGGAAATCAAGGCATAAAACACACGCTGCGCGTTGCCAGCGGACTCGATTCCATGATGATAGGCGAACCACAGATTCTTGGGCAAATGAAAAAGGCATATCACCAGGCCTGCCGGTTAGGTACCGTAAAATCCCAATTAAGACCGGTATTCGAATACATTTTCAGTGCATCCAAAAGAATCAGAACACACAGCGGTATTGGTGCAAATCCGGTATCTATAGCCTATGCTGCAGTTCAGTTAATAGGTCAGTTATTCCCTCATTTTCATAATCTGAATGTATTTCTGATTGGCTCAGGAGAAACAGCGTCACTGGTCGCTAAATATTTACATCAGCACGGCGTGCACCAGTTTATGGTTGCCAGTCGTACCCTTGAACATGCCCAAAAGCTCGCCGAGTCCTTTGACGGAAAAACGCTGTCTATAGCGGATATTCCTCAATATCTGCCCCAAGCAGACGTGGTTATTTCCGCTACCGCCTGTCCTCTTCCTTTCATCAATAAAAGTCTGGTAGAACATGCCCTGCACCAACGTGATCATTCACCTATGTTTTTTCTGGATTTAGCCGTGCCCAGAGATATTGAATCCAATGTGAATGAATTGGATCAGGTTCAGCTGTATAATGTTGATGATTTGCAGCTCATGATAGAAAAGGGGATGGATGAACGACGCAATGCAGCCCTTCAGGCAGAACAATTAATCGAAAGCGAACTGGATAACTACATCAGATGGCATCGCTCTTTAAAAGCCAAAGACCTTATCTGTGATTATCGTCACAAGATGCAGCAGTTAGCGCAATCAGAATTAAAGCGTGCCCTGAGAAAGCTTTCCTCAGGAGAAAATCAAGCTTCTGTTTTAAATGAATTTAGCGAGCGCCTGGTCAATAAACTCGTTCACAATCCAACCACGGGCCTTAGAGAAATGGCCTGGGATGGTCGAGAGGATTTATTGGCTTTGGCACAATACCTTTTTAATACTACAACTTTATGTCAATCATCTTATGAAGAAATCTCTTGAGTTAAAATTACAACAGATGTTGGAACGCTTTCAGGAAGTTGGTCGCTTGCTGTCAGAAGCCTCCGTGATCGCAGATCAAAATCAATTTAAAGCGTTATCTAAAGAATACGCCCACCTCGAACCCGTTGCCACCTGCTATGAATCCTATATCGAAGCAAATGCTAATTTAAGCGCTCTGCATGAGATGCTTGAAAGTGAGGATAAAGAGTTAGCATCTATGGCGGAAGAAGAGCTGGAAGATGCAAAACAACAAGTAGACGAATTAGATGAACAATTACAATGGCATTTAATTCCTAAAGATCCGGACGATGAGCGGAATATCTATCTGGAAGTGCGTGCAGGAACTGGCGGAGATGAAGCCGCAATTTTTGCAGGAGATCTCTATCGCATGTACAGTCGCTACGCTGAAAACCAGGGTTGGCAACTTGAATTAATCAGTGCCAATCATGGGGAGCATGGGGGCTATAAAGAAATCATTGCCCGAATCAGCGGCAACGCCGTTTACTCTCAACTCAAATTTGAATCCGGTGCTCATAGGGTACAACGTGTTCCTGAAACTGAATCACAAGGACGAGTACATACCTCTGCCTGCACAGTAGCCATCATGCCAGAAGTTGAAGAAATTGACGAAATTCAGATTAATCCCGATGAGCTGCGTATAGATACCTACCGTGCTTCAGGCGCAGGAGGACAGCACGTTAACAAAACGGATTCAGCTATTCGTATCACGCACATCCCTACTGGTGTTGTTGTCGAATGCCAGGATGAACGCTCACAACACAAAAATAGGGCCAAGGCAATGTCTCTGCTTAAAACACGCCTGCTGGACGCAGAGCAAAGCAAACAAAAAAAAGAACAAGCGCAAACCCGTAAATCTTTGGTAGGATCTGGTGATCGTTCCGAGCGTATTCGTACTTATAATTTTCCGCAAGGACGCCTGACGGATCATCGCATCAACCTGACCATATACCAGTTAAACGAAGTAATGGAAGGTAACTTATCCCTGGTCATAGATTCGTTAAAACGTGAGTACCACGCTGAATTACTTGCGGAATTAGGACGCCATGATTGATATTCGCACGGCATTAAATGACGCCTTGCACCAACTTGATCCAAATCATGATCAATCACGTTTGGAGACAGAACTGCTCCTGGGATATGTATTAAATAAAAACAGGGCTTTTATTTTTGCACATCCCGAGTTCGTATTAAGCCCGGCTGAGCTGGAGGCTTACCAAAAATTAATTGCCCAACGCCGCATGGGTATACCCATTGCTTATTTGACAGGATATCGTGAATTTTGGTCTTTGAATTTAAAAGTCAGTAAGGATACGCTAATCCCAAGGCATGAAACGGAGTTGCTTGTAGAGCAAGCTTTAGAATTAATTCCAGATACACCGGATACGTGCATTCTTGATCTGGGTACGGGAAGCGGCGCCATTGCCCTGGCAATAGCCAGTGAAAAACCGCATTGGAAGATTATTGCCGTCGATTTTAGTGAAGGCGCTTTAAAAGTTGCTCAGGAAAATGCTCAAATACTGGGTGTTACTAATGTAGCCTTTTATCGCTCATTCTGGTTTGATACGCTACCCAAACAGCAGTACCATGCCATTTTGTCTAATCCGCCTTATATAGCCGAGGACGATCCTCATTTAAATCAAGGAGATATCCAATTTGAACCACTTAGTGCTTTAGCCAGTGGTCAAGACGGATTAGCTGATCTACAATATATTATTCAGCACAGTTATGAATGCCTTTATCCTGATGGCTTACTGTTATTAGAACACGGGTTTAATCAAAAATTAAAGCTTGAAGCGTTACTTAAAGAATCGGGATACAAGAATGTTAGAAGCTGGCAAGATATTCAAGGTCATGACAGAGTTAGTGGAGGATGGCGTCCTTAAACTAATAATCAGCCTGAATTATTTTGTTGATGATAAGGCTGTTATTTGGTATACCTAACCATTTTCTGTAAAACTCGCTACACCGAAGCAGCAGGAAAGGAATGCCAGAATGACAGAACATTTAATCGATAAAACCAACGAGAGACCATACAACGTGAAAAACGACGCAATAAGTAGCATGGGAATTGCACCTTATCAGGAAACTGATGGGGAAGAATATATGAATGAAAAGCAGTTAGCACATATCGAAAAAATATTGCTGGCTTGGCGTCAATCATTAATGGAAGAAGTTGATCGAACTGTGACACACATGAAAGATGAAGCAGCGAATTTTCCCGATCCTTCAGACCGGGCAAGTCAGGAAGAAGAATTCAGTATTGAATTACGTACTCGTGACAGAGAACGCAAACTCATCAAAAAAATTGAAGATGCTCTGGAACGATTAAGAAATGATGATTTTGGTTACTGTGAGGCCTGTGGAATAGAGATTGGCCTAAAACGATTGGAAGCAAGGCCAACTGCTACGCTATGCATAGACTGCAAAACGTTATCTGAAATCAAGGAAAGACAAAATCAAGGCGCATAGCAGTCAGAGGCTCTTTTGTCATCACGAATTATTTTCATCAGGGTAAACGCATCTAAACGTATTATCTAAGACCAAGATGCCTACGTTCTGCGCTTTATGCGCAGAATCCAGATCTTTACCTGCACGAAGATCGCATGGATCCTGCGCATAAAGCGCAGGATGTAGGCAAAAGGGTGGACGTTTATGTTCATAATTAAGATGCGTTTGCCCTGTTATTTTCATAACGTGCAAAGAGTTCCCGTCCTCTTCATCACATGCAGAAGACGGGAATTAAAATCCCTAAATCATCTATCCTGAACATTAATTTGCTGAACAGGTTAAATTGTTGGCTTCATTATTTGCTCAATAATGCCTAAATGCTTTAAAACCGAACCCTTATTGTTTTCAAGAACCGTCCTTGCATTTTTAACCATACGGCCTTGAAATGCTTTATCATGGTGTAACGTGATTATGGCATCAATTAATTCACCCGCCTGCGTGACGATCTGAATCGCTTCAGCATCCAAAAGATCACGGCAAATTGTTTTAAAATTATCGACATGATGCCCACTCAAAACGGGTACATTCATCGCTATGGGCTCTAAAACATTATGCCCACCAACGGGAACCAGACTGCCGCCTACAAAAGCGTAGTCGCTGATTTGAAATAACCCCAAAAGTTCCCCCAAAGTATCCACAATAACGATGTCGTTACTCTTTGAAATGGAAACGAGATTACTGCGCAAACCGGTATTAAAACCCGCTTGAACACTGAGTTGATATACTGTTTGAAAACGCTCAGGATGACGGGGAGCGATTAATAAGATCACGTTGGGTATCGCTTTTTGAAGCCTGGGTAACTCTGCTAAAAGGCAGGATTCTTCGCCATCATGAGTGCTGGCGGCTATGACCACTGTTCGGTAGTTACCCCAATGACTTTTTAGCTCGGCAACATGACTCGTATCCACAGTATGGGTTTGTAAATCAAATTTCATGTTACCCAAAACCTGCACATGACTGGCTCTGGCGCCTAGGGCAATAAATCGTCTGGCATCATCATCACTTTGAGTCAAGATGGCTGAGAATTGATTTAAAAGCGGTTTAAAAAACCATTTAAACTTGATATACCCTCGCATAGAGCGCTCAGACAGTCTGGCATTGGCGAGTACCAAAGGTACCTTGTGTGCATGAGTCTGATGAATAAGATTGGGCCACAATTCAGTCTCCATAATCACTACAATGCGGGGCTTTACCTTACCCAAAAAACGCATCAGTACCCTAGGTAAGTCATAAGGGATGTAGCTGTGCATAACCTTGTCACCAAAACGCAGCCTAACTCGTTCTGATCCTGTTGGTGTCATTGTAGTCACTAAAACAGACCAATTTTTTTCCAGCATCACATCAATCAATGGCGTTGCTGCAATAACTTCACCCAATGAAACCGCATGCAACCAAACGTCTATGGCTTTATTTACAGGAATTCCTATGCTAAAACGCTCAGATATACGCATTCTGTATTCCGGTAACTTTCGCCCCTTCCACCACAACCTGAGAAGAATAAAGGGAGTCAGCAAATACATTATAAAAGAATAAATCTGTCGCATAGAGACACACCAAAACGCTAAAGAGGCACAGTATATACCCAAAAGTATTCGTGATGCGATACATTATCCGGTCGTTACCCCACAGGAGTTTCTGTTGACATGCAGCCCTCTTTTTCCTCAGGATGAATTTTCAACCCCAAAAACCCCCTGCACTAACTGCCATAAAATTGCATACTTTTTTTTATAGTTTGATTGAAACGTAACTCTCCACCTCATCCCGAGCGCAGCGAGGGATCTCCCTGCAGTGGCAGATACTAAAATAGGGGAGTTACATTTAAACCATCAATGCGTTGAAGGACAATTGGCTTTTTTATTGATTCTGATGGATAATTAGGCTTCCTGAGCATATATTAAATATATAATTACCTAAACCATGGATGTCCTCTTAGGATGAATAACCACAATGAGTTTTAGAGATTTCTTTACATTATCCACCTGGTGGGGAAAGCTTCTCGGAGCATTCTTTGGATTTTTGACCGCAGGACCATTGGGTGCCTTGTTCGGAATTCTTGTAGGTAATTTTTTTGATAAAGGGCTTGCTGCTCATTTTGCCAATCCGCACTGGTATTATATTTCCGAGAAAAAAAAAGCGGTACAGAAAGCTTTTTTTGAGACCACTTTTTCCGTAATGGGGCATATAGCAAAAGCTGATGGGCGGGTCACAGAACAAGAAATCAACATGGCCAAATTGCTTATGAAGGAAATGCGCCTGAGTTCAGAACAAGTAACCCTTGCCAAGCGATTATTCAATGAAGGAAAGAACAAACAATTCAAACTCGATAGTGCCCTGTTTGAATTAAAACGAATTTGTCGCGATAATCGTGAGTTACTGAAGTTATTTGTAGACATTCAATACAGAGCCGCTCAGGTTGATGGCCTGACCACTGCAAAAATCAAAGTACTGGATGTTGTTTTTGCATGTTTAGGCTTTGCACCACTGCACAGGCAGTATCGATTTTATGATGATTTTAATTACACGTCCTATGCTCAGCAACAAGCACAAGCGGAATATTACAGAAATCAACAACAGCAAAAACAACAGGAAAACACACAAAGCCATCAGTACTCTTCATCAAACAAACAGTACTACTCCAAACAACAATCGCCACAAAATAATCTTGCACATGCCTATGCCTTGCTTGAAGTTCACCCAGGTTCAAGTAAACAAGAGGTAAAACGTGCTTACCGACAATTGCTCAGTCGCAATCATCCCGATAAATTAATCGCCCAGGGTTTACCCGAAGAGATGATCAAACTGGCTAACGACAAAACACATAAAATTATGAAGGCCTATGAGCTGATTTGTCAAAATCAAGGATGGTAACCAGGGTAAACGCATCTAAATTATGAACATAAATCTCCACACTTTTGCCTACGTCCTGCGCTTTATGCGCAGGATCCATGCGATCTTAGTGCAGGTAAAGATCTGGATTCTGCGCATAAAGCGCAGAAAGTAGACATCCTGGTCTTAGATAATACGTTTAGATGCGTTTACCCTGGGATGGTAACCGCTTAACGTGTAAAAACAGCTTAAGAGCGTCGCCCTAAAAAGTTGGCAATTGAAACAAGCTTACTTTGCAATAAAGATACCGAATGGATGTAAGAATCTAAAACCGCACGAGGCTGCGTTTTTGTTTCAGGTACTTTAGTCATCCAACCATGCACAAAAGAAATCAATAAATCCTCACTGTAATCATAATCATGGTCGGCTCCTGGCATTTGCATGGCAAGATAAGACTTTTCTTTAAATTGTTTTTTTCTTTTATCCATAGCCGCTAATACTGTATCGTAATCAAACTGACCAACCACATCAAAAATGGGGAAACGAAACTCGGAACCCTTGTCCTTGATATCAATATCACCATAAGCTGAAATCATCACCAATGCGTTAATCATCTTTGATTGCGGTTTACTGAAATATTCAAGCGATTGGTTTAATTGATCTCCATAGTGAATCAGGATAATTCGTTTATTTTTCTCTTTCCTTAAAGAACCAATGACCTCAGGCAATTGGTTTATCCAAGGAATACCCTGTGCCGGATTACAGTTTAATAATACGACAGACCATCCATTTGTTGCCAGTTTATTAGCGCACTGCGCCAACATATCCGACCAATGGGGCTGCTCTCCTCCACGGACTATCAGCACGGCTCCATAACGTTGAGTTTGTGCAGGCCAAAAGGGTAATTGCAGTTTCTTTTGATCGACAGTGATCTCCAGTTGATCAGCACTTAAACTGGTAGAAATAAAGAAAAGAAAAAATAAGATCCGGACAATTGGTTTCATATATCCCTATAGAGTCAAGCAAATAAAAACCGGGATAATCCATCCCGGTTAATACGGTTTTAAACCGGTTTATCTGAAAACTCAACGCCCGCTGCATCAAGGGCGGCACGAGCTTTTTCTGCCATCAACTGATGAGCAAATGATGTAGGATGCACTAAATCAAAAAAGAGGAAACCATCACACTGTTCGCCCGTTTTGCGAGGGCTAACCCTGGAAACCATTTTAAGAACCGAGCGACGAGAAGATTCATCAGCTATAGAATTGGCACATGTACCTGTGATATTGGTAATTCCATAATCCTCAGCGTGTTCCAATACATCGTTAAAGGCCGAATTCAAATCAAAATAATACCAATTTACCTCAGGATAAGTTTGCTTCATTTGGGCAAAAGTTTTAAGTAACGCTTCATTATGCTGGTTTGCGTAATAGCTTAAAGGTTCAATAGAGCCGAATTCTAAAGCTGCTGGAGTCCTGCCCAAATCAGGCAAATTCAGAACAAGAATATGTTTCGCTCCCTTGTTTACCAGCTGCTCCAAACCATGAGTAATGCCTGTATTAACATCGTTTAATGTTTGATCAACTTCAGCAGGCATGCCCAGATAATTATTTGCACCTATCCAAATCACAAAAAGACTGTCTTCACTTGCCTTATCATTATTCGCCAGCAAATAGGTTTTAATTTCTCTTCTTAGAGTAAACAAGACATCATCTTCATCATCCTCTTCAGATACCCCGGCTCCGCCTATAGCGTAATCGTAAAGATGCGCTGCCGGATTCTCGGGAAAATATGAAGCAACCAAACGCTCTATCCAAACGGGGCCATTAGAAAAACGCCCTTCGAAATAGGGAGGAGATTGAGGTAACTGGTGTTTCATGTATTCGTATAAATTGCCATTATCAGACAGGCTATCCCCAAATACTACAATGTTGTTTAGCGGTGTAGCGGCAACAATTCCAGAAAATAAAAAAGCACCCACGGTAGCTATTAGTTTCATGAATACCCTTGGTTGATTGATTTTTTTTAAAAAAAACATTGATTATTATACGATGAAACATGACTATTAATCAATTTTAGCTGAACTGCACGGTACATAACGCTGTTTAATTATAGGTTTAAATTGTTCATTAAACACATTTTTTTTCCCTTTTTTTTTGAGATAAAATATGACCCAATTTGAAAAAAATTACATCTTATCTTGCCTGAATTCTCTGGATGAGATATTAAATGATGCCAATCAGCTGGACACAGCAATCACTAATTTTTCAGGCCATAACAATACGGATTTACGTTATTGTTCAAACCTGACAATTACTGATGCTCCATTATGGTCAGACCAAGAAAAAAAAGCATTCTCAGCGGCATTTTTTGAAGCAACCGCACGCGCCAACTATACTTTTTTAACAACCCCTGAGTTAGCCCAAACGGTAAGTCAAGCCCAATCCATTTGGTGGACACACTACAAGCCGTTGCTGTCCGCAAATACCGATACTGAAAACAGAATCCAATCCGTTATTGCCAATATAAAACAAATAAAAAGTGATTTAATAAATGAAATTCCATCTGATGCACCACCCGATGTCACCATGAAAAATAAATACCCTTTTTTCACGGCGTTAGCTGCTGTGGGTGTAGCTGCATTGATTGGAACGGTTGTCGCAATGAAACCTTAGCGCTACACAACATGCTTCATTGAGCGTTTGTCTGGGCAAACGCATCTAAATTATGAACATAAATCTCCACCCTTTTGCCTACGTCCTGCGCTTTATGTGCAGGATCCATGCGATCTTAGTGCAGACAAAGATCTGGATTCTGCACATAAAGCGCAGAACGTAGGCGTCTTGGTCTTAGATAATACGTTTAGATGCGTTTACCCTGTTAAACAGCCAGCCAATCAGAACATCTGAATCTTCAAGAGAGTTATTTAAAACGATACCCACCTCTATACTCTTCAAGCACATCCCGAGTTTCATCTTTAATGTGCTGTCTTAGTGTATCAATGACCTTTTGAGTGTATTTATGGGGCACTTCATCGTCTTTGAATCGTTTATGTTCTTTGAGAGTTTTTCTGCCATTATCCTTAAAAAACACGCTCGAATTAAATTTCACTTTTTAGTCCTCAAATTTTAATTAATATTATTTATCAGCGTGTTAATAGTAAATTCTCAGGACATTTAAGGCAAGAAAAACTACAGAGCATCTGAATATTGAACCATGATAAAATTCTTCACGTCATTCTGAGCACAGCCGAAGTGAGACATGGCATTCATATACAGTTCAATAGACAGGTATGTTAATGAGTTTGAGGGACGTATTATTGCAGGCGTTACATGAGAAAAACAAAAAAGATAAGCTATTATGTGCATGAATAAGTCAATAATTCATGCACATAATTTTTTTAAGCGGGAGTACCTTAGGGCTTAATTGCCATGCAATCAGGCACTACTGATTAAAGTAAGGTTTAATTGTCGTCCACAAACCCATGCTTTGGTCAAATCTCTAACC
The DNA here is from genome assembly GCF_001467535.1 of Legionella worsleiensis. GTDB lineage: Bacteria > Pseudomonadota > Gammaproteobacteria > Legionellales > Legionellaceae > Legionella > Legionella worsleiensis. Next base: position 93,945 of record NZ_LNZC01000009.1, read on the forward strand.
ACTTCCTTGGACATTCCCTTGGGCAGGCGCACGGTAGAATGATCTTCATGAATTTTAAGACCGGTAATATATCGACTCTGTAAACCCGCTTCATTAGCAATAGCACCGACAATATTACCCGGTTTTACACCATGAACTTTACCCACATCTATTCGGAACAAGTCTTGAGCCGGTGATTCGTCATTGTATTTTTTTCGGTCATCCCCGAAACTCTTCCGGTCACTGCCGAAACCTTTTTTATCACCGCCAAAAGATTTACGATCGCCACCAAATCCTTTTCTGTCATCACCAAAACGAGAACCACGATCAGATCGCCCTTCGCCATTACGACTCACACGGCCTTCTTTAGCTGGGCGGGAGGAGGCAGGTAAAGCCAATTCTTTTTTCCAGGGTAAATCTTTGTGTAATAACAACGCAAGGGTTGCAGCAACATCTACCGGGGATACATCATGTTCTTTAATGTATTCTTCAACAATACGCTTGTAAGATGGCAGATTTGCATGCTCTAAACGCTCTGTAATATTTGCCATAAAACGCTGTTGTCTGGCTACTTGTATCATGTGATCGTTGGGCACGTTCACTTTTTCTATTCGTTGACGGGTATGCCTTTCGATACTGCTAATCAAACGTGATTCTTTGGGCGTTACAAACAAAATTGTCACCCCGGAGCGGCCGGCTCTTCCGGTTCTACCGATTCGATGGACGTAGGTTTCATTATCATGAGGCAAGTCATAATTGATAACGTGGGTAACTCGCTCCACATCCAGGCCTCGTGCCGCTACGTCGGTCGCAACCAAAATATCTATAGCGCCTTGTTTAAACTGGGAAATAATGCGTTCACGCAGGGCCTGAGTAATGTCCCCATGAATCGCCATGGCCCGAAGACCTTGTTGTTGCAACAGCTCAGCTACTTCTTCAGTACTGCTTTTAGTACGGGTAAAGACTATCACGCCCTGATAATCTTCAACTTCCAGAACACGAATCAATGCATCCGGTTTTTGGTGACCTGAAGCAAACAAAAATCGTTGCTCAATGCTTTTCACCGTAGCGGTTTCCATTTTAATTTCTACGGAAGCCGGATCAGTCAGATAGTTATTGGCAATCTGCCGAATACGATAAGGCATGGTCGCTGAGAATAAAGCAATCTGTTTTTTCTCGGGTAATTTAGCTAAAATCGTTTCAACATCTTCAATGAATCCCATACGCAACATTTCATCTGCTTCATCCAGAATAAAGGTACGTAAATTTTCCAAAGGTAAAGTACCTTTGTCTATATGATCCAGAATACGGCCAGGTGTTCCAACGACAACCTGAGCACCGCCTCGTAATTGTTTTAATTGACGACCATACTCCTGACCGCCACACAATACGGCAATAGTAGTACCTCGTTGATGTTTGCTTAATACCTCAAACTGTTCGGCAACCTGGATGGCAAGCTCACGAGTAGGCGCAATAATTAGCGCTTGTGTTCCTTGAATGGAAGGAGAAATATTTTGCAGGATTGGCAATGCAAAAGCAGCAGTTTTTCCTGTACCTGTTTGAGCTAAAGCAATAGCATCTCGGCCTTGCAATAACAACGGTATCGTTTGTGCCTGTATGGGGGAAGGCGTTGTAAAGTTCATATCTACCAGAGCTTTATTCAAAGCATCTGAGAAATTAAAAGCAGAGAAATGAGTAATTTCTTGAGTCATAGTGTTCCTGATATAGTCAAAGCTTCAACCTGAAAAGGTTAAGTTATATAAAAATTGCTCAGTATAATAACAAAATAAACAGGGAGATGCACTATATTTATTACTTTTCTCAAATAAATCAGACAATTTATGTTCATCAATACCGATTTTTTTCCATCAAATATGAATTAAAATGATGCGAAAAATAGCGTTATTCAACTAAGCCAAGGGCTGATTGCAAGAGTATTCTTCAAAAATTTAAAGAGTAGTAGTACATACCCAACCCTCTTCCAATCAACTGCACCAATTATAATACTCTTATCGTTTCATTCAATAGCTAGTTTTTTTCTACATGCTTTAAACAGGTTGACTCAGATAGTGAAGTCCGATGCGGGAATGAGGGATTGATAAAAACTGATTTTGCACCAAGACCTCTTCTTTGCAAGCACCTAAGAAGAGGCTATTTTTTAGCGGCCAATAAGAATCAAATCAAAGCAGCCAACCGACAGGCCTGATCAATAGCATGACGGGCATCAAGCTCCAGAGCTTTGTAGGCACCGCCAATTAGATGAACTGATTTTCCCTGTTGCTTTAAGGGTTCATAAAGGTCTTTTAACTCCGTTTGACCAGCACAAATGACTACTGTATCAACCTTCAGTGTTTGTGGTTGTTCATCAATTTTAATGTGCAATCCTTGATCATCAATGCCCTCATAAGTAACCCCGGAAATCATCTTCACCTTTTTATGCTTTAAACTGAGTCTATGAATCCAGCCTGTAGTTTTGCCTAGACGTTGTCCCATTTTTTCTTTTTTACGTTGCAACAGGTAAACCTCTCTAGGGCTTGGCGTATTCTGCGCTGGTTGCAATCCCCCCCTGTGCTCTCCTTTAATGTCAATACCCCATTCCTGATAAAATTGGTCTGTAGTGGATTGATGTTCGTGCGTCAAAAACTCTGCAACATCAAATCCTATTCCTCCAGCGCCTATAATGGCGACTTGTTCACCCACTGTTTTTTTTCTATTAATTACATCTATATAACTGACCACTTTTTCATGAGTAATCCCTTTAATCTCAGGAGTTCGGGGCTTGATGCCCGTAGCAAGAACTACTTCATCAAAGTGCTCCAGCGTCTCTACGCCGGCTTCTGTATTTAAACGCAAGTCGACCTTAAATTTTTGTAACTGATAGTGAAAATAGTTCAACGTGTGCTGAAAATCTTCCTTACCTGGTATTTGTTTTGCCAAATTAAACTGCCCCCCCAAACGATCACTGCGCTCAAACACAGTAACCTTGTGTCCCCGTTCAGCCGCAACAGCCGCAAAGGCAAGACCCGCAGGGCCTGAACCCACCACGGCAATGGACTTAGGCTGATGTACCGCTTGATAGACTAATTCCGTTTCGTTACACGCACGAGGATTGACTAAACAGGAAGCTGATTTATTCACAAAAACCTGATCCAGACAGGCTTGATTGCAGGCGATGCAGACATTGATTCCGGCCGACTCGCCACGCTGCGCTTTTTCAACAAATTGCGAATCAGCAAGCAAAGGTCTGGCCATGGAAATCATATCCGCAACCCCGTCTTCTAACAACTGATTGGCAAGTTCGGGAGTATTAATACGGTTAGAGGTGACAACAGGTATACTCACCTCAGGTTTAAGATGCCTGGTTACCGGGGTAAATGCCGCAGGAGGTACCATAGTTCCAATAGTCGGAATGCGGGCTTCATGCCAACCAATGCCCGTATTAATAATGCTTGCACCAGCCTGTTCTATTGCCTTGGCTAAAATCACCACCTCTTCCCAGCTGCTGCCATTAGCAATCAAATCAAGCATGGACAAACGATAAATAATGATAAATCGCTCACCAACCGCTTCACGCACTGCCCGCACTATTTCAACAGGGAAACGAATACGGTTTTCATAACTGCCTCCCCACTCATCTTTGCGATGATTGGTATGAGAGACAATAAACTGGTTGATGAGATAGCCTTCACTGCCCATTATTTCAACACCATCATAACCCGCCCCTTGGGCAAGGCGAGCGCAACGGGCAAAATGCTGAATCGTTTTTTTTATGCGCCTTTGGCTCATAGTCCAAGGAGTAAAAGGACTTATTGGCGATTTGATCCGACTGGGTGCAACGGTAAAAGGATGATAACCATAACGACCCGCATGCAAAATCTGCATCGCTATCTTACCACCTGCTTCATGTACAGTACGAGTTACTAATTCATGCCTGTGTTGCTCCTTGCTGTTTGTCATTTTTGCCGCAAAAGGAGCCAAACGACCCGATCGGTTTGGGGCAATACCACCAGTAACAATTAAACCAACGCCACCAAGGGCACGTTCACGATAGAATTCTGCCAACCGTTGTAAACTGTCTTTATCTTCTTCAAGACCAGTATGCATAGACCCCATCAGCACACGATTTTTAATTTGGGTAAACCCTAAATCCAAGGGCTGGAACAACGATTTAAAAGGAGTGTTATCTGTTCTCAATTCCATGAGCGCTCTCTGGTTAAAGACATCAAAATATCAAGTATAAACCCTGCTTGCTATACAGCAACTTCTTTTTTAACCAAAGTCCTTGTAATAGCCTGTTTAATTGTTTAATTGACCTCCAAAAGTTATATACCGAAAAAAAATCAATTCACCCTATGCTCATATACTTACTGGCATTAAACTGCGTCTTGATTAATACTTAGAAAACCAATTTTAGACAGGGAACAAAAATGAACACAAAATTTCTTCTTATTTTCGCTTCTTTATTGAGCCTGAATATAGCGCAAGCTGCACAAATGACCGCCTCAATAAGTACAATAGGAGCCAGTTCAAATCCCATAGGAACGGTAGTATTTACAGAAACACCCTATGGCGTGTTAATTAAACCAGAACTGAGCGGTTTAACTCCTGGACTGCATGGCTTTCATTTGCATCAACACTCAAGTTGCGCTGCTGATGGCATGGACGCAGGCGGTCATTATGATCCTGCCAATACCAACAGCCATCAAGGCCCCTATGGCAATGGTCACCTTGGTGATCTTCCGGTGCTTTATGTTTCGGCAGACGGAGTAGCCAATACCCCTACGCTTGCTCCCCGTTTAAAACTTGGTGATTTAAAAGGATTGTCCGTTATGGTTCATGCCAATGGCGACAATTACTCAGATACTCCGCCCATGGGTGGCGGCGGTGCACGCATAGCCTGTGGTGTCATCAAGTAATAGCCCCTGATTCAGCGATGGGGTTTGTACCCCAAGCTGAATTAAGCAAAATACTCCAAAACGAATAAATTCAGAGTTTATGTTTCATTAATATCAGACAGTACGCCAGCTAAATACGATTAATTAGATAATTTTGATTCCATTGTGTAAAAAATTTGGATTTTATGCGGTTCATAAACTAATCTTTAATCAGGGCCTGTTATGGAATATTAGGTATGGAAGACCCATCCTCCGCATTGCTGGATTCGTTACAATCAGTGTTTCATTTGGAAGCTATGAGAAACGGCAGGTATTGCTATCCCGCTGTTCAGCAATTAAAAGAAGCGACAGAACGCTACAATCCTAAACTGAAAAACAGTTTCATTCGTTTATTGAGTGCAATCAAAGAAGCCCTTCCTCATTTTGAAAAATGGCGAATCGATTTTGATTCCATCAGAACATCCATGGACGCAATGGCGAAACGCCATGATCTGCCTCCCATAGACTGGAACAAGGTCGTGTCGCATCCTAAAGTGTCTTCAAAATTTCAATTCAGCGCTTTAAACCATTCCAGAAAGGATGACAATCTGCTCTTGTGGCTTAAAGCAAAAACAGGAAAATCGCACACCGAGCTGGATCATCATGAACTCACTCAAGCGATGCTCGACAACAGCAACAGGCATGGATTCAGTCAAAAATTAAACGCTCACTTAAAAAGGCAACCCGATTTTCTGTTTAACTTAACGATGCTCTCCGAAAAAAATTTCATCAGGATAGTTCAATCGCGTTTAATACTTTATCTTACTGACGAACAGCTTGCCAAAGCTATAATTCATCATTCGACCCATATGGTCAACAAAAACAACGATCCATTTAAGCAAGTGGAACTATTCATTAATAAACTCAACGATCTGCTATCAAACGGTCGATCAATATCAACTTTATTACGTAATGGCTCAGCGAAGCCCATATTAGATGACTCGGCATTATTCCAAATATATCAAAGTGAAGAATATGCCAATAGAGATGATAAGAACCCGAAGTTACACTCAAGCGCAACACCAGAATTCCTGAAACCAGGATTGTGAAATTAAAAAAAAGATGCAGCTTGGCATTTTGAGCAAAAAAAATGCCTGGACTAAAGTCCAGGCACAATCAATCCTAAATACTTAGTCTAATAATCCAAGACTTTTGACAATATCACGCTCTTGCCTCAACTCATTCAAGGTGATGTTGAATCGTTCCTGGCCGTACTCGTTAAAATGTAACTTATCAAGAACAATCAGTTCACCTTTCTCACGTCGGCATGGAACAGAAAATATCAATCCCTCATCCACACCGTACTCTCCCTGGGAACAACGAGCCATAGAGAACGATTCACCTACTGGCGTATCAGTTACCAGATGATTTACACCAACAACCACACCATTGGCAGCTGATGCCGCAGAAGAAGAGCCACGCGCTTTAATTACTGCCGCACCCCGTTGCTGTACCGCAGATACAAAAGTATCTTTCAACCAGGACTCATCCTGAATGACCTGGGCAGCCGAAATCCCATTAATTTTTGCATTATAAAAATCAGGATATTGAGTAGCAGAATGGTTGCCCCAGATGGTCATTTCAGTGACTTTAGTGATGTCTACACCGGCTTTTTTTGCCAATTGAGTTCGTGCTCTTAATTCATCAAGAGTAGTCATGGCAAAAAACCGATCATTTGGAATGTCTTTAGCATGGTGCATGGCTATCAAACAGTTGGTATTGCAGGGATTTCCTACAACAAAAACCCGCACATCATCACTGGCACAATCGTTAATCGCTTTACCCTGCTTGGTAAAAATACCACCATTAATCTGCAATAAATCAGAGCGCTCCATTCCTTGCTTACGAGGCACAGAACCCACCAATAAGGCCCAGTTCACGCCATCCATCGCTGTATTCATATCAGCAGTACACACAATTCGCTTTAATAAAGGAAATGCACAATCATCCAGCTCCATAGCCACACCTTCCAGAGAAGGAAGAGCCGCTTCAAGTTCCAGCAAATTCAATTCCACTTCAGTATCTGCACCAAACATTTGGCCTGAAGCAATACGAAACAATAATGCGTAGCCTATTTGGCCTGCGGCACCTGTTACTGCAACTCGTACTCGTTTATTTGACATATTATTTCCTCTTATTTAACCATTCTTTAGCTAAAAATAACGCAGCGATACTGCGCGCCTCGGTAAAATCCGGTTTTTCTAATAGCTCCATAGCAGCACTCAAAGGCCACTCAACAACTTCTGGCGGTTCCGGCTCGTCACCGTCTAGTGGTGCATAATATAATCCCTGAGCAAGAACCACCTCAATCCGGGATCCGAAATAACCAGGAGCCAGACTCATGGTGCGCAACCAATGCAGTTCTCTGGCAGCAAATCCAACTTCTTCTCGTAATTCCCTGTTCGCTGCTTCAACAGCGGTTTCACCACGATCAATAAGCCCTTTAGGAAAGGCCAGCTCAATAGTGTCAGTTCCTGCCGCATACTCCCGCACCAATAATAACGAGTTCCCGGGCGTTATCGCAACGATCAGAACCGCTCCATGTCCGTGATTTTTAATGCGTTCATAAATTCTTTTTGCACCATTAGAAAATTCTAAATGCATCTCTTCAACGGTAAACAATCGTGATTTGGCAATCACTGATTTCTGTTTGCAAAATGGCTTTTCTCTCATACCTCACTATCACTCATTTGGTGACAAAACAGTTATCATGATACTATCGCATTATCAAACAAGCCAGTTTAAAAATATTAATGCGTCCATTATCTTTGTACATTCACATGCCATGGTGCATTCGCAAATGCCCTTACTGCGATTTTAACTCTCACAAAAGTCCGGATAATTTACCCGAACAAGAGTATATAAGCACATTAATCAAAGACTTAAAATCCGATTTGTCTCTTTTTCCAGTCAGAGACATTACATCCATTTTCATCGGTGGCGGCACACCAAGTCTCTTTTCTGCAGAAGCTTATGACACCTTGTTTACCCAATTAAAACAACTGCTGCATTTCACCCCAGATATTGAAATCACTATGGAAGCAAATCCTGGCAGTGTCGAACAAGGGCGTTTTACAGAATACCGACAAACCGGAATCAATCGCCTGTCTCTGGGTATTCAGAGCTTCAACCCTACCCACTTAAACGTTTTAGGCCGTATTCACGATGAACATCAAGCCCATGCAGCCATTAATGCAGCACGAAATGCCGGTTTTGATAATCTCAATCTCGATATCATGCATGGCTTACCAAAACAAACTATTGAACAAGGACTGGCTGATTTAACCACCGCCTTAACCCACCAACCAGAACATCTCTCCTGGTATCAATTAACCATAGAACCAAATACCGTATTTTACAAAGAAAAACCGCCACTTCCATCAGAAGATGATGCGTTCATACTCGAGGAACGAGGGCTAAATATGTTGCGAGATGCAGGTTTTGAGCGCTATGAAATTTCGGCTTTTGCTCAACCAGGCAAACAGGCACGCCATAATCTTAATTACTGGCTGTTTGGTGATTATCTGGGCATTGGTGCAGGAGCGCACGGAAAAATCACCACGATAAATGCGATAAAAAGAACCCGAAAGCATCGTCAACCTAAAGATTATTTAAACCAGGATAAACCCTGCCTGGCTCATATTGAAGAAGTAACAGGCGACGATTTGTTATTTGAGTTCATGCTCAACACGACTCGCCTTGAACAACCTATCCCTCTGGAACTATTTAGTCAAACAACGGGATTGAATATAAATACATTACTTCCTAAATTAAAAATAGCCCAGGAGAAAAAACTCATCATTCTAACCGATGATCACTGGCAGGTATCGCCATTAGGAAGACGTTTTACTAATAACCTGCAAGCTCTTTTTCTCCCTTAAGCCCTTCATAAGGCTGCACTCCAGAAAAAGGCGTGTCAAGGCGCAAATTTACGTGCTTATAACCAACAAGTCATGCAGATCACAAGAAACAAGCCACTATTGCTAGAACAGCAAGATTATCTCATAATAAAAAATAATTTTGCCAAGGGGGCTCCAGGTGATTCAATCTCTATTCTTGATAATTCTTGCGTACATAATGGGTTCATTTTGCTCTGCAATAATCGTTTGTCGAATATTTGGCTTGCCCGATCCCACAACCGAAGGCTCAAAAAATCCAGGAGCGACTAACGTTCTGCGCCTGGCCGGAAAAAAATATGCGGCTTTAGTCATGGTTGGCGATGTGCTCAAGGGAACAATTCCCGTAATGATAGCCAAGGCACTGGGCGCAACCCCTGCAACCATCGCATTTACCGTCCTGGCCGCAGTCGTTGGTCATATGTTTCCCATATTTTTTAAATTTAAGGGTGGAAAAGGCGTAGCCACAGCCATTGGAGCCTTGCTGGGCTTTCATTTTATTATAGGGGTTCTTGTTGCGGGCACCTGGTTACTGGTCGCCAATTTTTCCCGATACTCATCTCTGGCTTCAATTGTTTCCATATCCCTATCACCTTTTTACGCATTACTTTTGTTAGGAAGACTGGATATATTCCCACCCCTGTTTTTCGTAACCCTTTTGGTGCTCTACAAGCACAAGAACAATATTAACCGCTTAATCGATGGCGTAGAACCTAAAATTAAATTCAAACAAGGTGTAATCAAGGACATTATGGACTCCCCCTCGTTAATTGATGGCAAGGAAGAAATTTCATCTCAAAAACCAGCTTCTCCGGCATCAAAAACAACAAAAAAAACAGCCAAAGAAAAAGCACCTGAATCAGAAGCACCTATAAAAAAGAGTCCAAAAACGACAAAAACAACAACAAAGAAAACAAGCAAAACAGAAGAGCCTGAAAAAAAGACAAAACCAACGAAAACCAAATCGCCAAAACCCAAAAATAAAGACACTGGCACGGTTTAAGCGAAGGTTACACCCAACTCCTGAACGGTCGAATGAATCGATACAAGTAGCCTGTATTAGACAAAGTCGTAATACAGGTAGTCAGATTGCCTGTCTAATCAATGCAATGGGAAAAAATAAGTGGCACCGGATGAATAATCTCCAAGACATCCTACCATGAAAAAGCGTTCCCACGTTGGACAATGATGTGTATATCAAATTGAAATAAAACAAGGAGATTTCCTGGACGGTATAGACCCTGTATTACGACTTTGTCTAATACAGGTGGTCAGATTACCTGTCTAATCAATGCAATGGGAAAAAATAAGTGGCACCGGATGAATAATCTCCAAGACATCCTACCACAAAAAAACGTTCCCACGTTGGACGATGATGTGTATATCAAATTGAAATAAAACAGGGGGATTTCCTGGACGGTATAGACCCTGTATTACGACTTTGTCTAATGCAGGCTACATTTATTATTCCCCTGAACAGTCCAATGAATCGATACAAGTAGCCTGTATTAGACAAAGTCGTAATACAGGTGGTCAGATTGCCTGTCTAATCTATGCAATGGGAAAAAATAAGTGGCACCGGATGAATAATCTCCAAGACATCCTACCATGAAAAAGCGTTCCCAAGTTGGACGATGATGTGTATATCAAATTGAAATAAAACAGGGAAATTTTCTGGACGGTATAGACCCTGTATTACGACTTTGTCTAATACAGGCTACATTTATTATGCCCCTGAACAGTCGGATTTGAGTGCAGGTTGCAAGAACGGTGTTTTAAAAAAAGCGGAGTGTACATCAGGTACATGAGCATTTTTTTAAAGCGTTGTTCTCACAATATATGTCGAATACCGCCTATGCCCCTGAACGGTCGGATTTGAGTGCAGGTTGCAAGAACGGGGGGTTTAAAAAAATGCTCATGTACCTGATGTACACTCCGCTTTTTTTAAACCCCCCGTTCTTGCAAGATGCGCCAAATACGGCCGTTCAGGCGAGGGGCCAGCGGGGTTTGACGACCACTCCCCACCCCAAATCCCTCTCCCCCAACACCATACGCAAACATCCCGCATACGCAACCATTGCTCCATTGTCAGTACAATATTCCATAGCTGGAAAATAGACTTCGCCATTGATACTCGCCATCCATTCGTTTAGAGCCGAACGCAGCGCTTTATTCGCTCCTACCCCACCAGCAACAACCAAACGCTTGCAGTGCGACTGTTGTATTGCTCTTTTGGCTTTAATAATCAAGGTTTCAACAACAGCATTTTGAAATGATTTTGCGATTTCTGAACGATCGCTATCTTGTTTGGCACTATTGTTCCAGGTATTTAGAGCAAAAGTTTTTAATCCACTGAAACTAAAATCCAAACCGGGTCGGTCGGTCATGGGACGAGGAAATTTATAAGGCGTTGAATCGCATTGATCGGCAAGACCCGCTAAAACTGGCCCACCTGGATAGGGAATCCCCATGAGCTTGGCGGTTTTATCAAAAGCCTCACCTACTGCGTCATCCAGAGTATCACCTAACAATTGGTACTCACCCATATTTTTTACTTCTATGAGTTGACAATGACCACCGGATACTAAAAGAGCAATAAAAGGGAATTGTAGCGTTGGTGTCTCCATTTTTGCTGCGAGCAAGTGTGCTTCCAGATGATGAATTGCCAAAGCAGGGATTTCGAGAGCATACGCAAGGCTTTTGGCAAAACAAGAACCAACCAGTAATGCACCTATTAAACCAGGTCCTGCTGTATAAGCAACGCCATCGAGATCATTCTTATTTAACTGAGCCCGCTTCAGTACTTCATCGATCAGAGGAACTAAATAGTTTACGTGATCTCTTGAAGCCAGTTCGGGAACAACCCCACCATGTTTTTTGTGAGTTTCAATTTGAGAATGCAGCGCATGCGCTAATAAACCTGAGTTTGAATCATAAATGGCGACCCCTGTTTCATCACAGGAAGACTCTATACCTAATACACGCATACACGACCTTAATACAAGCAATCAATAACCATTTGGCATTATATCATAAGGAGATTTACGATTTAAAAAAATCGACTGCTTTGCAGGGCAAACGCATCTAAATTATGAACATAAATCTCCACCCTTTTGCCTACGTCCTGCGCTTTATGCGCAGGATCCATGCGATCTTAGTGCAGGCAAAGATCTGGATTCTGCGCATAAAGCGCAGAACGTAGACGTCTTGGTCTTAGATAATACGTTTAGATGCGTTTACCCTGACTGCTTTGGTCTTTTTAGGTAATAATTTAGCCCAATTTTTTTGGTACAAACGTTTTGGAATTCAGGGATTATATTCTCCTTGCCCTCTCTGGCAAATATAAAACTAACCCATAGAATAAATTTAGGTTATAATAAAAAAGTAACAAATTAATAAGAAAGATTTAGATTGGACTTGACGAGTGCATCAACTAGCACTAGAATTGCCCACCTATTGAGATCAAATAACCAGAGGATTAGTTAATGCCTACCGTTCGTGTAAAAGAAGGCGAAAACCCAGAATATGCACTGCGCCGCTTTAAGCGCTCTTGTGAAAAAGCCGGTATTTTAACCGAATTACGCCGTCGTGAATTTTATGAAAAACCAACCGCTGAGCGTAAACGTAAACAAGCTGCTGCAGTTAAACGTCATCTGAAAAAAATTTCTCGCGATACTTCTTCACGACGTAGCATGAAACACCGTCGTAAATAATCTTTACGAACCCATTCACTCGATTCATTCTCGTGAATGTTCAGATACATTGCCAAGGTCACATTTACATGTGGCCTTTTGGTTTTTAAGGAATTAATCATGTCCATAAAAGAACGCCTCAATAACGATATTAAAGACGCCATGCGCGCCAAAGATAAAAACTTGCTGACTACCCTTCGGTTAATCACTGCTGCGGTGAAACAAATTGAAGTAGATGAACGCATTGAAGTGACTGAAGAGCGTATGTTGGCTATTCTGGATAAAATGACCAAGCAACGTAAAGAATCCATAGCTCAGTATGAAAAAGCGAATAGGGATGATCTGGTTGCTCAGGAACAATTTGAACTGGAAATTATTTCCAAATATTTGCCAGAGCCTTTGTCTGCAACAGAAATTGAGCAAATGGTCAATGACGCCATAGCAGCAACCGGTGCAGAAAAAATGGCTGATATGGGTAAAGTGATGGGACAACTCAAAGCAAAACTGCAAGGTCGAGCTGATATGACTCAAGTGAGTGCCTTAATCAAGGCCAGATTGAGCTAAAGGGGATATTATGTCTGGCTTAATTCCACAGCCATTCATTGATGATATCCTGCATCGAACCGATCTGGTTGAGTTAATTGATAGCTATGTTCCTCTAAAAAAAAGAGGAACAAGCCATATTGCCTGCTGCCCCTTCCATAACGAAAAAACACCCTCTTTTAATGTCGTAGCCAAAAAACAGTTCTATCACTGCTTTGGGTGCGGTGCATCAGGTAATGCCATCAGTTTTGTAATGAACTATCTGAATCAAGGATTTATTGATGCCATAGAAACACTGGCAACTCGACTTGGTTTAACGGTACCCAAAGAGGGTAAAGTAGAACAAAACAACGCATCACAGGATTTGTACAAACTCCTTTCTGCAGTCAGCCAATATTATCAAAAAAAGTTAAAACACGATGGGCAGACAGCTATTGACTATCTTCGCAAGAGAGGGCTTAGCGGAACTATAGCCAAACTCTACCAATTAGGATTCGCTCCTGATGGCTGGCATCAGCTGGAACAGGCATTTCCTCGCAATCAACGAGAACTGATTGCAACTGGAATGTTAATCAAAAATGATGATGGAAAAATCTATGATCGTTACAGAAACAGAGTCATGTTTCCAATCCATGATCGTCACGGCCGAATTATAGGATTCGGTGGTCGAGTACTCAATCCCGATCAAAAACCCAAATATCTTAATTCACCTGAAACCGTAATTTTTCAAAAAAGCCGTGAGCTTTATGGCTTACACCAGATATTGAGCCACAATAAAACCACCGAGTACATTATTCTGGTTGAAGGATATATGGATGTCATCGCTCTGGCGCAACACGGAATAATGAATGCTGTAGCGACACTTGGCACCGCAACCAGTACCTACCACATCCAACTACTGGCAAAACACACCAAACACCTTATTTTTTGTTTTGATGGCGATACAGCAGGACGACAAGCCGCATGGCGAGGCCTGGAAAGCAGCCTGCCCCATCTGAATTCAGGGCTTGATGCTGGTTTCATTTTTTTACCCGAAGGGCACGATCCTGATAGCCTGGTACGTGAAGAAGGCAAAGAACAATTTTTAGCTCGCCTGCAACAAGCTACACCACTGCATCGCTTCTTCTTTGATACCTTGGCCAAAGACATTAACCTGCAAAATCCAGCCGGAAAAACGCAACTGATTAATGCCGCCAAGCCTTATTTACAAAAAATGGAAGAAGGCACATTCAAACAATTACTTATTGATGATTTATCCCGACTGACTCACCTGGATAATCACAGACTCAATCAACTTATTACCCAAAAAACAGAAATTACGCCCACCGAAAATACAACGGCTATATCCAGATCACCACTAAGAATTGCTATTGCCCTGCTTTTACAAAATCCTGAAATATATAATAAAATTGCACCGCAAATCGCCCCAGAATTATTACATAAAAAAGAACATCACATTTTACTTAATATTCTGCATCAATTAGAATCTAATCCACAGGCAACTACCGCAACATTAATCGAATTCTGGCGAACCACGCCCTATTTTGATGCGATTAACCGATTAGCCTCTTGGGATCACCAGGTTCCAGAACAAGAATTGATAAAAGAGTTTGTTGATACTTTAATTTTTTTACAAAAACAAAATAAAGAGCTTATAATAAGACAGTTAATAGATAAATCTCGGAAAGAGGGTTTAACCGAAACAGAGCGCAACAACTTGCAGCAGATGTTAAAAGAGAGACATCTTCAGACAGATTTAGAAAAATAAAAAATCTGAAAAGCTGGTATGTTGCAAATTGCCGGTTTATAATCAAACCCTTTTTGTAGACCTAATTGTTCCTAAAAGAAGTGCCTATGACCACAAATGACCAAGAACATCAAAGCTCACAAATTGCTAAACTTATCAGCCTTGGTAAAGAACAAGGTTACTTGCTCGAAAGTCAAATAAACGACTCGCTGACCAACATAATAGCGGATACAGAACATTTTGATGTGATCATAAGCATGCTTGAAGGCATGAACATCAAAGTATTTGAACAGCCACCAGGCGACGATCAACTTGCCCTTCTTCTCAATACCGAGGATGTGCCTGATATTGAAGAAGCAGCTATGGTTCTGGCTTCGGTTGATAAAGAAACAGGGCGAACCACGGATCCTGTCCGCATGTACATGCGAGAAATGGGCACAGTAGAGCTACTGACCCGTGAAGGCGAAATACTTATAGCCAAACGCATAGAAGAGGGAATTTATCAAGTTCTTAAATCCCTTGCCCATTACCCTGAAACGGTGCAATTGGTTCTTGATGATTACGATCGCTTCATAGCCGAAGAAATACGCCTTAATGAAATAATTAGCGGTTTTGCTGATACTGATGAAGAAATAGCTCCGGCCGCCAATATTGGTTCCATGTTAGACGAAGATCAACAAGAAGACGTCATTCTCAGAGTCGATGATGAAGATGAAGAAGGTGAAGGCGGATTAGCAGAAGTCGATGACGGCCCCAATCCCGAACAAGCCAAAATTTATTTTGATGAGTTACGTGAGCATTTCAATAATGCCATGACTGCACTAAAAGAACACGGCAGAACCCATAAAAAGACAGTAGAATTACTGGAAATCATGTCCGATTCCTTCCTGAAGCTCAAACTGACTTCACGGCAAGTGGACAAGCTAACACGTCATTTTCGTCAACTAAGAAATCACATCAGAGAATTTGAACGTAGCATTATGCGTCTGTGCATTGAAAAAGCACGTATTCCACGAAAGCTGTTTATCGACACCTTCCCTGGCCAGGAAACTGACCTGAAATGGCTGGAAACCTTGTGTGCAAAACAAGCCAAAAAACTGGATTTGCCCCGTATAGAAGAATACAAAGAAGAAATTTTACGCTTACAAAGCCGCCTTGCATCTTTCGAGGTTGAATACGGTCTGATCATCAGCGAAGTTAAAGACATCAACCGAAAAATGTCTATAGGCGAAGCCAAAGCAAGACGTGCGAAAAAAGAAATGGTTGAAGCAAATTTGCGTCTGGTTATTTCCATTGCAAAAAAATATACCAACAGAGGATTACAATTTCTCGATTTGATTCAGGAAGGAAACATAGGCCTGATGAAAGCGGTAGACAAATTTGAATACCGTCGGGGCTACAAATTCTCGACCTATGCCACCTGGTGGATAAGACAGGCAATTACCCGCTCTATCGCAGATCAGGCACGGACCATACGCATACCGGTACATATGATTGAGACCATCAACAAGCTCAATCGTATTTCTCGCCAAATCCTGCAAGAAACAGGACGAGAAGCCACACCTGAAGAGCTGGCAGAAAAAATGGAACTGAGCGAAGACAAAATCCGCAAAGTACTCAAAATCGCCAAAGAACCCATTTCTATGGAAACACCTGTTGGTGACGACGATGACTCACACTTGGGTGACTTTATCGAAGACAACAACATCGAGTCTCCAATTGACATGGCTACTGCCGAAGGCTTAAGAGAAGCAACTCTGGAAATTCTGGAAACATTAACACCAAGAGAAGCAAAAGTTCTGCGTATGCGTTTCGGAATCGAAATGAACACCGACCATACCCTGGAAGAGGTAGGAAAACAATTTGACGTAACCCGTGAACGCATACGTCAAATAGAAGCAAAAGCATTACGCAAACTACGCCACCCTTCCCGTTCAGAAAAACTAAGAAGTTTCCTCGAAGGCGACGAAGGATAAATTATTTGCCGTTTTCCAAAACGGCAAATAATTCAAATAACAATTAATAACAAAAAACAGTAGAACAAAACACAAAATCAGTTTAGAATACACTCCTCTCCGGGCCCATAGCTCAGTTGGTTAGAGCAGCGGACTCATAATCCGTTGGTCCTAGGTTCAAGTCCTAGTGGGCCCACCAATAAAATCAAGTAGTTACGGTAGTTTTTAGAAAATTTGAAAAAGTCATGTAGACGCAATGTAAACACATTTAGGGATAGTTTATGTGTTTTAATAAATCCAAGTTACCCTCTGATTATAAAATTTTAAAAACAATCTATAAAATGTACTTTGATGCCTTTATTAGTTTTAATACGTCTAATCAAACCCGTGAATCTGTGTATTCCGGAGCGAAATGATCACCAATTCCGGCCGCATTTGATCGCAGATTCCGGAAACACTTGATCAGAGATTCCGGCA
>NZ_LNZC01000010.1 GCF_001467535.1 Legionella worsleiensis
GCGGATGGTTCCTACATAAACCGCACCCCCCTTGATTTTATGAGCTGTTTTTTCAACCAAAGGATAATCATGAGCTGTGAAGGCATTTTTCATACATTCTAAATCAGCAGGAAGTTCCTGAGTCATTAAGGTCAATAATTCGTTTAACATCTCAATAGTGCCGCAGTTTTTCAATGCTTCTTCACTGTTTAAAATGGGGAACTGATTGAGTTGAAACATTTCATCATCGTTGTCAGGTAAGTCGCACCTTGCTTGGGTTGATTTAACCGGTGGTGTTTCATCCTGCTGTGGAATGAACGACCTAAGAATATCTACAGCATGTGCCTGAGTTAGTGGCTTGGTTAATACCGCATCCATCCCAGCCTCAATGCACCGTTGTTTGCTTTCATCACCACCGTGCGCAGTAAGCGCAATGATAGGGATGTGTTTGGTTGCATTGGTTTTAGAGCGAATAAAATGCGTGACTTCATAGCCATCCATGCCTTCGCCTAAGCCAATATCCATAAAGATTAAGTCGTAATCTGTTTTGTCATAAAGAGCCAGTGCATCAACTCCACTGGATGCGACATCCACGTCACAATCCATTTTTGATAAAAGTGCTTTGGCTACGGTTTGGGCAATAAAATTATCTTCTACCACTAATATTTTATTTTTGGCTTCGCATTCTAAATGATTTTCGGGCATTGGCGCTGTTATATGATGGTGTAAGGGGAGCATGTAGGGTTTTTCCAATTTTAGATCTTCATCATGAGTGATGCCGGATGCGTCATCTAATAGTGCGGCTTGCATGGGGATAAGGCAGGTATATACTGTTCCTTTGCGTGGTTCGCTGTCCACATAGATTTCCCCACCTAGCTCATCAATAAATTGTTTGACGATATAAAGTCCAAGTCCTGCCCCTTTATATATGCCTTGATAAGAGGGAGTTAGACGTTTAAATTGCAAATAAATTTCTTGCTGTTTGTCTTTAGGAATACCTATTCCAGAATCAGTAACTGTCAATTTTATAACTAATTCATGATGTTCTTTTTTTGCCAGTACCACATCGATGCACACATGTCCTTTATCTGTAAAATTGAGTGCATTTCCTATCAATTCAAGGGCAATTCGGTGAAATCTGATTCTATCGCCTATGACATAGTTGGGCAGTGTTTTGTCTAATGAAAAGGATAATTCCAGTTTTTTTTCAAGAGCGCGCGCCTGATATAAAGAAACGACTCGTTCCAGTGTTTGCGCCAGATTGAATTTTCGTTTCAGCATGGGTATTTCACCAGAGCTGACTCTAACTGCCTCAAGCACTTCATCCATTAAATCAAGTAGGGCATGGCTTGATGCGATGAGATTTTCTGCATATTCTTTAATTCTCGGCTCATTAGATTCTGATTTTAATAATTCAGAAAATCCCACAATACCCGAGAGGGGAGTGCGGATGTCATGGCGCATATTTTCAAGGAATTCTGTTTTGGCATTGTTTGCAGTTTTAGCTTGGTGTTCCGCATTCCTGAGTGAATGTTCAATAGCTTTCATGTGAGTAATGTCTATCGTATTTCCCATGATGCCAATGATTTGTTGCTGTTCGTCATATAAAGGTTTCTTTATTGAATGGATATAAATTATCTGCCCCTCTGAAAGATTAACCGTTTCTTCAAGTGTTATTTCTTGTTGATTATTAATTACCTTTAAATCGTTGATGCGGTAATTGTCCGCAGTGACTTTATTAAATAAATCATAATCTGTTTTTCCTATGACCTCGTGTTCACTTGGTGTTTTTATGACGCCCATACGAGCGAGGCTCATTAAGCAATGCCTGTTTAATCCAAGCCAGACACCATCCTTGTTTTTCCAATACACATCACTTGGAAAGTTATCAAGAATGCTTTTTAACTGAAAGATAACATCTGCTTGCGTTTTAACTGTTTTTTCCAGATCTGAAAAACAAATTTGTTCCTTATAAACATTCTTTTTATTTTCCATGGTTTTGTTTTTGATTAATGTGGCTATAATTTGATTATAGTCTCCTTTTCTCCATTATCTGTAGGAATAAAAACAATTCATCTTAAGAGGAAATACATGTTCACACCAGAAGGATTTTCAGCCAGAAAAATAGAAAAGGTCATGCTTCTTGCGCTATGGGCTAATGAACTTAATGAACGTCTTGACACTAAAGATCAAAAAATGATTTTTGCAGGCTTAGGTAAGCCTACATACCCTATAAATCAGCGGACTGTAGAGTCTTATCTTAACTACTGGCAACGATTAAACAATTTAGCCGCACAATGGCACTCCTGCCCGGAGACTGCGGTTGAAAATCCCGCTATAAACTATGGCGATCCTCGAGGCGACAAAAAACCAAGAACAATAATGGCAGAGAGAATGTCTCAGTGGTATGAATGTGATGTTAGACCGGAGCATGTATTGTTTACTGTAGGAGGTATTGGGGGATTAAGAGCCATTTTTGATACATTCAATAGTCATTTTCAAGACCTGCCAGGTTATCGAATTATTACTCCTTTTCCGCATTACAGTGTTTATGCAAACGATCCGATGCATCAACTTCATCCCATCCCAGTCATGAACAACCCAGGATATAAATTAACTGCAAAATCATTGCAAGAAAGTATCGATCTGGCTTATGAATTGGCAGAAGAAGATAAGGGATTTCCTAAAGCGCTGTTGCTGTGCAATCCATCTAATCCATTAGGAAACATTATAGATGAACACGAGTTGATTCAAATAGCTGATGTATTAAGAAACCATCCTGATTTGTATATTATTTTTGATGAGGCCTATGCTGAGATGTCTTTTAAGCCCATGCCCTCTTTTTTAAAAATTGCCCCTGATTTAAAACAAAGAGTCATTATATTGCGCTCTGCTACTAAAGCATTGTCCGCAGCAGGCGAGCGCATGGCGATACTTTTAGTTTTTGATCCTGAGATGATGAATGAATTATTAAACAAGAACATTAATTATTTCATTCACGTTCCTCGCTCGGCTCAAATTGCTTATGCAGAAACGATGGCTTCATTCGATTATCAGGAGCAGAGGAAGTTATCTGTTTACTATGAAGAAAAAGTAGCTTATGTCCTAAATCGATTAGCAGAGATGGGAGCAAGTATGCCTGATCCATGTTACAAAGTAGAGGCTACTTTTTATGCTTTAGGAGATTTTAGTGATTTGTTTGGCTTACCCATGCCCGAGGAGGCTCTTCAGGTATTTCAAAAGATAAGTGTTGTCACAACAGATGAGGACATTACTTATTATTTGTTGTTCAATGATGCCGTTATGGTAGCTCCCTTATCTTATTTTGGATTGGAAAAAGACAGTGGATTTATGAGGATTACATGCAGTGCGACCAAAAGTGAATTAGAAGAGCTGATGAACCGATTAGAGCAGCGCCTTATCCATGCACGTCAAATTAAAAAAGAGACATTAGTAAAAATTATTAGTGAACAGTTATCTTCTCTAAAAGCACAGGATCCTCATGTTCATG
This sequence comes from Legionella worsleiensis, assembly GCF_001467535.1. Taxonomy (GTDB): domain Bacteria; phylum Pseudomonadota; class Gammaproteobacteria; order Legionellales; family Legionellaceae; genus Legionella; species Legionella worsleiensis. The sequence goes on from NZ_LNZC01000010.1 coordinate 3,491, forward strand.
AGTTAATCACCGCAAAATTAACACCTCATACATCTCTATCAACGAATAGCAAGCAACTAAAAGTGCAGCTCAATGCCTTAGGGCAGATTAAGGCATTTGTGGAAGATTGCATTGCGCTCATGAAATAAAATAAGTGCACTGCATGGGGATGATGTATTAGAAAAAAACTATGGAATTGTTGTTATCAACGGAGTGTGAATGGGCAGAGTCAACTAAACTTCTTATTCTGCAATAAGGGATGGTTCATATAAACTGCAATGCCTAGTAAAAATTTTATTAATGCCTATTTGCAGAATAGGAAAACTTTACATTTTGGATTGATATATTTTTAATTGAAAATTAATCATCTGCGGCATTTTGTGTACTGTTAGTCATATTTTAAATATTAGTTATAAAAATGAGATTAAATAAATATCAAATCCTTATAATTCTAATCTTTCCTTGTGTTGCACGTGCAGAAGAAACTCCTAATGAAAATTCGATATTGTATTGCCCCGAAAAAGTTATATGTAATTCAACAAATAATATAGAGGATTATCATATTTCAGTTAATGAATATGATATTTGGGGTAAACCTTCCTATGGAGAAAAGACAAGATCTGCCCCCAGATATTTAGGTTAACAATCTATGTAAAAATAGCTCAAAATTTTATTCTGGGCTTTTCAGGCGGTTCTCCACCAATTTCACAATGGTATCTCAAGGCAAAAAATCCATGAGATTTCAAAGTTTTTTTAATTGGTTCGTCATGACCTAACAAACTTGTTGTTGGCTCTGTCATTTCAGAGCAGGTAGCATCGTCTCGGGTGCTTGATGAACTGGAAGCAGTTATTTTGGCATTCAAGCCCTCTAAAAGCTGACATAATGGAGTATTGCAGGATGATGCTGCAATTTGCATAGGTGTTCGACCATTCGTATCCAAAGCATTCATGTCTGCACCGAATGAGACAAGTTCTTCAATAATGAAAAAGGCTTCTTCATTATTTTTTTGACATTGTTTTATTGTATAATGTAAAGGTGAACTTCGATCACGATTTAAAAAATTTGCACTTGCACCATTTCTCAAAAGATAACAAAAAAGATCCCGTGATCTGCCATTAATCGTGCTTAGAATGACTGTGCACAATAAGTTAGTATCGCCAAAACCTGGGTTCAATACATTAAAATCAGCTCCACTATCTTTTAACAGAGATAAAATAGGAATACAATTTTTGTTGTTGATTGCATCAAATAACATATCCTCATACCACGGGCTACTCTGAGTTTTGTCATTTTTTTCGCAAATTCTGGCTAAATTTTTGTTCTCAGTTAGTGGCAATAACAAGGCTACTGATCGAATATTTCCATGAGCAACTGCATCTGCCAAGGGCGATTTGAAGTCATATTTATTGGGGTCAGCACCATACTGCAGAAGCAAGGCTACAATTTCCGCCTGGAGTTTGTGGACTTCTTCAGAATCAAGTGCTCTGAAATTTCTTGACGAAATATAAGGTGATGTTGCAAGCCATAAAGGAGATACACCGCCTTTATTGGGATCAGCACCCTTCTTAAGTAATTCATCTACTTTTGGGACATTCAATTGTATAACTGCATAACAGAGTTGAGTCATTTCATTTTCATCTTCAGCATTGGGATCTAATCTGGAACGTAGGTAATTAATAACATTTGCACGTTGGGTTAACTGAGCCGATTTCAATGCTCTATAAATGTCTTTTGGATTAGTTGCAGGGTGTTCAGCAAGCATTTTAACAATGTTTAAATGCCCCTTTATTGCTGCCTGTTCTATTGCTATGTAACTCTGATCTTTTTCATTAGGATCTATGCCGGACTGTAATTTTTTTTCTACTAATGCCACTCTTCCAAAATGAGCGGCTCGCACAAGTGAAGGAATAGTAACAATCCCACTATCTTCTACCCAACCCTTACGTTGGCTTATTTGCAATTCTAATCGAGTCTTAATCGTGTGCTTGCGTGATTCATCAGATAAATTGTTCAAGTCATTCAGGGTGAATATGGCCTCATCGATTCCCTTGCTGATACCAAATTTTTTTAGCATATCACGTGATATGGGATTTGCACGTAGAGAAAGACCAATAAAATTGAATGCAGACAGATTGATGAGCTTAAAATATTTCCATTCATGACTTACTGGATTAAGTAGGATTAAGGGAAAATCATTACCTGTACCAAAATCAAAAAGCACCCTCAGTGTTTGCTCATATGCCCGCAACAGTTGTGTGTTATCGTGTTGGATTTTTGTGATGTCCTCGGCACATGCTGTATGTTCTAACCGTACTAAATTCTCTTCATATTCTCTATTAATCATGTCAAGAGCATAATAAAAGCAGGTTGAGAAATCAGCGCCGTTATCAAACACCAGTTTAATAATGTGTAAATAATTCTGCTCAACAATTGGATCCACATCAGATTGACGATAAATCTCAAATAATTTCTTAATAACAGCAGTGCCAGAAGCATTTGAACCACAGTCAAGTAAATAGTGTGCAAGGTCTGCATGGCCATTTGCAATTGCCGCTCTAATAGGATCGTTGATGTAAAAATCCGGAATATCACCATATTTGGCTTTTTCTATAACTGCTCCCCGTTCAATAAATAACTTCACAATAGCCAGATTGCCGGTTTGCGCTGCAAGAAAAATCAAAGGGGATTGTCGTTCTGTTGTTTTATCGTAAATCATTGCATTAGGTGAAACACCCTTATCCAGTAAATTCACGATAAGCTTGTATTCCTGATTGACAATCGCTTCATGCATATTAGCTAAATTTGTTTGTATTAGATGGAACGATATATCCGATTCAGTTGTAGCCATGCTTTATCCTTTTATTGTGGTTTTCCTTCCGGTCTTGTATCTGTTGAAAAAGAAAAAATCAAGATAAATTAATGATATTTGCTTTTTTAAAATACAATTTCAAAAGCTCAGATTGTCAGGATATTTGATTGAGCCAATGGAAGAGGAGCGCAGCTCCTGTCTTTTGACGCTTAAAGAACAAAAGATATGACCTGACTTCTTGTACATCAAGAGTTATTATCAATCAATCCGTCATTCCGTAGTAACTTTTTGAATTAATCTTGTTGAAACAGCGTGACAGATGGATCTAATTTTGAACTATTAGTGCTTTTTGGAAAGCAGAAATGGATGTGTCTCAATTTGATGTTAAAAAGCTGGATTATTTGGGTCTGGTTGCAGGGTTTTGCAAAGAAATTGGCCTTAATGCGTTTATAAATCAACGGATGCCAAAAACTTCGCACAAAAGTCATATTTCCAATGGTGCGTTGCTTATAGCCATGATGCTCAATGGCTTGGGTTTTGTAGGCCGTACATTTCATATGTACCCCGAATACTTTGCAGATAAACCAGTAGATTTATGGAGCTATTGTCAGTTAATCCAGTTCATATATATCTAATTAGAGTTTTTGTCAGAAGGAGCGATTTTTTGAACTGGTGTAGTGATCTATTTCAATTTACAATACGTCATGGCTTATTTTCTTTTGTGGATTATTGTTCCGCAAGAACAATCAACAGGATACGTCACCTAATTTATTTTTCCATACACCAGATTCGAGCATAACCCTTAGGAAATCATAAGTCATGTACTTTAAACATAATAATAAAACGAATTTCTGCCCTCCATGGCCAATATCAAAAGTAAGACCCAATACATTTGTGCATGTCAACAATGAGAAGAATCTATTGTTTGCAGAATATACTGCAGATGCAACGGCTGGAATCAACGTAGGTGGCTGTTCCATAGTGCTGGATTTTAGTGAAGAGTCCCAGAATCCTGAATTGTTAGCCGCTTTTGTCGATTATAGTGGTATTCAATATGTTGATAATTATAAAAATTTTCACGCATGCATAAGCGCCAACTTTTTCTTTTCTACCAAAGATTTGGCTGATAAATTTGTTAAATCTTTGCCACATGAGATTCATGTGTATTCTAATTCCACTGATTATAAACAACGTCATTTCTGGAAAAATGGAATTGACGTTTATCTTCTTGCAAAAACAAGAGAAGAGTATATAGAAATCTTAAATAAAATGTTCGCATTTCCTGAGGCCAAGGCGCATGCGAGTCAATTATTTGAAAACCACCAACTTGGTTTGGATAGAAATGTCTATTCAAACGATATTACATCTTTAAACGACTCTGTGGCAGAATTTTCTGAAAACTCTACAGTAGTCAACTCGATGGCGGCAACAAGTGACAGTGCTCCAACAACAGAATTAATTTCAGTATTTTCAGGCTCAAAACCAGATGAGCTTGTGCATCCTTCTCCCGATGAACACCTGCTACCTGAAGCATCAGGTGATAGTGATAACAGCAGTGAGCCAATCTCAGAATTAATACCAGAATATCACAGTCTACCTGAAGCACCAGGTGATAATGATAACAGCAGTGAGCCAATCTCCGAATTAATTCCAGAATATAACAGTAAACAGTCAGCTGTTGATGTTCATGGTTTACGCACTGTATTGGGTGAAGGTTTATTAAAAAATGGTATTTTTTCAAGCGAGTATAGTGGCAAGTCTAATGTTAATCATGCGCCTCATACTCAGACAGAGACAACGGTTCTGGTCTGTGATGCTTTTTGCCAAATTTTATAATTTAAGCGACACATCAATGTCGAAAGCCTCTGTACGGGACAAAAATTCATGCCGCTGTTGACTTCCTCAGACTGAGTCCACAGCTTGGTAAGCCGGCATGAATTTTTGTCCCGTACAGAGCTGTCAGCCAGTAGAATGGTAGTTTTTTCTTGTCAAACTACTCAATAAAGTACTTAAGTACAGTTATGCGCTCAGTCGTATTGTTGTTGCATTTAGGCAGCAAATCCCCAATGATATGAACTGCTATTCCTTTAGATGTGATGGAAAGCATCAAAATATTGATATCCTGCTTTCCCCACCGCCATTTCATCTGACAATCTTATCCATTGAAATAACACGTTAATTCATCAATGTGCTCGCTTGTTTGCGCTACTGCTCGTGTAAAAAATCCCCATACAGCACTGAATGATAATGCGGATGGTTGAGGTTGTTGTTCAAGCAAGGCGTTAAAATTAGTCAACAACCAGAATTTCTTGACATGAGTAGCGTCTCCATCCGGCAGTCTAAAATAGTTATGTAAAAATTGGGTGTAGTTTTCGGACCATTCTTCTGCGTATTTGGCTTGCAGGCTTAGAATGAACGCCTCGTACTGAGCCGCCGGAATATCCAAGCTTTTCATGGCATGTTTGTGCTCATCGTTTAACTCACCGCCTTCTGTAAGAATAGCTTTTACTTGCAATAGTAACGGTAAATTATGGCTATTTATAAGGCTGTTGATAAAATGCGTTCTTGCGAATTTCCGGATTTCTTCTTTGAGGATGTCTTCGTTTAAAGGCCTTAATATGGATGATTTGCGGTCTTGGACAAGCGCATGTAAGTCCAGTTTTGTGCCCCGAATTTTTCTTGCGTAATAATTGTGTTGCTCAGCCAATTCACGCACCGGGGGCAGCGTGAATAAGATTTTAACGGCTAATCGATTGCTAAGCCTCAGCGCCAGGAGTAATAATTCATTTGGTTGATTCGGTGTTATCTCTCGATGAGCCAAGTCTGCAATCCCTGGAATGCCTAGAAGAAAACCTAACTGCTCACAAGCCTCAGGCGTGTTTTCTCGTATTAAATGACGAGCCAGGTAAAAACCAAGTTTAACTTCATTTTCGTCGAGATCAAACACGCCATTGGAATGGTTTGCTTGAAAGCGTTCATAGTCGGTTTGCCACTTGTGAATAAGCCCTTTGGCAAAATGACGCACGCTATTGCTAAATTCATGGACATGTTGTTCAGCATAAGCAAATACCGAAGCGTGACGAAGAAGATGGTTTTGTATGTCTGTGTGTTGATTACTAAAAGCCTGTCGATAGGCATAATAGTTGTTAGCACTCAGTGCTCCGTGCAATTGTTTATCGTTCATGTGCGATTCTAAGTGCACAAGGGTTGCAAGATGACCGTTTGCAGCAGCATTTTGATAGGCATAGTAATTAGCAGCCTCCAGGGCATTGCGCTGTTGTCTAGCATCCATGCGTGATTCAAAATGCACAAGGATTTCAAGGTGGCCATTTGCGGCAGCATTTCGATAGACATAGTATGCATCAGCCATCAGTTCAAGGGTTTTTTTAGAACCAGCATCCATGTGTGATTCCAAATACATAAGCATTCTAAGGTGGCCGTTTGCAGCTGAATATTTATAAGCCCAACTTCCCCAGTACAAAAAATTTTTCACCACCGTTCCAGGTAATTGTGCAAGTAAATCAGCTCGTCCAGATAGAATGGAAGCTTTTGCAATTGCAGAATCAGGGCAATTCATCCGACGTCCGGCCTTAAGCAGCTCTTCACGGGACGACCCGGGGTGTCCACAAATAAAACAAAACATTGCTTTAATCGGGTTTTCATCGGGATTCAGTGGCCTTGAGGCATTCTCAGTGTCTTCTGTTATTCTTTTCAACTCAGTTTCATTGGCACGTAGGTTAAAACCCTGAGCATCTCGCCATACGTACCAGGGGATCGACCTGGCATAGTGATGCTCGCGCAATTTTTGTTCGGAATCTAAGATTACTTCCACTGAATCACCGCCTTCTTATTGAAAAAATAAAATGTAACTTGCCTCGCGTCTTCTTCAACGCAGAGAAAGAACTCCTGGCAGTGGTTTGATGTCACAAGCGGAGCTCTCTATTAACGTTTGGGGTGATGCGGGGAGCTTTAATTAAAGCAGAGTGTAACATTATGATTCACGCTGGATCAAGCTGCTCACCAAGGCATTATTTTGTGTTTGATTGTCATATATATAGTGTGCTTTTGATTGAATTTACCTGCATTCGTTATTCAGACTAACGTGAAAGTATACAGCCTTTCTCCTGGGTTTCAGGCACTATCGGCGATGCAACTGGATGAGAGGATGATTGAGGTGTGAACATATCAACACCTAATCTATCTGCATTTCGAGGTAATTTACATGCTTCATCTGAGGAACTACAGACTGGTAATGCAGATGAGGAGGGGGACAACATGCCGTAGAGCATTTGATGTTTATCAAGCGCTTCTGCGATGTTGCTCAGCATTTCGACTGAAATGGTTCAGGTTTGTACCGGAACTCGCAAATCCTTACCCACCCAAGATTTAAAAACCTCCGGAATAGAGGAAAACTGGGATATGGCCACAGCATCTCCAGTCAAGGCATTGCGTACATCTCTTGAGAAAAAGTAGCTGACCATCCTTTGAAGGTTATCATGCGCAACAAGTGTATGTATGTTTCTAAACCAAATTATTAATTCTACAAACTCCATCGGATGGTACGCTATATTTTGTGGGTTAACCTCTTGGGGAATAAGCTTCTGCATAAAGTTTGTCACCGCTTCTCTGAACGTTTCGCATAAGCTGGAGCGCCAGGGAGGCCATTTTGGTTACCGAATGTGATGGACGATTGCCCCTTGGCCGGGAGCCTGGTAAAAAAGGGACACGTTCAATTTTCAATCTTTATGAATGCTAAATTCTAATGACATTGTCTGTCGTGACCTGGATGACTCGAAAACGCCATAGCGGTTAATATTCTCCCTAAAATACGCTGATAAAATCGATAAATCATCTTTATCATACTTGACTTCTTTAGAAGAAAGTTGGTTCAGCACATTGGTTGTGTTGGCAACCGTATGGAACATCACGGCATTTGCAACCATCCTGCCAAATGCGATTTTTTTTTGCTGAATTACACTATTGTTTTCGTGAATAACACCGTCTTTGCCAAAGGTGATCCAGTCAATAAAATCATTAAACTCTTCACTTTTACAAGTAGCTGCATTGGTAGCAAATGGGTAGGAGAGAAGCCATACGCACCGACTTGCACTTCTCACGAAACTAAAGATTGTCCTTTTGTTCAAGCGCCAGAGATAGCCATTAGAACTTACAATAAAAATGGACTGAGTTTGGGTGGTTTTTATTATCCTAATCCAGATAACCATGGGTTCGATAAGCCCTGTATATCGGCTTCTAGTATAACTTATAATCAGCTTCATAAAATTTGTGGCTCAATCTCATATTGCATGATAAACATAAGGTTTTGTAAAAATTACGATGATTATTGTCGTGAGATTGGTGTTGTTATATTGGATATCTCTTTTCCCAATAATGTTAAATTAATCGATGCAAAATAACTGATCCCAACATTTCAAATAGCTTAATAATTAAAACAAGAGAACCCTTAAATGTTATTTTTCCTGACTCTAAAAATTAATATCTTGAATTGAGGTTCTAGCCGGTAATTTCCAGCTAGAACTCTTATATACAATACTTATTATTGCCCAATTATTTAATACAAAATATTTACAGTAATTTAATTTGAGAAAGATAACGTAACTTATCCATCACAAACAAGGTATAATGGAGGAAAAATAAAAAAGGGATGTAATGGATTTACTGGATCGCCAAAATTCGTGTCATTTTCATAAGTGCTCTGCACGGATTTTAGAAGTCCATTTCACTATAGATAAAATGCACATGGATTACTTGTTTATTCCAGGATTCTTAAGACGAAATCGCATAAAATTTTTACCATCAATAGAAACCTGATCCTCCTCAATAAATCCAACTTTAAAAATCCATTTAATCCTTGTGCGTGAAGGAGGAAAAAGAATAGTAACAGACTCAAGGTGTAACTCTGAAAATGCTTCTTTAATTAACTCGTTATATAGATGCCTCCCATATCCCCAGTAGTTTGGAGAGAGCACAAGAGCTAATTCAAAATCACCTTCATCAGGTTGAATCCCACCCCATCCAACAAATTTATTATCTATGAAATAGGCCCAAGGACCAAAACCAAAATTTTTCCATATGGAATCTTTTGCCTCAATAAAATTGATGTATTGTTTTTCATCAAAATTTTCAACGGACAAAGGCATATGACGTTTCACCAATGGATCGTTAAGTAACTGAATAATCAAGTTCTTATCAACATCTTTTAATTTTCTTTTTTCGATATGCATTTAATAGCTCACAAGAATTTGATCTTGCCCGGAAAAATCGGACACCCTGCTAAGCAACTTTTCTGACCTCATAGAAATCCGGGGATTGATATCCCAATCTTGAATGAAGCCGCTTTCGATTATAGTAAATTTCAATATATTCGAATATATGATTTTTAGCGGTAGCGCATGATAAAAATTTCTCCCCATGAATGGCTTCAACTTTGAAGCTGTGGTTCCAGCTTTCCATTGCAGCGTTATCATAACAATCGCCCCGCTTGCTCATGCTGCAAACAAGGCCGTGAAGGTTTAACAGTTTCTGATAATCATAAGAGCAATATTGGCTGCCTCTGTCTGAATGAATAATCAGCCCCCGGGAAGGCTTTCGCCGCCATAGAGCCATTTGTAATGCGTCAATGACCAGTTGTTTGGTCATCCGCTCGGATAATGCCCATCCAACCACTTTTCGGTAATGTAAATCCATCACCACAGCAAGATAAAGCCATCCTTCTTCTGTATGGCAATACGTTATGTCGCTGACCCACTTTTCATTGGGAGCAAGCGCGCAGAAATTTTGTTGCAACAGATTCGGCGCAACCGGCAATTGGTGATTGCTGTTGGTGGTTTCTTTGAATTTCTTTGAGGCTTTCGCACGCCAACCCTGTTCACGCATGATCCTGGCAACGCACTGCTTCCCGACCCGTTCACCCTCGTTGTTTAAGCGTTTGTAATCCGGGGTGCGCCTGCATGCGAACGCTCTTCGTCAAAAACAGCCTTTATTTTTTTAGCTAAATCACGATTCCGCTCCGTGCGATTCAATGGTTTCAGAGCAGACCACGCATAATAACCACTGACTGACACGGACAGCAGACGACACATTAGTTTGATTGAAAACCGTGTCGATTCCTCCTTGATCATCGCGTACCTCACTCCGATTCCCCGGTGAAGTACGCCGCCACCTTTTTTAGAAAAGCATTCTCTTTCGAAAGTCTTGCGCACTCACGCTTTACCCGTGCCATTTCTGCTTGCTGGAGCTTCTGATGTTCAAGTGTAGTTCCGCCTTGTTTTTTTTTGACCGCCACGAACACAACATGGCTTCGGCAATACCAAGATCTTTGGCTACCTGAGGAACCCCATCTTTTTCTGCTCGTTCTACTGCTTGATCTTTAAACTGAGGACTGTATTTGTTTCTGAGTATTTTTTGTTCGGAATTGTTATTAATTTTTCACCTCTGGTTAAGGTTTTACTCTCTTAACAGGGTGCCCATCAAATTAGGGCAGGATCAGTTTTCATAAATATTGGTAGTGTGGACTGGTAACAGTCACGGCTTATCCGAATACGAACAACATAAAACTGGGGATACCAGGAATTGCTTGTTTGGTTTTTAAGCGCTTGCTGGACGCCAAGCCCCGCATCAGGATTTGCTGCAGGGCTGCTTCAGCGCTTTATGACGGAACAGAGGATGAACAACCCGGCGTTGGGGCATGCGACTCCAGGGAATCCACCGGCGACTGAAGTTTTTCCAACTGCGCCCTGAGCGACAACAAGTCTGCTGTTCGTGCTTTATCTAATGCGTCCACCGCAGTGCAATCAATTTCGAGGCCTGCGACCACCGGGTCCCACCCCACATCGACCGCTCGCCCACGCGCCCTCCATGCCCTGAACTCTGCCCGACCCCGTATTAATGTAAATCCCCCAGCGCCGCCTGGGGCCTGGGTGAGCAAGGAATCAACCTGTCCGCGACCCCAGTTAGCAAGCGATAAATTTTCCAGCAGGGCCGGCTCGTCAAATTTTGGTAGAGGGTAAAATGGAGTCAGATTGCAATATCGTTGTAAAATATGTGCCTCGAAATGAGCCTGCGACCCGCCAACGTCCTGAACAAAGTGATAGTCCTGTTCTGGCACTGTTCTGTTTGGAACAGCGGTCCGCCATGCATTGCACGCCTCAATAAATCCATTCACAGACGCTAGACATTCTTCGCTAAAACGACTGTCAAATTGTTTTAACAAGTCTGCAGCTATTTCATGCCTATTCTTATCATGATACGTTTCAAGAAAGTTAATCACATTCCTGACAAAGTAGGAGTCTTTTGCCTTGACAGCGTATTCAAAAGCCGTAATCTCTTCATAAGTGCTTTTGGCAATATCGGTTAATGTGCCACGCCGTAATAATAATTCCGGATAACCCATGAAAATGGTTTTGGCTTTTGCACGCATACCAAAGCCTACGCAGTGAAGCAGCTCCGTTAATAAGTTTTCCTTTATCAGTTTAGGGCAAGGCGCTTTCCTTGAGTTAAAAAAGCCGGGGTTTGTTAACGGTGCGTCACCAAGCGCTTTCCATGACAGCATGAATAATGAAGGAACAAGCATTTTAACGTCAGTTTCTGTTGCTGCCATTGTTATAATCCCGATATAAATATTCGCATACTGTACAATTTTGACGTGTTAAATGCAAGTTATTTGTACTTAAACCTACATTTCGCAGCAATTGTAGAAAGTTTTTGTAATTAGAGTAAACTATGTAGACTCGTTCCAAATCTGGCGGCAACCCGTACATTTCAAGAGCATGTATCCCAAAGTAAGCGATAATCCGTTGATGTACTTTTTTAACATTAGAGAAAATCCGATGTCGTCGAGAATCAGTAACAATAGTCACTACTGCGATCATGTGCATCAGTTCAGATATCCATTTGATAGTAGGATTTTTGATGGGCTTTCCCACCTGATTCGGCACTACTTCATCTTGCTCATCCAGGCATTTGCGCAGACTGTATTGAGCAAAGTTGTATACCATCAGGCAAAGCGTCATAATCATCATCAGCGCACCGATTTGCGCCGGTGTTTTTAGATAAAATGAATCCAGTTCAAATGCATTGTTTTTGATGAATTTAAACCCGGATTCGACGCAAGCTTGTTCTTTATATTGCTTAAGAACGGCATGGTTATTTGCCAGAAAGAACCATTCAAACGGGCATTGGCGACGTCACAATCAAAGTACCGAAGGTCAGAGACCACAGGGGCTTCGGCATTCATTTTCAAAGCCATTTGTTACCGTCGTATTTGAGACGTACAAAAAGTATTGAAGAATTGATTTCCTGGCTTTATTTAAAAGGATTGTCAACCGGAGATTATTCTGAGTTCAATTATATGGCACGTAAATTTCGCTTATTGATGTAGGTATTGAGTCCAATAAGATTTCAAGGCTGACTTGAATTTTAACTGAATGACCTTGTTCATCAAGTACAGGGCGGCCAGCCTCATCTTTTTTTTTACTTTTTCCTCATTAAATTTCCAGTATTGAATGGTGGTGCCTTTCTCACCTTTTCGCACCTGCGCATCAATGTTTTGCGCCTGTTTGTAGGTCAGCCAGCGGTTGTCATCGCTTTGATTGAAATTTATCGGTGAGGGGGGGAAACGGGGAGCTAAAAGCATTCCGTATACCTGATGCAATTTCAGTCAACGCAGGCCTGCGGGTTTGAACCTTAAAACGGGATCAGGTCGACCGGTGTTTGTTGGTGTTTGATCTTCTGGCTCGTTTGGATCTCTGAAACCATATGTCAGCTTATTCCAAAATAATGAAGCTCCTTTAGCAGCGATAGCACCAAATAATGCTGCGGTATAGGCTGGATAATTTACCGCCGTCCAGACCGTACGATTAACTTGCAACAGCCTGTCAGTTTCGCCAGAGGAAGTATTACTCCTGTATGAGTAAGTCATTCTATTTTCTCCACGATGTAACAAATTGTCCAAATCACGTCCAACGATGTCTGAATTAAAATGCGCGCCGATACTTTCTCGATAAAAACCATAATGAAGATGGGCATATCGTAAAATAAATAATGAACGATTTTTTTGGAAAGCCCCTGTAAAGGAAGAACCAAAGAATTCCAGGCTTTCCTTCTGATCACTGAAAGATTCTGGTTCATTATCTGGACATGCAATAAATACAGGTACCTTGCTTTTATCGTAAAAACTTGCGTAATATCTAATTATTGGCCCCAATCTATCCGCTTGTGACATGTTGTTACCCATTGATGAATATAAGCTTCTTGCACGAAGCCATGTATCATGATAGTCCTCAAGCAGTAAATATCCTGTATCGGCATAACCAGTGTGGTTTTGGAAAGCTCTTCCAATGAAGGGTAATTGTCGAAATTCATTAGTTATCTGGTTGTCAGCAAGCAACTCAGGAACCGGATCACCATAAACTTGCTGTCGGATAATATTATGCTTTCCAACACATCGATATAACGATTCTGCATAATGGCGGTCACCAACACAAGGAGCAGATAAAAAATATCCTATTATTTGATTGGATTCACAATTATTGAAGCCGTCACCAAAAATTTTCGCACCATAATGCCTGCACAAATCATATAATGCCAAATTAGCGGTAGCTGCGGCTTGACTATGACCTGTAAACACAATTTTTAAATCTGCTATACGAGCCGATTCGACATCATTTACCGCGTTTCCAACCAACTCCAAAAGACTTTTTTTGGTACTGATATATTTTTTAAGAAATCCGGCATGTATATTACCTTCTATTATTTCGGATTGAAACCTGGAAAGGTTCTCAAGAAGATCAAGTCGAATTTTGCAAAAATCTGTAAGTAATTCTATCTTATTGGATTGAATAATATTTCCAAGTATACGACACAGCAGTTTCAAATAATTTATTACATCATATGCGGAACTACTCGCTAAATCTTGATAAAGAATTTTACGCGACTCAAGTGATTCATGGAGTTTTTCTTGAAGATACTTTGAAATAGCCTTTATACTTTCATTTGAAGTCAAATAGCCGGTTTTCTCATAATTATATATGAGGTCACTTATCTCCATGAATAATGAAGTATCTTTGAGTTGAAAACTCACCTCATTTAAACAATCACGAATGAAATTATCATTTAACTGGGCAAAGACAACCTTTTTGCTATCAAGATTAGTTTCCCAGCCTTCTTTGTTCCCTGCTGTTCCATGATATACAACACAAATGATATTTCTTTCTTTATTAAAAGCAACATAACCAGATGGTTCGCAATGAGTACTGTGGGTACCCTCGAGGCCATAAAAAACATTAATTTCCCAGCCACCAGCTTCCAGCTTTTTCTCCATCTCGACTTTTTCTTTACGATATGTATCCCCTTCTCTAACGATTGAGTAAGAAAGGGAATTCATATCAAGAAGTGTTGCTTGAATTTCTTTTAAAAAAATACTGGTCTTAAGTCGATTGCTTTGCTCATCAAAATCAACAAGAGGACGAGTTCGAATCTTTCTTAACTGTTCGATGGCAAGGGGAAATCCTTGTGCAGCCGATTTCTCTATATATGGAATACCTCGTGTTGGGTGTGTCATAAACCCTAAATAGCCAAGTCCTTCTAAAATAGCAACTCCTTTATTATATTCTTCGGCAGCACCTTGACTCGGGGCTCTTAAGAATGGTGCTTCTGTTTCACTATCACACACAGTTGCAGGATTGAGGTTTTCGATTGACGAAGTATATAGATGAGCTGCAGATCCTGATGTTGCAGCCGCTTGATCGTCTGGTAACGGCATTTCAAATGTGATGGAATCTTGAGTAGGTTTAACTCGGGAGACTACTTTTCTTTGTCTAAACATTATCTAATCTCTAATTTTGGTTTGTATATAGAACCTCTCCCTGTCCTTTTAGAAAGGTCATATTTTATCCAGCATTTATTCCTAATACAATACTTCGTGTTCATTTTTTTGTCATTTTGTTGTTGAGACCGATCCAAAATCGGGGTTGGAGCCTGAGAGATCCTCACAAAATTTAACCATAATGATGGATCTCCAGTTGAGCCTGCAAAGAAGTTAGATAAAGCATTTTGAGCATCTGCTCAAATTCCTGTTGTTGCATAGTCACTTTTTTCTTTAAAGCACGTCTGCCAAGAAATACGATAGATAAAGCATTCGTAACCTTGGCAGAATGGGCTTGAAAATCAGTATTTTTTCCAATGGATTTAGGGCGTGTCATCAATCAAAAGTTATTTATAATAATCAATAAGTTAATATTTAGACCACCAGTTAATCATTATTGAGTCAATTCGTAATATTTTATTCCCAGACATTTTCAACAAGCAATAAATTATATATCCTGACTCAAAATAGATCATAGATTTTATAAAAAATGCGACGTTACGGATTAAAAGAAAAGCAATGGGAAAAAATTAAAGATTTGCTCCCTGGTCGGAAAGAAAGCGTAGGAGTCACAGCCAAGGATAACAGGCTTTTTGTGGAGGCGGTTCTGTACCGCTATTGCGCTGGCATTTCATGGAGGGACTTGCCAGAACGCTTCGGTGATTTTCGAGTGATTCACACCCGTCATACCCGCTGGAGCAAGGCTGGAGTCTGGGAGAAAATTTTTTAATACGCTTTCTGAAGATTCTGATAACGAATATGCCATGATTGACTCTACGATAGTGCGTGCCCATCAACATAGTGCTGGTGCTAAAAAAAAGAAGGAAATGAAGCGATTGGACGGAGCAGAGGCGGGTTAAGCACCAAGATACATGCGACTTGTGATGCTTTAGGCAATCCTACAGGGTTCCATTTAACGGGAGGACAGGCACATGATCTTGAGGGCGCAGATGTTTTGCTTGAAAACATTTGCGCTGAAGCGGTGCTTGCAGATAAAGCCTATGATGCAGAAGACAGAGTTTTAAAAAAACTTGAGGTAAAAGGCTGCGAAGCAATTATACCTCCAAAATCCATGAGAAAAATTAAAAGAAAACATGATAAATTTTTATATTATTCTCGACATCTTATAGAAATTTTTTTTTGTAAATTAAAGCAATTTAGAGCAATAGCAACCAGATACGATAAAAGAGCAAAAAACTTTCTTGGGGGTATTCATTTGGCAGCAACTGTCATTTTGCTTAATTGATGACACGCCCTAGTAAATAATCCGGCAAGCCAAGCCGCAAATGTGATTAAAGCTGCGATCAGAAGGAGTATATTCATTCTTTGAGCACATCGAGTAAGACTGTTCTTGAGTCCTAATCCATAATGAGAACATTTTGTATCCCTTATATTTTCTTCAATTCTCATTCTTTGACGATAGATAGTAACAATTAAAATAGGGTTAAGTACTGCCTCTTTAAGAGATGTCAATAATATCCAGGGTTCTTTAGATGCTTTGGCATAACGTTTACTCATACCTGAGCGCGATTTCTTTTTATAACGATTGAGCGTCACTCTTTTTTTAGTTTTTCCCTTATATAAAACAATATTCACGGGTACTTTGCCTTCTTGTGTTAGTAAACGAGGACCAATATAGGTGGGTTTTGTTGTGGCATATTCAAAGTATGTTGAGCTTAAATGCCAGTCGACAGAATTCTCTTTACACACTGAATTTTTATTTCTTAAACGCCCCACAAAATCCCAACCTAGTTGAAGAACAAGAGCAAACCATATCGCACGAAATCCAGCATCGGTAACAATAATAGGCCGTGTCGACTCCGGCAATAATGTCTTGAGCTTATTTAAAAAGGCCTTATGAGTTGCATGATTATTTTCTTTCTTTTTAGGAAAACAGGCCTCATAAATTACAATAGAGCGGCCTGGCATAGATAGGCTGGCTCGCAAAGCATACAGGTTGGTAACTGAATTGATACAAGTCCAATCAATATGAATCCATGGACGCATCGTGTTTCGAATAATCTTTGATATCATCACTTGATAAAATGAGTCTCGTTCCGCTTGAAGTGAACCATTTCCTAAAAGCCGGTCAATCTTTTGAATGTTACTCGACTCTTTATTCGAATTGATGAGTGTGCGTCCTAATCCAGTTAAATAGAGTGTGTTACTTCCTATTGTCGCTTCGCAAGCTGCTGTTAGGTTACTTAGTCTTTTTTTATGAACGTGGGGTAGTTCTTCTTCGAAGTTTTTATGTAATAATTCAGTCAAGTGCATGATGGTGAACCTTATAATTTCGTCAAAAACTATTAGATCACAATTCTTCATGCACTCCAAAAAAAATTATCACTTTTTTCAAAAAGTTATGGCCACTTTTTGTGACCATCTCTCAGGGTTGGAGCGTGGTGCTATCAGTCAGTAACTGGATCGGCTCTGGCGCGACCTGCGTCATCTGATCAAGGGGTTTGAAGTCACTTCCGAAGTCTTTCGCCAGGTAGTAACTATTTGATTTATAAGGGTTACAACCCCTATTGCAAATTTATTCAACTCAGGGTAATTTCTCGGGGAAAAAACCAATTATTAAGGATGAAAATGCGACTTCGGGATTTGTTTGTTTCTATTTTAGGATTTAGCCTAAGCACTAGCATGTTTGCACAAAACTTTATTCATTCCAACTTTCACTCTAAAAGCTTAAAACCTACTCATACTAAAAGTATTAAAATCTCCAAAATAACAGCCTTGCAAAATACCTCGTCTCCACTTAAAGAGGGCATGTATGAATTTGCATTTACTCAAGAGAATTCTACAGAAATTTTTAGTTGGTTTAGGATATTAGTCCTGGCAGAAGAGAGATATCCGGGTTTTAGTTCATATGCTGTAGTTCAAACTCCTATTACTTATACATGGTTCTCCCCAAATAGTAATACTTTTAAATTTGTTCCTATGTATTTGAGTTCAATATACTCGAATTTGAATAATGAGACAGAGATCATTATGGCAACAACTGATGGTTCTTATGAAGCGTACGTGATTAAGCTTAAAGACGAACTTCATGGTGAATTATATACAAGGAAGTATGGTGATGAAGAAAAAAATGGAAATGTGCAGTTAACTAAATTCATTAATTTAGATGATATTCATCTGGATTATTTTGAATACAACGCTAATTTAAGTAAGTTAAATGAGAGGCTCGACTTACCCGAAGATTGCCCCGATAAAAATTATAAAGGGAAAATTGGATTTCTTAAAATACCAAAAATACTAAGTAAATTTGCAGATGGTTGGATTATGGGAGCTGATTTACAACATGATGATTGTCATATATATATATCACAACCAGCTATGGGACTATTAAATAGTGATTTATTATTGGGTTTAAATGGTAAATTTATCTTTAAAAGTAAAATTGATAAAGAACATGTGAAGTCGGGATGGGTTGAATATTCAAGTTTGTCTATAATCGGAAAACCTGGAGAATTTAATCTAAAGTCTATCCTTAGATTTGACGAACTTTATGATAGTTCTAGCACTGAACTTACTTTTGAACTGACCAAAAGCTCAACATCAAACGGGGAAGAAAATTTAAAATAATTATCCTCTTAATCTCGCAGCCCAACCGCAGACGGCCATGGTTTATCCGTTATACGGTGATGAAAATACACAGTTGTTTTGAATGAGGTTCAGATTAAGGAATTTCTTCATTAACCTGTGGACTTATGAGGCAAGTTGAACGGGCTTGTTGTCATTTTTGGCGATTAGGCCATTCAACACTCGTGCGCCGACTTTGAGCTGTTCGATCTCAACCTGAGACAACGAGTTTTTACACTCGTATAATTCGGCCAGAGATTTAAGCAGATAAAAAAATGCGAGATCGGTTTTAGAGCATTGTTGTTTGTAATTTGAAATTTGTGCTTTTTGCATGGTATTTCTCCTTTATAAAGGGGAAATACACTTGCCCCAAGATGGAAAGTTATTTCCCCAATGGGTTTGAAGTATTAAAACAGGCTAGTGGCTAAGGCGAAACAGTGCTGAAAGATATGTTGCTATCGACAAACCTACCGTAATGATGGTGGCAATGGTCCAGCGACGATTGGCAGCTAGCTCACTCATCAGGTTTTGCCCGATGCGGTCGCTGCGATCCCGCCCTTCTTTCAACTCGTTTTTCAGCTCGTTAAACGTGATATCAAATTCACGACGTTGTTCTACAAGTTTTTTTATCCTGTTCAACAAAGACTTCTTTGATACTATCACTCAACATGCTATCCACCTCGTCAATGCTGTAAAGGTTATGAATTTCAATATTCGTCAGCGTAGACATCAAAGACTCGGCAGACTTTAAATGAAATTCTTCATCTTTTAACATTACGTATTGCCATACAGAAGAAGGATGGCTTTATCTTGCTGTGGTGATGGATTTACATTACCGAAAAGTGGTTGAATGGGCATTATTCGAGCGGATGACCAAACAACTGGTCATTGACGTATTACAAATGGCTATATGGCGGCGAAAGCCATCTCGGGGACTGATTATTCATTCAGATAGAGAAAGCCAATATTGCTCTTATGATTATCAGAAACTGTTAAACCTTCACGGCCTTGTTTGCAGCATGAACAAGCGGGGCGATTGTTATGATAACGCTGCAATGGAAAGCTGGAACCACAGCTTTAAAGTTGAAGCCATTCATGGGGAGAAATTTTTATCATGCGCTACCGCTAAAAATCATATATTCGAATATATTGAAATTTACTATAATCGAAAGCGGCTTCATTCAAGATTGGGGTATCAATCCCCGGACTTCTATGAGGTCAGAAAAGTTGCTTAGCAATGTGTCCGATTTTCCTGGGCAAGATCACAACAGATGAATTATCTCAGTTCGCTTCTTGCACGTTTCTGTAATTCCACCCGTTATAGTACAATCAGGGCATTTTTTTAATCACTATAAAATCGCTAAATATGGAGTAATAAATGGCTACGATTTTAATTATTGGTGCAAGCCAGGGTTTGGGTCTGGAATGGGTGAAGCATTACAAAGCGCAGGGTCATGATATCATAGCCACCACGCGAAATCCTGATACGGCAACGGAACTGAAAGAATTATTACATGATGATGGAGATAAAATTTTTCAGCTTGATGTTACTAATGCAGATGATGTTCAGTATGTCATCGAACAATTACCAGAAGCTCCTGATATTACTATTTATAATGCAGGCGTAAAAGGTTATATAAAAAGCCCTGACATAAAAACCACGTTACTAAATACCACACTGCACGAAGAGGATATTTCCTCAAGAGCAACAGGTCGTGAACTGGCATTTAAAGTGAATGCGTTCGGTTTTGATCAAACCATGTTTGCATTGAAAGACAGATTACTGGCAAAACCTCAGGCGACAGTTGTTTATGTCAGTACGGGGGTTGCAGAAACATCACAAAATACAGGTGGTGGATATCCTTTTTACCGTCAGAGTAAAACCGCCGGTGAATCTTTTGCAAGAGGATGGGATATTGATCTCTCCGAGCGTTGTCTGCTGGAATATCGTCCAAGAGTTTTTTCTATCGTACCTGGCCTCGTGGATACAGGGATGGGTGCTGGGATAGATGGTGCAGCTCCACCATGTTTACGGGTTGCAGAAATGGCAAAGGTTATTGAACAGGTAAAAATAAGTGGTGATACCCATGGCGTTTGGAAATATGATGGCACGAAGGTTATGGTGCATGAAATACCTGACTCAATAAAAAGAGCAGCATCTCATGTAATGTCCGATGCAGAACTCTTAAGTAAAAGCGGTTTCTATAAAACCGGTGCGGCTCAAAGTTCTCAGGGTGGTTCTGTTTTGGCACCAACACCTTGAAATTAGTCTTAAGCTAATGCTATTTACGTCCTCTTTTGCATATAAGAGGACGTATTTGAATTATTCTAAATAAGAGATTAAATTTTATTCTTTTACGTTAATAAAAAAATTTTGTTTCAGTGATATTATGCCTTTGAATGTATAGATGAGTCTGAGCTTAAAATTAATACGGCAGAAATAAATACTGAGCAGCCACTAAAATTATAGTGGTAAACCTAAATCTTGAT
The DNA here is from genome assembly GCF_001467535.1 of Legionella worsleiensis. Taxonomy (GTDB): domain Bacteria; phylum Pseudomonadota; class Gammaproteobacteria; order Legionellales; family Legionellaceae; genus Legionella; species Legionella worsleiensis. Next base: position 24,239 of record NZ_LNZC01000010.1, read on the forward strand.
GATGAAGTGAAGTAGATGGCCAATTACATTTTTGATTTTGATGGCACAATAGCCGATAGTTTTTCTTTAGCATGTAGTATTCTGATGAATCATGCGGAATATCTTGGCTGCCTCTCGGGCAAATGCTTCTAATTCTTCTCTTGCCATTGCTGTCTATCCTTAGCCTTTTAGGCTGTTATGATAGACAGTTACACAAATTTATCTACAGTCCCTGAAAAAATGTCTTGTTATCGAAGATCATGCTTTTGGAATTATGGCTGCAAAAAAAGCTCACATGAATGTTATCGGTTTTTTAGGTGCTACTCATGCTCAAAATGATGAACATCATAATTGGATTGTTAACTCGAAGCCAAATATGGTTATTAATGACTCAATTGAGCTATTAGATCTTACAAAACAGAAATTTAATTTCGTAATAAGTTAGTTGTCCCAAAACCCTATAAATTCGTACATTCAATTAAAGGTATTTAAAAAAGTTCTCAAACAACCTGCGATTGAACCTGGATGTTCATTCTGTACCGAATTAGAAAAATTTCTTGTTGCTTTATACATTCTTTGGTAACTAAGGGCTGCAAAAATACCATTAATTTTTTTTGCAGTATTTAGCACCTTAAGTAATACTTGTTCGTCATATAAATCTTGCCATGCGGCAACGCAATTTGCTGATAGTAATTTATAGGATTTGCTATATTCTTTAATAGGGTAGAAATAGGTAATATTCCATAAGCAACCATTTAACGAAAAGAACGGATGTGAAATTACCGTCTCTCCCCAATCGATAATACTAATGACTCCAGAATTTATATCGAGGATCATATTGTTTTCATGAAAATCACAATGATTTATGGTTTCTGGTATTTCATAGGATGATAACTCATCGCATAAATTGGTACACGTATTATATAAATTATGTAATCGGTCTATTTCTTGATTATCTAATCCATCCTTAATTAATAGCTTATCTTGTTCGATGAGTTGAAGATAAAGAGAAGGGAAGGTATTTAGTCGCCAATCTAATGTACCTATTTCTAATAGTTCATTTATGCTCTTTTCCAAATACCGTTGAATCCTTGTAAAATTTAAGATACCAGAAATTACTTGCTCCATCTGAATAGAGTCTTTGAATTCTTCACGCAGTGATATATCACCTACTGAAGTCATTAGAAAGCAACACAAGTCATTATCTTGAGCAATATAATTGGAAACATTCGCACAATTGCGTATTCCGGAGGACTTGATCACTAATTCCGTTAGGCATTTGATCACCGATTCCGGAGTATTTGATCACTTCAACGCCTC
>NZ_LNZC01000011.1:0-98853 GCF_001467535.1 Legionella worsleiensis
TCAACCAAGATAATTTGGACAAATCCTGGTTGCAAGCAACCAGGCTACGTTTGCTAAGTTAGGGTTAATGTTCACGTTTAACATGTATTTTTCAGAGAACCCCATTGTGCCAGGGATAGGCAAATAGATTGTTAATCAGGCTCAGCAAGAGTAGATACTGTCTTAAAGGCAAGCAAAATTTTCATTAAAAGGTTGCTTGCTTTTAAAGACAGTATCTACCAAGCTATTGTCTTTTAGTTCAGGTTGTTTTTATAGGTTTCGTTAACGTAACAGGTTGTCCCAAGGACTATGATTGTCCATATAAAAACGTACCAGGCGGGTGCGAGCTGGTTATTGAACAGTTCAATGAGTGTAATGGCTATTAGCGGCATAGTACCACCAAATAAAGCTTGACCTATGTTATAGCCTGTTGAAATGCCACTGGCGCGAATGCGGGTTGGGAACATTTCAGCGAGCATGGTTGGAACGGTTGCGTTAATCGGTGCCAGTATCAATGCAAACACGAGTTCAGCAATAAGCACATACCACCAGTTCTTACTGAGGATTAATCCAAAAAAGGGAAATACATAGATTAAGAGGGTAATTAATCCCAAAAAATAAATGGGTTTTCTACCCAGAATATCTGATAGGTAACCCATAATTGGAATGAATAATGTAAGGGTTAATAAGGCTAACAGATTGATTAACAACGCATCGTATAATTTGAATCCTTGATAGTTGACCAAAAATGTAGTGACATATGCAATCAGTATGTAGTTTGACATGGCTAAAATACTGGTGAGCATAATTGCTTTAATTAGTGGTATTTTATATTCAGTACAGATAATTCTAATCGGAGAATTCTGTTTGTGTTTTTGGGGTTCAAATGTGGGCGATTCTTTGCTTTTTATTCGTAGACAGATACCTAATATGCCAAGCACTCCTCCAATCAGGTAGGGGTATCGCCATCCTGATTGCAAAAGTGATTCGCCTGTAAATATGGAGCTGAAAATAGAGGCAACCAGAGCACCTGAAAAAATACCTAAAAAAGCACTGCTCGAAACCAGGCTCCCGGCAAATCCACGTTTATTATGAAACATGTGTTCAATCAGATAGGTAGTTGAACCAGGAAGTTCGCCACCTACGGCAATACTTTGCATAAGCCTTAATATGGAAAATACCAGGGTTGCGGCTATACCTATAGAATTAAAATCTGGCACCAAGGCAATTAATGTAGTTGAGACGGTCATGATAGATACTGAAACAATCAGTGCTTTTCGTCTGCCAAAGTGATCGGCATAATGGCCAATAAGGAGGCCGCCTATAGGGCGCATGATAAATCCTATAGCAAAAAGACTGAATGTCGCCACTAGAGAAATAAAAGGAACTTCAGAGGGAAAAAAAATCCTGGCAAAAACAGGAGCAAAACTGGCGTAGAGGATGAAGTCATACCACTCCAGAGTATTTCCAAATAACCCCGCAACAATACTGTATTTTTCATTATTTTTCATGGCCGTCACTTTTATGCGGTTTATTCGATCTCATCCTTGCTCCATACCCAGTTCAAATGAAAAAAACTTTTTCAATGAGCTATGCAATGACGTGGTTTAGCGAAAAACCATTTAATATTCCCGGGGTAAATGGATTAACCTGGTTATTTGTTTTAAGCAAATAACGACCTGAATTACTGTTCACTTCAAACAGAATTTGTAAATTTGAACTGTCTTGTTCATCCACCAGAACATTCACTTTTTCTAACAGTCTAAATATAGCCCATGTGCCTTGCTCTGCAAGTTCATAGTGATTCCCTTCTATAGAATCTAATGCCAATTTGGCATTATTTTGTGGCCAACTGAATTGAATAAACGATTCGCTATTTTGCGTGTCTGTTAATTTAGTAGCACCGATTTCAAGTTTTAAACTGGCAACGACAGGATCCAGACTAATTTTTTGTAGACTGAATTCAATTTTACTTTCATCACTATGGGCGGGAAAAAACATATTGGTAATAATATTGGCACGAATGATTTCGTCTATCGCATCGTTGGAGATGGGTATTACAAAATCATTGACTGATTTTGTTTTCCACTCAGCATTGGAAACATCCAGAAATGGTTTGATGTATTGTTCTGAAAAGGTATTTAATATGCCATGCGTTGCAAAGAAACGATTAAAATCGTTTATTTGAATTTCCTGATGTTGTCTTGAATCAAAGGGATAACGTCCCGCTATAGTATTTTGAAACTCCCTATAAACCGTTTGCTCCCATTGTTGATTGATGTAGTTTCTGGTGTCTTTGATGAGAATAACCCAGGTATCTCCTGCCAATTGTTTTGTCCAGGAGCTGAGTGGTTCGGGGAGTTGACGGGATTGCATAAAAAGTGCGCTGATAGGATCTGCTGCATTTTCGTTAATAAATCGTGATTTAGTCAACGTAAATGCTGTTTTACCGCCATCGTTTACAACCGATAATGTGGCAATAAAATGCTCTAGTTCGTTGATTTTTATATTGATGTCTTTGATACTTGTGCTGCTGGTCAGGTTCAAATCGGTAAACTTATGCGCAACAAATTGATTGAAAACAGACGTGCCGTCATCAGATAAATCAGGTTTGGTTTCTCGTTGTACCAGAGAAATCAGTGTTCCTATGGCATCAGTTTGCTGCAGGGATTTTACAATTTGACGACCTTGTTGGTAATCGTGATAATGAATTGGTTGAGATTTCTTGATGAATGTTTGCCACCAGGTTACGTAATCAAAACAGTACGCCTGAATGAGCAGATTATTCAGTTGCGCCAGATCCTGGCGAGCAAGAACCCAATTTTCTGCCTGAAGTTTGCTGCTTATATTGGGAATAGTGCGAATCACAGTTGTAAAACCGGATTTGGTGAAATAGACAGGCAGTTCATTCGTTGATAAGTGAAATCCATCAACAGTAATTTTTTGTTTTGTCTGCGGAAAAGATTCTTTGGCAATTGAGTAATAAAGATAACTGGTTGGTAGAGCATTTAAGTAATTTCGTGCATCACTAATCACCTGAGGTTTGACGGGTACATTGTGCAGGGATTTACTTAAGGTCCTCTTAAGCAGTACTAATTGATTTTTATTTGCATTTGGCGATTGTTGCCACTGATTTTTAAACCATTCATAGACCTCATATTCCGAAAAATGTTCCGGTTGCCCAAGCATTAGATAGATTTTCAGTGCTTTATAACGAGTTATAGGAGTATTGCTGGGATTATTGATTACTTGTTCCAGCTCATTAGTTAAAGACGGGAGGAATTCGCCTTCCAGTTTGTGTTTGGCGTTATTGTGCAGGCTAACTTTTAACTGATGAACATTAGGAAGTGAAACGGAATTAGCTGATATATGGTCCATTTTGTCTGCTGCTTTTGACAAGTGGTACAACGCCTGCGGGCCATTTTGACCTTGATTATTCAAGGTATCATAAGCCAATAATTCTTTACTGGTTTCATCGAGTAAATGTGCTGTTTTGTAATGGTTATAACTTAACAAGAGCAAGCTCATTACTGCGATACCTGAAGCTATGGCTATGAGTGGTCTTTGAGATACGGGCTGAATTTGGGGAGCTTGACTGCATTGCTCTTGTATTGATTTTAATGCCCCTTCAACAAAATAGGCTCTGAAATTGGTGGCTTGTGGAAAGGTATCCTGAACCACCAAAGCATATTCGTGTTGAATTTTTTTATTAAGTCTGTCAATACTTACTCCACCTTGTTCTGCGCTGGTAAAATAGAGGGAGTGCAAATGAAACATCTTGGGAGATATGCCTTGGATTAATGCCTGAATAGGGGCTCTCAGGCTGGATAATTGCAGTGGAAATTCCCGAATTAAACTTCGTTTTATGGTGGAGCGAACGGGATGCATTTTGGTAATCACCTGGTGGCCAAGATGCTCGATTAATTGATTGAATTGTTGAGAATAGGTTTCAATTTTTTTGCGTGTTTGATTGATGCAATCCAGAGAAAAGCCTAAAGGTTTGGACAGTTCCATTGCATGATCCATCTGATAAAATTCAGTGAATCCTGCTAACGTGTCCATTTTAGTAAATATGAGTGCTAACTCAACTTGATAACCCAGATTGGAGCCAAGACGCTCCAGTAATTGCAGATGTGATTTTTTTGTTTCGGTAAAAGCAGCCGGATCTGCAATTAATAAATCATTTACGTCTACGCATAAGATTAATCCGGTAATTTGAAGATAGCGGTTACATCGATTGAGTTGTTTTAAGGTATTTTGTAAGAGGGTTTTGCTGTTTCTAAGCCAACTCTCTCCGAGTTCAACTATAATTCCCTGTTGATTAAAATAGATTTTTGCATTTTGCTCGCTAAATACAGGCATGATCTCCATGGCACTTTGTTTTAAAAGCGCAGATTTACCTTGTTCGTTGATGCCTGTCATAACAACAAAGGACAGTTGATTGTTTTGCGGTTTGAGCTGATTCAGTATTTTTTTTATAGCATCACATAATGCGTGTAAAGAGTTATCCATTAGTCATCCAGCATTGCAAGTTGGGTATGTCCAAATAAAAGGTTTTTTGCTTTATTTTCCAGCACTATGTGGCTGGTTAAATAGGCTAGGGCAACAAAACTGACTGCAACAATAGCAGTTATCAGTGAAGCCTTATAGTTTTTTTTAAGTGTTTTGGGTATGGGATTTTCATGAAACAGTTTATGAGGTTTATTGAATCGATATTGTTGAATAATTTGATATAAGTCTTCAATGGTATTGTCAAGTGCCTGACGACCATCTGCTTTTAAATGATACTCGCCTTCAAATCCAACGATAAGACAAAAATAAACCAGTTCGATTAAATCAAGAAATTGATTGGGTCGTTCTTTGATGTAATTCAGGATTTCAAAAAATCGTTGTTGTGGTTGAGCCCCATCACTTGTTAAAGGAGTAAACGACTTGAATTCAGCCGCCAGATTATAAATTCTTAAATAATTTTTACCTAGAATTTCATCAATAGTCGCTGATAATAAATAGTGCGCAATGCTGATGAGATCTTGTGGGTATTTAGAGGCATCCAGCTTGCTGTGAAAAGCTCGCAATTCATGCTCAATGTTTTCTCTAATTTGTTCAATGGGTGGAAGACTCGGACTTAAACACAGCCTTTCAAGCAATGAGAGTAAAGGCCCTGCTGCTGCAACCAGCGAGTTGGCAGAAAAGGGAGCGATAAAAAGTTTGGAACGATAGTATCCCTGCGAAACCAGGTTGGGTTCCGATATTGCAAGCCGGCTGACAAGTGAGGCCGGATAGTGCTCAGCTGTCATTAGTTTGCTCCAAAAGAATATTGACAATGCATTTAATTCTCAATGAAACGAACGGATAAAAAGCAGAGTGCTGTGATCATAGCGGAATATGGTTCAAGTCTTTTTATCTAACCCTGCTATTGCTTGCATTGATGCAATGCTAATCGCCATTATAGTTCGTTTAATACGAGATTTCGTGGTGCAATTGTACCGTTAAAAATAAGATGATACGTTATAAACTGCTCGTTGTTCAAGTTTACTTTATCGGATATCTCTTATTCCAGAAGTAAAAAGTTTCTGGAGAATAATTCATGAACTTTGTCAGGTTGCTCAAATCCCTTTTAGATTTAAGCAGAGCACGAACCAACTAGAGAGTTACCGTCGATTGAAGTATAAATGACCGATCTGCGTCAACCCTAACTTAGAGAGAAATCTCCTCATTGAGCAGTGTGTCTTTTTAAGGACTTCCTGATTGCTTTTGTGATAGCAATCGTTAAATGTCAATCTACAGTGACACACTGTTTTTGATAAGGGATTACTTGCGGGTAAAAACTAAAAGAGACCAGCCGTCCTGATGGGAAGTACCGGTGTGAGTGAACACATCCTGATACTCTTTAACGAGCGTTTCTGCTTGCTCTGTTAAAATGCCTGAAACAACCAGTTTTGCTCCTGGATTCAGCAGTTGATAAAACCGATCTCTTAATGACATAAGCGGAGCAAGAAGAATGTTTGCAATGATTAAATCAACCGGTTCTTGCAGCGCCTCAGGAGTACTTATGGACAGAAACTGTTCGTTAATGTGATTGGTCATCGCATTATTTTGCGTTGCTTGCAGGGCTTGATGATCTATATCCACACCAATCACATGCCTGGCTCCAAGCTTTATCGCTGCTAATGAAAGAATACCGGAACCACAGCCATAATCGATGAGCGTTTTATTATCGAGTTCGGCCTGTTCCAACCAGGTCAGGCATAGAGCCGTTGTTGGATGAGTTCCCGTGCCAAATGCCAACCCAGGATCCAGCATTAAATTCACAGCATCAGATACTGGAGGTGTCATCCAGGTAGGACAAATCCACAGGCGCCTACCAAATTGTTGTGGCTTAAAATCATCCATCCAGGCTCGTTCCCAATCTTTTTCGGGTAGAACCTCAATACTGCACTGCAAAGACCTTTTGGAATGGGTTAAGTGTTGTTTTGCTGCCTCGGCATCTTCCGCCTGCGCATATAATGCCTGAATAATCACTTCCGGCCATAACGGGGTTGTACCTGGTTCTGGTTCGAGCACTGGATTATCATTTTTATCTGTAAGCATAATAGACAAGGCTCCAGACTCTTCGAGTTCCTCGCTGATTTGTTCTATCTCATCGCTTGGGCAATGCTCTACTTTTAATTGATACCACACCATATTAATCCTTCAGCATTTTTTCCAGATAGTGAATATTGGTACCACCATCTATAAACGATTTGTCGTGCAGAATGCGCTGATGTAATTCAATGTTGGTTTTTATTCCATCAATGATGATTTCATCCAGAGCATTACGCATTCTTCCCATAGCTTCAGCTCGGGATTCGCCATAACTGATGAGCTTGCCTATCATAGAATCATAGTTAGGGGGTACGGTATAACTGCTGTAAATATGCGAGTCAAAACGGATGCCGGGACCTCCAGGCTGATGCAGTAATTTTATGGTTCCTGGTGATGGCATAAATGTTTTTGGGTCTTCTGCATTAATTCGACATTCAATGGCATGACCTCGGAATTTAATGTCTTCCTGAGTCAGGGTCAGTGGAATATCACTGGCAATTTTGATTTGTTCTTTGATTAAATCGATGCCGGTGATCATTTCGGTTACTGGATGTTCTACCTGGATACGGGTGTTCATCTCAATGAAATAAAAGTGGCCATCCTGGTATAAAAACTCAAATGTGCCAGCGCCCCTGTATTGCAAATCTTTACAGGCTTTTATTACAGAATCACCTACTTTTTTTCGCAGCTCTGCTGTAATTCCCGGTGCAGGAGCTTCTTCTATAACTTTTTGATGGCGTCTTTGCATGGAGCAATCACGCTCACCTAAATGAATTGCATGGCCTTTGCCGTCTCCAAGTACCTGAAATTCAACATGTCTTGGATTTTCCAGGAATTTTTCCATATAGACAATAGGATTGTTAAACGCCGCCTTAGCCTCGCTGCGGGTAAGTGCAATGGCATTTAACAAATTAGACTCGCTGTGCACAACACGCATTCCTCGGCCGCCGCCGCCACCAGCTGCTTTAATGATTACGGGATAGCCAATAGCTCGTCCAATTTCCAGATTGCGTTCATCATCATCCCCTAAAGGGCCATCAGAACCGGGAACACAGGGCACTCCAGCCTTTTTCATAGCCGCAATTGCGGAGACTTTATCGCCCATCAAGCGAATGGTATCACCTCTGGGTCCAATAAAACGAAATCCGCTTTGTTCCACTATATCGGCAAAATCAGCATTTTCTGATAAAAATCCGTAGCCCGGATGAATTGCCACCGCATCGGTGATTTCTGCGGCGGAGATAATAGCGGGTATATTCAGATAACTTTTTTGTGCAGGAGCCGGGCCAATGCATACGGTTTCATCGGCAAGTCGGACATGCAGCAGATCCTTATCAACGTCTGAATGAACGGCAACAGTTTGAATGCCAAGCTCTTTACAGGCACGTAATATACGAAGCGCAATTTCGCCTCTATTCGCAATAACTATTTTACTGAGCATAGACACGCCTCACTATTCTATAATAAACAAAGGCTGGTCGTATTCAACTGGTTCCCCGTTCTGAACCAGGATTTCCACAATTTTACCCGCACGATCCGCTTCAATTTCATTGAACATTTTCATGGCTTCAACAATGCATAAAGTATCACCGACTTTGACGGATTGACCCAGAGTAACAAAAGGAGGGGTTTCAGGTGACGGTGAGGTATACATGGTTCCAACCATGGGGGAACGAATTTTATGCCCTGATGCAACTACAGCGGCTGGTTTGCTCTCGTTATGATGTGCCGCTGGAGCATTTGGCGCTGCACTTGATAGATTTTGTTGTTGTATCGTAGAAGGCGCAACATAATGAACCTGAGGGGATTCCATGGTAACGCTGCTGTGGCGGCTTAGTCTTAGTGATTCTTCACCTTCTTTGATTTCAATTTCAGAAATGCCGGTTTCTTCCAACAATTCAATAAGCTTTTTGATTTTACGAATATCCATTGTTTATTCTCTCTACTTAAATTCTTGAATGATTGCTTTTAACGCCAATAAATAACCTTGTGTACCCAAACCACAGATAACGCCTGTCGCAATATCAGAAAAATAGGAATGATGGCGAAAGGCTTCACGAGTATAAATATTGCTGATGTGAACTTCTATAAAAGGAATAGCAACGCCAGTGAGCGCATCACGCAATGCAATACTGGTGTGGGTGTATGCAGCGGGGTTGATAATAATAAAGTCAATTTTGTCACTTTGAGCCTGATGAATGGTCTCTATAAGTTCCACTTCGGAATTACTTTGAACACAGGCCAGCTGGACTCCCGCAGCGTTTGCTTCATCAAGAAGCTGTGCATTAATCTCGCTTAAAGACATAGCGCCATAAACGGATGGTTCTCGAGTGCCTAGGAGGTTTAGATTCGGGCCGTGTAGAACAAGTATTTTTTTCATTAGACTTAAGCGTAGTCTGATTTTTGGCAGATTTTGCCTTATATTTGATAATTTGTCTATATATCTTCGAGGATATCGGCAAGATCTCTGCATGTTACCTCATTATTCTCATGACTTGAGTGCTTACCAGGAATGAGTTGCCCGCCTGTTCAGGCAGGATTGGTTTTATGCTTTTGGAGTGAATTAGTGCGTTTATTTATGCATTAAAATTAATCAAAATGTATTTGTTTTGAAAATAAAATTCCTTCGTAAATATTAATTTCAAAAATCTTGAAATTATGCTAGCTTTGAGTGGTTTGGAGAAATGTTTTTACATTTTGAAAAAAAACAAGTTGGTTTTATGTCAGTTGTCATTAAAATATTTGTGTTATATTACAATAAGTTAATTGAAAAAAGACGTGTTGAATGAGCCCTCTAATTCATTCAGTAAAAGCCAAGTTTAGATCATCCTTGATTTGGAAGTTTGAACGTAGTACAAACTACCAAGGTACGGCTGACGTAGCGGTACTTTGGTAATATAACTGAAAAATTAAAGGGTTATATAACAACATCGACGCTCCAGGAAGAGTTGTCGTATGGGAATTAAGTTTAAGGAGTTAGAATCAATGCACCCAAATTTTTATCTGTCACCTCTTGCTGTTGCTTTAGCATTTGGTATTTCCTCACCAGTAAAGGCAGCAGAGCCTGTGCCTTTGCAGAAGTCTTCTATTGTTGAACTAAAGCAAAAATTCAAATTATCCACGCCGGGTGCTGTAAAGGGCATTGCGGTTTCCAATGACACTTTAGAGTTTGTAAAACAACACACAGATAAAAATAAAGTGACTCATGTTCGCATGCAACAACACTACGCCGGTTTCCCTGTTTTTGGTGGCTACGCCATTATGCACAGTACATATAAGGCTGGAATGTTAGCTCGTGCTCAGGCTAATGTTCAAATGAATGGCCAGGTATATCAAGGTCTTCAAGCGGAACTGGGTCAACCTGAAGCTTCTTTTGTCAAAAATGCTGACGCAGCATTGCAACAATTCAAAAACAAATACGCCAATCAGCACGTCAGTGAAGAACATGTGACGCCTATGATTTACGTCGATGAAAAAAACAAAGCGCACTGGGCCTATAAAGTGAGTGTGTTTTTGCGTCATGATGATAACATTCCAGAGCGTCCAACAGCGATTATTGATGCCCAAACCCATAAACCTTATGTGGAATGGAATGATGTCAAGACTCGATTGTCTCCGGTGCACGGAATAGGTTTTGGTGGTAATCGCAAAGTTGGCGAATATCAGTTTGGTAAAGATTTACCTCTACTGGAGTTGAGCCGTGATAATCTTGTAGAACAGTGTTATATGGAAAATTCCTACGTTAAAGTAGTCGATATGGGACATAAATACTATTCAAATAATAAGCCAATGCAGTTTTCCTGCAAAACATCCGATCAATCTGATATTTTTTACACAGGATACTCAGGAGATGGATACGATAGAGATAATGGCGCCGCTTCACCAACAAATGATGCCATGTATGCTGGATATGTCATCAAACATATGTATCACGATTGGTATGGTATTGAAGCCTTGACCAAGTCTGATGGCTCGCCAATGCAACTGGTGATGCGTGTTCATTACGGTTACGGTTATGAAAATGCCTACTGGGATGGAAAACAAATGACCTTTGGTGATGGTGATACTATGATGTATCCATTAGTTTCACTTGGCGTTGGCGCCCATGAAATCAGCCATGGTTTTACAGAGCAACATTCTGAATTGGAATATTTTGGTCAGTCAGGTGGCATGAATGAGGCATTTTCAGATATGGCTGCTCAAGCTGCTGAATATTACTCTACAGGCAAAAGTAGCTGGCAAATTGGCCCTGAAATTATGAAAGAAGACAGTGGTTATGAAGCATTACGTTACATGGATAAGCCAAGTCGTGATGGCCGGTCTATTGATGTTGCCGATGATTATTACGGTGGTCTGGATGTGCATTATTCCAGCGGTGTGTTTAACCATTTATTCTATATACTGGCTAATCAACCTGATTGGACTATTCGTAAAGCGTTTGATGTAATGGTTAAGGCCAATATGGACTATTGGACGCCTTATTCAACATTTGATGAAGGCGGCTGTGGTGTATTAAACGCAGCGAAAGATCTGGGTTATAATCTGGACGATATTAAAAAGTCATTAAGTGAAGTCACCATTAATTATAAATCCTGTTTTACTCAAGGAAAATAATCAGTCCGTTTTGTAAAATCTCGCCAGAAGCGTCCCAACTGCTTCTGGCTTTTCCATATGAATATGATGCCCGCCATCAAGATGCTCAATAGTTAAATGTTTAATTGCTTTCATCCGGTTTTGCATCTGTTCTGAATTAAATGAAAATCCTTTGCTTGCCCAAATTAAACAGGTTTTTACTTTGATATTGTTCAGGCAGGAAATAATTTGTTGCTCCGTCATTCGCAAGGGGGATGGGTCTAACAATCTGCGATCATGCCGCCAATAATACAGTCCTTTGTCTTCTTTTATTCCACGCTCACATAATGATTGTGCTATATCCAGAGAAACATATCCTTTTAGGGCGCGTGCCAGGGCGGCACTGTGGAATTTTGGATATCCTTTTGCTTTTTTGCCTACTTTTCGGGTCAGTGAGGTACTGTATTGGGATAATTGTTCACATGCTGATGTGTCTGGAGATGAGAAAGGGCCTAAACCTTCGATGAGGGCTAACGATAAGAATCGATGAGGTGCCACACCAGCAACCAAACTACCCAGACAGGCGCCCATAGAATGACCGAGTAAATGCACTTTTTCTGCTTTCAAGGCATCCAAAATATGAATAATGGTGAAAATTCCATCAATGAAGTGGTAGTTGGCGCCTTCGGGGAGGTGGGAAGAATGCCCATGACCAGGAAGATCGACGGCAATAAAATAATAGTCATGGTGCAAAAGCTGAGCAAGCTTATCAAAACTGTTGGCATTATCCAACCAACCATGAAGGGCAATAACCGGTGGGTTTTCAGGATTTCCCCATGCTTTGCAGGCTATGGTTAATCCAGGGATACTCAGTTCAAGTGGTGTCATAGGTTATCTTAATAGTCTTTCTTCCTCATAGCATAGTACGTAAGCGGTTCAGATGTAAATCCAGATATTTCTTCTTGTGGCGGTTATTAATCCGTCTTAAGGAGAGCTATAATTGAATAAACGTATTATTTTAATTGTCTTGTTGATGCTATGATTGGAATAGAAACCTGGATAGGGTAAAACTAAAATGCAACACGGTGAAACCTCCATTTCGCTAATAACATATAATATTCATAAAGGTTTTGGTGTTGGTGCTGTTCGTTTTTTGCTGCCTGAAATGCGAGAGGCAATAACCACGTTAAGTCCTGATTTTGTCTTTTTGCAAGAAGTTCAGGGAAAACACCGAAAACGTGAAAAGCGTATTAATTCCTGGCCTGATGCGCCGCAATTTGAATACATAGCGGAGAATATATGGCCGCATTATATTTATGCAAAAAATGCAGTATATCAATCAGGCCATCATGGAAATGCCATTTTGAGCAAGTATCCCTTTGAACGATTTGAGAGCATCAATCTCTCCACGATTAACAGAGCTTCTCGTGGCATATTGCATACTCAATTGAATATTGGCGAGACTAAAATCCATTTATTATGCATCCATCTGGGGTTGTTTAAAGCGGAACGTGCTGAGCAATGCAAGGCGCTAATCCAGAGAATTAAAATGATGGTGCCAAGTAATGAACCTTTATTAATGGCGGGTGACTTTAATGATTGGCGTACGGTGATTTCAAAAACATTGGCTGATGACTTGGGTATTGAAGAGGCTTTTGTGACCGTTGAAGGGCAACATGCTCGTTCATTTCCAGCTATTAAGCCTGCTTTATGTGTTGATAGGGTCTATTTTAGAGGTATGAATGTAAAAGAGGTTGCCTGTTTGCAGGGCAAGCCCTGGCGGATGTTATCCGATCATCTGCCTCTCTATGCTCGCTTTGAATTGCTGGAAAAATCATCATCGGATAAAGGTGCTGATTAAAAATACAGGCAAGATAAGGTCTCTTGCCTGCATTGAATAGTAGCCGAACTGATTTTATTCCATATCGCTTTGGTATTCACCAAGACAAGCCATGCTGTTTAAGCGTGCTCTTTTAAGTAAAGCGTCCTGAGCTGCGGTGCAGTTTTCTTTTTTACCTGCCCAAGCTTTTAAGCAATCTTCCTGTAATGCTCGACCAAAAGAGAAGCTTAATAGCCAAGGTTGGTAGCCAATGATGTTCATGGCATTTAAGTTGGCTGTAGCTTGCTGTGGTGTTTGCCCACCGGATAGGAAGTTGATGGTTGGCACTGATGCCGGAACATTATTGCGAAAGACGTTAATGGTAAAATCAGCAACTTCATCAGGCTCACTGAACGGTTTCACCTCTTTGCCGCATGTAACCATACTGGGTTTTAAAATGATGTGTTCTAATTCAACCTGATGAATGAACAGCGCATGAAATACTTCATGTAACACCATCTCGCATACCTCGGCACATTGCTCAATGCTGTGATTGCCATCCATTAATACTTCCGGCTCGACTATAGGAACGATTCCCACGGATTGGCAGGCTGCAGCATAACGAGCCAGATTTTCAGCGCCAGATTTTATGGCGGTCAGGCTGGGAGTGCATTCGGAAATACTGTACACATTACGCCATTTGGCAAATCGGGCACCTAAGGCTTTGAATTCGATTAATCGTTCAGTTAAACCATCAAGACCTTGCGTGACTTTCTCATGTTCTGTATGCGGTAAATCTACAAGACCTTTGTCCACTTTAATACCAGGAATAATTCCTTTTTGAGCAAATAACGTTGCTATAGGAGTCCCATTATCGTCTTTTTGATAAAAGGTTTCTTCAAACAGAATGACGCCATTGATGTATTGCTCTAAATCAGGAGTTGTGGCAAGTAATAAGCGATAATCTCTGCGATTTTGTTCTGTATTTTCGGTATTGATAGACGCAAACCGCTTTCCTATGGTGCTATTGCTTTCATCAGCGGCTAATATCCCTTTGCCATCGTGTAGCATTTGCTCCATGGTATTTGATAGTTCTTCGTAATTCATCATGTGTTTTTTCTCCTAAATGTCGGAATGTTGCCCTTTCATCTGAATGGCAACGGTATTAAGCCTTAAGCAAAACAGATAAAATAACGGGGTGTTACCTTTCCAGATCCAATACGCATCCTTTAATTGTGGTGAATTAAAACAATGCCGCAGTAGAATAACGATGCTCTTGTTGTTCTTCAATCATAAAATAAAAAAAGGTGTAATGGTTTGGCAAATAAACCCCCCGATATTTAATTCGGTTTGCCTGGCCTGTTAACGTGAGATGTATTTTTCACGGATAATCTGCTGCATTGCAAAACCATGGTCTTTTAAATAATCAAAAGCGTCGTCGATCATACCTGGATTTCCACATAAATAAACAACATCATGCGCTGGATTTAAATTAAGTTCAGGAAAGGCATGCTGTACATACCCTTTAAACTCATTTTCTTGCAAATCATGATGCTCGGTACGGCTGAGATAAGGTCTGAACGTGACCTGAGGATGAGTGTTTGCAAAATGGCGAAATTCATCAGCATAAAGAATTTCTTCCCGGCGTTGTACGCCTTGCAGAATGACGACCTGTAGTTCAGGATTTTGTACTAAACGCTTGCTTAATTCGGTTAACATGGCTCTGTAGGGGGTGGTGCCAGTGCTGGTTGCAACCAAAATGTAGCGGCCTGGAATCTCATCTTTCAAGACTAATCGCCCAAAAGGGCCGTTGATATTAATTGTATCACCTTGCTTTAAATTAAATAATAACTCTGTCCCTGGCCCACCCTCAAAATAGCCTGCAGCGAATTCGATACGATTATCCTGCCCGGGAGCATTCGCAATACTGTAGCTGCGCTTTAAACTTTTACCGTCATGATCAAAATGAATTGTAATAAATTGACCTGGTAAGTAAGCAAAAGGCGGAGTGAGATTGCATTTAAAAATAAAATGTTTCACCTTGGGAGAAATCATAGATGATTCCTCGAGGGTAATAGGAAATGTATTTACTTGCATGACGTGCATCAACTTTTAGGATAAAGTGGTTAATATAGGGGAAAAATTATGCATTGCAAGAGTTAAGCACATATAATTAATATATGACGACCATAGATTTGATTACCATATTAGGCAATTTTAGCCAATCCCTTTATCCGGTGCAGCGCTTGATCACCGGTGCAGCTTATTTGTTAGGTATTTTGTTTGTCATGAAAGCTATTGGGAAATTTAAAAAAATCGGTGATCATCGAGCCCAGTCTTCATCACAGGAAAAAATGTATACCCCCTTGATGTATCTGGTCTTTGGTGCGGCATTGATTTATATACCCTCGGTGATTCAAGCCATGGCCAATACTGCTTTTGGCGTAGGCAACATCCTGACTTATAGCCCACCTCCCACTCCCAATATTTATAATTCCATAGGGATAATTATCCGCACTGCTGGTGTAATATGGTTTGTCAGGGGATGTGTTTTGGTCGCTCATGCCAGTGAGCCGGGAACGCAGCATGGTCCCAAGGGCCTGGTTTTTATTATTGCAGGGATTTTTGCAATCAATTTTGATAACACTATTGCCGCAGTTAATGATCTTTTAGGAAAATTTGTAAGCTGGACTTTAGCTGTTAAATCCAGCCAGGGTTATTAAAGCCTTATCAAAAAAGGTTAGCAGGTCTTGTTACTCTTCTTCGCCACAGATTTTCAGATTGTTTGCTCTGGCAAAATCCATAATGGATTGATATACCTGAGGGCTTGATTCTTTTAACTTGGGGTCGAGCAGAACGCAATGATACCCCTCACTGTTCACGCTAGGTTGCAGGAGTGGGGAATAATGAATGCGACTGTTTTTAAAGCTCGCCAGGGTGCCGCTCATGCGTTCAGCCCAGTCACTGGGACGAAATGTCTTACCCTGAGAGGTTACTCCTTCTATAACAATAGTCTTTTTCTTTCTATCGGTCATAAATCTATGCATAATAAATACAGTATGATAAGTATAACATCATCACGCTGCTGGCGGGTGGATATTTATCAATTTTGGTGAATTTTATTTTGATTAGGGGTTTAAAAATGCTTTTCAATAGTAGTTTTTGTCCCTTTTATGATAGCATGTCCATGATTTTGATATTAATGAGGTTTGATTGCGAATGAAAAAAGAAAGTCATTCTGGGATTTATTTGTTGCCAAATATATTAACTACCGCCAGTTTATTTGCAGCATTTTATTCTCTGGTCTCCTCAATGAAGGGACAGTATGAAGCAGCAGTTGTTGCGATGTTTATTGGTATGATCGCTGATGGGCTGGATGGCCGTATCGCCCGCTTAACAAATACGCAGACTGAATTTGGGGCGCAATACGACAGTTTATCGGATATGGTTACTTTTGGTGTGGCACCTTCCTTGTTGCTTTATAATCTCACCTTAAGCCAACTCGGCAAGTTTGGGTGGCTTGTTGCGTTTGTTTACACCGCTGCCGTTGCACTGCGTCTGGCACGCTTTAATACCCAGCTGGAAACTGCTGACAAGCGCTATTTTCAAGGGCTTCCCTGTCCTCCTGCGGCTGCGGTTATGGCTTCGTTTGCCTGGATTTGTTTTCAAAATGAATGGCAGAATTTATTTGTATCTGTTTTAACTGCAGTTTTTGCTGTATCCGCATCAGTACTCATGGTGAGCAACTTGCGTTATTACAGTTTTAAAGAGGTGGATTTTAAGGGTAAAGTTCCTTTCTTGTATGTTTTGCTGCTTATCATATTATTTGTTGCAATCGCTTTAAATCCGTCTATTGTTTTATTCTGCGGATTTAGTATTTATGGTTTGTCTGGCCCTGTAATGACTTTAATCTGCGTGCAGAAAATGAGAAAGCAAAGACGTGATGCAAGTAAATAACTGGTCTTTTTTAGACCAGTTATTCGCCTTCACCAAAATAATTATTAATGAGTTGAACCAACGCCTCATTCATCGCCAATTCATCGGGGCCATCAATTTCCAGCGTTAACTCGCTGCCTTTGTTGGCGGCAAGCATCATAACACCCATAATGCTTTTTCCATTAACGGTTTGCGAATCCTTGGTTACATCGATATGGCTTTGAAATCGTGCCGCAGTTGAGACAAATTTCGCTGAAGCTCTGGCGTGTAAACCCAGTTTGTTAATTATGGTTATTTTAGTCTTAATCATAGCGCATACAATGTACCACGAGTTAGCCATCAGGTATAGATGAGACGTGCTGAAATAAGGACAAAATCATTATTTTGTCGTTTTTGACGGATTTTTTGTAACTCCCAGGGAATGGCATCCTGAGAACGTCTTTTGATGCGAAGGATTAAGTACCTGAGGGGGCACGGTTCTCTTTAACAGCTTTGTAAGCACCAAAGCAGAAAATCGATAGAAAATTCTGTTTTGAGAGGAGGTATTCATACTTTATGGGCATCATCGTCACAATGAATGACGATGATGTGGGCGGTATAATGTGCAGTTTATTCTCGATGATCTCTTAAGCCCAGTATTTTTTCTTTGTGTTTTACCAGCTGCCTGTTTAACTTATCAACGAGTAAGTCAATAGCCGCATACATATCCTCAGACTCTGAACTGGCATGTACTTCACCTTTGGTGACTAAAATAGTTGCTTTAGCAATTTTTCTAAGTTCCTCTTCTATGTCAAACACCACGCTGATTGACGTAATGTGTTCAAAATGACGCTCAAGTCGTGCGAATTTTTCTTCCGTAAACGCTCTGAGTGCAGGAGTAACATCCAATCGATGTCCAGTGATGTTGATTTGCATAAGGCTCTCCTTCAGTTGAATAATTAATTAACTACGAATTACTTTTCGTTCATTAGATGGGGCTATTCCCATGGCTTCCCTGTATTTTGCAACTGTTCTTCGGGCAACCTGAATGCCTTGATCCGCTATTAATTCAGCGATTTTACTATCACTTAGAGGTTTTTTCCTATTCTCAGCTGAAATTAATTTTTTTATGATGGCGCGTATTGCTGTAGATGAACACTCTCCTCCAGCATCCGTATTCACGTGACTGGAAAAAAAATATTTTAGTTCAAATACGCCACGGGGGGTATGCATAAATTTTTGCGTAGTTACCCTCGATACAGTTGATTCGTGCATATCAAGAGCGGACGCCACATCATTTAATATCAATGGTTTCATGGCTTCATCGCCAAGTTCAAGAAATCCTTTTTGGTATTCTACGATACAGGTGGCTACTTTGAGCAATGTCTCTTGACGACTTTGAATGCTTTTTAAGAACCAGCGGGCTTCTTGTAAATTATTTTTTAAATATTGGTTGTCTGTACTGTTGTCTGCTCGCTGAATTAATGAGGCATACTGGTTGTTGATACTCAGATGCGGTAAAACGGTATGATTCAGGGCTACCTGCCACTCATTGTTGATTTTTTTTACAATTAAGTCCGGGATGATGTATTCGGTGATGTCCTGATGGATTAAATTGCCTGGCTTGGGATTTAGCCGTTGAATAATTTGTAAAATCTCATCTATTATTTTCTCATTGATTTGATGTTTTTTCATCAACTGTCGGTAATTGTGCTGCCCAAGCAAATCAATGTCTTCCAAAATAATTTTTTTTGCCACGGTTAAATAGTCTGTATCTAATGGCAGTTGCTCCAGTTGCACCAAGAGTGTTTCAGATAAATTGGTTGAAGCACAACCAACAGGATCAAATAATTGAACCCGGTGTCTCACGGCTTCAATTTCATCAAGATCAAGAGGAAAATCTTCACTATTCAAGCTGGCATAAAGCTCCTCAATGGATATAGTTAGAAATCCATCTTCGTTAATCGCATCAATAATAGTTGTTGCTATAACTCTGTCTATGTCGCTCATGGGAGATAGATCAAGTTGCCAGCGCAAATGGTCTTGCAAATTAGTCGTAGTGCAGTGTAAGTTGTCAAAGTTGTAATCGTTATCATCAAAATTGGTGCGTTTATTAGCATTATTGTAGAGTTGAGACCATTGAAAATCAGTTGGTTCATCATTATTTTGGCGTTCTGCTCCATTTTGAGTTGGTTCTTCTTTGTCTTCAACGGGCGTTGCTTCCAGCATAGGGTTTGATTCGACAACAAGTTGAATTTCTTGTTGTAAATCTATTGTGGATAATTGTAACAATCTGATTGCTTGTTGTAGCTGGGGTGTTAACGTGAGATGTTGCCCTATAGTAAGTTGCAATGACTGTTTCATGCAAATCCTCTTTGTTTTCACTGCTATTATTTATCAGTTTAAACGATTCACAGGGATAATCCAGTACCTAACAGGCTTAATTTAAATAGATCACATTTTGACTATGCGATTTTACTAACATAATGAAGGGGTTAAACTGGTGATAGTGACTTTCACTTTTTTGTTGATTATTGATGAGGAGCATATGCCCCAAATAATGGGGCAAAGGTAATTATTTAACTTTTTTCTCTTTAAACAGCACGTGCTTGCGTACTTTAGGATCGTACATCATCAGCTCCATCTTTTCAGGATGGTTACGTGGGTTTTTAGTTGTGGTTTTATAGTATCCAGTTCCTGCTGTGGATTCCATTTTGACTTTAACAGTAACAGCTGCCATGGCTTATCCCCTTGAATTATACTTTCTCGCCTTTAGCTCTGATTTGATCCAGAACCGCTTTAATACCTAATTTGTCAATAATACGCATACCTTTAGTACTCAGTTTTAATGAGACAAATCGATTTTCTTCTTCAACCCAGAACTTGTGGTTCTGAATGTTAGGCAGAAAGCGTCTTTTAGTTTTATTGTTAGCGTGCGACACTTTGTTACCAGTCATTGGTCGCTTGCCAGTTACCTGACATACTCTAGACATTCTGTTACTCCAAATAGGTTCTATATTGTAATCGTCTTTGTAAAATTCGGGGCTTTCTTTAAACAAAATAGCCGGATGTGAAATACAAGAGCGGTTTTATAACAAAAAAACTCCAATATTGCAATAATTTTTACTTCACCACGCTAATTTAATACGCTCTTTTGGCAATAAGTCATGCTAATATCATTCTTAAAAAAAACACTTTTTATAATTAAAAGAAGAGATTAGCCTATAGCACCACGGTTAAGTGAGTCATGGCGCTTTAGTCAATTTAGCAAAAAAAAGCAGGATGAGGAAGTGTGGTAGAAGTTTTAAACAAAACCAGTATAATTCTTCCTTTTCGAATTGAGTTGTTTTTAAAATGCATCGCAAGATTAAAAG
The DNA here is from genome assembly GCF_001467535.1 of Legionella worsleiensis. GTDB lineage: Bacteria > Pseudomonadota > Gammaproteobacteria > Legionellales > Legionellaceae > Legionella > Legionella worsleiensis. The sequence continues at coordinate 20,245 of NZ_LNZC01000011.1, forward strand.
TTATGTTCTCAGGGCAGGGCGGGTTAGTAATCGTCAGCAGCAAGGTCTGGATTTATGGCTTGCAGAGTACGAAATTCCCATGAACAATCAACCCTTGGATTTATCCAAAGAATTTAACAGAACGGCAGAAACAGTCGTTGAAATTGGTTTTGGAATGGGTACTTCATTGCTGACTATGGCAAAAAATAATCCTCAAACCAATTATCTGGGAATAGAAGTTCATAAAGCCGGTGTTGGTAGTTTGGTTGCCGATTTGCACGATCATCAACTGACTAACGTGAGAATTATGGCTCATGATGCGGTGGAAGTGTTTCAAACTAAGTTGAGTGATGAATCTCTGGCAGGGGTACAGATTTTTTTTCCAGACCCCTGGCATAAAAAACGTCACCATAAACGCCGCCTGATTCAACCGGAATTTATCCAATTGTTGACAAAAAAAATTAAAAAGGGCGGATTCATTCACTGTGCTACAGACTGGATGGAGTATGCAACACACATGTTGGAAGTCCTGAATGGAGAACCCACACTGGTTAACCAGCACGCAAATGGGGGATACTCGCCAAAGCCTGAGTCCAGACCACTGACGAAATTTGAACTCCGAGGCGAGCGTTTGGGACATGGAGTATGGGATTTAATTTTTCATAAAAAATAAGGATGTTCTATGTTAAGGAAAACAGTTTTAATTAGTAGTTTCCTCATATCATGTGCGGCTCATGCTGCTTCTGAAATGCCATTATTGGCGCATCTCACCGAAATGGCTGGTGCTTCAGGTTTTGAAAAACCGATACGACAGGCCATAGAAAAGACTTGGCAACCCTTACTGACAGATTTAAAGGTAGACGGTATGGGTAACCTGATTGGGCATAAAAACAATCAGAAAGGGCCAAAACTGTTGTTTATGGCGCATATGGATGAAACCGGTTTTATGGTGGAATCCATCACTCCAGAGGGATTTTTAAAGGTTGTTCCTTTAGGCGGAATTGCCAATGCGGTTATTTACGCCCAACGCTGGACTGTTACTACAGCGAAAGGCGCTGTATTGGCCTACTCAGGCATGGATTCACCCCATCTTTTGGGTGACAAGAAACTGCTCGGCTCGCCTGATATGAATTTTTTATTTCTGGATATAGGTGCGGAGAGTTGCGAACAGGCGCAAAATGAATTTGGAATGCGTCCAGGGCTTGAAGTGACGCCGGTCAGCGAGTTTAGTCAGCTAAGCCCTAACCGATTTTTGGCTAAAGCGCTTGATGATCGTATTGGCCTTGCGTCTATCAGCGATACTCTTGAATCATTAAAACAAAAACAACAACCTAACCGCCTGTACGTTGCCGCAACTGTGCAGGAAGAAATTGGGCTTCGTGGAGCCAGTACGGTTTATCAGGCAACACATCCCGATGTGGCAATTAATATTGAAGTGGGTATTGCTGATGATTATCCTGCCCTGATGGCTGAGCGTAAAAACCGCATCTTTTTAGGTAAGGGCCCAAGTGTCTTTGTATACGATCACTCGATGATACCCAATCAGGAATTACTCGAATGGGTTATTGAGCTAGCTAAAGTCAACAATATTCCATTACAGCTCGAGGTAGAGCCAGGATATGGTGAAGATGGGGCAAAAATACAGACAGCGGGTAACGGAGTTCCGGTTGTAAATATAGGAATTCCTGTTCGTTATGCCCATCAGCATGCCGGCGTTTTTGATAAAAGAGATTATGATAATGCGGTCAAATTGATGGCATTAATTGCAGAACATTTGAACCAGGATGTAGTAGACAAAATTAAAACGGGTTGATTTTTTAGTGTGCTTAAATAACTGTTGGACAGATGCAGATGCCTGTTTTTTTTAAGGTTATCAATCACCCACTAAATACGGTAACTTTTTGCTGCATAACGATCAAAAAGCAATAGACAGAGAGATGCCTCTTATGGATTTTATAGATGAAATGAACGCAGTAGTTGCCTTGCAATGCGATGAATTCCATGACTACATTAAAAAGAAGCTGAGCAAAGAAAAGGACTATCTGGATCGTCTTTTTTGGTTACCTGACGGTTCGCAAATGACTGTTTTCAATTATTTAATTGCTCAGCATCAGGAAGGTCAGGATTCAGCAACACATCTGACGGATAAAATTGATGTGATTTTAGATTTATCCGAAAATGTCAATATTGGTGAACCTCTTCATCAAGCTATTGCAGCAGGAAAAATTCAGTTAGCACTGCATCTTTTGTGCATCGATAATACAAACCGTCCCTTGTCTGAATGCAGTTCTGTAAACATTATTAATGCTCTTTCGGTCTGGCGAGAACAAATTAAAGAGCTCGCCTCGCAGTCAAAAGCATATATCTTTGATGTGAATAAGCGGGATAATGAAGGTCGAACCTTGCTTTCATTGGCTATTGATTCAAAAAATACGGAATTACTGATCTCCATTTTGGCGAGAAATCCCAATATTCATACAATCACCAACAAGTCTAAGGGGAATGCTGCTTTTCAACCTCTTCATCAAGCCGTTGTTCTTGATTATGTCGATGGTATTCGACTACTGGCTCATGAGGGAGCGAACCTTGCAAATCCTATTGGTATCATGAAAGATACTCCTGTTTTACTTGCCGCACGTTTGCTCAAAATGAATGCACTAGAGGTGCTTATGGAGTTTTCGGTAGACGACCTTAATCTGAATGCAGAAAATAATCATTATTTTGAAGACAAAAAAACAGGACATACCGCAATTGAAGAATTATGTCTGCATATTGCCAACAATAAGACTCGAGTTGAAGCGATTCGTGGCGTAGCGATTTTATTATGCCATGGCGCCGAACCGCCTCGTAATGAGGTTATGCGGGCTTTATTGCGTACCCATCGTGTTGATTTGTTAAAGGCTGTTCACTGTTATCTGGAGGATAAACCAGACCTTGTAGACCCTTTTGTAAAACGATGTCACCTTTCTGAAAGCGCCCTCCATTGTATCGTTTATGCAGATCATTCCTGGGGAAATGCTCTTCGACATCTGTTCGGCAGCCCTTGTTCCGCAGCGTTTCTGGTTGAAGACCTGGTCATCAGAAAATACAGCAATACCCTTGTTAACCAGGGAACTCATGAGCCGCTTCACATTGCGATAAATCAGCAATTGCCCTCCGAGCAGGATTCGGTAAAGCTCTATGCTGAATTCGTAAGACGATATCAACACGCTTATGATAATCAATTGCTGCCAAATTGTTGGAGTACCATGCGATGGAAAATAGCCAAAGGAGATAGTGATTGGGGTACTGTCGAACGTTATGCAACAACTTATCCTAAGAGTAGAACGGGAATTATTTACAAGGAAATGTTTACAAAACCTTATGTGTCTGACCTAATAGGTAATGCGCTCGAAGCAAACTTATAGTTTGGTCCTGCTGACTAATCTTTTGATGCGTTGTCTTCAACATAACAGGATGAGACACTGGATCTAAAAATTAAGTCTTGAAACAGTATCTACTTGCTTAAACTTCATATACCCCATAGAATTCTAGCTTAATTTAAACATGCTAGGAGTAGTACATGGGATGGAATGAGCCGGAAAAAGGCAAGGATCCATGGAAGGGTAAAAATCAGCCGCCTGATCTTGATGAGGCTTTAAAGCGTATCCATGAAAAATTAAAGAGAACCTTTTTTGGGGGTAATAGCCAATCAGACAATCCCGCATCAGGTGGGTCTGGTGGTGGTTTAATTGCAACCATAGTTGCTCTTGTTGCTTTTATTCTTTGGGTTCTTGCGGGAATATTTATCGTTGATCCTGCTGAGCAGGCCGTTATCTTACGGTTTGGCAAATATGTAGAGACTGTTGGTCCTGGTCCTCACTGGATTCCAAGAATTATTTCTTCCAAAGTGGTGATGAACGTTGATAGAGTCATGGATTATTCCTATTCTGCTCAAATGTTAACCCGAGATGAAAACCTGGTCGCAGTCTCTTTGGCTGTTCAATATCGTATCAGTGATTTGCAGCAGTACTTGTTCAATGTTGCCAATCCCGAAGAGAGTTTGCAACAAGCGACATCCAGCGCTTTAAGACAAGTAGTCGGTACTACTACCTTGGATCAGATTATTACCGAAGGTAGGGAAATCTGGGGAAATAGTGTCCAGGATACCCTGGTCAAAACTCTGGACATTTATAAACCGGGTATTTCTATTGTGAACGTATCACCTCAGCCGGCTCGTGCGCCAGAAAGTGTTCAGGATGCTTTTGATGACGCAATTAAAGCTCAGGAAGATGAAAAACGCTTTAAAGAGCAAGCTTATGCCTATGCGGCAAAAGTTATTCCAATTGCTGAGGGTAATGCAAGCCGTATAGAACAAGAAGCACAAGCGTACTCCAAACAGGTCGTTTTGCGTGCTCAGGGTGAAGTGGCCGAGTTTTTAGCCTTACTTCCTCAATATGTCTTGGCTCCTAAGGTAATGTCAGAACGGATGTATCTTGAAACCATGCAAAAAGTCTTAAGCAAGAGCACCAAAATCATTGTTGACAGTAAATCAGGTAATTTGCTCTATTTACCCTTGGATAAAATCATGAGTTCATCCACTGAAACACAATCGAATGCGATGAACACTAAAGCGAATTCTGCTGATAATGGTAATGATGGGGATAGTTTAATTCTTGCTGGACGTGATCTCACCAGACCTACTTACAGTCAAGGGAGGGATTAATTATGAATGCTGCTAAAACAACTTTGGGTATTTTGTTCTTCTTAGTTTTAGTTTTACTGTTAACGAGTGTGTTTACCGTGACTCAAGGTCAACAGGGTATCATCCTGCGTTTGGGACGGTTGGTTGAGGATTCGCAGACCGATAAAGTCAAAGTTCTGCAGCCAGGGCTTCACTTTAAAACGCCTTTTATCGAAAATGTTCGGATTTTTGATACCCGTATCCAGACCATGGATATTAAATCAACTCGAATTGTAACCAAAGAGAAAAAAGACGTCATGGTTGATTATTATGTTAAATGGCAAATCGCCGATTTAGCACAATATTTCAAGTCAACCGGAGGGAATCAGTTTAAAGCTGAAACATTATTAGAGCAGCAATTAAATACGTTACTCCGGGCTCAATTTGGTAAAAGAACTATTTCAGATGCCGTTTCAGGCGGACGTGAAGACGTGATGGAGCTCCTGCGCAAGGCTGCTGAAAAGCAAGCGAGTGAGTTAGGTATCAATGTTATTGATGTTCGTATTAAGGGTATAGAATTACCAGCCAATACCAGCAATGCGATTTATCAGCGCATGCGAGCCGACATGCAGAAAATAGCAAACAGACACCGAGCTGATGGCCAGGCCGCTGCGGAGGAAATTCAGGCAAAGGCTGATGCCAATGTTATGGTCTTGCTTGCGAAATCAAGAAGTAATGCCCAACAAGCCAGAGCAATTGGTCAAGCCGAAGCAGCAGCTATTTACGCCAAGGCATACAGTCAAAACAAGGACTTTTTTGCTTTATATCGTAGCTTAGCCGCTTATGAGGGCAGTTTTAACACGAAAAAAGATATACTGGTTTTGGATCAAAGCAGTTCATTTTTTGATTACTTTAAGCACGCAATGCCAAAAAATGATGGTGTAGTTGCTAAAAATTAATTATAATGTCCGATTTTGCTGAAATCGGGTTCAAGATAAATCAGCTTTCGCAGACTTAAGAGTAGATCATGGGTAAGAATGTTGTTGTTTTAGGTACACAGTGGGGCGATGAAGGCAAGGGTAAAATTGTCGATTTATTGACTCAGGATGCGCAAGTGGTTGTTCGTTATCAAGGCGGGCATAATGCTGGGCATACATTAAAAATTAATGGAGTGAAAACGGTACTTCGTTTGATTCCATCAGGTATGCTCAGGCCGCACGTAACCTGTTATATCGCCAATGGAGTCGTGCTTTCTCCACAAGCTTTGCTCACTGAGATTAATGAATTGGAACAAAAAGGCATTAATGTCAGAGAGCGATTACGCATCAGCTTGGCTTGTCCATTGATTCTTCCCTGTCATGTTGCTTTGGATAAAGCCCGTGAATTACACATGGGGAATGCTGCCATAGGAACAACAGGCCGTGGTATAGGCCCTGCTTATGAGGACAAAATTGCACGGCGCGCCATCAAAGTAAGTGATTTATTTCATCCAGAGCGATTAACCCAAAAATTATCCAGTCTGTTGGATTATCATAATTTTGTTTTGACACAATACTACAAGCAACCCGCTGTGGAATTACAGCCTATGCTCGATGAAGCACTGCTCTGGGCTGAGGAATTACGCTCTATGGTCTGTGATGTGTCGGCTCGATTGCATGAACACCGTGAGCATGGGGATAACATTTTATTCGAGGGTGCTCAGGGCGTTTATCTTGATATTGATCATGGAACCTATCCTTTTGTTACCTCTTCGAATACCTGCGTTGGCTCGGTTATCAACGGTGCGGGATTTGGTCCCAGATACCTCGATTACGTGCTGGGTATTACCAAAGCATACACTACACGTGTGGGCGGAGGACCTTTTCCTACAGAATTGGTTGATGAGGTAGGAAAGCGAATAGCTGAGCGTGGTCAGGAGTTTGGTGCAGTAACCGGACGACCAAGACGATGTGGATGGTTTGATGCTGTATTACTGAGACGCTCCATAGAATTGAACAGTATAACTGGCCTTTGTATCACGAAACTGGACGTACTTGACGGTCTGGATGTGCTGCGTATTGCGGTCAATTATAAAGACGCCAGCGGTAACTTATTATCCCGTCCACCACAAGCGGCTGATGACTTTGAGGGATTAATTCCGGTTTATGAGGAAATGCCTGGATGGACTGAATCAACAGCTGATGTGACTGTGATGAGTGAGCTTCCTGCAAATGCTATTGCTTATTTAAAACGTATAGAAGAACTTTTAGGTATTCCTATTCATATGTTATCTACAGGGCCTGAAAGAGATTCAACTATTATTTTACGTGACCCGTTTACCGCATAGTCTCTTATTAATCAATAAGCAACGAATTGTAACTCCGCATTTTATCCCTTACTCTCGCACAGCGAGGATAAGGGATTTTTCGTTTTATAACTCTTTAAATCTGGGGTATTGAGTTTAGTTCTTCTTGTTATTGTTCGTTCACCGTCATGCTGTCCACTTTACAAGGATTCCATTATGATAAAAATAGATATTGATTATTAATTTATCGATATGACCACAAGAAGCACCTTGCTTTCCCTCTCCATGCTATACGTGGTGAAGAGAGGAAAACTCGGTAAGTTCAATGAAGTACGTTAGTTATAAAAACCATGATAAAAGAAAATAAATAGCTTAAAAAGCTTTAAATTAACGCTATTAGTTTTTTTGAATAAAATTCTGGTGCAATAAATAACGGGGAGAATGTTCTCAACTTTATTGCCAATATTTTTTAAAAAGTATTCTCGAAGGCTGTTAATTTCTGTTCCAGATTCCACTGAAGTTTTGCTTTTTCATTGTAATTAATGAACTTGAGGCATTCAAGGCTATTAAGAACTTTGCATTCTGCAACTGGTTCGGCTGTTTCTGCATTGCTCCAAAGACTTTTACCCGGAAGAAAGGCGTATGTCAGGGTGTTTCTGTTAATCTGTTTTAGTGTTGGGTAATTCAGTCCATGATTTAACACTGCCTCTACATACTGGCGGGTTAAATCCGTTCTTAAAATGCCTTCATCATCGGTGGATAAAACCACAGGAACGTGATGCTTGAGGTAGAAATTAAGGGGATGATTAGGACCAGAAACATTCAGTAGTTTTTGATTGCTGATCAAATTAATTTCAACGGGTATTTGGTGTTTGGCCATGTAGTCAAGCGTTTCTTCTGCATTATTTTCATAGGATATTGAAACGCCGTGGCCAATTCTTTGCGCTTGCCCAATAATTAGCGCATCATGAATATGAAATCTTAAGTCTTTAGGAGTAACCGACTCGGGTGCTAATTCACCAGCATGCAGACTAATGGGGACATCAGGATATTGTCGGTGCAGATAGTTAAAAATTTGCATTTGTTGGTGATAGTCACGTAATGAAATAATCCCGTCTTCAGGCTGAACCAGGTTAACTCCTGCCAAATTGCCTTTAGACAAGTGAACCGCTGCAAATGCATTTAATGCTTGGGCAAATACATTGTCTATGGGTTGTTCACGCAGGACGTAGTAGAGGATTTTCACTTTAACCTGACACGCATTTGCATCTGGGGTGGTTTTACAGCCTAATTCCTTATAGGCTTCATCAAGCACTCGGTCGCTTTCTGCAACAGTATGCTCCACATTTTGGACAAATTCTTTATTAGCGAGGAGGATATTTTTCTTTTGCTCAAACTGCTTGGCATTTTTGATGAGATCGCCAAATCGAAGCGAATTGGCGTTATCCGTAATATCCATAATTTCCAGATAGTGTTCGTTTTGATCAGCGGCTGTTTTAATGACATCAGCAATTAATTGCGGACGGTAATCAATGACAATAGGCATAAACTTCATAAAGCTACTGAAAAAATGGTCGTGTCCTGTTTCCTTGCCGGGAATGAAGTCTTTTAACGACCAGGCACGAACTACAGAGGCATAAAGTTCGGGTTTTTGACTGAGTTCACCAAGCATTAATCCAGCACAAGGCGTTGCACTCTTATTGACTGACAAAGTGGATAAATCAAGACAGTAATCATTTTTTGCCGCCATGGTTATCATGGTTTCGGGGTAGGGGCCTCCTGCCAAGTGATAATGTAATTCACCACCTTTGGGCATATTTTTAAAAAATTCATAAAGGGCATTTGGATCTGTTTTTATTTGATTAAAATAATCAGTAACGTGTGCATGTGCAGGGAAGCAGAAGAAAAACGCAAAAAACAGCGACAAATAGTTATTAATGTTCATAATGTGTCATTGGTATCGTTTAAGCAGCGATTATCGCATAAAACCGCATGATTCCCTAGGTTTGCTGAACCTATTTTGCAGTCTATAGCAATTAGCTTTCTCCATACGTTGCATAAAGCACTACTCTTGATAGTCATGTTCTGAGGTTTTATATAAAATAGAGCTAATTGAAATTTGAATAGACAGTGTTTTAACTGGAAACAGCGCAGTACAGAGAACTATAAAAACAGTAGGCATCATTATTTTCATAATGATGCCTACTAGGTAGCGGAGTGGAGCCTGTGATTAGCGATTAGCTAATGCCATGCCTTCCAAGACTGTTAAAGCAGCATAAAGTTGATAATCTTCGTGAATCAAATCTTCCGATTTGGCTTCTTTTTTTGCATTTGGATTTTCAGCATTGTTTTTATTAATCAGATGTCCACTTAGATCCGCTTCGCTAAACCCGGTAGCGTCTGATTTTTTGATGGATGTTTTGGGGACATCCATTTCTTCTACAACGATATCAGGAATTATGCCTTTTGCCTGAATGGAGGTTCCTGATGGAGTGTAGTACAAAGCCGTAGTCAGTTTGATTCCAGTTTTGGCATCCAGTGGCAACACGGTTTGAACCGAACCCTTGCCAAAACTCTTGGTTCCAAGAATTATGGCTCGTTTGTTATCCTTCAGGGCGCCTGCGACAATCTCAGATGCGGAAGCTGAACCGTTGTTAATCAAAACCACTATTGGTGCATTATCCAATACGTCTCCGGGATTAGCCAAGGCAGTAAATTTAGAACCGGGCAAGCGTCCTTCGGTATAGACTATCAGTTCCTGTTTTCCTGATTTGTTGTTACCCAGGAATGCATCGGAAACCTGAATGGCGGAATCTAATAATCCCCCCGGATTATTTCTTAAATCCAATACTAAACCTTTAAGCTTACCGTTAGATTGTTGTTTAAGTTGTTCTATTGCTTGCAGCATGTCTTTGCCAGTCAGAGCCTGGAATTGGGTTAAGCGGATGTAACCGTAGCCATCACTTAGCATTTTACTTTTTACGCTTTTTATTTGAATGACTTCTCTTATCAAATCAAAAGTGAGAGGTTTACTAACGCCTTTGCGTAATACAGTGAGTTCTATTGTTGTTCCGGCTTTACCTCTCATTAAAGTTACTGCTTCTTTTAAAGTCAGTCCTTGTACCGATTCCTTGCCCAGTTTGATGATGTAATCACCTGATTTTATTCCCGCTTTAAAGGCAGGAGTATCAACCAAAGGAGTAATCACTTTCACTACACCGTCTTCCATGGTTACTTCTATGCCTAATCCACCAAATTCACCGCTGGTTGATGTTTGCAGTTCTTTAAATTCTTCTTCATTAAGATAGCTGGAGTGTGGATCCAGTCCAGTGAGCATCCCTCGAATGGCATTGTCGAAGAGTTCTTTGTCGTCTATGGGTTTGACGTAGTATTTTTTAATCTCGCCTATTGCATTAGAAAATCGTTGCACATCTTCCAATGGGATGCGTTTGGTATTTGTTTTTTCCGGATCGGATTCATCGGCTGTAAATGCAGTTAATGGCAGCATTAACGTGAGTGCAAAAAATAATGCTATCGTACTGGGAAGAACTTTTTTGATAACCATAGCGATCTCCTGGGATGCAAGGCCATAAAATCAGCCGCCTTCTTTTGTTTTTATTAAATGTTGAAATGCAATTTAAATGCCAGGCGTGAAACCTAGGACAACCAGTCAAGCGGGGGCACCGCTTTTCCTCTTAGTCTTATTTCAAAGTATAGACCGTTTTGTTTAATTCCACCGCTATGCCCCACGCTGGCTATATGCTCGTTTTGATAGACCATTTGCCCTTTGTGTTTGAAGAGTGATTGATTGTGTGCGTAAAGAGTCATAAAACCTTGGCCGTGGTCTATGATGAGCAGTAAACCATACCCCTTTAACCAATCGCTAAATACGACTTTTCCGGGATAAACGGCAGTAACTACTGTTCCTTCATCGGCAAAAAATGTCACGCCTTGATTCATTCGGCGTAAGGATCTTTGCACGTTTTGTACTGGTAACGGCAATTTTTTGCGCATTTGATTGAAGGGTTTGCTGCTTTGGACAACGCTTTGTTGAGATAAAGATTTGAGTAGACGTGATAAGTTAGCCTTATCCTTCTCAAATTCCTCTAAGTCGTGTTGTTTATTTTGTATTTCATTATTCAGAGACTGAATCAGGGTTGTATGATACTGCTTGTTCTGTTCCAGTTGTTGTTGATTGAGAGACAGTTGGTTTTGCAGTTTTTGATTTTCAGCCAGTTCATGATGCAGTTTGTCTTTATTTTCTTTTAATTTGTTTTGCGTTTCGCCAATTTTGTCGATCAATTCTTGCCGGGATTTTACTATGTATTGGTAATAAGTAAGTATTCGGCTTATTTTATAGGGATCGTCTTGATTCAAAATCCATTTTAAAGGTTGATATTCGCCCATTTGATAGCGGGCTCGCAAGTGGCTTGCCAGTAATTGTTGTTGAGTCGCCAATTCATTGTTCAATAATTCGGCTTTGGTATGTAATTCGGCAATTTTTTGTTCTTTGGATTTTATGTCATGCTGAAGGGATTGCAGTTTGTGTATCCCTGCGCCAATTTGTTTTTCAGTATTGGCAAGTTCGTTATTTAAAATACTGCGAGTATCATGAGCGGTGGCCAGTGTTCGCTTCAGATTGTTAATCTGTGCGTCCAGCTGTTTTAATTTCGTTTGAGTCTGAATTACTGGTGATGGTGAGGGGATTGCCGCAACGCTTAAAGGAATCAGCATGCCCAGGGCTATTCCGCCCCAGCAGCTGTTTTTTTGAGTTTTTGGGTTAGTGCGAGTGCGCATGACTTTGTTCCAGTAAATTATGGCCCGTCATTTCTTGCGGTAGGGTAATGCCCAGAATTGATAATACGGTTGGGGCTATATCTATAAGGCTGCCCTCAGCTTGTGTGAAATGCCAGTGCCCACCAATACACACAAAGGGGACCGGTTCACTGGTATGGGCTGTGTGAGCCTGATGGGTCGTGTCATCAAACATTTCTTCCGCATTACCATGATCAGCGGTAATCAACAAAACACCATCCTGTTTTTTAAGCGCTTCCCAAACCCGTCGCATGCATTGATCAAGACATTCAACAGCACGGACTGTTGCTTCGAAATTACCACTGTGTCCTACCATGTCTGCATTGGCGTAATTACAAATAATGACATCATATTTTTGTTTGTTAATTGCATCCACCAAAATATTGGTTAGTTCTGGTGCACTCATTTCAGGCTGAAGATCATACGTTGCGACTTTGGGTGAGGGAACTAAAATGCGTTCTTCATGGGCAAATACATGTTCACTGCCGCCGTTAAAGAAAAAGGTGACGTGAGCGTATTTTTCAGTTTCTGCAATTCTCAGTTGTTTTAAACCTTGGCGAGCTATTACTTCCCCAAGAGTATTATGCATGGCTATAGGCGGAAATGCGGGTGTTGTAGCCAGATTTTTATCGTATTGAGTCATGCTGATAAAGCTGGATAATCTGGGTATTGAGCTTCTTTTGAACCCTGAAAATTCTGAGTCAATAAATGCAGAGGATAGTTGACGAGCTCTGTCTGCACGAAAATTAAAAAATAAAATCGCATCTCCATCTTTTATTGGTTGAGTCTTGCCAATAAGGGTAGGGGGTATAAATTCATCTGAGCGTTCGTTTTGATAAAAATGAGTGATGGCTTGTTCTGCGCTGGCAAACTGATGACTGCTTTGTCCCAATGTAAGCAAATTATATACAGGCTCCACACGATCCCATCGATTATCTCTGTCCATAGCGTAATATCGTCCACAGATTGAGCTTATGGTGATTTCGGGGTGTTTTTCGATGATTTGATTTAAGCGTTGCACACTATTCAGGGCACTTTGGGGCGGTGTGTCTCTGCCATCCAGGAACAGGTGCAAACACACAGAGCTTAATTTCTTTGCACAACATAAATTCAGTAGTGCATACAAATGTTGCTCATGACTATGCACTCCTCCTGGGGAGAATAATCCCATGATATGCAGAGAGTTACCTGTTTGGTTTAGCGTATCTATGGTTTGGTTAAAAACCGGATTATGAGCAAACTCCCCTTGTTCTATCGCTTTGTTGATTCTGGTGAAATCTTGTTGTATCACTCTGCCAGAACCAATATGCATGTGACCGACCTCAGAGTTGCCCATTTGTTTGTCTGGAAGTCCTACGGGTTCACCCGAGGCCTGGAGAAGAATATGTGGACAGGTTTGCCACCATTGATCCCATTGCGGAGTATGCGCCATAGCAATTGCGTTATGTTTATCACTTGAGTTATAACCCCATCCATCAAGAATCATAAGCACCAGGGGAGTATTTTGGGACATGAATAAAATCCTGAGTCAAACCGTTAAAATGATTATACCTTCGGTCATTATAGAGGTACAGGATTTCAGGGTAACTTGCAATATTCTGCGCTAATTTGCATGCTGCTTGTTATGCTGTTTTGTTTTTTTAGACTTACAATCTCTCACTACGTTTTTGGTAAGACACAGTGTTTATTAAAGTATCAACCATCTGTATTCCCAGGAAAATCAGATTAATACAGGTGTCATGAGCTATCCTTGTTGCTCATGATACAGGCCGGACTAGGGGGCACTTATAAATTCACCTGAAGAGGGATACAAAGTGTAGATATCTCTCATAAACCCACAAATCACCGTATTTTATACGGATAGCACAGCTGACATAAATTATGTAAAATAGGTTTTGAACAATCCGTAAATTAGAGCGTCAATGTTTAAATTTCTTATGCATTTTTTATTAAGAAAATTTTTAGAATCGAGGATTAAATCCGCTTTTATTGACCGTGATGAAAAAAAAACTCGCCTGAAACAATGGTTGGCTGTAGCTCATGGAGGTCAGTTTGATTCGGAGGCTTGGAACATTCAATTGAATGATCAACAATCATTGGTTGATTTTGGAATAGATGTTTCAGACCAATATCTTGCAAAAAATAGAATGGCTTTATCATGGTATGAGCGAATTTTTTTTGGGACTTATTTTCGCCGAAGTGATCTGGCACAATCCCAAACTTACTACAAAAGCATTGTAGAGATTTGGTTAGAACAGAAAAGGATTGAGCAGTCTAACGATATAGAACCAGTAAAATTTCACTGGTATCAGCGTTTTCTTAATTGGTGTGTTCGTGTATCAGGTTTGGAATGGACATTTAATGCCACTAACCTTAAAGAAAATGCGCTATTTGAAACATTGCGACAGCATGAGGGAATAGAAGATGGGAGCAGAAATCCCCATCCTCCTCAAGTTGCCAATGAACCAACATCAGCTTTAAAAATGGAAACTCCCTCAATACGAGAAAAATACTCAGTTGCCAAGTTGTTAAATTCACCTGATATTATAGCGAAACGAATGACTAAACCCTCTGAATTTGAGGACCTTGTTTCCAAAGACACAAATCAAGACAATACGTATTCCAATACCCCACCCCACATGCGACAATGGCTCACCGCTTTACGCTTAAATCAGACTGTTGATCATTTACATCAACAACAGGTACAACACAATCAGAATTTGGATAATTTTGTTAATGCACACGACCTGCAGCGTATTCAGGAAACCACAAGATGGACTGATGATTCGGTTCTAAACCCGCTTTCTACGGGGAAGAATCGTTTAAATGAGTTAAAATATTCAGCATCGCAAAACTGGTTAATGGCTCTTGATAGAGCATGTAAGGCAGAATGGGAAGCAATCAAACCAAACAGAAATTTTACCAACCATCAATTATCAATCAGTACAACGGCATTGGAGAAGCTATTAAACGCTAAAGGTCATATTCGTTCAGCTCTTTATACTCTTGATCTTGATGCTTTGCCATTAGGCTTTTTTATTGATAAAAATACTGAAGGGAATATTTTTGTTCTTAAATACAATGAAAAATATCGATTGCATCAGTTAGCAACATTACGTGATGCAGCATTAAGACTGGATGTAAATAATCCGGCTTCAGACTTTCATCTGGATTCAACAAAACGTGCTTGCACTGTCACCAAAAATGAGTTACTGAACACACTTAGTGAACGACATATTGAACTGAAACCAAGGCATCTGGATTTTCTTAATAAATTGGATAACGAAACACACCGCGTTACATTTAAAGGAGCCGAAGGAGACACACCGTTAATTGAGACAAAGGCATATGCCTTTAGGGCATTGAAGATAATGGCAGAGACTATTTATCCTCTGACAACTCAACAGACATCACACAAAGACTGCGATCCTTTTTTGTGTGAATTTATAGATATTTTAGATAGTTTTTCAAAAATTGATACGTCACAATTAACTGGAATTTTAAGAATTCATGATTATGAACATTCTTCAACAACAGTTTATTTGAACAACTTTATACTCAATTATCTAAAAGGTATAACTAATGGTAAAGAATTTTATGCTGAAGAAATACGTGATGCCTTAAAGCGTTATGCAACATTTAATCGCAATGAATTTATGTGGCTGATGGAAATTGAATCTGCAACAAGAAAATATAATCTGAATTTTTCTGAAACGAGCAAAGGCTTACTTTATTTTTTTGATTTCTTTGAGGGTTTAGGTATTCCTGTTCCTGCTCGAAGCACTAGCCTCAGTGGTTATTCTCCACTTGGTGGGTTTATAGAGCTAAAACATATCCTGGACTGTATTAGCTTGGCAGGTCATGGCAAAAATATTCTCGCAAAACAGTTTCAGGCTGAATACGCAGTCAATATTCCTAAAAATTATGCCCTGGCAAAAAGCGCTTTAAGAGCAGGATATGCTTTTGTCCACGAATCAATGTTATTTGGTATTGCGAATGGCTTAACAGACTTTGATTTTGATCATCAATCGTTTGATTTACATCAGGTAACTCGGGAGGAGTTTGAGCGATTACACTATGGCGCCGCTTCAATGAAAGGAGTAACTGATGGTGTTTATTTTCGAGCAATGTATCTACGATTTATTTCTTTCAACGTAGATCCTCGCTATTTTAAAGAAGCAATTAATACATGGGAGCGTATAACCGGTACGACTTTAACCGCTTTTTCAGGTTCAAGTACCAATGGAATAAATGATCTTGAGACGTTAAATAGCGCATTACAGAATCATTGGAAGGAGCTTCAACACTATGGATTAGCGCTGCCCTCTGTAATGGCTGCAAATAAAAAACAAGATGCTGTAAAAACTGCCAGCGATGTTCCTGAAGCATTCATAAATGTGAAAGAAGCGTTACTCCATGCAGAAAAAGAATATCTTTCAGAGAACGTTGACTCCCTACTAGAAAAAATAAAGCTCCCAGTGATGTTGGAGGATACAATAAAGCAGTCAATTTACCAGATAAATAAACTGACCAAACACTATGCAGAGATGTCTGAGAGCGACTTGCAAGACAGATTAAAGTCAGCGAAACAATGGTCTCTTGAAGAACGGATTGCATGCCTGCGAGAAACTCATTGCAGGCTCACCTGTTCTCAATCCTCAGCAAACCCACCAAAAGGAGAGTGGTTGCGTCTGGAACAATTAGTTTCAGTATTAATAGCTATGAAGGAAAAATGTCTTCTGCAGATAGATACTGGAGAAGGTAAAACTTTTATTTTGCAATTAATCGCACTGCTTAAAGCATTGGATAATAAAAAAGTAAATGTGATAACCCATAATGAATCCCTTGCTTTAGACGCTGGCGATAAAATTAAAAAACTGGCGTACTTTTTAGGATTGAAAACAGCAAAGAAAAACGACTCTACCGCATCAATCATTAATGCAGATATTCTCTACACAGATATATCTTCTGCAGTAATCAATGATTTATTAGCAAAACATTGTTCTGATAATCAGTTACTACCAGGTCATAGGAAAGCTGATGTAGCTGTTATTGATGAAGTTGATAATGTCGTCATCGATATTCATGCAAACACAACCATGCAGATTTCTCAGGGAAGCGAAGAAGCCAGTGAAGATTTGGCGTTTTTTTTAAAGCGCTTGAATTCTATTGTAAGAACAGAGCTACCCAAGCGACAGGATTTACCGAAAAGGAATGAGCAACGAGACTTTATAAGACAAAGATTAAATGAAGAACTAAGTGATAATCTGTTTTATAGAGATCAATGTGGTGATGATTGCGAACTGGATCAATTCATTCGTGCCGCAATTTCTGCTGCAACATTGACACGCGATATAGATTATGTGGTGGAAGATGATCCTTTAGTTATAAATGAAGTGTCTATTTTACGTAAAGTAGTTCACATCATGCACAAAGACACTACGGGTCGAGCAGATAAACTGTCTCAATGGGGGGAATATATTCATCAATGTGTTGCTGCTCATGAGAATGAACATAACAATCCATCGGTAGTAATTCCTGGTATTTCAAATATATTGGCAGAAGGTGATGTATTGACCTATTTAAATGAATGCTATACCTCTCGAATTGGTGTTACTGCAACCATGGGAAATCAACGCATTAGAAATAAAATAGAAGAAAGCATCAAGACTAATCTTATCGTAGAAATTCCAAGAGCAATAAGACCTCTTGGGACTGAGGCGAATTGGCCTCTTAAAGAGGGAAAACCTGTATATAACAGACTATATAGATTTCCTCCAATGTATAAAAATTCCAAATCAACTCATTATGAAACTTTATTGGAAGTAATAACAAAAATTCAAGAGAACAATCAGTCCTGTATTATTTTTTGGAATACAATTGCTGAGTGTGATGACTTTTTTGCGTACCTAAAACAAAAAGGGATTAGCACACAAATGATTCAAATTTTGGATGACACCCATGATACAGAAAAAGCCTTAACTACCCAGGCCTTTCGCCCTTCTGAAGCTACAGTGATTGCACGAGCCAACGAATCCAGAATGATCACACTCACGACAGCAGCAGGAAGTCGAGGTACCGATTTTGATAACATCAACATTGGCATTCTTGCCAAACCTAATCTTGGGCGTGTTACCTTGCAAAAATCGGGACGTATCGCACGAAATGGACAATTTGGACAAGTATATGAAATATATTATAAATACGATCTTAATAGGTCAGGTATAAATAATAAATCCGAGCGGCAAGAAAGCAATAAAGAGAACTGCCTCGTTTTACATCGTTCACGTATTTTTACGCATGAAGTACTTCAGGAAGAGCATACGTTAAGAGCCATAGAACACCGAAAACCCAAATAATGTTTGAGTGATTATGAAGAGAAGCCATATTAATGAGTATCTGACACAGTCGATTCTGTATTAGGAGAAGTCCTGATGCAGGACTTCTCCTGCACCAGTTAATTGCTTTTACCTGTCTTTTATATCAATCTTATTTCCCTATAAACGGAAGGATTTTTTTAACGAACTAGAACGTACTCGGCACCGAACTTCCTTTCAATACTTGGAGTAATGAATAACTTCCTGTATTGAATTTAGGTTACTTAGTCGCAGCTTTGGGTTTGAGTACAATTTCCATAAGAATCACATTGTTGGGTTGATTGGCAATTGTAGTCCCCGTCGTCATCCGAGTTATTAATAATATAGGCTGGGGCATCATAGCCTGGTGCGACATAAACTGGAGCAACCCAGCCATTGCCTGGTCGATAATTTCCCACTCCTATGTCATTATTGTGGTAATAGTAATCAGGGTGGTTGAATCCGCCAACACCGACATTAGGATGAAATCCACCACCAAAACGATCGCCAAAGCTCATCATGGATGCAAGTAAACCTATGGTAAATAATAAGACTCTGGAAACAGGGTATCTGCATTTGGATGAATTCATAATCTTCTCCTTAAAGAGGACTCACTCCATTTACTACCATCAACTGTCTCAAAGTATAGCTCTTTTATGAAACAAAATGTTTTTTAATGATAAAAAAATAGTTCATCATGTTCTTGGTTTGATGAACGAGTTTTCAGCGTTTCAACACAAAGTCATTCTAAACAATAACAAACCTGGTGGTTTGGAACTATTAGAAAAACGATAAAAATTTAACCAGTTTTTTTACTTTTCTGGAGAATAATTTGGGGGTGTAGAATTGGCTTGCTACCCGTTTGCTGAGTTCACTTAGGGTGGGATAAGCAACTATAGTATCTGTAAAGGTTCTCAATGTTTTCCCTTCTCTGATGGCAATAACCCAGGGAAGTAATAATTCTCCGGCTTGTTGCCCTACTATAGTTACACCCAGAATATGCCCTTTGGGTGTTACGATAACTTTGATAAATCCTTTAGTTTGTTGCATGGTCTGAGCTCTGTCGTTGCATGAGTAGTCTGCTTTCAATACTTCGTAGTTTATGCCCAGAGCAGAGCACACGGATTCGCTTTTACCAGCATAAGCTAATTCGGGAGTGGTATAGGTTACCCATGGGATGGCGTTATCCTTGATCTTGACCGGAAGTTTAAAGGCAATATTTTGCAGTACTATGCCCGCATGATAGTTAGCAATGTGCGTGAATTGGAACATTCCTGTTACATCACCTATGGCAAATATTTTTTTATTACTGGTTCTAAGCCTTTTGTCGACCAATATTCCTTTAGGATTAAATTGTATTCCCGCACATTCACAGTTCAACTGCTCAATATTTGGCTTTCTGCCGGTTGCTACAAGCAGATGAGTCCCTGAGATAACGAGTGCATCCGTATTTTTGTTGCATTGAATGCTTATTTGATTCGGTTCATTGCAATCAATACGCAAAATATCTGTTTGTTCGTAAAAAGTAACCCCGAGTTGCATCAGCGACAGGCGTACTTGATCCACTGCGTCAGGATCGTCATGATTTAAAATGCGATCTCTTTCTATCAGGGTAACTTGTGAACCCAGCATGGCAAAGGCCTGGGCTAATTCACAACCAATTGGCCCACCGCCTATTATTAATAATTGTTTGGGTAAATGGTCTAAATTAAAAACAGTCTCATTGGTAAGGTAATGAACAGTATGCAGGCCTGGTAAAGGGGGGATGGCTGCTGACGAACCCGTAGCAATAACAAAGCGTTTTGCTTTGATTTCGGTAGAACCTGCTTTTACAGTTTGGCCATCAATGAAGGAGGCATTAGCATGAATGACTTTAACCCCCATTCCTTCAAATCGTTGGCTTGAATCATGAACCGCTATTGTGGCAATAACCTGTTTTACATGGCGCATTACCTGAGCAAAATCGACAGGTTTTTGCGGTGTACTGATTCCCAGAACGTCATTATGATAAGTGTGCCAATGTGCTTTTGCAGCGGCTAAAAGAGACTTTGAGGGCACACATCCATAATTTAAGCAGTCTCCGCCCATTTCTCCTTGCTCAATTAAAACAACTTTGAGACCCAACTGTGCAGCCCCTGCTGCTAAACTTAAGCCTCCTGCTCCTGCACCGATAATTGCCAAATCACAGTTAATTTTTTTGTTCATGAGAGCCTTTAAATTTTTTATAGAATACAGGCATTAGCGACAGAAACGCCAAAGCCAGAAGAGGCAGGAATAATTCTGGAGAAAAAATAACCGCTAAATCGGGTGGCTGCCCCTGCTCAAAAAGATGATTCAGACTGTTTCCGACCGAAGCATAAATCATCGATCCTGGAATTATTCCCAAAAATGTTGCCAGGATAAATGTTCGGGCTTTTACGCCAAGTAATGCGGGTACAATGTTTACCGCCCAGAATGGAAATATGGGCATCAAGCGTAAGACAAGTAAATAGGAGAACGCATTATGGTGAAATCCATGGCGCATTTTAGTGACCCATCCGGAAGTCCTTTGCGCAACCCAGTCACTAAACGCATATTTCACTATTGAAAATATGAGTATGGAACCCAGAGTTGCACTGAGGACTACAAAAAATGTTCCCCAGAATATGCCAAATAAAAGTCCGCCAGTTAAGGTCAGGATCAATGCTCCCGGAAAGGAAGCGGCAACACAAACAATATAAGTTATCATAAACAGAGCTACCGCAAGAGGGTAGTGATTATGAGTCCATAAAATGAGCTGTTGATGATGCAGATGCAGGGATGAAAAGGTTAAATACTGATTGACTTTGAAAAAATAGAGAAGAAAAAAAATCAGTAATGCAAGCAATACAG
Organism: Legionella worsleiensis; assembly: GCF_001467535.1. Lineage (GTDB taxonomy): Bacteria > Pseudomonadota > Gammaproteobacteria > Legionellales > Legionellaceae > Legionella > Legionella worsleiensis. The sequence continues at coordinate 41,213 of NZ_LNZC01000011.1, forward strand.
GCCAAATTTTTCTTAAGACACTCAAGGTCATTAGTTAGTTCTCCCTGATAATGAATCATGATGACTCGTGATTGCTCGTTGAATAAACAGGCAGATCATACCCAACGATAATGAAGATTTTAAGCGACAAGATCAATTGATTTCTCGCTAGCTCTTAAAATTTTATTGCAAAGAGGTTAGACTATGTGCCATTTTGCATGGGGAAGAGTAGTTTTGGATTCTAAAATACCGCAGCACATTGCCATAGTGATGGATGGCAACGGTCGGTGGGCTGAAAATCGAGGTTTAGCTCGTATAGAAGGGCATAAAGCAGGAGTTGAGACTGTTAAGGCCATGATCCGTTCCTGTCTCGAAAAAAAAATTGCCTGTCTTAGTTTGTTCGCATTCAGTTCTGAAAATTGGTCCAGGCCCAGTGCTGAAGTCAATTTCCTTATGGAATTATTTGTTGAGGCATTAAGAAAAGAACTGCCCGAATTAAATCATCATAAAATCCGTATTCGCTTCACTGGAAATCGAAATCCTTTGTCTGTTGTTTTGCAAAAAGAAATGGAGGAAGCCGAATTCTTAACCAGAAACAATGATCAATTAATTTTGAATGTGGTGGTTAATTACGGTGGAAAATGGGATATAGTTACGGCGGCTAAAAAAATGTATGAGGCTGTCAATCAGGGAAAAATAACTCTGGATAGTCTTAGTGAATCTGATTTTGCTCAATTTCTGGATACGGATGGGTTGCCAGAACCTGATCTTTTTATTCGTACCAGTGGCGAGCTACGAATTAGTAATTTTTTTCTTTGGCAGTTAGCTTATACCGAGCTTTATTTCACCGAAGTGCATTGGCCTGATTTTGATAATAAAGAGTTTGAGTTGGCTTTGGCTTCGTTTGGCAAGCGCAAGAGGCGGTTTGGCCAGATAGAGACAGTTTAATTAAGGGTATCCCTATGTTTATGCAACGTTTAATCACATCATTAATACTCGTACCCTTGGTTCTGATGACCCTTTTTTATGCGCCCGCATGGGCTTTATTGGGGGTGATTTTGCTGGTTTATATTGCGGCATGGAACGAAAGCATGCGACTGATTCCGATAAATCAGCTGGTTTTCCAGTTAGGCTATCTGGCACTCATGCTGTTGGCTTTGTGGTTTTGTGGTTATGTGTTTTCCTATTGGTTGACTATTGGTCTGGTATTTTGGTTGTTTAACTGCATTGCAATACTAGGATTTCCTCATTCTCAACGCTATTGGGGATATGCTGTTGTTGTCGGATGCGTTCTTTTAGTTCTTTTGCCGCTGTTTATCCAAAGCCTGATTCATGTCTATGAGCTGCCTCAAGGAAAGGGACTGGTTGTGTATTTGCTTTTTTTAATCTGGGCTTCTGATGTTGGTGCTTATCTGGCTGGAAAACAATGGGGAAAACACAAATTAATTCCTCAGGTTAGTCCCGGTAAATCCTGGGAAGGTCTGGCCGGTGGTTATTTACTTTCTTTGCTTGTGGCCGGGGCTGGTTTTTATTATTTTGTTCCCTATTCTTTTGCTGTCTGGTTTGGCTTGGCACTATTTACGGTGACCATTTCTGTTTTTGGTGATTTATTCATCAGTATTTTAAAAAGGCGTTGTCACTTAAAAGATACCGGAGCCCTTATTCCAGGACATGGGGGTATTTTGGATCGTCTGGATAGTTTGATTGCAGCCTTGCCCGTGTTTTACTTTGGTTTGACTTTTATTCCTTTGGGAATTTAGTTTTCGGATTTGAGCACTTTTGGGATAGCGCCATGCTTTTAACTCTGTTGTATTTTTTACTGGCTTTATTGCTACTGGTTACCGTACATGAGTACGGTCATTTTCAGGTGGCTCGGTGGTGTGGAGTCAAAGTATTACGATTTTCATTTGGTTTTGGAAAGGTACTTGCCAAATGGCAGGATAAAAAAGGGACTGAGTACGCTTGGTCGCTGTTTCCGCTAGGCGGTTATGTCAAAATGCTTGATGAAACTGAGGGCGAAGTTGCGGAGCAAGACAAGCCTTACGCATTTAACAACAAATCGGTTTGGGTGCGAATTGCGATTGTTCTGGCAGGTCCTTTGTTTAACTTTATTTTTGCTTTTGTCGCATTATGGTTGGTTTTGGTTATAGGGATGCATTCATTGGCACCTATGATTGAATCGGTGAAACCGGGCAGTCTTGCTGCTCAGGCGGGCTTGGGTCCTAAACAGGAAATCATAGCGCTTAATGATAAAGCGATAAACAGTTGGCGAGATTTTCAATACGCCATGATGCCGCTCATTGGTTCACATGACACAGTTAAAATTACAGTAAAGTCAGAAGTGGATGGTCGTCAAAGTCAGATTCGCTTGCCTTTGACTGACTGGAAGTTGGATGACAAAGCTCCAGATGCATTAGACAGTCTTGGCATAGAGCCCTTTATACCGACCATTCCCCCAGTAGTTGGCGAAGTTGTACCTGATTCTCCGGCAGCAAAAGCTGGATTAATGGTTGGTGATTACATTATCAGTGTTGACGGCAAGCCGTTAAAAGATTGGATCTTTTTGGTAGACTATGTCAAAGAACGACCTGATACCCGGTTAATAGTGCAAGTAAAAAGAAACAATGCAGAGCAGCGCATTGATATCCTTACCGGAAGTCAAAAAAATAAAGACAAAACAGAGGGATTTATTGGCGTTCGATCGCAAAAAGTAGATTGGCCGGAACATTGGCTTCGTCTGGAAAGGGAAGGGCCAATTTCTGCTTTGGGTACGGCATTTAATCAAACCATAGAGCTGACTGGAACCACATTTATCTTGATGGGACGCTTGGTTACTGGCCGTTTGGCATTAAACAGCATCAGTGGTCCAGTGGGTATTGCTCAGGGTGCTGGAAATTCAGGACGAAGCGGTTTGACATCGTATTTATTTTTTCTTGCTTTGGTCAGTATTAGTTTGGGTGCTTTAAATTTACTACCCGTACCCATGCTCGATGGCGGCCATTTATTGTATTATGCCTTGGAAATTGTCAGACGTAAGCCTCTTTCTGATCAAGTGAAGACTGCCGGAGCTTATTTGGGGCTGATTTTATTGGTGGCTTTAATGTGTGTTGCACTAACTAATGATATATCACGATTAACGGGGTAGGATTTTTTATTCTTTTCATGTGGTTTTAATGCATATTTTAGTAGGATGTTGGGGATCGCGGGTTCCGGAAGAGGTTTAATAAAAACAGGGTAATAGAGTGAAGAAACTTGACAGTAGTTTCTACTTCCTATAAAACGGTTTCAATTTTTGGCGTGACTGAACTGTCTTTTATTTTCAGAAGATCGCGTAGTACTGGACGTAAAAAAATAATGAAAAAAGTCGGTAATAAAATAATTCTAGGTGTTTGTTGTTCTACTCTTTTGGCATGGTCTGCGCAAACCTTGGCTGCTGATGGCTTTGTGGTTTGTGGTATCAAGGTTACCGGGCTGCAAAGAGTCTCTACCGGAACCGTATTAAATTACATTCCTGTGCAGGTTGGCGAAGAAATTGATGCCAGCTCAACCGGCCAGATTATTCGTACTTTATACGATACTGGTTTTTTTCAGTCCGTTTCATTGGAGCGCCAAGGTAATATTCTAATTGTTAACGTGGTTGAACGGGCAACTATAGGCAGCATCACCGTCGTTGGCAATAAAGATATCCCTAGCGATAAAATGAAAGCATTTCTTAAAGAAATGGGTTTGGTTAAAGGCCGAGTATTTCAAAAATCATCTTTAGAGCGCCTGGAAAAGGAGCTCAAACAAGCCTACACTGCTCGAGGTAAGTATAATTCGCGCATTGATGCCAAAATTTCCTCTTTAACAGACAATAGGGTCGCCATTACTATTACCGTTTCCGAGGGACGGGTTTCTCGAATCAAAGAAATAAAAATAATCGGTAACCATGATTTTACAACCAACGAATTGTTACCCGAGTTTGCTCTATCAACAAGTAATGTGTTCACTTACTTTACCAAAAAAGACCAGTATTCCAAGGCAGCCATGGATGCCTCACTGGAGGCGCTGCGCTCATTTTATCTCGATAGAGGTTATTTGAAATTTAATATCGTTTCGTCACAGGTTCTTTTATCCCCTGACAGAAAAGATGTGTATATCAACGTTCACATAGAAGAGGGCCCACAATATCGCTTTGCCGGCTATTCAGTTGTTGGACGAACGATATTACCAAAAGAAAAAATCGACCCGCTGGTTCAGGTAAAAAAAGGAGAGGTATTTTCTCGTAAAAAAGTCACCGAATCCATTTCGGCTATCGGTTTGGCTTTAGGTGATGTGGGTTATGGTTTCCCGGCGATAAGTGCTGAGCCACGTATTGATGAAAAAGATAAATCAGTATTTATTACCTTTGTTGTGGAACCTGGCCGTCATGTTTATGTGCGAAGAATTAATTTCCATGGCAACACTAAAACAGCTGATTATGTTTTGCGGAATATCATTCGCCAAAATGAGGGCGGACTTTTATCCTTACACAATATCAAAGAATCAGAGAGACAACTACGATTATTGGGGTATCTAAAAAATATAGACGTCAAAACCAATCCTGTTCAGGGCACTAATAACCAGGTTGACCTTGATGTCCAGGTCGAAGAAGCGCCTTCTGCTGAAGCAACGGCATCTATAGGGTATGGAACAAACGGATATCAATTTAACACCTCTGTAAAACAGCATAACTTCATGGGTACTGGTCGCTCTATGGGGGCATCTTTTAATGCCAGTCAATGGGGACAGGATTATTCATTTAATTACTATAATCCCTTCTATACCGATACCGGCGTTGGTCGTGGTGGAAGTCTTTATTATTCGCGAATAGATCCTAAAAATCTTAATGTCAGTACCTACAGCTCCAATCGATTTGGTGGCGATATTAATTACAATTTCCCACTAGGAGAAGCAAGCAGCTTTCAGTTGGGTTACGGTTATCAGGATATAGACATCCGGTCTGTTGGTTTTGTAATTCCCATTAAGAATTTCGTTAATTTATACGGAACTCATTTCCAGGAAATTCGTTTGACTTCTGGATGGAGCAGAAACAGTTATGATCAAATGCCCTATCCAAATAGTGGTATCAATCAGCAGGCAATTGCATTCGTTGCATTGCCAGCAACATCACAATCTTTAAGTTACTACAAGACGTCTTACCAGGCTCATGTGTATTATCCTTTATATAGAGGCTGGATTTTATCAGTTTTAGGTAATGTGGGTTATGGAAATACATTTAGTTACAATGGGTTGCCATTCTTTGAAAACTATTATGCGGGGGGTATTGCACAGCCTGGTCAGGTTCGTGGTTACGACAGTTACTCTTTAGGTCCTCAGGATAATGTGGGCAATGCTATGGGTGCCAACTTTCTGCTGAATGCGACTGCTGGTCTTATTTTACCTTATCCATTAAGTCGAGATAACATAAGAACTACCATTTTTGCCGATACCGGTAATGTGTTTTCCTATGGAACTCCGGTTGCTTTACGCGGAACCCCTGCAGGCCCAATGCGTTATTCTGCCGGTGTGTCTTTAGAGTGGCGTTCTCCTTTTGGCCCATTGGCATTTAGCGTTGCCAAAGCTCTAAATCCACAACCACTGGATCAAACACAGTACTTCCAATTTGCGCTTTCTTCAGGATTTTAGAAGGCAAATTGACGCATTATTCAAAAGAGGGGGTTGTTGAAAAGTACGGTTGTGTATATCGCAACCCTTTTCGAATTATGCTAGCATCATTATCTTTAAATCAGGAGAGAATTATGAATCGTTTTACTACGGCGTTAGTCGCATTGTTTTTCAGTTTGGTTGGCACAAGCGTTTTTGCTGATTGGGCCAAGATAGGTGTTGTTGATTTGCAAAAGATTATGCAGACCTCCAGTCAAATGAAAGAGATACAGGCGAAATTGGAAAAAGAATTTAAGCCACGTCGTGATGAACTGATGAAAGCTGAAGCCAGTTTGAAAAGTGATATGGAGCGTTTCAAGCGTGACAGTGCCATTATGAGTGCGTCACAAAAGAAAGATTTGGAAAAGAAAATTGTAACAGCACAACAACAGTTTGAGCGCAATGGCCAACAGTACCAGCAAGAGTTGAGCACTGCACATAACGAAGCAATGGAAGGTTTGTACACCAAAGTGCGTGCTGCAATTACTAAAATTGCGAAAGATGAAAAATACGATATTATCGTCCAGAAAGATGCAACTCCTTTCAGTTCTGATTCATTGGATGTAACTGATAAAGTTGTTAAAGCAATAAACTGATTTGGCGGATGAGTTGCTGACTCTTGCGCAATTAGCTGACCTACTGGATGGCGTTTGGCATGGAAATGCCAATTACGCCATCTCGGGCGTGTCTTCTCTGGTGCGAGCTACCGCCAAAGATATTGCCTGTTTTGCAAATCCCCTATTACGTAATACACTCACGCAGACAGCGGCAGGTGCCGTAATTCTTAGCGCCGAGCACCTCGATTGGTGCCCTGTGAATTCTATAGTAGTTTCTGACCCCTTGGCTTCTATGACCAAGGCAGCTTCGTTGTTTTCTTCTCCTGATTCCTTGAATCGAGGAATCCATAAGACTGCTCAGATTCATCATTCCGTTCAAATGGGTGACGATGTGTGTATAGGTGCATATGCGGTTATAGGCGAAAATGTCCAGATAGAAGATGGTTCTGTTCTTGGTGATAACACCATCGTTGAGTCAGGAGTATCTATAGGCAAACAGAGCAGGATAGGTTGTGGTGTAGTCATTCATACAGGATGTCACTTGGGTAGAAGGGTACGCATTAACTCAGGAAGTGTTATTGGAGCTTCACCCTTTAACTATTCGAAACAGCACGGTGTCTGGCAGCAAGGGCCTGATTTGGGAGCTGTAGTGTTATCTGATGACGTACACCTCGGTGCAAATACCGTAATTGATAGAGGAACTTTGGGGGATACCTATCTTGCTGATGGCGTCTGCGTGGACAACCTGGTGCATATTGCTCATGATGTGTACGTTGGTGCTCATACCGCAATTGCCGGTTGTGCGGCTATTGGTGCTTTTACGCAAATAGGCTCTGATTGCATTATTGGGGGAGCAAGTACTATTGCTGCTTCCATTAAATTGACCGATGATGTGGTTATTACCGGTATGTCTACAGTCATTAAATCGATAACCAAGTCGGGCATTTATTCCTCAGGGACTTTGGTTCACGAACATAATCGTTGGCGCAAAAATGCAGCTCGATTCAAGCGCTTGGATGATTATATAGATAAATTAAGTGCGTTAGAAAAAAAAGTCAGGGGCGATGGTTCGTTTTCATAAGCAGTAGCAAATACCTTCTGCATTTTCTAAATTTTGCCTGTTTCAGCAAATCAACCGGCTATTTTTTGAATTTTATAATTGATTAGAGCCGTGTAAAACAAGATAATGAGGGTTCTTTTAAAGAGTTCAGTGATGAAATGATTCAACGGGAAGCAGTGTATGAGTGAATATATTGATATAAACCAGATAATAAGTTTGTTGCCGCACCGTTATCCATTTATTTTGGTTGACCGAGTTCTGGATTACAAAAGTATGGATTATTTGACGGCCATTAAAAACGTCACCATTAATGAAAACTTTTTTACTGGTCATTTCCCGGGAAATCCGATTATGCCAGGGGTTCTAATGCTCGAAGCATTAGCTCAGGCGTGTGCCATTTTATCCAATCTTTCCAGAAAACCGAAAGAGGGATATGAGTTTTTGCATTTTTTTGCAGGAATTGATAATGCTCGCTTTAAACAGGTGGTCACACCAGGTGATCAGTTAAGATTGGAAGTTAAATTAATTGGGCAAAAAAGAGATTTTTGGCGTATGCATGGTGAAGCTTATGTAGGTGATAAATTAGCTTGTTCTGCAGACTTGTTAAGCGCAGCGAAGGAAATTTTAAAGTGATAGATGAAAGAGCAATGATTCATCCATCTGCAAAATTGGCAAAGGGTGTGAGTGTAGGCCCTGGGTCGATTATTGGAGCAGATGTTGAGATTGGTGAAAATACCTGGATAGGCCCGCATGTGGTCATTGAGGGGCCAACGACTATTGGTAAAAATAATAAAATTTTTCAATTTGCCTCAGTAGGTGATGAGCCCCAGGACATTACTTACAAAGGCGAACCCACACGTTTGGAAATAGGGGATAACAACGTCATTCGTGAATACTGCATGATCAGCAGAGGCACGGTCAAAGGTGGTGGCGTTACCCGAATTGGCAATAATAATTTTTTGATGGCTTATTCTCACATTGGCCATGACTGCATGGTAGGAAACCAGATCATCATGGTGAATTACGCCGCTTTATCAGGACATGTGATAGTTAATGATTATGCAATCATTGGCCCTTATGCTGCGGTTCATCAGTTTTGTCATGTAGGAGCCTATGCATTTATTGCCAGGGCAACCTATGTGACAAAAGACGTTTTGCCTTACGTGATGATTGCCGGACATGAAACTTCTGCTTGTGGAATTAATACGGTAGGATTACGTCGGCGTGGTTTTTCCTCTTTCGCAATTGACAGTTTAAGACGTGCGTACAAAACTATTTTTCGCAAAGGCTTAACGGTGCAACAAGCCGTGGCTGAGCTTGAACTGATGCAAAGTGAATGTCCTGAAGTGATTCCTATGATTGATGCATTGAATCAATCAACTCGTGGTATAGTGAGATAGACGATGATCGCTCCTTATTTGGCTGTTGCTTTTGGCGGAGCACTGGGAGCTGTGTCACGCTATGCAACGGTACTTATGGCGCAGAGCATGTGGGGATTGCGATTTCCCTATGGTACACTCATCGTTAATACCCTGGGTTCTTTTCTGGCCGGTTTTTTTCTGACTTTATTGGTCGGACGATTTAGTGCTGAAGAGTATTGGCGCTTATTTTTCTTTACTGGTTTTTTAGGTGCATTTACCACCTTTTCAAGTTTTGCTGCAGAATCACTGTTTTTGTATGAACAAGGGCTTTGGTTAAAATTACTGATTAATGTATTGGTCAATAATATTGGCGCATTGATGATGGTGCTCGCAGGAACCTGTATTGCTCGTTTTTTGCTGACAGGATACCTTGATCCAACTTAATACTTAGAGTGTTTAAATATGTTAGATAATCAATTACTTCGTGAAGATCCTCAGGCCGTTGCTACTGCGCTTTTGAAACGTGGTTTTAAATTTGATGCGGCAGCATTTGCACAATTGGAAGAGCAACGAAAGGCATTACAAGTCAGTACGCAATCGTTACAAAACGAACGCAATATGCGCTCAAAAGCTATAGGTGCGGCAAAATCTCGTGGTGAGGATATAGAGCCTATGCGAGAAGAAGTCAATTTATTAGGTGTACGGCTTGAACAACAAAAAGCAGAATTAGATGCCGTGTTACAACAAATCGAGTCCATTGCGGCATCGTTGCCTAACATTCCGCACGCATCGGTTCCGGTAGGCAAGGACGAACAGGATAATCAAGAAGTGAGGCGGTGGGGCGTCATCCCCGAGTTTGATTTTCAGGTCAAACCGCATGATGAGCTGGGTGATGCGCTAGGACAAATGGATTTTGCCCTGGCCGCCAAAATTACAGGCAGTCGTTTTGTTGTCATGAAACAGCATATAGCCAGACTGCATCGTGCGTTAATTCAGTTTATGCTGGATACGCATACCCAACACCATGGTTATGAAGAGATCAATGTTCCTTATATTGTGAATTCTGACAGCTTGTTTGGGACTGGGCAATTACCCAAGTTTGAGGAAGATTTATTTAAACTGACAGGCGATAGCGGTTATTATTTAACGTCTACCGCTGAAATTCCTGTAACCAATACCGTAAGGGATACCATTTTGGCTATGGAATCCTTGCCCGTGCGCTATGCCTGCCATTCCCCCTGTTTTAGAAGCGAGGCGGGTTCCTATGGAAAAGACACTAAAGGTATGATTCGCCAACATCAATTTGAAAAAGTAGAACTGGTTTGGGTAACCAAACCAGAAGATTCATATGATGCTTTGGAGCAGTTAACGCATCATGCTGAGGTAATATTACAACGTCTGGAGTTACCCTACAGAGTCCTTACTTTGTGTACCGGTGATATGGGTGCAGGTTCAGCAAAGACCTATGATCTGGAAGTTTGGATACCCAGCCAAAACACCTACAGAGAAATTTCTTCTTGCTCTAATATGGAAGCGTTTCAAGCACGTCGTATGAAAGCCCGCTACCGAAATCCAGAGACTAATGAAATTGAGTTGGTTCATACTCTGAATGGTTCAGGATTAGCGGTGGGCAGAACTTTAGTTGCAATTATGGAAAATTATCAGAATAAAGACGGAAGTATTCGCATACCTGAGGTATTAAGACCCTATATGGGTGGCCTGGAAGTTATTACCCGTTAGTCACTAACGGGTAGTTTCCCTGCTTTTGTTTACAACCAGAATAAACGTACCCAAAGGTATAGAACGGTCATTCCGATAACCGGAATAATAACAAATCCAAGAAACAGGTGTATCTGAGTTTTATTTTCAACAGATGAGTGATAATACTGCAACAATTTTTTGAAAACGGACATAAAATTCAGCCTTTTGTAAATGGATTTTTCCCGTCCTTAATTTCCCGGGAGTTTTTTGCTCACTTAATATCGTTCTTCTTTCCCGTTTGATAAGAATCATTACAGGATTTTAATTTATACTACCATAGCTCAGAAGCAAGTCTATTAAAATATTGGATTGAACAATAGGGGGAATTTGTTGCATACTTCATCCCTGATTTTTTTGATACACATGACGTCATGAATAAATTAACTCACATTACCTGTCCTATTTGCGACAAAAAAAATACCTGGCATGCGGAAAATGCCTTTAGACCGTTTTGCTCCGATCGGTGCAAATTAATTGATTTGGGCGAGTGGGCTAGTGAAAGCCGTAAAATTCCCGGGGAGCCAGTAGACCCCTATGATCTGAATGGCAAAAATGATGAGCAGGATCCCTTGTTCTGAACGTTCCTTTTTAAGTAATTTAAAATTGAGGCATAGACTCTGGCAATACGAATGATCCAATTTCAAAAACAGTCGCATGATCAGCACTGGGTATGAGATCGTCCAACTGGGGAATGCTGTTTTCATGGTAGTATATTCAAGAGATTATTCATCTGGTGCCACCTGTTTTTCACATTAAATTGATGAGACAGGCAATCTGACTACCTGTATTACGACTTTGTCTAATACAGGCTAAGCTAGCTCACATAAGATGATATGATTTTTTGTCCCGTACAGATGTACTCATGATAAGTAATTCCTTTTTTATCCATAGTCTATTTCCGTTAGTCGAGCTCCTTTTAAAGCCAGGCTCGATGAGAGCCAAAAGGGGACATTTCTAATTTGCTCCTACAAATACGGTGTTACGGTTGACTCAAATAAACTATATGTGTAAATATTTGAACACTGCGGGCTGCTCTTTAGATTTATCGCCTGAGGGCTCAGCTTAAAAACGAGGTGAACATTATGTCTGCACATACAGTTGACGAATTAATAAAAAAGGATAGACAGGACTTGATATCGCTTGTTGCTCAAAATCCATCTTTACTTTTGGAGCAAGACAGCGATGGCAAAACTCTACTTCATTGCGCCGTCTTAGACGCCCGGATGGGAAACAGCTGGGTATTGAGTCTGGAGCCTTACATAACAAAAGAAGCTTTGTCTGTAACTGATAATAGGGGGAATACACCTATTCATACAGCAGCTTTATATGCTAATAACCTAAGGATATATGTACAAGTTATGCCCTTGTATCTCAAAAAAGCCGCAATATTCAGGCTGGATGTGAATTTAGTTAATCATGCCGGGGAGACGCCCTTGAGCCTGACAGAGGTATGCGACAGGATTTGGCGACAGAACTGCTCGGCCCCGCGACAGGATGCCAAAGGGTATTTTATGAGAGCTATGACCATTGATTCAGCATCCCTTTCTCCCCAGGAACACTTTGAATACTATATAAGACTATTAGAAGAGTATATCGAGACAAGGAAAAAAGAACCTGAATACTTTACCTTCTTTAGAAGGTGGCGGGGCATGACTCGAACCGTCAAGCTGGAAGCTGCCGAAAAACTGCTTGCTTTTCTTAATGGAGATACATCGATAACGTTCAGCCAAAACCAGCAGGATGCCTTAAATGATGGCAGGTTGAAAGCTATTTATAGTCAAATAAATATCGACAAAACAAACTGGAGTTTCAAGGATTCCCCAAACAGTTTTTCATGATTTACACCTGTGACACCAGACAAATCGTAGCCCTTATTTGCGAAGCATAATACGGGCTATGCTACAAAAACAGTCCAGCCATTTTTGCATAAGTTTTAAATGTTTGATATGTGGCATATTTGTTCAGCTGATTAAGAAATTTTGATGAATGTACTCAAGAAACTCAGCATATCGATATGTTCGGCATATGAAGCTGATTATCTTCTAATCATTCCCTTAATTTTTGCTTAACAAATAATCGTTATAATTAGAAATAAACCATTGGTTTCGGAAATATTATGACTCGAATTGCAGTTACTTACAGTTCTGAAGTAGGTGGTTCCAGTGTCATTTCGTTGAAAAAATCCTTTTTGAGTGTTCATTGCGATGTTGTGGATGCTGATTATAGAGAAATGATGAGAGATATACCTAAGGAGGAATTTGACGAAGCCTATCAATCTGCGGAAGGGCGTAGCAGAATTTTTGCTCATGCTAAATTTAGAGCTGAGAACTTCCTTGATCATGTCGACTGCTTGGTTTTGTCAGGTAATATCGCCATGATTGACCCCGAGTTATTTCATCAGGAGCGTTTTGAAAGCCAAACATACGATTTCTCTCGTACTATCGCCGAATTAGCTCTAGTTCACGTAGCTACTCAGCGTGGAATGCCTATAATGGGTATTTGTGGTGGTCATCAGGTTGTTGCTGTTTATGGTGGTGGAACTTTAAAAGATCTAAATGCTGGAGAGCTCAATAAACAGCGGTTTATGAACTATGAATCCATCCTGTTTCATGTGGATTCATTGTTAAAAGCAATTATCAGCCAACATTTAAATGCAGAGCCTTCATTGGAGCTGGAGCATAAATTTTTTGGTGCTCACAATCAGGTTGTTGAAGAGTTGGCTCAGGGCTTCGTAGCAAAAGCAGTTGGAAGTGATGGTCATAATATCGAAGCAGCAGAGTCTCAACATGGCTCTCCGGTAATTACCACACAATTTCATCCAGAGGTTACGGTACATGGGCTGCCAAATGTTCCTTTTTTATATAAAAAACATGGGGCTGATAGAGAAGTAAGTTTAAAAATATTTGAATTTTTCGCCAAAGCAGGTGAGGCCTATAAAAATAAGAAAAATTTGGTGAGTGAAATAAAAAGCAAGTCATGTCCAAGGGAATCTTCTTTTAGCAAAGACAAACAAGACAATATCAATTTAAATACTGGCAAAACAAATGTGAAAAAGCAGATTAACTCTTCTAAAAAAACGACTGGTCTAGTTAAAATAATTGCAAGTAACATTTTAAAATTAATAGATAAAATAAAGTTATTTTTTATTGCCGTCATTTCATATAGATTAACTACTAAAAAAATCAATCAAGTAAAAAGACGAAAGCGATTAATTGCCAAGGGTGGTTCGAAAAATATTCGAGCGCATAAGAAATCTGGAACTAAAGAATCAACAGTAAAAATAATCGAAACCCAAATGAAGCATGGTCAACCGTTGTCTAAAAAAAATGCGGAACAAGCGAGGGATCTTGAACAAGAAAATATTTCTCCTTTACATATAATGGGTAACACGCCAGCTCGACTATGGTCCGCAAATAAACCTGGCGAGGGAGTGTTAGATAACCAGGATATCACTTCACAAAGTAATACTCACCCGTGAGGTCTGCGAACAAACATACGTAAAGTCAGTTGAAATTTAAATGACGGTCATCTCCACATAACGTGGATCTCCTGAAAATTATATTGTGCGCAATGAGGAGATTTTTTTTGATGTTTGGAACATTATTAAAATTAAAGCAGGCAACTTAATTTAGATGAGGATCAAGGCGTACAATAAGTTGCCCTAGGTTAATGCTAACTGCTGTTACAGTCATACCCCCACCCATCCCTACCTCGAATGGTTTTAATAATCCCTAACTTCGTCAGATTTTGAATAATTTATATCAGGTGGCTACTTGAAATAGCATAAGCGTTTGTTATGCCCTGGAAGGTGCATGATTCCTTACGAAGAGCAATATAAATTAAGCTCGTAATGAGTACTCGGTAAATTGAGTAAGCTGCATGATAACTCCTGATGGTTGTTGACTTGCATTATTTCTTTTTATAAGATGTATTACAAATACATCTTATAAGGGGGTTGTTATGTCTGGGTCACTATATGAGCGCTTAGGAGGTCAAACAGCAGTAAATGCTGCGGTTGATATTTTTTATCGTAAAATGCTTACCGATGATCGAGTGAGTTATTTTTTTGATGATGTAGATATGGAACTGCAAATTTTGAAACAAAAAGGGTTTTTAACCATGGTATTTGGGGGGCCGAATCAATACAGTGGAAAAAACATGCAAGAAGGCCATGCGCATCTGCTCAAGCGAGGATTAAACGACTCTCATGTGGATATTGTGATCGAACATTTGGGTGCTACTCTCTCTGAGTTAGGTGTTAGTGATGAGGATATTCATCAGGTTGCAACCATAGCCAATAGTGTTAGAGATCATGTGTTGAGTCGCTCATGAATACTCTGATCTACAAAAATAAATCCTATTTATTGGATGCTTCCGAAACGGTTTTGCAATGCTTTCTCAGACATGAAGTCACATATCCTAACTCATGCCTGACGGGAATATGTCAATCGTGTTTGATTAAGGCAAAAGATGGAGTGGTTCACCCCTCCTGGCAAGAGGGATTGCCTGAAATCTTAACATCGCAAGGTTATTTCCTTGCCTGTCTTGCACAGCCACAAAGTACGCTGCAGGTGGAAGAACCTGATAGTGCTGAGTGTGAAGTGCATGCAAATATTTTGGCGCTGAACTTATTAAACCATAATGTAATGCAGGTCAAATTAGGTGTAGAAGACCTTCAGTCCTGGGTTCCTGGCCAATATCTTAATCTGATTAATCCTGAAGGAATCACTCGAAGCTACTCTATTGCTAATTTGCCATTGCAGGAGGGATTTATTGAGTTACACGTGAAAATCCACCCTAACGGCAGTATGGGGCAATGGCTTTTAAACCATGCAGCTTTAAATACCGAGGTAATGCTCCGGGGGCCTTTTGGTCGGTGCTTTTATCATAATCCTGATCAATTAGCCTTTGATATGGTTTTAGCGGGAACAGGAACAGGTCTTGCACCACTGATAGCCATAATAAAAAATGCACTCGCTCAACATCATCAAGGGCAGATCACGTTAATCCATGGCGGTGTTAGTGATAGGGATATTTACTATCGTGACGAACTGGACATGTTAGCTGCGGTATTTCCATCCTTTGTTTATGACCCTTGCGTGCTGCAAAGTCAGGGCGGTTACCCTGAGGCCTCTGTAGAAAAGAGGGTATTGCTGCACTTAACAAAGCCTCAAACAACCCGTGTGTACGTTTGTGGCCCTAAGGAAACAACCAACACATTGAAAAAACATATTTTTCTTTCCGGAGTCCCTTCAAAATCCATCTTGAGCGATGTATTTTTATGAGCAGATTCTCTTGGTGATTTGCTTAGCCTGTTTCCTCGCAAATGGGCTTGCTTGTTGCTTTCCTTGGGAATCAACGCATGAAATCCTCTAATGCGTTTTTATTTCCATTCATGATGTCCAATACATGCGTTTGAATTTGTTCAATGGGCCAATTCCACCATTGCAGCTTAAGCAAAAAGTCAATTGTTTCCTCATCGAAGCGTTTGCGAATCACTTGAGCCGGATTTCCTCCGACAATTTCATAAGGCATTACGTCTTTAGTAACGACAGCACGAGTTCCAATAATAGCACCATCGCCAATAGTCACTCCTGGCATAATAGTCGCATCATAGCCAATCCAGACATCATTACCGATTACAGTGTCTTTTTTGCGACTTTCTATGAACGGTACTTCAGGCCAATAAGATTTAAAAATGATAAATGGAAAAGATGAAAACCCACCTAAGGGATGATTACCGCCATTCATGATAAATTTGACCTGAGTGGCTATTTGGCAAAATTTGCCAATGATGAGTTTGTCACCAATAAAATCAAAATGGTAAAGCACGTTTTTTTCAAAATGATGAACATCAACAGGATCATCATAATACGTATAATCCCCAACTATAATGTTGGGATTTGTGATAATATTTTTTAGAAAAACGGTGCGCTCAGTACCCTGTATTGGATACAAATCATTGGGATTAGGATGCATTATTCAACTCCTTAATTTGCAATAAGCAACACTACCAAGGCATTATTAAGATGGTCGGAGTGACAAGAATCGAACTTGCGACCCCTGCCTCCCGAAGGCAGTGCTCTACCAGACTGAGCTACACTCCGATGGTGTTCGATTAATAACTTCGTTCCAAAGCAAAATTGGCTAAATCAATTAGTGCGTTTTTGTATTTCGAATCGTCAAGAACAGACAAACAAGACAAAGCCTTGTCCACCTCCTCGGCTGCGACTTTTTTGGTATGGGCTATTGCATCGGTCTGTTCAATGGCTAGAAGAATATCAGGCAAATGTTCCAGACTGCCCATTTGCAAACTACGTTTTATTTGCTCTTGTTGCGTTGGTGTGCCGTGCTGTAATGCGTGAATCAAGGGAAGCGTTGCTTTACCATCGGCTAAGTCATCACCAATATTTTTACCCAGCGTGGCAACATCAGAACAATAATCCAGTGCATCATCAATCAGCTGAAAGGCATTACCCAGGTGTAATCCATAAGCGTAGAGACTGTTTTGTACTGCAACAGGTGCCTCACCTAAAATGGGCCCTATACACGCAGCAGCAGCAAACAGCAGGGCGGTTTTAGACTGAATCACATCAAAATAATCTTCCATGCTCAATGAGGGATTATGTCTATTAGCAAGTTGCTTCACCTCGCCACAGCTAATCTGGTGTGATGTGTTGGCAAAAAGATTTAAAACAGCAGAAATACCTACCTCGACCATTAACTGTACGGATTGGGTGAATAAATAATCACCAACCAGCACACTGGCTTTACTGCCCCAAATACTGTTTGCGGTTTGTCGTCCTCTTCTTAAGGTAGATTCATCAACTACATCATCATGTAGCAAAGTGGCTGTATGGAAAAATTCAACCATGGCGGCCAGAGAAATATGAGCTGTACCTTTATAGCCGCAAGCATTGCTGGCTAATAATACCAGTAGGGGGCGTAATCTCTTGCCACCACTTTCGACGATATGATGGGACAAATCATGAATTAAAACAATTTGTGATTGGATTTTATCTATAATCAGGTTATTAACCGCATCAAAATCTTCACTAACCAAGGCGCGTATACGGTCAATAGTCATTCTTTATCCCCTACCAATTAATCAATGAATCCTAAGGGGGGATATGGTAATTGTCAAGTGGAAGAGGGCTTGAGCAGGGTAAACGCATCTAAATTATGAACATAAATCTCCACCATTTTGCCTACGTCCTGCGCTTTATGCGCAGGATCCATGCGATCTTCGTGCAGGCAAAGATCTGGATTCTGCGCATAAAGCGCAGAACGTAGGCGTCTTGGTCTTAGATAATACGTTTAGATGCGTTTACCCTGAGGGCTTGAGCTGTTCTGTTCTAATTGGTCTCACTGGTCTTGTTTGTTGCATTGGGAACGCATTTTCTTATTCTGATACATGTTGTTGTCAGCCAGATTAAGTAAGCGTTCTGCATTAGTAGCCTCATCAGGGAAATTGGCCGTACCTATGCTGATAGAGCAAGTTAAATGATGATGTTTAATGCAAAAAGGTTGAGTAAATTCCTGATTGACCCGTTTGATTATGGTGTCGACTAGTGTTTCGTTTGATTTATAGCGGATAATAGCGGTAAATTCATCACCGCCCAAGCGAGCAATGAAGTCTTGTTCCCTAAAGCAATTTTTTAGTCTTTTACCTACCTGTAACAGTAAAATATCCCCTGTGTCATGACCGTATTTATCGTTAATTTTTTTAAATTCATCCAAATCCATAAAAAATAAAGTTACTGAGTCTTGAGTTGCAAGAGCTGCATCCAGAATATTTTGCAAATGGGTATTAAAATAGGGACGATTGGGTAAATTGGTCAAAGAATCATGATTTGAAAGGTAATGGAATTTTTGCTTATCAGAATGCAGTAAAAAATTTTGTTCTTTTAAAACAGTTTCATAGTGTTTATTTTCTTTTAATAAGTTATACAACACGGTACTGATGAGCAGGAAAATAAACACATGATTGCTCATTTCAACATAAGGCAGATATTCCGGGGGTATTTGGTATATGGGAGAGGTGAACTGATAAAGAAACATTGAGGCTATTGCAGCAGATAACATGCTGTAAAGAATTAAACCTTCCAATCCTAATGTTGTGGCCGCAAGTAGAGGTGGTAAGTAAAACCAGCCAAAATTAGAGCTTGATACCCCTCCTATAAACAGATTTCCGATAGTAATGACCAGTAGACACAAGATGTTTATGATGTGACTGCATAGTGTGATACTCCACTTTTTTTTCAACAACACCCAATTACCTGCAGTAATCAAACAGGCACAAAATAACAAACAGGCAATAGCCCAAAAGTGAAGGTATAGATTGAGTGCAGTGAAGTTGACGCCAATAATCAGGAGTTCAATGGTAATCGCAGTTAACAGGCGGTATTTCCTATCCTGCTCGCTGGGAAGAGGAAGTTTGGCTCTTTGCGTGTTCCTCCTCTTTTTATTTGAACCCATTGACAGACCTCAGATGAATTGTAGCAAATTATATCCTGTTAACTGTATTATAGAGCATTATTTGAACATAATGGAGAGGCGCAGGCTTAAGAACAAGCGGATTATTTCATTTATGATCCGCTTGGCATTCTGACTCAACCTGTTATACATTGAAACGAAAGTGCATCACATCGCCATCACATACGATGTATTCTTTGCCCTCAAGGCGTAATTTGCCCGCTTCTTTGGCTCCTTGTTCGCCTCGGCATTTAATGAATTCTTCATATGCAATAACCTCAGCTCGAATAAAGCCTTTTTCAAAATCGGTATGAATGACGCCAGCTGCCTGAGGGGCGGTAGCTCCCTTATGAACGGTCCATGCTCTGACTTCTTTTACTCCTGCGGTAAAATAAGTTTGTAGGCCTAACAGATCATATCCTGCTCTGATCACCTTATTCAATCCCGGTTCGGTTAATCCCAAATCAGCCATAAATTCTTTGCGATCACTGTCATCCAAATCGACAAGTTCGGCTTCCGTTGCAGCGCATAAAGCGACAATTTGCGCTTTTTCCTGAGCAGCAAGCTGTTGAACTTTTTCCAGCAACGGGTTGTTTTCGTAACCATTGTCGTCTACGTTGGCTATATAAAGAACCGGTTTTGCCGTCAGCAAAAACAGCCGGCGGGTAATGAGTTCTTCTTCACTATTGAGGCCTAAGGTTCTGACCGGATTTCCCTCATCAAGATGTGCTTTGATTTTTTCGAGGGTTTTCATTTCGAAAATGGCTTCTTTGTTGCCGCTTCTACTGTTTTTTCCTGCCTTGAGCATGGCTTTTTCTACCGTTTCCATATCGGCTAAAGCCAGTTCCGTGTTTATCACTTCTATGTCGTTAAGCGGATCAACTCGTCCTTCAACGTGAATGACATCTGAATGTTCAAAACAGCGGACTACGTGAGCAATTGCGTCTGTTTCACGAATATTGGCCAGAAATTGGTTGCCAAGTCCTTCACCACTGGAAGCTCCTTTAACCAGGCCAGCAATATCAACAAATTGCATGGTTGCCGGGATAGCCTGTTGCGGCTTGACAATTTCACTTAATGCATCCAAGCGAGGATCGGGTACCGTTACTATGCCTACATTAGGTTCTATAGTGCAAAATGGGTAGTTAGCTGCCTCTATACCGGCTTTGGTTAGCGCATTGAACAGAGTTGATTTTCCCACGTTAGGTAGTCCAACAATACCGCATTTAAATCCCATGTGTGTTTCCTCTTGGCTAATATTCTAAGTTAAAGCTGCAATCGTCAGCATTGAACGGTTTTCTTTAGAATTAAGTGTTTAACTGATTCATTGCTCTGGCTATATCTCCAGACAATACCAAAGGCATAACGCCTATGCCTCTATCTACAGCATCGTAAATTTGTTGCCTTTCATGAGCTGATGGCTTACCAAGTACAAATTGATGTACCAAATCTTTGTGGCCGGGATGACCAATGCCTATTCGTAATCGATGAAACTCACTGCTTCCTAACTGAGCAATAATATCTCTTAAACCATTGTGGCCGCCATGACCGCCACCTGTCTTTATTTTAATCCGGCCGGGAGGTAAATCCAGCTCGTCATGGACTACCATGATTTCATTGGGTTGTATTCGATAAAATTGGCTGACTGCTCTGGTTGGCAAACCGCTATGGTTCATAAAAGTTAACGGTAAGACCAGTTTACACTGATGATGATTAAGCTCCAGATCAGCAATTTCAGCCTGCATTTTTTTATCAGATTTGTAGGATGTGCTATGTCTTTGTGCCAGTGAAGTCACTAACCAACCACCTGCATTATGTCTCGTTTGCTCGTAGGCCGATCCCGGATTGCGCAAACCAATGATGAGTTTAATGGTCATATGGTGTTAATTCTCAGTGGGTGTAACGTATTAACCGTGTAGTTTGAAACGTGTTGTATCCAGGCGAACTTGCAGATAAGCAGTATGGATTTCAACCGATTATCTGCAAGACATTATCCCAGAGTAAAATTACTCTGCGCTTTTTTCATCATTTGTGGTCGGTACAGCAGAAGCAGGAACAGATGACTCTTCTTCAACTGCCGCAACTTTAGGTGCATGAATGCTTACAACAGGCGAATCATGACTGCCATCGGCCACATCAACAGTCAATTGAACCCCTTTGGGCAGGTGCAGATTTGACAAATGCACAACATCATTCATACCCACATCAGTCATATCGACTTCAATAAATTCTGGCAGATCTTTTGCCTGGCAACGAATTTCAACCTGAGTCATAGAGTGGTTGATGATGCCACCCGCTTTAACGCCAGCAGATTTTTGTTCGTTGGTAAAATGCAGAGGAACAAGTTTTACCAGAACGTCTTTGCCAGATACACGTTGTAAATCCATGTGCATTACAATAGGCTTGTAAGGATGGCGTTGCAATGCTTTCAAAATCACGTGCTCGACTTTACCGTCAACAGAAATATCAAAAACACTGGAGTAAATACTTTCGGTTTCCAAGGCTTTAACTACTTTATTATGCAGAAAGTGGATTGATTTTGGTTGTTTATCACCGCCATAAATTACAGCGGGAACTTTATTTTCAAGACGACGTAGGCGGCGGCTCGCACCTTTCCCCATATCCGTTCTTGATTCGGCTTCTAAAAGAATTGTTGACATTATATACTCCAATAAAATTAAGGGTCCCTATTTATTCCGCGACCAGAACAAATACCCGGATACCGTAAAATAACCAGTAAGCAAACCGGGAAAGGGTGAAGAAGTATACAATATTTTAAAATGAACTTGAAGTCATAGCCATAATTTAATAGAATGTGGCACTTTGTTGAAATTGTCATAGCCAATCAGGCGAGTTGGAGAAAGTTTATGTATGCGGTAATCAAGACAGGCGGTAAGCAATATACCGTAAAAGAAGGCGACGTTCTGAAAATTGAAATGCTGCCTGAAGATGTTGGCAATGAGATCAACTTTTCAGAAGTATTGATGTTGGCAGATGGCGACAATGTCATTTGCGGCACTCCATTTGTTGCCAAGGCAGTTGTGAAGGCAGAAGTTCTGGATCACGGTCGTCATAAAAAAGTAAAAATCATTAAGTTCCGTCGTCGTAAGCACCACATGAAGCAAATGGGGCATAGACAATATTATTCGCAAGTTAAAATTACTGCGATAAGCAAGTAAGAGGGGATAGCAATGGCTCATAAGAAAGCAGGTGGTAGTACTCGTAATGGCCGCGACTCGAATCCAAAGTTTCTTGGTGTAAAGCGTTTCGGTGGTCAATTTGTAAATGCGGGTGAAATAATTGTAAGACAGCGTGGTACTCGTTTCCATCCAGGAACTGGTGTTGGTTGTGGTCGTGATCATACCTTATACGCTTTGGTTTCCGGATTGGTACATTTTGCCGTTAAGGGTGAGAAAAATCGCAAGTACGTTACCATAGTTGCTGAACAGCAAGAAGAAGCTGCAAACTAGTTTATTAATGCCGGGTTTAATAAGTACATCCTTGATGTATAAACCGCATTTATAAACAACATTACAATAGCATGTTTTTCGTTGAAAATAGTCTCAAAAATACTCAGTAAACAAGATTATTTTCATGCAATTAATAACCCCGGTAACGGGGTTTTTTTTTAGGTTTAAGGTTAGTCATGAGATTCGTCGATGAAGCAATTATTAAGGTAGACGCCGGTAATGGTGGCAATGGTTGCGTCAGTTTCAGGCGTGAAAAATTTATTCCTCGTGGTGGTCCCGATGGTGGTGATGGCGGTGATGGCGGGAGTATTTATTTTGAGGCAAGCATTGATTTAAATACCCTGGTTGATTTTCGTTATATGCGTCATTATAAAGCTGAAAATGGCCAACAAGGTATGGGCAGTAACTGCAGTGGAAAAAAAGGCGCTGATCTGGTTATCAAAGTTCCTGTTGGCACTTTGGTTTATGATGTCGATACAGGAGAATTGCTGGGTGATATCAATAAACCGGGCGAACCAGTCCTTATTGCCCAGGGCGGATTTCATGGATTGGGTAATACACGCTATAAAAGCAGTGTGAATCGTTCTCCCAGACAGTCGAGTCCCGGAAGCCCTGGCGAGAGCCGGCATTTACGTCTGGAATTACGAGTTTTGGCTGATGTGGGTTTATTGGGTCTGCCTAACGCAGGGAAATCAACTTTAATTCGTGCGGTTTCCAGCTCAAAGGCAAAAGTCGCAGATTATCCTTTTACAACCTTGCATCCGGGTTTGGGCGTTGTGAGCGTCTCCTCGCATAAGAGCTTTGTCATGGCGGATATTCCTGGTCTTATTGAGGGAGCAGCAGCTGGTGCCGGGTTAGGTCATCGTTTTTTAAAACATTTGTCACGTACTTGTGTTTTATTGCATGTTATTGATGTCGCTCCGCTTGACGGCAGTGATCCGGTTGCTTCTGCTAAGGCCATTATCAATGAGTTGGGAGAGTACAATCCTGATCTGTTGAATAAACCTCGCTGGCTGGTACTCAATAAAATGGATATGTTGCCTGATGAGGCCAGCAGACAGGAACGAGTCGAGACCATTGTTAAAGGCCTCGACTGGAAAGGTAGAGTATTTGCTATTTCAGCAATCAGCGGCCAGGGCACGCAACAGCTGTGCTACTCACTGATGCAATTGATTGATGAGATGAAAGAGTCTGAAGCTTAACCATTCTGCGGCATAATAGACGACCAAAGAGCTGCGATAGGCTATTTGGTGCGTCTCTCCTCCTTCCTGAATTTGATTACTGTAATTAATAGTTAATTGGGTTGCGCCTTTAGGGGGCTGCTGTAACCAGTATTCCTCCAGACCTTTCAGATGAAAATGTAATTTTGTAGCTTTAAGATCATGAAAGTGAATCAAGTGCTGGGTACCCGGTTTCACTAATAGCGTTTGCAACAGACCCTGGGTTGCCTCATCTATAATGGTTATGGGTTCATTATTTTTAATGATCAACTCTCTTAAATTGTCCGAGGCTTTTCTGTCTACATCGGCAATAATATGAGGCGATAGAATGGGATCAACAATGGCTTTAACCTGTTCTACCCGATCACTGGTACATCTTACTTTAAATTCAATATAGGGTACATCGAGACGATAGCCCGTTTGGCAGTCAACAGATGCCAAAGCATTTTCCAGGGTTTGCGCAATTTCGCTTTCCGCTAATCCAAAAATTCGCCATTTAATAATGTGTTTTTTACTGCGTTGCATTTTTAGAAGGTTGGGAAGTGCGTGATTTGTGAACATTGGTAAACATTCACGAGGAGGGCCGGGGAGTAAGATAAAGATGCGGTTATTCCATTGGTAATAACACCCTACGGCACTTCCATTGGGATTAGGCAGTATTTGGGCTTGTGGTGGAAAAAGGCATTGTTGCAGATTGCCTTCATTGATGACGACTTGCGCCGCCTGTAAGCGATCTTTGATGTGCTGCAAGGCCTCTTCGTGCTGCACCAAATCATCACCTGTAAATCGTGCCAAAGCAAACCGAGTCAGATCGTCTGTGGTTGGCCCAAGTCCACCGATTAAAATAATGACTTCATGCTGTTGGGTTAAAAACTCCAGACAGCTGATAATGTCTTTTTCTTTATCACTACAGGTCATTTGCAATCCCAGTGATAATCCCTCAGAGCTAAGAATATGCGCAATATCACGGCTGTTGGTGTTAAGGGTATCACCGTGAACGAGTTCATCTCCCGTAGCTAAAATAGCAATAGTCATTTGATATTCCTGTAAAAAACGGATAAGCAGAATTCTATAGCAGAATTAAAAAAATAAGTACTTTTATTCTGAAGGGATACAGATGAACTTTAATCGACTTTTAGTTCATTTGATGATCATAGTGCTTGAACGGTGTTCTTTTATGGTTTAGTATCGCAATCTTTATTCCTTTTGAGCTTTGAAGCCATCATGCATTTACATCAATTTCTTTATTTATTTCTGGTTGATATAGCACAGTTAAACTGTGGACGTGATTACAGGTCTTATGTGGCTTCAGAACCAGGATATGGCGCTGCTCAATTAAATGCTTATATTACCGCCTTTAATGACAGTCGTGATGGAAAAATAACCCATCAGCTCTTAAAAAAAATTAATTTTGAGGCCATGGCATTTGACGAAACAGTGGGTAGGGGGGGATATAAAAAAAATTGTAATAACTTTTGTATTGCTCCTGAGTTGATGAGCGGACCAACACGTTCGTATGGTGTTCTAACTTATTCTGCCGATCTTAAAGGTATAGGCGAGTTCATTCGCTATTGGATATTGAATAATCCTGAGTCCATTCATTCCCTCAGTTTTGGCGGAAGAGCAGAGACAGATGCTGTTCCAATCTATATTATTAAGCATAGTGCAGAACAACCAGAAAAGCTATGCTGGATTAAATTGTATAATGGGAGAGAAACAAGACTTTTTCTGGATTTTGAATCATCAATGCACCAAGTGGGCTTGCTTTATAATGATTTTGCCTATCAAATGATTATAGACA
Organism: Legionella worsleiensis; assembly: GCF_001467535.1. GTDB lineage: Bacteria > Pseudomonadota > Gammaproteobacteria > Legionellales > Legionellaceae > Legionella > Legionella worsleiensis. The sequence goes on from NZ_LNZC01000011.1 coordinate 66,582, forward strand.
GTGGTTTTAATATAGAAGACGGGGATTTGGCAGATACTGTTCATCATCAAATGGACAGGATTATCAATGAATTTGAAGCCGATATGCGCAATGCGGTGACAAACGAGGACAAATTAGTCTGCATAGTAAAGCATGTTCAGCATATTGCCCAGTTGCATCCTTTTACTGATGGAAATATCAGAACCTGTTCTATTTTATTGAACAAACTGCTCAGGGATTACGGTATGCCTTTGACTCTGTTGCTTGATCCCAATCGCCTGGATTGTTGCTCTGTTTCCAGTGTGGTACACATGGTCAAATTAGGCCAGATTTATTACCAACAATTACTCAACTGCGCTGAAGGAAATCTGATTTTCAAAACAGATGAACGGTTATCCAAATTAAAAGAAATTATATGTGCGCCACAGCGTCTTTTTGATATTCAAGACGAGCAGTTACTTGCCGATTTTATTCGTTTTGTGGTTAAAGGTGCTCCACTCATGCTTTCTGCTGCGGGAGATAACCCCCATCATCTGTTTTTTGAGTCAATCTCAGCAAATACTCGAGAGCTTGCTGAGCAATTGCGTGCCGTTATCAATGATAATCCCCAATTTGCACTGATACAACAAGCTTTCGATGAAGGTAAATCAGGTTTGGGTTTTCGTCGTGCCTGTGCTCTTGGGACTTATGAAATGGTTGAACGTATCCTGTCATTTAAGGATAAAATTGCATTAGACTTGAATGAGCCGTCTACTAATGGTAATACAGGACTTGATTGGTTGGCGTATAATAAAAATTGCGATGCTGAGGATAAAGCCCGTATTGAAACGCTTTTACTCAATCATGGCTGTCGAAAAAAAGCAGAGTCATACGCAATGTATTAGAGAATTAATGAGTCAGGCAATAAAAAAAACTGGTGCTGGTAAAAAGGATGATTTGTCGTCATGATACGAATAGTTAACCTGGGTGTATTGTTGCATCACCAGAGCAACAGGCTTTGCAGGATAACATTTTGGGTAGAATTGAAATGTAAATGAGTGAAGGAGAGGTTATGGGGTTTGAAAGTCGTTATGTGGCACATGTTCCCAATGCTCAGGGTATAGTCAGCTATTCAGCAGAAGAAAACAGAGTCTGGACTGCATTATTTGAACGACAAATGAAGTTATTACCTGGCAGAGCTTGTGATGAGTTTATCGCAGGATTGAATACTCTGGGAATTACCGCAAAGGAAATTCCTCAACTTCCAGAAGTAAGTAAAAAATTAAAAGAACAAACAGGGTGGCAGGTGGCTCCGGTGGCCGCTTTAATTTCCGCCCGCGAATTTTTTGAGCTTTTATCCAATAAATTCTTTCCCGCAGCCACGTTTATTCGTTGTGCAGAAGAATTGGATTATGTGCAGGAACCTGATATTTTTCATGAGTTATTTGGGCACTGTCCTATGCTAACTGATGCGGTTTACGCCGAGTTTATTCATGATTATGCGTGTAAGGTTTTAACCTTCCCCGAGGCAGACTGGCCCTTATTGCAACGAATGTTCTGGTTTACCGTAGAGTTTGGTTTGATTAATACGGCACAAGGTTTGAGAGCTTATGGCGGTGGAATATTATCGTCTATCAGTGAAACGGCTTATAGTGTGGAGAGCGATATTCCCTTGCGGGCATTGTTTGATCCTGTTGCTGTTTTTCGTATGCCTTACCGGATAGACAGGTTACAGCCGGTGTATTTTGTTATAAATGATTATGAGACTTTGTACCGGTTTGTTTCTTCCGATATAAGTCAATACATAGTTAAAGCACGACAGCTTGGAGAGTATCCTCCATTTTTTGATGTGGATCCTGATAATCCCAGCATCCATATCCTGGCGTGTTAGTGACAATATAAGTTGTCTTTTGGCTCATTGTACGGTGACTAACATGCGGCTTTAAGATGGCTAAATAGGCTGTTAATGGCCAATATACCCACGAGTTCCCTGTTTTTCATAGGCCACCCAAGTGAATAGGAGGCCTATGTATTGTAATGATAGAAGAGTCTTGCTAACATCGACCAACACACTTTGTTCATTGACTGGTGAGTCAAGGAGCATCATTTGATTAAAGTATTAATTGTTGATGACCATGCATTGGTTCGAATGGGTATTCGACGATTGCTTGAAGACATGTCGGATGTAGACGTAGTTGCCGATGCAGAGAGCGGTGAGCAAGCTTTGGCATTTGTCAAAACGCACAATCCTGATGTCGTTCTTTTAGATATGAAAATGCCTGGAATCGATGGTTGGGAAGTTACCCGTCGTTTAAAAAAATCAAATCCACATATCAAGGTGATTGCGGTTACCGCAATGTGCCCCGATCCCCTGCCTACCCGTGTGTTACAGTTAGGTGCTATGGGCTATTTGACCAAAGAGTCAGGCGCAGAAGAGATGGCTGCTGCAATTCGTAAAGTGGCTAAAGGCGAAAAATATCTTAGTGCCGAGATTGCTCAGAAGATGGCCATTAACAGTCTTCAGGATGCCCAGGGTTCTCCTTTTGATATGTTGTCGGAGCGGGAGATGCAAGTCATGCTCATGATTACCAGCGGTATGAATGTCCAGGATATTGCCGACAGGTTGTTTTTGAGCAGCAAAACGATAAACGGTTATCGTTATCGTATGTTTGAAAAACTAGGAATAAAAAACGATGTAGAGCTCACTTATTTAGCCATGAAACATCGCGTGATTGAACACCCTAATGACATCATTCAAGACGATTAATGTGATGAACTGCGATTCGTCGGGTTATAAACAGTCCTGATTCGTTCCAGAATAGATTATGATGCGATATAATTACCTCTTTGTTTGCAGTTTATGAATATTGGTCAAACTCCAGCTGAATTATCAGCCTTTCTTGCTAAATTACCCAGTGACCCGGGAATTTATCGCATGCTTGATGAAGCGGGTACTGTTTTATACGTGGGTAAGGCCGCCAATCTTAAAAAAAGAGTCAGCAGCTATTTTAACAAACACAACACCGGGGCAAAAACCCGCTCTCTGGTTAGCCAAATTGCCTCTATTGAACTGTCCGTAACCAGAACGGAAACAGAAGCATTGCTTTTGGAAAGCAATCTGATCAAAGCGTTAAGACCCAAGTACAACATATTGTTGCGTGATGATAAGTCTTATCCCTACATCCATATTTCAAAACACCCGGAATTTCCACGTATTGAAAGTTACAGGAGTAAAAAAAAACCGGTATCAGGTCATTTTTTTGGCCCCTACCCCAATAGTGCAGCGGTAAAAGATACCATTCTGACCATCCAAAAAGTATTCAAAATTCGCAATTGTCGGGACAGTTATTTTAATGCCCGTTCTCGCCCATGTTTGCAATATCAGATAAAACGCTGTACTGCTCCCTGCGTGGGGTATATTAGCCCTCAGGAGTATCGCCAATCCATAGACGATGCCATGCGTTTTTTACAGGGTAAATGTCAAATCATTTTGGATGAATTAACTGAGCGCATGCAAGGTGCTGTAGACGAACTTAATTTTGAAGCGGCAGCTGTATTTCGTGATCAGATTAAAAATTTACGTTTGGTTCAGGAGCAACAGGCTGTAGTTCAGCTTAAAGGCGATGCTGATGTTATTGCCATTGAGGTGCAACCAGGTTTTGCATGCATTCAATGCGTTACGATACGAGAGGGACAGGTGCTGGCCAGCCGCAGTTTTTTTCCTTCAGTTCCTATGAGCGGCCTGCAAGAGGAGTTGGATGGTGACGATTTGTGGCAGCAAACTTTTGCTGCGTTTGTTGCTTTTTATTATCTCGATTCCGGTGACAGAATACCTGCCCTGATTATTACTAATAAAGCGCTGCAGGACCATCATTCCCTGGAAGAAGCGCTTTCTGAACAGCGTGGCAAAGGATGCACCATCCAAATTAACCCTAGGGGTAGTAAGTCCCGATGGATGGATTTTGCTGTGAATAATTTGCGAATATCAACAGCAGAATACTTAAGTCAACACGCAACCACCCGAGCCAGATACCATGCCTTGGAGCAGTTGTTGTCTTTACAAAAGCCTATAAAGCGCATGGAATGCTTTGATATCAGTCACACGCAAGGAGAGGCGACTGTAGCCTCTTGCGTGGTTTTTGATGAGGATGGTCCATGCACTAAAGACTACCGAAGATTTAACATCGAAGGGATTACTCCTGGTGATGATTATGCTGCCATGGAGCAAGCCGTTACCCGCCGATTTAAACGCCTTATCGAGGCGCAATCTCTGCCTGATGTATTAATCATCGATGGAGGTAAGGGACAAGTTGCTGTAGTTAAGCGGGTGTTGGCCTCTTTACTGGTGAGTGGCGTGATTATTCTCGGTGTTGCCAAGGGGCCATCTCGGAAAGCCGGTTGGGAAAAATTGATTTTAGTCAATGAAGACCGGGAGTTTACTTTACCTGAAGATTCAAAGGCGCTGCATCTTTTGCAACACATCCGAGATGAGGCGCATCGTTTTGCAATTACTGCTCATCGTAAGAGAAGACAGAAAGCCCGCCTTGATTCGACCCTTGAGAGTATTGAGGGTGTCGGCGCCAAAAGAAGACAGGCTTTATTGCAGCGCTTTGGTGGCTTAAAGGAATTGTCTAAAGCATCCGTAGAAGAAATAAATAAAGTTCCGGGCATTAGCGCCCATTTGGCACAGCGAATTCATCAATATTTTCACGGTTAATCGGGGTGTTTGGGATATTCAGTTGACGTTTTTCTGTGGGTAATGGACTAAAGAAATTAAGCATGGTGCCTATGATGTGTCCAAATATCGTATCCGAATCAGTAAAGCGTTTTACCTGGCTTACGGGTTCATCTACTGAAATTAAAATTTTATCCACATACGTTTGGCAGTCATTAATGCCTGCCTCGTACCGTTGATAAAACCTGAAAAGGTTCCTTAAACTCAGTTCATACTGTTGGGATAATATTTTATGCATGGTCAGCATTCTGAGCAGTTGTTCACCTGTTGTTGTTCTGGATTCACGTTGAGAGATTTCGGTTATAGCATCGGAAGGCATTCCCAGTTCGATTAGTTTAGGTTTATCAAAAATATTATTGATGGTAAATTTAATAAAACTGTGATGTCCCAGAGAACCCTTAAATCTGGCGCTAAAAAATTCAGCCTCTATCCCCAGTATTTCATAGGTTTGTTGGGTCTGCAAAAATTGGCTAAATTGTTCCTGATTACCGAAAAAATAATCGTTGAGAATCTCTTGTTTTATTTCACTTAAGTAATCATGTTGCAGCGATTCAAAGAGCGATTCAAAAGATGTTGCGAGTTTTCGGACCGTATGTCGAATAAGCCGGGTTTCACTTTCTTTTAGCAGGGTATGAGGAACACGGCGACCCATGATAAATCCGACAAAAAAACCGGTGAAACCGCCCATGAAAAAACCCGTTGGTAATTGTAACTCGACGATATCCTTTAATACCAGGGTGATTGAGCCCACAATACCACCCAAAACTCCGGCAAAAAATCCAATGATGTATCCACCAAAATCCAGTAGCGCTTGCTTGGTTTTATACATGATGCCACTAGCGCCTATTTCTTTGATTAAGGCGTTGTAATGCGTCAAAATTTGTTTGACGTGCTCTAATCGCTTGTCTTGGGGAAGTTGGGTATTTTTTATCTGGTTTATATGGCTAATGATTAAGATTAATCGGCGTGCGACAGGTTCAAGCCTATCAGCAGGGCGATTGGATTGTGCCAGATTCACCAGGAGAGGTAATAAATAATATTTGCCTTCAAACTCCTGGCAGTTATCGATTAGTTGCTTTAATTCTTCATACGTTGCGATATGTAATGGCACGCAATCACTCCTTAACTAGCTTATGATTATATTTATTAATCTATTGTGAATTGACGTTCTTCTGTTTGACTTGTTGGAGCGTGGTGATCTGATTTTTTGTTTTGCTTAAAAAAACTAAGTCCTTGTTCGTGAATGGGCTTTAGTTTATTTTCAGTTGATGATGCAGCAGGCAAAGAAGAATCAGAATGTGGATTTGATTTTTTTTTGATTGTTATGGCTCTGTTGGTAGTCAGGCCAAATACAATCGCTTTCGTGCAGTTTTGCTTAAGAGTTTCGATGAGGTGTTGGGTATGGTTAGAAAAGAGGCCGGCATACACGGATTTCTTATTTGCCTTAATTGTGTTTAAAGCGGTTTTGAATTGATTGGTGTCGAAATGATCGTGCTTAAAACAGGCTGAAATCTGTTGTAACGCCTCTATTTTATTTAATTTTCTTTGCGAAAAAAACAGCCCCCAAAAACCCGTTGAACGGGATTGCAGTTGTTTGATATGTTCCTCTATAGACTTTTTAGCGGTGTCTAGTATTTCTGGCAATTCGTGTTGCAGTGTTCTTTTTTGATTTTGCAAAATTTCGCCACGTGTCTTTTGCAGTTGCGCTCCTGTTTCCAACCAGGAGGAATCATTTAATGTTCCATCCTCTGTACCTAAAAAAGTCATCATTCCCCAAAGGCTTGTGCTCATTGGAATAGAATTCAGTGATTGAAATGCTTTTTTTAAACCGTAATGGTTAAAAGAGTAGGGCTGAACTGTGTGATTAAAATCGTTGGAATGAAAGACATAGTTGTTGAAAAGAAATTTTGCTATTGCTATGGGGCCTGTAGTGCACACGACTATAGATTTTAAGTACAGAGTGCGTTCTTTTTTCATAAGATAATCCAACAATTGGCTGTCGGTTTTTTGGAGAGCTGCGTTGATTTCTTTGTATTCATTTCTAAAAAAGAACCATTTAAAAAATCCAATCTGGCTTTTTAATTCGTTTCTTAATCGGAGCAATACCGATTCACGTGTTTCCTGATCTGATATTTTGTTGAAGTTAATGAATTGCTCTGAATCGTTCATTATTTCATTGATGTATTGTCTTAATTGTCTTGAGGAGGGTTCTTTTCCTCCTGAAAATATGTTTTTAGAGCGAGCGATGTAGATGGACTCGGAGCGATTTTTCATAAAATTGATGAAATATTTATTCAAAAAGCTATTTTTACCAAATTCCTCTGCGGTTTTTTCTATAAAATCAGTGGTGTAATGTCTTAATACATCAATCATTCCTTGTTGAATTTTGTTGATGTCATTCTGAGCGGCCAGGGGATCTGCTATGGCAATATAATCATTGTTTGACAATATGATGTCTTTGTTTCTGATCCGTAAACTGCCAATATTTAATAATAGCGGTGCTTGAACATCCATTTTTTTGGGGAGTTTTGCTGTATCCACTGGAACATCAAAATCAGTATACGTTCCTCGGGTATAAACAGGTGACAGCCATCTTAGGATATCGCTGGCTAAAGCTGGGTTTCCCCCTTCATTGAAATGCGTAATTTCATCTCGATAAAGTTCATAAAGGGTATGTTCATGTTCAGAATTAAGGTTAGTGGCAAATTGATGCGCATCAACAGGAGTTATGCGGTGTTCGGCACAAAAGAGGTTTAAGCTGTTGATGGCCTGCTCATTGAGTAAGGACGAATCGTAAACCAGACTAATTGAATCAGCGGGATTATTTTCACGCATGGTAATTAAGCGCATCTGATTTTCTGTATTCATAAAATTGTCGGGTTTCATGCTGAGCCAGATTTTGACGTGTGCATGAGGATCGTATTGATAAATTTTGTGCGTAACATCCGTCATAATCAACATCCTCATTCTTATAATTAGGGTACATTTATTAAGTTTATTTAGTGTGCCTATACTACTTCAGCAACCTTAATGAATTATTAAATGAAAAAAAATGAGGCATCAGATAAGAATGGGATTTGTGCACTCATAGCCTGAAGTAAAATCAGGAGTAATACCATAATTTGCCGGGTAATACGAGAAATTGCCGGTGTAGTTTTTGGGTTATTAAAATGAGGTTATTTGTGGGTGGTTAACTTATTGTGGATGTATTTTTGCAGTTCTAATACATTGATGGGTTTAGAATAGTAATACCCTTGGGCGTACTGGCATCCTATGGATTGAAGTATCTCATGTTGCTGCCTGGTTTCAACCCCTTTCTGGATGCACTGCATATTAAGATCTTTGGCTAATTGAATAATTCCTTTAAGAAGCATGCGCATTTTTGGGGTCTTTGTAATTCCTGTTAACAGTTGTTGATCCAGCTTGAGGTAATCCAGGGGTAAAGACAACAGTTTAGGAATGGATACTTGGGGGCTGCCAAAATTATCAAGACAAATTTTGATGCCGTACTGGTGAATCTTTTTTAGTGATTTGGTTATTTTCATGAAATGAGGCGCAATAACACGCTCCGAAATATCCAGAATAATTTGATTGTTTGCACAATGGACTTGCTTTAAATTATCGTTGAGTGAATCGAGAAATCGTGCGTCGTTTAATTGAGCTAATGAAATGTTAAGTGATAAGGCTCCATCAAATCCTGCGGAACGAATAAAGTGGTAATCGTGTAATGATTGTTCGATAAGCCACTGACTGATGACGTGAATGCACCCGGTTTGCTCGGCAATTGGGATGAATTCACCCGGTAATATCACGCCTTCTTGTGGATGCTCCCAGCGTAATAAGGCTTCAAAACCAATGATTTTATTTGTGTGAATATTGACTTGTGGTTGGTACTCAATGAATAACTGGTTTTTAGCAACAGCTAATTTAAGTTCTTTTTTGATAATTGTATTACGTTGATCTTGAATAAAGTGCAAGGAGGGTGAAAAAACAGCATAACTGTTTTTACCTGTTTTTTTTGCTTGATACATGGCCAGATCAGCATTTTTTAGCAGATCGCTGGTCGTTTCTCCGCTATCAGGGTAAAGCGCAATTCCTATACTTGCCGAAATATTCATTTGATATTCGCCAAATTGAAAACTTCGAGATAAAACCGTAATGATTTTTTCTGCAATTAATTTTGTGCAACTCACTGTAGCCTCGGGTATTAATACGACAAACTCATCTCCTCCAATGCGGGCAATAAAATCTTCTTGCCTGATACAGCGCACCATGCGCTTTGTTGCAGCCTTTAACAGTCTGTCACCAATAGGATGTCCCAAAGTGTCATTTATTGTTTTGAAATTATCCAAATCAATGAGAAGTAATCCCAGGTGTTTTCCTTTAAGCTGATGATCGTATATTTTTTCTATGAGTTGTTCTTCAAAATATTGTCTGTTGGCTATTTGCGTTAATGCGTCGCAACGGGCTAAATTGAGCATGTTTTGTTCGGTGGATTTGAGCTGGGTAATATCAGTTCCGTAAATATTGATTTGCTTGAATTCAGCCATCCAGACGAGAGTAAACAAATAGATTTTAGCGTCTGCTGCAAGTTCAATGCGAAGCACTTGATTTGTTTCTCGAGCCCTTTCGGCTTCTCTAAGTAATTGTTCAGGAATACCGGAGTACAGCTCGTTCCATTGTTTTATTACGACCTTAGCTTGTTTGTTGGCAAAAATTACCTCCCCGGAAGGCAGTATTCGAATTACCGGATTGGGATCTTGTTGGGGAATACTGGCTAAAAACTGTAAGCGTCTTTGGTTTAATAATCGTTCAATTTCTAAATTAATTCTGCTTAGAAACAAGCGAAATAATGTGTCGTGAAGACGGTTCATGGCTAATTTTCTGATGGTCATGATACTGATAAGACCGACTACATCACCATGAGCGTTGATGATTGGGCCAGCCAGGTAGGAGTGCACATTCATTTTAGTGAGCAGTTTGTCTTGGGGAAATTGGTGTTGAATGTCATCAAAATGACAGATGTTTTTTTGGGAAATTACCTTATCGCATGGTGAGAAGTGCAGTGAGTAGCTGATGTTTTTCTCTTTTTTTCCTAATGCGAAGTAACTTACGGTATGGGCAATGCGTTGATTATCAATAAGGCATACTGATGCATAATCTGCGGAGAACGCTTCGCTGATTAACTGGAGAATGTCGTCAATAACGGCGTTTAATTCGCTGTGATTACTAATTTGTGCCAGGGACCACAAAGCCCATTCGATTATTTTTTCTTGTAACACATTGTTTAGCTTGGCAAAAACCAGCGGAATCCCATGTAATTCTGTTTTGTTTATCAGTACGTTATAAGCACGTATAGGCTTTTTGGCGAGGTACTCAATCCAGGTAAATTGTTGGGTGATTCCTTCTTTAGCGAGCTTAAATGATGAGCGTGCTTTGACCCATTGTTTTTTTTGCGAGTAGGTGTTGCCTTTGAAGTGGCTCCAGAGCATTTTGTTTGCAAGCTGATTGGTTTTTTTTCCAAACAGTTTGGCGGCTTTATCATTCATAGCAATGATTCTACCCTGCAAATCAAAAGCAATAATCATGTCTTGTGAGGATCCAATCAGTTGCTGAACAGACTGATTCAGTTCGGTGATTTTCATTATCTTGTTAGATGCTCTGGCGTCGTTTGGATTCTCTGGAGTACTCATAATTTGTTTTTTCAATCAATGCTACATTAAATATAGTCATTAATTATTATTTTGTATGCAGCTCTAAACTTTCTTGAGAAATGACCGAAAAGAAAATATGAAAAAAAAATAAGTCCAAAATAAATTTTTTTAATTTTAAGCACAAATCTTGCATGTAACTTTAATAAAAATAGGCATGAGGGGGCGGCACCATGAAAAAAATTATACTAACAGCGTTCATGATGTCTATGGCTGCTGGGATCAATGCTGCAAATTTTTACGGAACAGCATTGTGCGGATATCCTCAATATGAATGCATCAAAGTTGCTTCAGGAGAGAGTTGGGATAAATTATTCCCTGATCCCGTACAGCGTGACCTGGTACAAAGGATAAATCGCAGTTATAACTATCTATGGCCAGGAAGAGAAATTGCCGTACCCAAAAATCTCGCATACGTTACGATTTATGACGTCTCACCCTTTCCTTTAAAAATTGACGGTGAGAATGAAAAGCAAATTATCGTTGATCAGGAAAAACTTGCCTGGGGGGCCTATGATGCGCAAGGTCACTTGGTGTGGTGGGGGCCTATTTCTTCAGGACGAGATAAATGTTCTGATTCTAATAAATCATGCCGTACTTTAACCGGGATATTCAGAGTATTCAGTAAAGAGAGTGTGAAATGTACTTCCAATGTGTTCCCTATAGGAAAAGGCGGAGCCAAAATGCCTTATTGCATGTACTTCCACAAAGGATTCGCTCTGCACGGTTCTGACGATATTCCAGGACAAAGAGCCAGCCATGGGTGTGTGCGGATGTTTGTTCAGGATGCCAAATGGTTAAATGAGCACTTTGTGCAGTTATCCAGTGAACGAAATAATTTTATGGGGACAAAAGTTATTGTGCGTCCGTTAAACGACAGTGGGAAAAAATCATGAAAATAACAATACGCCAACGATCAATTTCAACTGCACTAATGCTTTTATCAGGAATGCTTTATTTGATGCCTGTTGAAGCGGCTACTTCCAAGAAAGACACTGCGTCTCAGGAAAAGGCTGAACAAAAAGACAATAATAAGTTTCCTACCGGATGCACTCCTGTTGGCTTTCAGCAAAGTTTAAAGGTTTTATCTCTCTACCCAGGAAAAGAAGGCGCATTGCAATCCATGTACTTCTTTTTTAATAAATTACCGCAAACGGTCAGTTTGTATCAAATGCGCGATAAAGAAAGTGAATACTCTACCCGGATGAATCATTCCATTAAAGCCAATTCCTGGGCTGTACTGGCGACAGGGGAGAGAGAAGTGAAATTTATTTGTACTTTAGGTGATGGCAAAGCTTCTTACGGCAAAATTCTGGACTGTGCGGATACGATTAAAGTATGCGAATATGTGAATGTAAAATTTGGTTTGAATAATAAAGGGAATTTCTGGATAGTTAACAGTAATTCAAGAAACGGGGCAGTCAGTGAAGTCGTACATTATGGCATTATACCTGGGGTATAAAAAATCATGAAAAGAGGGGAATCTTCATGAAATCACTAGTACCATGGATGTGTTTAGTTGTTGCATCAGCTACTCAAAATGCCTTTGCTGATGATGGGTTTAATGCTTATCGGTTGGGTGATTACAGTAAAGCCGCAGAGCCTTTAATAAGCAAAGCGGGTCAAGATGCCGTTGCGGACTACTATTTGGGTCGTTTGTACCTTTATGGCTATGGACAGTTAAAAAATAACGATCTGGCGATGCGTTACTTTACTAAATCGGCAGAGAAAGGTTATTTACCCGCAGTGCAGTTGATGGCGAAATACAGTTTATTCCAGCTTAAAAATCCAGAAGAGGCGGCGCGCTGGTTTAAACAGGCTGCATCTGCAGGGGATGTGCAGGCACAAATGTATATGGCTGCAGCTTATTTATTCGGATATGGTGTAAAGAAAAATACAGACGTGGCCACTCGTTATTATATCGATGCGGCAAAAAGTGGTAATCCAGTCGCGCAATACGCTCTTGCAGAACAGTTTATAGACAGTCGCCACTCCAGTAATAAAAAATTAGGACTGATTTGGTTGAGCAAATCAGCAAATGGCGATAATCCTAAAGCATTAACCAAACTTGGCAGCATTTATCTTGCAGGAAAGTTAGTGCCTCAAGACGTACCCAAGGCAATTGAACTACTAAATAAAGCGGCATCGCTAAATTTTGTTCCGGCCATGTTGGAATTGGGTAACGCTGCTCTGGAACAAAAAGAGTACGATCAGGCTTTAGCATGGTTTAATAAAGCCGCCAGTCAACACAATTCAGCCGCTTACTTACACTTGGCTCATGCCTATCTTCAGGAAAAAAGCCCTATTTACGATCCTAAAAATGGATTTTTGTGGACTTTGAAAGCAGCGCAAGATGGTTCGGTAGAAGCAAAAAAAGATTTGGTTGAGTTGTATACCAAGGGTATTGGCGTGGCTCCTGATGCAACACTTGCCAGGCAGTGGGCGGATAAAGCGGCTCAGGATGCAAAAAAGCCACAGGAACTCTCGCCACAGACTCAAATGGCTTTATGGTTAAGTAATGGTACTTTGAATAAGATGGAAAATACCTCTTATCAGATGGATGGAATATTCAGTGCCTGGAATAATAAAGCAGGATTAAGAAACAATACCTATAATCCCGCACCGCAATTTGAAGTGATTACTCGACAAGAGCTCTTTAAACCAAAATTTGCCTTGACCCAACCTAATGAAATTCCTATTAACACTTATTACGATGCCTTGATCAGTAAAACAGCCGAATACAAAGACAATGAATGGAGTTTTCCTATCTATCATTTGAACAGACAAATCGAGGCACTGGAAAGAGCTTACAGTCCTGTTGTAGCCAGGAATAATTTACCAGCACCTTATATCGATGCCAGTTATTACTCCGAAAGTGATACCATTAACGGTGATTTAATGGATATTTGGATGCAGGGTTGGCAAAAACAGGTGAATTACATGGCTGTTTTTAATCAGATGTATTCCAGAGCTATTTTAGGTGATGCGCAATCACAATTTGAAATAGGTCAAATGTTTCAGTACGGTATTGGTGTTGCTCAAAATGAACAGGCTGCAATGATTTTTTATCAAAATGCTACCGAACAACAACATTTAGGTGCTGAATACAATCTCGGTATTCTTTATCTGGAACACGCAAAAAATGCAGCCGATTATCAAATCGGATTGAACTGGTTAACGGATGCTGCTTTTAAAGGGAACAAGCGCTCTCAGTATGCCCTTTCCAGAATATTGGAAAAAGGAAAAACAGGAGAAGATGGGACTGTATACATTCAGCCTAATCACGAACAGGCCATATCCATGTTGTATTTGTCTGCTGCAAATAACTATGGACCGGCAGAATATCAATTGGCAGAGCATTTAGCTCGTGAGTTTAATGACGGTTTGAGTGTTGATGTTAAAAATCACAAAATTGCATTAATCCGGCAGTTGTATCAAGGAGCTGCAAAGAATCACGTGGCTCAGGCTTTGGTGCCATTAGCTTATTACAATGCTGTGGATGCTGACAAACAGAAGCAGATTGAAGCATTTAAAGTGGCTGAAACTCAAGCCGATGCAGGAGATGAAAAAGCGGCTCTGTTGTTAGGAATGCTTTATGACCGAGGAATTGGCACAAGTGCCGATCCTTCCAAAGCACTATACTGGTATCAGAGATCAGGTCAAAATCCTGTAAGTCAATTCATTATGGGAACCTATAGCACAGAAGGTAAAGGTATTGTGCAGGATAAAGAGAAAGGGTTGAGTTTATTAAAAGAATCGGCCCAGGCTCAATTTCCATATTCCTATTTCAACTTGGCGGTAATAAAACACCAATCGCAAGAAGAATTTTTGCCTGATTTAATGACCTCATATCGTTTGGGCAATAGTCATGCGGGAATCGTATTGGCGGATTATTATTTGGCAGCGAGTAACGATACTGACAGTATGAATCAAGCCAAAGAAATCTACACAAAATTGGCTGAGAAAGGCGATCAGTATGCTCAGTTGAAACTGGCCTATATTCTGGATAAAGGTCTTGGTTCTGCAGCAAATCCTGTGGCAGCCCAACGTTGGTATCAAGCGTCAGCAGAGCAAGGCAATCCTGAAGCTCAATTTCTTTTGGGACAATTTTATCAACTGGGAGCAATGGGACAACCTGATTACGCCCAAGCTAAATTATGGTATGCAAAGGCTGCGACCCGATTGTCTAAGGCTCAGGTTGCTTTAGGGTTCCTTTATGAAACCGTCGATGATAATTATGCTGAGGCATTGAAATCTTATGAAGCGGCTTCTCATCAAGGTGATCCTATAGGCGATTATAATTTGGCGTTATTGTATGAATACGGTAAAGGCATTCCCGTTGATTATCAAAAAGCCAAGGCGTTATTTACTGCCGCCGCAGCTAAAGGCGTTGACGAGGCAATGAATCAGCTGGGTGCCATGTATTTTTATGGCTTGGGAGAACCCAGAAATACGCAACAAGCCTTAGTCTGGTACAAAAAAGCAGCAGATCTGGGGAATGGAAATGCCCTTTATTCTCTTGGCCTGCTGTCTGAAACCGGCGTTGCGACAAAGCTTGATTTTCCTGATGCGTTAAAATACTACAAAGACGCATCGGATAAAGGCAATGAAAAGGCCATGCTGGCTTTGGCAAGAATGTACCATTACGGTCTTGGTGTCGCTAAAGATCCGAAAATGTCAGCCAGTATTTATGAAAAACTTGCCCAACGACAAAATGCCTATGCTCAGTATCAATTAGGAACTTACTATATGGAGGGTACGGCAGGTGAGCAATCTCCAGCAAAAGGCAGAAAACTGTTAGAGCAAGCCAGTGAGAATGGCAGTACGCAAGCTCGAAAAGTGTTACGCCGCCTGGATGCTCAAAATCAAGCCCGGGTTAGTTATGTGGAATCCATTCAACTGAACGATGTCCCTGTTTTGGAAGGGGCTCACGCTGACCTGATTTATCTTGATGCCTTAAACGAATGGAATAGAGGCGATGAGGTCTTATCACGGATGATTTTACAACGATTGGTGACCCAGTATCCTCATTTTGTTCCAGCAAAACGTACCTATGAGCAGCTTAATCAGACCCGATTGACCCGAACCGAAAGTTAAGTCTGGGCGTGGTCTATCATGTCTTTGAGCCCCCTTGAGGGGCTTTTTTATGGCCAATTGAAAGGTAATGTGCAACATCCCAGATAGAGTGCTGAGGGATGAAACACCGTAACATTTTAAGCTAAGGTGCCTTATCTGACTATTGCCTCCTGTGCTGTTTTTATTCACAATGCCATGGAACTGTTGTGCCTGTTTGCGTTTGTATGCCGGTTCAGCTAGTTTAGCGTTTCGCAGAAGGAATAAGTAATGAGGAGGGGCTATGCAGTATGCAGTAACTTTTTGTACTTTTGATGGTGAGGCTGGGGCAAATCCCTTGTGGCACAGTTGTCTACTGCTGTCGCAGATGGATGAAAAGACTCAACAACTGGAAGTAGTTGATACATGGGGTTTTTACGGTTTACCCAGTACTAGCCAAGATAATCCTATAATCAGTAAAATAAAAATAAAGCTGGGATTGAATATCGATTTCTTTGGCAATCACGGCATGTTACGCCACGAAGAAATTCGTTATCTGGATCTTGGTCGTGGCTTACATGGAACTACGTTTGAGTTAACAGCAGAACAATTTAATTATTTGCAGCAGAAATGCCTGGAAATGGCCGCACAACAAAACAGGGCTATTACAGAATATGTTGAATCGTTTGGTATTGCAAGAAAGTCACCGGAAGAAACACGAATTTATCCTTATGAACACTGCTCTCGAGAGATTTTTAACTGGGAAAAAAAACGAGCAGCGCAACACCAATACGAACCCAGATTAAAACCCTTTGAGGTGCGCTTTTCCTGGGGCTGGTCTGGTCTTGCTCTTACTGAATCAGATACGTGTAAAACCCAAAGCCTCTTATTGTTAAAACACGTATTGTCTGATGAGCAAATCAGTCGTTTGACCGAAGGGGGCAAACATCCTACTGTGCCCAGATACAGTGGTACCATGGAAGACATTATTTTGCACAGTACTGGCCCTTTAAAACAGCATGTCAAGCGCTCAGGAGAAACAGTATACTACCGTGATTCTGAGGTTCCAGGCGTTCGGTTGTATTGGACTGTACCGCCTCAGGACGTTGACGCTCTGTCATCGGAGACGCTTAAACTATTGAACATAGATAGGGAGTACTGTGCCAAAGTGAAATCAACTGTGAGGAAACTTCAGCGGCTGGAATGGTTGTTGCGCAATGCCAAAATTCCAGAGCCTTATCATCAACACCAAGATGCCTTAGTAAAACGGTTGGTAGCTTGTTATAAAGCATTTTCCAAAATTGAACCCCAAGATACCACTCCAGCCATTTCAGGTGTTCAGGGATTTTTCTACTCATTAGTTGCTCTGCCAAGAAGTCGAGCAGAACTGCGGTTACAAAAAAAAATCAGTGCAGCAGAACTGTTATTTAATAGTCTTTATATGGCCATAGTGGACAGAATCAATATTAATCTTGATTTACCCATTGAGCCTGTTATTGGATCCGATTTGGGGGAGGAGCGGGCTGGTGCGAGCAGTAGTGCAGAGTGCGATTCGGTGGCAGATGAAAATCCTCTGGAAGCGGTTGTTAATTATTTATCGGTGCATGAACAAATGGATTTGTGTCAGATTATTGGGCGTCATTATTGTGTAGATGATGAGCTTGAGGCTGCCTCATCTCAAGACCATCATGATGATTTTAATGTATGTGCGACGCAATAGCGTCACGTTATATTTGACTATGCTTGAGCTAAAGAAGATAACATAAAAAATTTTGGCCATTGTCAGATGGCCATATCTGGATAAATCCTGTTGTTGATTGAAAACAAAACATCGCAAGGGTAAACTGAAAACACTATAACAAATTAATAGGCAGGTTAGGGTGTTTTTGAGCTTATCGGAATTACAATCAGGAATTGAATTGGCACGAAACCAATTGATCACTGCAGCGGAATACTGGATTGAGACGCAACATGATGTCGGTCTAAATCCAATTAAAAGGGCTTGGTTAACTGCGGTGAAATCACCAAACAGAGAGGAAATGCAAAGGGCGTTACAAAAGGAAAATGTGCCTCTGCTCCGAACAGAGCAGTTTGTGGCAGGAGTCTCTTCCCCTGATTCCAGCACCTCTTCACTGACAACGCCTGGGGCAGAGTCGTTTGAGGATGGATATTACAGGAGCTATTATCAACCCGTTGACGCAGAGCCTGAGGCCTATTTGTTACGTTTAAGTCACTTAACTACTGTGTTTGAACTCTTGTTCCAATTGCACGATTATTTATCTTCCTCAGAATGTTTTGTTCCTTTGAGCGCTTTAGAATTGGCGCATGCCATGGGGATTAGTATGAACCAGGAATGGTGTCATGTTAAGTCTGGTAAAGGTACAGTACATCTCTATTCCTCACGCCTGGAAGTAGCAAGAGAGCAATTTTTGCGTGCAAATACTTTTTTAGAACACATGCTTGAGATGCATCAGATCCAAATAAACATCAGAGTAAGGCAATTTGCAGCGACATTAAGCTTTTTGGTATCTACGTTATGCGCTACCTATGCCCTGGAGCATGACTCTCGCCATTTTTTGGCACGATTATTCAGAACATATCATCCATGGCATAGTCTGTTGCACCAATTGTCTGTTTCTTTATTTGGAACTGACGCTGTGATGCATCCCGATAAAAATTCAATGGTGATTTGGGATGCAAAAACGGTTGAACTGGCTGGGCTGGTTAGGAACCACATGCAAACAGCACTGGATGCAAAAGCTAATGAATTTCATCGCCTGGTGCACGCTACTCAGTTACAACTCGATGAATTTACGCGCAAATTAGAGAACATGAGCAGTAATTTGGCTGTTTCTAAACGATTGGGGGCCATGCATCAGGTTGCTGTACATTTACCAACCGGGATTGGGGGATTTTATGGTTTTTTCAATCAATTAGAACGTTTGCCCTGTTTATCTCATCGCATGGGAGGTCTGGTCGATGTTAATACAGAGGAGGTGATTGATGCGAAAGGATTTAGAAGGACCGGGATAAGTTAAAATAAAAATCCGAACCGGCAACGCCGGTTCGGGTGTTTTCGAACTTAGAGCGACGGAAACACTGGATTAAGCAGCCATTGCCTTAACACGAGCAACCAG
The DNA here is from genome assembly GCF_001467535.1 of Legionella worsleiensis. Lineage (GTDB taxonomy): Bacteria > Pseudomonadota > Gammaproteobacteria > Legionellales > Legionellaceae > Legionella > Legionella worsleiensis. Next base: position 85,175 of record NZ_LNZC01000011.1, read on the forward strand.
GCGGCTTTTAATACGGGCAGCTTTATTTTTGTGAATCAAGCCTTTGCTTGCGGCTTTATCTATAACGGGCTGTGCTTTGGTAAAAGCAGCACGAGCAGCTTCCAGATCACCAGCTTCCACCGCTTTGAGCACATTTTTGATGTATGTGCGGTACATGGAACGTGCACTGGCATTGTGTTGGCGCAGTTTTACGTTTTGACGGGCACGTTTAATTGCTGATTTAATATTTGCCACTTAGAAATCTCCACTCATTCAGATAATACAAAAGATGGTGATCATGCACAATGAGTTAGAATTTGTCAATATAGACTATGATGTAACTTTAATAAATAAGGTATATCATAGGAGAAATTCATCTTTTTATGTACAGCACAATGTCAGCGACGGATATAATGATACCTAAAAGACAAAGTTTACTGCGATCAACGACTCTGGTTTCTGTGATGACTTTCGTGTCGAGGATGGCAGGATTTGCACGAGATATGGTTCTTGCTCATTTTTTTGGTGCCCAGGCAGGAATGGATGCTTTTTTTGTCGCATTTCGCATTCCTAATTTCATGCGGCGTCTTTTTGCAGAGGGAGCTTTTGCTCAGGCTTTTGTACCCGTATTGGCGGAGTATCAAAAAACTCGTTCTCCTGAGGATGTGCGTGTATTTATAGCACGTATTTCAGGCTACTTAAGTGCGATTCTCAGTGTGGTTACTGTAGTTGGAATTATTGCTGCACCAGTAATTATTTTTTTATTTGCTCCCGGATTTATTCATGACGGCGTTCGTGCTGAATTGGCTACCGAAATGTTGCGCATTACCTTTCCTTTTTTGATGCTGGTCTCTCTAACTGCTATGGCCGGCGCAGTGCTGAATACTTATGGATATTTTGGCGTTCCGGCCTTCACTCCGGTGTTTTTAAACATTAGCATGATCCTTGCTGCTTTTTATCTGTGCCCTAACTTGCCTCAGCCTGTTGTTGGTCTGGCATGGGGGGTGCTTATTGCCGGGATTGTACAGTTGTTGTTTCAGATGCCTTTTTTATATCAACGGAATTTATTAATCAGGCCTCGAGTTGTGCGTGATGATCCAGGGGTTAATAAAGTACTCAAATTAATGATTCCGGCTTTGTTTGGTGTTTCAATTGCGCAACTAAACCTAATGGTAGACAGTATTTTTGCTTCTTTTCTTCAGGTAGGGAGTGTGTCATGGTTGTATTATACAGATAGACTCACTGATTTTCCCTTAGGCGTGTTTGGCGTTGCGATTGCTACGGTTATTCTCCCGCATTTATCACGTAAGCATGCAGAAAACAGTACCGTTCAGTATTCACGCGCACTGGATTGGGGGCTGCGTTCTATTTTACTGATTGGCATTCCTGCCGGTTTGGGCTTGGCATTATTTGCAATACCTTTGATTGCCAGTTGTTTTGGTTACGGTAAATTTAATGTAAATGACATCATGCAAACTCAAAAAAGCCTTTTTACTTTGGCACTGGGTATACCCGCCTTTATGATGGTTAAGGTTTTGGCATCGGGATTTTATGCACAACAAGACATTAAAACCCCAGTCAAGATTGGGGCGTTGTCCATGTTAGTCAATACCTTGTTGTGCGCTGTATTGGTTTGGCATTTTGCTCATGCTGGTTTAACTTTGGCTTCTGCTCTGGCCGGTTATGTGAATTGTGGGTTGTTGTTGTTCATTTTATTGAAAAGAAAAGTATTTCAACCTTCTCCGGGCTGGTTGAAATACAGCATCCAGTTGGTTATTGCAAATCTGGTAGTTGCTTTTTATTTGTACTTCATGTGTGGTGATGTAAATTATTGGATGGGTTTTACACCATTTTCCCGGTTGAGTTTATTATTAGCGCATGTGGTGCTAACTGTCCTGTTGTATGTGCTTGTTTTGGGTCTTTTAGGGCTTAGACCAAGTCATTTTCGTGGTCAAGTAAAGGAATAAGAATGATGCAAGCTGATTTATTTTATGAAACACAGAATGATAGAGCCATTCCTCTTTATCTCATTGCTCAAAATCAATGGGAAGAGGGCATGGAGCATTTGAGTTCGTTAGAACGTAACTGCTTCGCTTTGCGCCAGTTTAAAGGAAAATTGGGCGATTATTGTGTTGTGTTGAATACGGATGGGGTAGTGGAAAAAGCCTACATCGGTTCGGGAAGTGGCATGCAAGAGGCTGCTTTAGCGTCTGCAGCCCTATCCTTGCCCCCAGGATGTTATCAAGTACAAGAACCTCTGACTCAAAGAGCTGCTGTGAACTGGGGTTTGGCTCAATACCGTTTTACTGCATACAAAAAATACGACGTGCAGCCTCGCTTGTTATCTGTAAAAGAAGAGCAGTTAGCGGGGATATTGGCTTTGGTACAATCCATTTATCGAGTACGTGATTTAGTCAATACACCGGCTAATGATATGGGGCCTGTTCAATTATCTTCGGTACTTGAAGAGTTAGCTCAGCACCACCAGGCGCAATTTAAGCAATGGGTTGGTGATGAATTAATCAAGGATAATTTTCCAGCCATACATGCTGTAGGGCGAGCGTCTTCTTCTGCGCCTCGTTTGTTGTCTTTGACCTGGGGTAATGATGCACATCCACGAGTTACTCTGGTGGGTAAGGGAGTCTGTTTTGATAGCGGTGGTTTGGATATCAAGCCCTCAACAGGTATGCGCTTTATGAAAAAGGACATGGGCGGTGCTGCCCATGTTATTGGGCTTGCTCAATGGATCATGTTACAAAAATTGCCTGTTCGATTACAGGTTTTAATTCCTGCTGTTGAAAACTCCATAGGCCCGGATGCCTTTCGCCCAGGCGATATCCTGACTATGCGTAACGGATTGACTGTTGAAATTGATAATACCGATGCAGAAGGTCGTTTGGTTTTGGCTGATGCTCTGGTTAAAGCATGTGAGGACAATCCTGATTTAATTATTGATTTTGCCACCTTAACAGGAGCTGCACGGGTTGCTGTGGGAACTGAGATAGCCGCTTTGTTTACCAACAATGATCAGTTGGCAGCTGACCTTACTGCTGCTGCCCACAAAACGCTTGATCCGGTATGGCGTTTGCCGTTATTTCCTGCTTATGATGAATTACTCAATTCAAATGTTGCCGATTTAGCCAATTCAAGCTCATCTCCCTATGCAGGAGCTGTAGTTGCCGCATTGTTTTTGCAGCGCTTTATCACAAAAACCGTACCTTGGGCGCATTTTGATGTGATGGCTTGGAATACCAGTTCCAAACCAGGTAAACCTGAAGGGGGAGAAGCCATGGGGCTTTGTGCTGTAGCGGAATATTTAGTGCAGTTATACGGTCAAAATTAACAAAGGAGATTTTTATGTTCATCACGTTTCGTTGTGATGCTTATGAGGACATCACCTATTTTAATGACGTAGCAAAACGATTGCTCACCTTAATGGGGCACAGTGGAACCGTTCCCGGAGCGCTTACCTCTGGCGAGGTGTCTGAAGCGTTACGTAATTTGCAGCAAGGCCTAGGTATAGAGCAAAGTAAGAGTAATTCCCGACGACAGGATGATGACGAAGATCACGAACCTGAAATTGGTCTGGCAAAACGTGCCGTTCCTTTACTAAGCCTGTTGAAAGCTGCTGAAAAGAATAATGTTGCTGTGCTGTGGGGTGCTGCAAAATCACCGCATTTGTAGTTGGCGCAAAGGCAACACTCTGTTTTCCTGCCCCGTTTGAGCGCTGCGCTGAACGGGGGCAGGATTTATCAAGAATAATGCTTAAAAACTTGAGGTGCTTTTCAAGAATCAATTTTATGGGTGTGTAATTCGTAATTTCTCGAACGGTATTCTTTATAATGCTGTCTACTGATTTCTTTTTCACTGTCTTTGTTGCTAACCAGCTCCATTATCCGTTTAAATTTTCCATGAAAGAGAGGTACTGTGCTCGCCATATTTAACAAGATATCGTTAAATCCTCTGGGTTCTTTATCATAGCCAATCTGGATAGGTGGGGGAGGCTCTGGGCCTTCGCCTTGCAAATTATGAGGGATAAAACTGTCATCACGAAAAGTCCATAAAAGTTCATCAAGATGTTCCGCTTCCTGTTGGTTATTGCAACAGACAAAAACACGATGCCCCTTCATGTAGGCTTTTTCTAACAAACGGCATGCGACCAACCATTTTGCTTCAGGCTGGTCACTGGCTAATAAATAAAAATCAATGCGAATTGGCGACATGACGAATCAACTGTGTAAGTAGGGGGACAGGTCTGCCCGTAGCATTGCGTTTTTTTCCAGATATCCATGCAGTTCCCGCAATATCCAAATGTGCCCATCGGTATTTTTTGGTAAAGCGAGACAAAAAACACGCAGCGGTGATGCTGCCAGCAGTTCGGTCGAAACCGGCATTAATCATATCGGCTAAAGGACTGTCCAATGCGTCTTGATAGGCTTCATCCAAAGGCATGCGCCATACTTTGTCCTGGCTTTCAAGAGCGGCCTGTTCGAGTAATTTAGCCAATTTATCATCTTCGGTCATGAAACCGGTTGCAACAGAACCCAGAGCCACTATCATGGCACCTGTAAGCGTTGCGATGTCGAGGACAAATTCAGGATTATACCGTTCGGCATAGGTTAGTGCGTCTGCCATGACAAGACGACCTTCAGCGTCGGTATTGATGATCTCAACGGTTTGCCCTGACATACTGGTTACAATATCTCCGGATTTGACCGCAGCACCGCTTACCATATTTTCTGCACTGGCGATAAGGCCAATGACATTAACCGGCAGTTTTAAGAGGGCGCATGCTTTTATGGTGCCCAGCACGCTGGCAGCGCCAGACATATCATATTTCATTTCATCCATGGCATTGGCGGGCTTGATAGAAAGTCCACCTGAGTCAAAAGTAATTCCTTTACCTACCAAAATAATGGGCGCCGCATCCCCCGCTCCCTTGTATTGAATATCGATAAGCCGTGGCGGTTCGCTACTTCCCTGGGATACCGCAAGAAGAAGCCCCATTCCCATGCTGCGCATCTCATCAGGACCCATGACCTTACAGTTTATCGAATCATAGTGCTTGGCTAATTCAAGAGCCTGCTCGCCTAGATAAGTTGGTGTGCAAATATTGGCGGGCATATTGGCCAGATGCCGGGTCATTTCAACGCCAGCGATTACGGCTTTGCCTAATTCCAAAGCCTTTTCACTTGCTCCGGGTAAGTAAAAACGAATTGATTCCAGTTTGTGGAATTTGGGATTATTCTTTTTAAAATCGAGAAGCTGATAACGGATGTTGTCTATCTGCACCACCATCTGTTCCAATTGCCATTCTGCAGAATGGTTGCTTAATTGAGGCAGGCAAAGCAGCGCCGAAGTGATGCGTTTTTTAATTAATTCATCCGATAGTTCTGCAATGCGTTTTTGCAGCACTGATGCTTTGAATTCATTTTTTTTGCCGAATTGAATAACCAAAAGGCTGTGCCCCGCCAAATCCGATTGCCAGACGGCACCGCCTGGTTCTGTTGCTTTTTGGCTAAGTCTGGTTATTATTCCATCGTGTTCTTTATCCAGCTTGATTGCATAATCCGGCAGTTCTGCGTCAGAAAAAATACCCAAAACAAGACATTCACTGGCATTGAGTGCGGGTTTTTGGGTGAGTCCGTAATTCATAATATGCTCCAGTTACCCCTTAAAGACATTTAGTTTACCTAATCTGTTCGAGCAATGAAACCAACATTTTATTGTGATTTTCGTACAAATAGCCCTTCTTGAATTTTCATCCTCTTCGGTCTTTATGGTATCCTGAACATCCAGGCCGTATCCGCCATCCTCATGATAGGGGTATTGAGTGATAATTTTTCGCTATTTAACCAAAGAAGTTTTTTTAACCCTGATTGCCTTAACTGCAATTTTAACCCTCATTTTTATGAGCAATCAGTTCGTTCAATATTTGAATCGTGCTGCTTCAGGAACTATTCCTGGCGTGATCATCATGAAGCTCATGATGCTGGAGATGCCTAATCTTATGGGATTACTTTTGCCATTAGGATTTTATATTGCATTACTTTTGGCCTATGGGCGATTGTATGCAGAAAGCGAGATGACGGTAATGGTTGCGTGTGGTTATGGACCAAACCAGCTGTTGAAACACAGTTTCATTATGGCAACTGCTGTAGCCGTTGTTGTGGCTGGGATTATGATTTGGGCAAGTCCCCTGATCGCTACAGAACGAGCCAAACTGTTGAAATCAACGGGATTAAAAACACTAATCCAAACCATCATGCCAGGACGATTTCATGGTGTGAATGGCGGTCAGCAAGTGTTTTATGTGCAATCCATGAATAGAGAACATACTAAAGCCGAACAAGTCTTTCTGGCTAAAACTTCGGTTCAGAATAACCGAATTCAATGGGATATTCTTTGGGCTGATAAGGCTTTTGCCGAGATGGACCCTGCTACAGGGGAAGAATACCTTGTATTACAACATGGCAAAGAATATCAGGGGATTCCAGGGCATGCCGATTATCAGGTTGCCCAATTTGCTGAGTATAAATCTCGGTTACCACAACCCGTTGTTCACATTAACCAGGATATTCGTACTGCTAAAACGTTTAGTTTGTTGCCCTTTAATAATCCTGATTTGGACAAAGCGGCAGAACTGCAATGGCGATTATCCATCCCTATAATGGTTTTAACTTTAACGTTAGTGGCTGTGCCCTTAAGTCGAGTCAGCCCTCGAACCGGTAAATACGCCAAACTCTTACCTGCCATCGTCGTTTATATTTTGTATGCCAATTTTATGTTTGTCGCACGTGACGCAATAGCATCGGGCAAAATTCCTTTGTGGATAGGTATGAGCTGGATTCATCTGGCCGTGGCTTTACTGGGGCTTTTTTTAATCTGGCGTAATCGGGTGAAATTGGCATAAGTATGAAAATAATTGATCGTTATATTGCAAAGACAGTTCTTTCGGCCATAGGTTTGGTCACGTTGATGCTGGCCGGCTTGCAGGTATTTATCCTGTTTGTGAATCAGCTTGATGAGTTGGGACGGGTTGATTATGGGATTGTGCAGGCTGCGGTTTTTGTTTTTTTGCAAATGCCTTATCAAGTGTATCTTTTTTTCCCTATGGCCAGTTTACTGGGTTGCCTTATTGGTTTAGGGCTAATGGCCAGCCATAGTGAGCTGGTTGTCATGCGTGCTGCTGGAGTATCTATTGGACAAATAACTGCAGCAGTATTAAAAGCATCCATAGTTGTGGTGATTTTGGTTACTCTTTTGGGAGAAATCTTAACACCAATCATGTCTCATTATGCTAATGATTATAAAATGGCGGCATTAAGTGGAGGACAATCCTTAAGAACGCCAAGAGGAATATGGTTGCGTTACGGCTCTGATTTTATATCAATTTCTTCCGTTGAACCCGGTAATGTCTTAAAAGATGTATATCAATTTCGTTTCGATGAACATCATAACTTGTTGTTTGCCCGAGAGATGAGAGAAGTACGTTACGACAACCACTTTTGGATGGCTTATGATGTGAATCAAACGGAATTTGCATCGGATCACACCACTGCACGTCGTCTGGTTTCGCTGCCTTGGGATGCGCCTGTTAAACCGCAAATACTAAAAATTACGGGCTCTAATCCTGACGAAATGACCTTGCATGAATTAAATCGTTATTTGCGTGAACAAAAACGCAATCAGCAAAATGCGCAAAATTATAAAGTCGCTTTTTTGCAACGCATTATTCAACCGGTAACCACTATGGTTATGATGTTATTGGCAATTCCTTTTATCTTCGGTCCTTTGCGGTCTTCCACTATGGGTTCAAAATTATTGGTAGGAGCTACTGTTGGATTTGCCTTTCATATTTTGAATCAATTTTTTGGACCAGTAAGTCTGGTATTCCAATGGCCAGCTGAAATCGCCGCATTAGGGCCTACAGCCATTTTTGCCTTAATTGGATTTTATTTGATGAGACGGGTGAAATAATGGCCGTATTCAGGCATGTGATTGAATTGCTCGTGAATCCTTTTTTTCTGTGTCTGTTGGTGTTGGGAACTAGCGTTTATTGGTTGTGGTTTCGCTCATGTTCTGGACGGGTTCGTAGCGCGTTACTTGGGGTATTTTTGGTACTGCTATTCATGAGTACAGGCTGGTTGCCAAGGTACCTGACCTTTCGTTTAGAGTCTCACTACGCCGCAGTCCATCAGGTAGATACGGCTGTAAGATGGGTTGTCGTTTTAAGTGGTGGACAATCTGTAGTTTCCGGGTTACCGCCTAATGATTTACTGTCTTCTGCCAGTATGAAACGCTTAGTTGAAGGAATCAGGTTGCTGCGATTATTGCCCAAAGCACGGTTGGTTTTGTCTGGCGGCGGCTCGGCAGGCGAACAACCTGAGGCATTGCTTTTAGCAGAGTTGGCTCAATGGTTTTCAGTGCCCGATGACAAGATAGTACTGGAAACACGCTCCATTAATACAGCAGATCAAGCAAGGGAGCTGGTGGCTTTGGTTAAGCAAGAACCCTTTTATCTGGTGACTTCTGCCGTTCACATGCCTCGTGCTATGGCTTTGTGTCAAAAACAAGGGCTCCACCCAATTGCAGCCCCTACTGATTTTACTTTTTTTTGGAGTACCGACAGTTGGTCTAAACTGGTGATACCTAATGTCTATAATCTGGCTTATTGTTCCATTGCCTTGCATGAGATATTGGGTGGCTTATGGGCTTTTGTGGTCAGGGAACGATAAGCTGCTTCCCTGATCTGACTGTATTCAACGAGTCACCTTAAACGGAGCAGCTTGCGACGGACTCAGATGCGTCATCACTTAATTGAGTAAGTGAACCATCAAATCCTGATTCAAAATCCACACTGCGTTGTATGTATCGGGCAAACATTCCACAGCTACTGGCCAATCCCTGGTCTTCTGGAGACACATGTCTAAGGCCTATATGTTTTATTGGTGATTTATCTATTGCCCCTCGGAGTTTTGTAAATAATTCAGGGGGTAACGTGTTCAATAAATTATTATGGAGAAACAACTCGCTCAAGTGAGGAAGGGCAATCAAATTTAGAATGTATTGAAATATCTCCTCATTGAGGCAACATAAATACAAAGAAGTCTTGTTAAGACTGAGTGATGTGAGGGATTTATTTTGTTCTACTGCCTCATAAAAAGCGGACCAATTGTGTTTATCCCATTGATCAAGGCGAGTATCATCCAAAATCAGTTGATATGATTTTCTCACTTTGTTCAGGAACAGGGTCATTTCCTCCTCTTTCATACGCCCTAATTCACTTTTTTCAAAAGTGATTTCAGGGGAAAAAACTCTAATACAGAAGAGCAGGATAATTTTTTTATCAGTTGGCAGTTGACTGATGGCATCCAGGGTGGCGGTCAACCGTATTGGCTGAAGCGGTTTTTCTGTGGTTTGATGATAGAATGTCGCAATAATTTTTGCTGCATGCCAGTCCTTTAAGGACAAAAATTCAATAGGCTCAGGCAGTGCATATTCATAACATAGTGCAGTTAAAGCCTGTAGAAAATTGGAGCGGGTAAACTGATGTTTACTTAAGCACATTTTTTGTGCCATGAGAACAGATTGTTGGCCGGATTCTTTTAACATAAGCGAGTGAGGGGACTGGTATCCCATGTAATACAAAACCAGATCGTTTAACGTGGTTTGTTTTTCTATCCCCTGCGTTTCTGAATAGGATAATAATGCTTTGATAATGTCGTCGCATTGTTTCAAACTGAATTTACTGAAATTGTCAGGCATAATTCTCTCCTTGAGCGCTAATGCTTTAAATCATTTAAAATGGTTTACAGAGGGACTAAATCCTGTTCAGACTATATGGATCCGTCATTAATATCAATTAGCAATGTTGAGAAAAAATTCTGGGGTGCTTAAACGGACTGACCCGCCGCCCACCCGGAAGACCAAGCCCATTGAAAATTGTATCCTCCTAACCAGCCAGTGACATCTACTGCTTCTCCAATAAAATAAAGCCCTGGAATTTCATTGGCTTCCATAGTTTTTGAGGATAGGGCATGGCAGTCTACGCCACCTATAGTGACCTCAGCCGTGCGATATCCTTCAGTTCCATTAGGTTTGACACTCCAGTAGTGCACTTGCTGAGCTATAGTCTCCAAATCACGGTTGGCTATTTCAGACAGTTTTTTTTGCGCCAGCGTTTTAGGAATTAACACCTCAATAACTCTTTTGGGTAAATAATGGGATAGCACGGAGTTTATTTGTTTTTGGGGGGATTGAACTCGTGCTTCTTTTAATAATGTCAACAGTTCATGCTCTGGCAAGAGATTAATTTGGATTGTTTCGCCAGGATGCCAGTAGGATGACAGTTGGAGCATAGCAGGGCCGCTTAATCCCCTATGAGTAAATAATATGGATTCACGAAATTGATTGCGTTCATTAGTTGCCAGGCTATCAACACCAATTCCTGATAATACGGATAAGCGTTCTTTGTCTTGCACATCCAGAGTAAATGGTACAAGACCTGCACGAGTAGGCCAAACTTTGATAGCGAACTGCTCTGCAACCTTGTAGGCAAATGGGCTGGCTCCCATCGTTGGGATAGAAAGACCACCAGTGGCGATTACCAGCGATTGGCACTGCACAACTCCTCTGCTGGTATGTACCGAAAATACTCGATCACCGACTTTACGAATTTTTTCAATGGATGTATTCAGGTGGATCTCTGCCTTGGCCTGTGCACATTCAGCCAGTAACATGTCTACTATGTCTTTGGATTTATTGTCGCAAAATAATTGCCCCAGGTTTTTTTCATGGAATGGGATGTGATGTTTTTTTACCAGATTGATAAAATCCCACTGGGTATAACGGGATAGTGCTGATTTGAAAAAATGGGGGTTATGCGATAAATATTTGTCAGGCTCTATATAGTAATTGGTGAAGTTGCAGCGTCCCCCGCCTGACATTAAGATTTTTTTTCCTGCTTTATTGGCATGATCTAAAACCATAACACGACGGGTGCGTTTACCAGTCTCAATAGCACACATCAAGCCCGCAGCTCCGGCACCAATAATAAGAACATCTATCTCTTGCATTTGGAATAACGCTCTTTATAAATCACAAAGTGGATTCTATAGCCAAATTTAACGCATAATGTACCATTATTTGTTTTATGAAACCATGGTTTGATGAGTTTACCTAAGCACTCTTTGGTCTTGATGAAATGGATTGTATCTGAACATAGCCTGTTTTTTTATGTTTTTGTTGTTCTTTATGATCAAATAAGTTACAATTAGACCATTTTGAATAATTCAATTTACCCCAAAAAGCTGAGGATAATTCTGATGATAATAGATGATGTACGTAAAACGATGATAGAAAAAAACAATGATCTTTCAGATACTTCGATACATACCGGTGAAATCAATACTGTTGCAGAAGTGGATCAGTGGATAGAATTATTATCAACAGAATCTTTAAAAATAAATGGAATACGTATTACTCTGAACCCAATAGTTGCTGATTACTTTATTACAAAATTCATTGGAATGGAAAACAAACCTCAGCTGAAACGATTAGAGTTACCGAAGATTAAGTTGCTTCATTTTGTTTGGCAAAATTTCTTTGCAGGATTAAATGCTTTTACAGAACTTGAGTTTCTTGGTCTTGAACACAGTAATTTTGATTACGAGTTGGATCTTGATTATTTAGGCGCTTATTTAAAAGATAATCCATCATTAAGACAAATTGATTTAATTTGCGAACAGACTATTCTAAAACCAATAGTTGTTCATCCATCAGGGTTATCCATGCAAGTGCCTCCCGATCCGATCTTTAAATCGGGCAAACACGCCAAAAAATTATGTGATTATTTGCAAACTAATAAACATTTAATGGAGTTCAAATATGGCGCTATTTTCGATAGTATATCGAAGACAATTTTAAGCCCTGAAATACAACAAATACTCGATGCCAACGGTCAAGCCATTCAACGTTCTCACGCTATTATGAATGCAGTGCATAGCTTAAAAAATGAATATCATTTGAATGGAATAATTAACCGTTTTCAAGTCTATTTGCAACAGAGCATTAAAAACTTAAAAGACAACCATCAAGCAATAGAGCTTGGATCCAACGGTCAGCCTGTTTGTTTGAATCTAATGTTTGTGCCCTTAAAGGAGATTTGTAATCTTTTTGAATTGGCAAAAGAATGCAAAGAATTTAATGAGTCTGCTTTGAAAGACAAATTGCATAATCAGATTAAGTATTTCGGAACGCAACACGCTTTGCTTTCTAAGCTTTATAAATTACGTGGTCTTGAATCCGAAGCCAGTGATCATGACAAAGTTGTATTACAGAGTTTGCGGCAAGATATTCTTAATTCTTGGAATAAGGCTGTGGCCATTGAGGACAGTTCGTTGCGAAATAAAGAAATGGAAGTTGTAATTAAGAACATGATAGCCGGATGCCAGACAGCAAAATCAAAGGTTAACGATAAGACCAGTAGCGCATTAATTAAAAATATAATATTGATTCTAGGTTCTCTATTAACTTTAGGTATTGCATTAGGGATTTATGCCGCAGTGACCAAAGAATCAAGAGCAGCACGAGGGAGCTTTTTCTATAAAGACGTGGAAATAAGTAGCCCCGCTATTACAGAGGTGGAAAATAAACTTAAGGATTTCGCTGAGGATTCTGAAAAGTATTATGCTGACCTCTTAGCTCATTAAACCGCAACAGCCAGTAATCGTAGCCTGTATTAGACGTAGTCGTAATACAGGTTTCACCCCATCAAATAATTCCCTTTTTATATCAATTTGATAAAATCATCTCGTCCAACTTAGGTAAGCATTGCATGGTACGATACCGCAGAGAGTACACACCTGGCGCCACCTATTTTTTTACATTAACTTTACTAGACAGACAATCTGATTATCTTACCCTAATTAAAAACGGAATAATCGATGAGGATTGAGGGCACAAAGATGAGATCTCCTGTATTACGACGTTGTCTAATACAGGCTACAATTACTTTTTAAAAGCCTGTAGCCTGTATTAGACAACGTCGTAATACAGGTTTCACCCCATCAAATAATTCCCTTTCTATATCAATTTGATAAAATCATCTCATCCAACTTCGGTAAGCATTTCATGGTACGATACCGCAGAGATTACACACCTGGCGCCACCTATTTTTTTACATTAACTTTACTAGACAGACAATCTGATTATCTTACCCTAATTAAAAACGGAGTAATCGATGAGGGTTGAGGGCACAAAGATGAGATCTCCTGTATTACGACTTTGTCTAATACAGGCTACAATTACTTTTTAAAAGCCTGTAGCCTGTATTAGACGCAGTCGTAATACAGGTTTCACCCCATTAAATAATTCCCTTTTTATTTCAATTTGATAAAATGATCTCGTCCAACTTAAGGAAGCATTGCATGGTACGATACCGTAGAGATTACACATCTGGCGCCACCTATTTTTTTACATTAACTTTACTAGACAGACAATCTGATTATCTTACCAGGCATATTGACCATTTAGGTACTGCCTTTCGCAGGGTTAGAGCAAAAACGCATTTCATGACTCATGCTCTTGTTGTTTTGCCGGAGCATCTTCATTGCATATGGCAATTACCCGTTGATGACACAGAGTATTCAAAACGAATAAGATTAATAAAAACCTATTTTACGCAAGCGTTAATAGCG
>NZ_LNZC01000011.1:98863-115585 GCF_001467535.1 Legionella worsleiensis
GAGCAAAAACGCATTTCATGACCCATGCTCTTGTTGTTTTGCCGGAGCATCTCCATTGTATATGGCAATTACCCGTTGATGACACAGAGTATTCAAAACGAATAAGATTAATAAAAACCTATTTTACGCAAGCGTTAATAGCGTTAAATATTCCCTTAAAGAAAAATAAACGTGGAACTATTAATCTGTGGCAAGCTCGATTTTGGGAACACCGGATAAGAAATGATGAAGATTATCGAATTCATGTGGATTACATCCATTTTAATCCAGTTAAACATGGTTACGTCAGTAAACCGGTTGAATGGCCGTATTCAACAATTCATCGCTTTATTAAAAACGGAGTAATCGATGAGGGTTGGGGGGTATAAAGATGAGGCCTCCTGTATTACGACTCTGTCTAATACAGGCTACAGGCTTTTAAAAAGTAATTGTAGCCTGTATTAGACAAAGTCGTAATACAGGATCTAACACCTTACCAGGTACATTGATCTTTATATTTAAGGATTTTTTAGTTATTAAGGTGAATGGGGATGTACGGTTTTATCCTCGGATCAGCGGAAAGTGAGACGGGGTTTTGTATAAGATTTGTTTTTTGTTGATGTGATTTTTTCTTGATGTCACGCTCTATTTTCATTGCCAGTGATTTATCCCCGTCTATTATCCAGCATTGAGCGATACAGATGGGTTTAAAACTTCTTGTGTACTTGCAGCCGCCAGTACCGTTGATGTGCGATTGAACACGTTTTTCCAGATTATCGGTGTATCCTGTATAGTAGGATTGATTGTCACATAACAGCATGTAAACCCAATAGTTTTTCTTAGTCATAGAGTTAGTCCTGCATACAGTAAAAAATCTAATTTTCATCGTTAGCCTGAATTGAATCAAACGTCATTTAACTGCTAAGGTCAAGCAAATGTGTTCACCCTGGTTATGTCCCTTTTTTCATTAACTCCTGATAACTCAAAAATGAATTTAATCTTTGATTGTTGTAAAACCTGGTAATGTAATCAATTAGACCTTTAGTCCTTACGCTTTGTATGGAATAGGGGGATTAACCTCAGTCAAGGGCTTTGGGAGTTGTAAAAATTTAAATTTACTTAAAAATTAAGTGAGGAAATAGCGTCTAAGGGTATAATGTTTAAGCAAAACCCGGTAAAATACATCACTTTTTTCTTTTTTTTGTTGCCACTATGCCAAAACGAACTGATATTAAATCCATCCTCATTCTAGGAGCAGGACCAATAGTGATTGGTCAAGCCTGTGAGTTTGATTACTCGGGTACGCAAGCTGTCAGAGCCTTAAAAGAAGAGGGCTATAGGGTGATATTGGTTAATTCTAATCCAGCAACCATCATGACTGATCCTGAGCTTGCTGATGCAACGTACATAGAACCAGTATGCTGGAAAGAAGTAGAAAAAATCATTGAGAAAGAACGTCCGGATGCTTTATTACCGACTATGGGAGGGCAGACTGCATTGAACTGTGCGCTTGATTTGGTCCGCGAAGGTGTTTTGGCCAAATATTCGGTGGAGATGATAGGTGCTACACGAGATGCTATAGATAAAGCAGAAGACAGAGAAAAATTTCGCAAATTAATGATTCAAATCGGCCTTGATATGCCTCGTTCAGCTATTGCTCATAGTCTGGAAGAGGCAATACAGGTTCAGGCTCGCCTGGGTTACCCGGCGATTATTCGTCCTTCATTCACTATGGGTGGTAGTGGAGGTGGAATCGCCTACAACAGGGAAGAATTTGAGGAAATTTGTACCCGAGGTTTGGAGCTTTCCCCAACTCATGAATTGCTCATTGATGAATCGGTTTTGGGCTGGAAAGAATATGAAATGGAAGTGGTGCGTGACAAAAATGATAATTGTATTATTGTGTGCACCATAGAAAATCTTGATCCTATGGGTGTGCATACCGGTGATTCGATTACAGTTGCTCCTGCCCAGACATTGACCGATAAAGAATATCAGCGCATGAGGGATGCTGCGATTAAAGTATTAAGAGCGGTTGGCGTTGATACGGGCGGCTCTAACGTTCAATTTGCAATCAATCCAGAAGATGGACGCATGTTGGTGGTTGAAATGAACCCCAGAGTATCTCGAAGTTCTGCTTTGGCCTCCAAGGCTACTGGATTTCCAATAGCAAAAGTGGCTGCAAAGTTAGCTGTCGGTTATACTCTTGATGAGTTAAAAAATGAAATCACCGGCGGTATAACTCCTGCGTCTTTTGAACCAAGTATTGATTACGTTGTGACAAAAATCCCACGCTTTAATTTTGATAAATTTCCACAAACGCCTACAACATTAACAACTCAAATGAAGTCCGTGGGTGAAGTAATGGCTATAGGCTCTAATTTCCAGGAATCATTACAAAAAGCAATTCGTGGGCTTGAAATTGGTCGAACCGGTTTAAATTCTCTTTTTCAAAAGGGGGATATGGCTCGATTAAGAGGGCATTTGCGTGAGCCTACACCGGATAGGCTTTGGTATATTGCCGATGCATTTCGGCAAAATCTGTCTTTGGAAGAAATCCATTTGGAAAGCCGAGTCGATCCCTGGTTTCTGGCGCAAATAGAAGAGCTTGTTCAACTGGAACGCTCGATTTTTGGCAAATCCATCCATGAGCTGGATAAAACCACGCTTCGCTTGCTCAAGCACCGAGGTTTTGCAGATGCGCACCTGGCGCATTTGATGTACTGTAGTGAAGCACATGTAAGAGCACATCGTCTTGCCTTAGGTGTTACACCTGTTTATAAACGAATTGATTCGTGTGCTGGAGAATTTCCCAGTGACACTGCTTATATGTATTCATGTTATGCCGGAAGCTGTGAAGCTCGCCCTGAACCGGATAAGAAAAAAATTATGATTCTCGGTGGCGGGCCTAACCGTATAGGCCAGGGTATAGAATTCGATTATTGTTGCGTCCATGCTGCCATGTCCTTAAGAGATGCAGGTTATCAGACCATTATGGTAAATTGTAATCCTGAAACCGTTTCTACTGATTTTGATACCTCCGATCGCTTGTATTTTGAACCCGTGACTCTTGAAGATGTGTTGTCCATAGTCGATGTGGAGCAACCTTATGGAGTGGTCGTTCACTATGGTGGCCAAACTCCTTTAAAATTGGCTAAAGATCTTGAAGCAAATGGAGTCAGAATTATTGGAACGTCTCCTGATGCCATTGATATGGCAGAAGACAGAGAGCGATTTCAACAACTGGTTACTGAATTAAAGCTGCATCAACCGGATAACGGTACTGTACGCAGCGAGGCTGAGGCTATTGAATTGGCAAATCGGATTGGCTATCCCTTGGTTGTGCGTCCTTCATACGTGCTTGGAGGCCGAGCGATGGAAATTGTTTATCATGAAGATGATCTGCGTTATTACCTCTCGCATGCAGTTGCGGTCTCGCATGATTCTCCTGTTTTGCTTGATAAATTTTTAAATGATGCCATAGAAGTTGATATAGATGCGGTGTGTGATGGTAAAGAGGTATTAATTGGCGCCATTATGGAACACATAGAGCAGGCAGGGATTCACTCGGGTGATTCGGCCTGTACTTTACCTCCATTTAGTATCAGTGTTGTAGTTCAGCAGGATTTAATAGAGCAAATGAAGCAAATGGCTCTAAAATTGGGTGTTGTTGGGTTAATTAATGCTCAATTTGCGATACAGGCTGATGACATTTATGTTCTGGAAGTCAATCCACGGGCATCAAGAACAGTGCCTTTCGTTTCCAAAGCCACAGGATTACCTTTGGCAAAAATAGCCGCACTATGCAAAGTGGGGGTTAGTCTTAGAGAACAGGGGCTTACTCAAAATCATCATATGCCTTCCTTTTACTCGATAAAATTGCCCGTTTTTCCATTCATAAAATTTTCCGGGGTTGATTCCATACTGGGTCCTGAAATGAAATCAACGGGTGAAGTCATGGGTATAGCCAAGCGTTTTGGCCAGGCTTATGCCAAAGCTCAGTTAGGAGCGGGTTGCAATATCGCTAAAAGGCGCCGTGCTTTTGTTTCTGTTCGTGATGCGGATAAAACCCGCGTGGGGGAGATAGCTAAGAGATTAATCGAGTTGGGATTTGAAATTATAGCGACACGTGGAACGGCTTTGGCACTTCAGGCTGCAGGCGTAGACTGCCGGAGGGTCTTTAAGGTCGCTGAAGGCAGACCTCATGTGTTGGATTTTATAAAGAATAATGAAATTGATTTTATTGTGAATACAACTGAAGGCAAGCAAGCCATTGCGGATTCTTTTGCAATTCGCCGCAATGCATTACAGCATAAGGTTAGTTATACTACGACATTATCAGGAGCTGAGGCCGCATGCCTGGCGATGAAATATGAAGATAGGGAAACAGTAACTCGATTACAGGATTTACATTAGAGGTGGATATGAGCAAACATCCTATGACAGTTCAAGGTGCGGAAGCACTTAAAGAAGAATTACAACGCTTAAAATTTATTGATCGTCCCCGAATTGTAGAGGCGATTGCCACTGCGAGAGCTCATGGTGACTTAAAAGAAAATGCGGAATATCATGCTGCTCGTGAACAGCAAAGCTTTAATGAAGGGCGAATTCAAGATCTTGAAGCGAAATTATCGCACGCCCAGATAGTTGATATCAGCAAATTACCCAATAATGGAAAAGTTGTATTTGGTGCGACTGTAACGATATGTCATTTGGCAACAGATGCTGAATTAACCTATCAAATCGTTGGTGAAGATGAAGCCGATATCAAGTTAAATAAAATATCTTATAGTTCGCCTATAGGACGTGCTTTAATCGGTAAAGAGCTGGATGATACAGTAACAGTAAATACTCCCGGTGGCATGGTCGATTATGAGATTATTGATGTTAAATATTGTTAATCGCAATTCGGCAAGCAAACAGGCCTGCTAATTCAAAGAGGTATCTTTTCCAAGTGAACATATCCCCTCAATCTTTGAACATGGGGGGATTATAAAGTTAGCCTGACTGTAATGACTGATTTATTGACTGTCACTTCATCTGCTTTCGCAAGGTCGAGACTAAATCCCCAATGTACAACAAAAAAGGTATAGTTGATGCAAAGAACTTCCAATGATCCACTGCACGGAATTACCCTGGAGGCTATCTTAACCAGTTTACTGACTCGTTATGGCTGGAAAGGATTGGCAGAACGAGTCAAGATTAATTGTTTTTCTTCCAATCCCAGCATCAAATCAAGCCTTAAATTTTTGCGCAAAACACCATGGGCAAGAACTGAAATTGAAACCCTTTATCTTGCTTCCTTAATAAGCAAGGATTGCGACAACTCATAATGACTGGAGTAATAAATAATATGAAAGATGTTTTCATTAATAAAGAATATGTTGAACTCTTTAAAATTCTTAAATTTGAAGGTATTGCATCGAGTGGAGCAGAAGCTAAGGATATGATAGCTTCTGGTACTGTATTGGTAAACGGTCTCATAGAAAAACAGAAAAGAAAAAAGATGGTTGCAGGAGATACGATTGAAGTGAAAGGCGAGATCTTTCGGCTAAAATCAGATGCTGACTAACATTTTTATACACTTAGCTCCCAATCTAACTTATGCACACCATTCTTTAAGTTGGTAGCTTTCGAGGAAATGAAAACCAGGCTAATGCTCCCAAACCACCATTTTGATTGAATCAAACTGTTTGTAGGTTGTATCTCTTTTGCATCACTTCCTGTAACCATTAAAATCATGTCACACAAAAATATAGTAATGCGCTGGTTCTTACTAGGACTTTCATAGAATACTAATTAACCCACGCATTGAATGTTGATGAGACACCAGTGCTATAATTAATCCTATAAATATTAAAAATCAAATGGATTAATATGCTCATCTATAATCTATTTCCAAGGCTGGCCGGTCCTTATAGAGAATGGAAGAAATACATATATAAAATTAAAAAAATGGGATTCGATTGGATCTATATTAATCCATTTCATACAATGGGCTATTCAAAAAGTTTATATTCAATTAAAAATCACGACACCATTGACAAAATATTTTGCAATAAAGATGAAGAGCCAATTGAAAACATCAAAGAATTTGTAACCCTTTGTCACCAGAATGATTTGAAAATCATGCTTGATTTGGTCATTAACCACACAGCAATTGATAGCCATTTAAACGAAAAACATTTGGATTGGTATTTAAAGCAGCCTGATCAGTCTATTGTGCATCCAGCCTGTTATAACGATACTCTTCATCGAAAAATTTTTTGGTATGATTTAGCTCAACTCAATTATCAAGATAAAAAAACAACGGATGAATTAATCAGTTATTGGAAAAATTATTTAAAAAAATTAATTGCAATAGGGATAGATGGTTTTCGTTGTGATGCAGCGTATCAAATACCACCTTTAGTATGGAAAGAGCTCATTGACTACAGTAAAAATTTAAATCCATCATTATTATTCACAGCAGAAACACTTGGATGTCGACTGGATGAAACCATTGCTACCTATCATGCTGGATTTGATTATATTTTTAACAGTGTCCACTGGTGGGATTATCAATCTTCTTGGTTCATAGATGATTTTAATGCGACGTACCAGATTCCCAGCATTGGCTTTCCAGAATCTCATGATACATTAAGAGTCTCTAAAAAAAATTACAACGCTTCCGAAAATAAAAATAATTCTATTTGCCAATATTTAATGGCTGCGTTTGTTTCTCATGGTGTTATGGTTCCAATAGGATTTGAATTTGGCTTTCAAAAAGCACTGCATGTGCAAGAAACAACTCCCCTTGACTGGGAGGAAAATACGTTCAACATTTGTTGTGAATTAACTAAAATCAATAAATTAAAAAATATTTTTTCGTTTTCAGGAACATTATCCACACACAACAAAGGTAAACTTATTGTATTAAAAAAAGAAAATATCAATCAATCATCTGTGTTAATCTTAAATAACTCGGGTGAGAAAATTAATTTAAGCAATTTTCTCAAGCAAAATGATTATTTATTCACGCATAAAATTGACAGTAATGACTTGAAGTTATCCAATATTGAAAGGGATCACGAAGTAAGGAATAATGGCATTACCATCTTGGTTTCCCACCAACATTAGCATGCCAACATTGAACCGAGAAACACACTT
The DNA here is from genome assembly GCF_001467535.1 of Legionella worsleiensis. Taxonomy (GTDB): domain Bacteria; phylum Pseudomonadota; class Gammaproteobacteria; order Legionellales; family Legionellaceae; genus Legionella; species Legionella worsleiensis. Next base: position 105,992 of record NZ_LNZC01000011.1, read on the forward strand.
ATTATTTAAAAATGGATATTTTTTTAAATACCATCATTATCTTGGCGCCCAGCAAATTGGAGCAGTCTCAAATAAGACATTTTCTTTTACTGTTTACGCCCCTCACGCAAAAAAAGTGAGCGTTATTGGTGATTTCAATAATTGGGATGCAAACAAAGATATTTTAACAAAAAATGACATTTCTAATTTATGGGAAATAAAATTAAGTAATGTTTATAACGGTCAGTTTTATAAATTTTATATTGAGAGCGAATTTGATAAAGAACCACTTTTAAAAGCAGATCCTTTTGCTTTTTGGAGTGAAAATCACCCTCCTCACGCTTCTCGTATTTTCAACATTAACAATTTTCAGTGGAATGATACAAAATGGCTGGCTAAAAGAAGGCATAATAATCCACATAAAATGCCAATTAGTATCTATGAATGCCACTTAGGTTCTTGGTTAAGAGATTCCAATGATGGTTTTTTAAATTATAGAGAAATTTCCGAGCATCTTATTCCTTATGTCAAGAGCCTCAATTATACCCACATTGAACTCCTCCCTATTATGGAACACCCTTATTATCCTTCTTGGGGCTATCAAACACTGGGCTATTTTTCCCCAACCTCACGCTATGGCAATCCTGAGGATTTTGCTTATTTTATAGACGCTTGTCATCAACAAGGCATTGGAGTGATATTGGATTGGGTTCCTTCTCATTTTCCTGGAGATGAACATGGATTACGCTTATTTGATGGCCAAAGTATCTATGAATATCCGGAGTGGCCTAAATGCTTTCATAATGACTGGAAAAGTTATATTTTTAATTATGGTAGCCCATTTGTAGTTAATTTTTTAATTAACAGTGCTTTATTATGGCTAGAGAAATACCATGTTGATGGATTAAGAGTCGATGCTGTGAGCTCAATGATTTATTTGGATTACAGCAAAGGGCCAGGAGAGTGGCAGCCTAATATTTATGGTGGCAACCATAATCTTGAAGCTATAAAATTTATCCAAAAACTTACCACCGTATTGCAATATTACCATCCTGATGTTTTACTTTTTGCCGAGGAATCTACTGCCTTCCCCAAGGTGACTGAACTCGTTATTCATGGCGGATTGGGGTTTGATTTTAAATGGAATATGGGATGGATGAATGACACCCTGTCTTATATTCAAAAAACACCAAAGAATCGCCTTGCTCATGAGCACGATATAAAAAATTTAACCTCCTATCATTTTCATGAAAAAGTAGTTTTGCCTTATAGTCACGACGAAGTGGTGCATGGCAAACGATCTTTGCTTGAAAAAATATCAGGCCAGCCTCATGAACAATTTTCAACCTTAAAAGCTATTTTTGCATTTAAGTGTTTTTTTCCAGGAAAAAAACTATCTTTTATGGGTAATGAATTAGCATTAAACCAAGAATGGCATTTTAACCAGCAACTTCAATGGGATGAGTATAAAGATAAGCCTGCTAGCGTTTTTCTTAGAAAATTAATTTGTGACTTAAATACATTGTATCGTCATTTTCCATGTTTATATTTTAATGAACATGAGCCCAATCAATTTAAATGGATTGAACATGATAATGTACCAAAAACTTGTTTTGTTTTTATGAGAAAATATGAACATGAAAATATTCTGATTATCAGTAACTTTGGAACAGAAGACATTTGTATTAATAACATACAAGAAGACCATCAAGTGATGGAGCTAATTCTCCACACTGAGTGGCAAAAATATGGGGGGATTATTAACTTTTCTTCGGCTACAGAAAAAAATAGATACAGCTCAAAACTGTCTACTCAAGTATTTTTGTGTAAAAATTAGCATAAAATGCAGCAGCATCATTCCAGCTAAAAGTAGTTTTCATGGCTTTTTTTTGTATTTTGCGCCATCTTTCTTGATGAGTATTATACAAAAACACGATTTTAACGAGTTTATCTAAAAACTCATCATCAGATTTAAAAGAAAACCCTGTTGCACTCTCTGGACTTTGAAGAAAATAGTCTGACACCGTGTCGTGTAGGCCTCCAATATTCCTCACGTAAGGCAAGGTACCGTATTTCATTGCATACATTTGCACAAGACCACAAGGTTCAGTATAGGAAGGGATCATGACCAAATCAGAGCCTAATATGATTTGGTGAGCCAACTTTTCATCAAACTCCTCAATAATTCGAATATTTTTATAATTCAGCTTAATCTGGGCAATTTTATCGGAATAGTTTTTGTTTTTGCTTAATAACATGATTAGATTTATTTTTTCTTCATTAAAATAAGAGGCATATTTAAAAATCAAGTCAATCCCTTTTTCTGAGCACAATCGGCTGATTACTGCCACAGAACAATTATTTATCTCTTCAGAAGAATAGTTTAATTTATTTAAAAGATAGATTTTATTCCTCTCTTTTGCGCCTAATGTTTCAACTGAGTAATTTTGAGCGGCATGAACATCAATTTCAGGATTCCATACAGTGTCATCAACACCGTTTAATACGCCAATCGGTTGATGAACTTTGCTGCGTAACACTCCATCCAAGCCCGCACCGAACTCAGGCGTCAGAATTTCATAAGCATATTGTGGTGATACAGTTGTTATATGATGAGCATATACAATTCCTGCTTTTAAAAAATTTAATTGTCCATAAAACTCCATTTTATCTACAGAGTAATAATCTTTTTCCAAGTCCAGAGTAGGAAAAACATTGGCGTTAAAAATTCCTTGATAAAGAATGTTGTGAATGGTTAAGATTGTTTTAACAGAAATTTTGTATTGATTTAGATAAACAGGAATCAAGGCTGTATGCCAATCATGGCAATGAACAATGTCTATGGAATTTTTGTTTTTTAAACTACCTATAAAATAAGCTATTTTTTTGCAAAAAAAAGAAAAAACTGCGAAGTCTTGTAACGACTCAGGCAAATCATAAGGGTTTTCAATAGCCTCGAACAGGTTACTTTTAATAACATAACAACCGCTTTTAATATGTTGCAAATGCCCGTATATAACCTGGAAGGTAACCCGTTTATTGTGGTAAAACTCTGTCTGTTCATCCAAAACTATTTTTTCTTGGGTTACCTCATTTACAATACCTTTAAACCCTGGAAGGATGAGTTTTAAATCTATATTTTTTTCAAAAAGAGCGTTACTTAGCCCATAAATACTGTCTGCAAGACCGCCTCTTTTAACGTAAGGATATATCTCAATAGCAGCAAGAAGAATTTTTGTTTTATTTTTCACAATAATTTAAAACCATGTTGAAATGTATCAATGAATTTTTGATCAGGGATGAACTGCTCTAAAGAAACACTATCCGAAATTGAGATACCCTCAGGGATAAACGTATCTTTAATGAAACAGTTTTTACCAATTTTAACATTTGGATGAACAATCGAATTTTGAATAAGAGTTCCTTCCCCTATCTCGCAATTACTAAACAAGATTGAATGATCAATTTTAATTTTTGAATTATTTTTTCTATGAAAGTCTGCGGAGACAAAAGAATCAGAAATGCGTTTTTTATCAGTCAACTTCATAAAAAAGCCATTAAGATTGATTAAGCCATCTATAAAGTCGAATGTTGATTTACAATAATCATCAATAGATGCAATATCATTCCAATAATAGTCCCCATTTAGTGTATCTAAATTAAAAGACTTTACTGTATGCGAGCTAATTATTTTTGGAAAAGTATCATAGCCAAAATCATTTGGCAAATTCCCTTGCTCACAAAAATTCAAATAAATTTGCTTCAAAACTTCATTATTGAATATATAAATACCTGTACTTACCAGGGGATTGGGAGTGGCTAATGTTGGACTCTTGGGTTTTTCATCGAATTTTATAATAGTGTTATGTTGATCAGTAACAATATTACCGTACTTTACGGCATTTTCTTTTTTAACATTTGTAGAAATCAAAGTCACATCAGTTTTACTGAAGTGATGAAACCGCATCGCTTCTTCTAAATTAAAATTATAAATATGATCTGCAGGAAGTATAATGGTGTGCTCGTATTGATCTAAAGACAAAAAATTGATGTTTTTCCATACAGCATCAGCAGTTCCAAGGAAGGATATATTTCCTTCTCTGGATTGGTAAGGCGTTAAAAAATCAAAACGAATATGTTCATATTTCCTGTATCGTTCAGTTAAATGCCGCATAATAATATGCGGCAAATATTGTAGAATACAGCAAATATTATTCACTTTGGAGTTGATTAAATTACATACTGCAAAATCGATTAAACGGTAATCAACTCCAAACACCAAGCCGCTTTTAGGATTATTCTGAGACAACAATCCTAACCGTTCCCCTTTGCCACCGGCAAGAATAACTGCGTTAAATTTATTACTTATATTTTTTGGCATTGGCAGTCCCTTGTTCTAGCAAAATAAACCTTATTTGATAAAGGTAAAATTTTGTCTGATTTTTTGTATTCGGCTGTATCAAGTAATAATTTAAAGTAAAGTTTTGTTTTAGAAAAAGCATCTGGAAAAAACGTTGCTGCAGGGCTATCAGTCAAATTTATAATCCAATACAGGACATCAAACCTACAGCATTTTTGCGTATCGTCGCTCTTTTTCACATACATTAAAGCAAACAGACATTCTTGAAATGGTTCATTTATATCGACGATATGCCCTTTATTGTTCAAAACATTAAGTGCTCTTATTTCATTTCCATGAAGTACCATTTTTTCATAATGGTAACTGTCAGCAAAAAAAGGGTTAAATTGATTTCGTATACGCACCAAAGCAGAAATTGTTTGTAATAAGTCATTATCAAATATATCTTTATCCCAGTTTATCCAACCGATTTCATTGTCTTGACAATAGGCATTATTATTACCACTTTGAGAGTTCTCCACTTCGTCTCCGGAAAAAAGCATCGCCGTCCCTTGTGAAAGTAGTAGGGTAGTGAGCATATTTTTTTTTGCTTTTATTCTTTGCGAAACTATATCCGGATCGTTGGTTTTTCCCTCTACGCCATGGTTGTAACTAAAGTTATAATCAGAACCGTCTTTATTCGCTTCACCGTTAGCCCAATTATTTTTTTCGTTATAAGACACTAAATCTTCTAATGTGAATCCATCGTGACAGGTAATATAATTGATGCTGGAAGACGGTGTTTTTTGTTTTTTAAAAAAAATATTAGGACTTCCCAGAATAGCATTCAGTAAGTCTGAGGTATTCTTTTCATGGAGTAGCCAGGTTTTGCGAACGGTATCACGGTAAAAATCGTTCCATTCGAACCAATTTGGGGGAAAATTTCCTAATTGATAGCCATATTCTCCCATATCCCATGGCTCTGCAATAAGGCTAACCTGATTGATAATCGGATCTTGCATTAATGCGTAATATATTCCACTTTGGCTATTAAACCCAGCAGACTGACGAAAAAGTTGTGATGCCAAGTCAAATCGAAAACCATCTACTTGCATGTATTCTACCCAGTAACGCAAAGAATCCATGACCAAACGTATCACAATGGAACTATCAAAATTTAATGAATTGCCACAACCTGTATAATCAATGTATTGATGATTTTGGTTTTGACGATAATAAGCTAAATTATCAATTCCCTTATAACTTAGCAGGGGGCCGTTTATACCGCCTTCACCAGTATGATTATAAACAACATCCAAAATAACTTTAATATTCGCTTCGTGTAACCGCGCAATTGTGGTTTTAATTTCGTTAATGTCGTTATAAGCTAAATAATCGGGATGAGGTGAAAAAAAATTAATGGATTGATATCCCCAAAAATTACTTTTTTCTTTTTCTGTAACATAAGCATGGATAGGCATGATTTCCAATGTTGTTACACCAAGCTTATTGAAATAATCAATCATACATTGTTCAGATAAAGCAGCAAATTTACCTCTAAACCTTTGTTCTATAGTCGTTAAATTCTGAGTATAACCTTTGACGTTTAGCTCATAAATAATTGATCCCGTATGATTTGGCGCTTTTACAAAAGTAGTGTTAATCGTTGCGTCTGTAATGATGCACTTTGGAGTATATGGGGCGCTGTCTACCTTCCAAACTAACTCATGATGAAAATGAGCAGGGTGCACCTTTAGCACTGATGATAATTTTTTGGCATAAGGATCAATAAGCAGTTTATTTGGATTAAAAAATAATCCATCTTCGGGTGAATAAGCTCCATGTACTCGATAACCATATTTATCGCCCGGCGCCAAATCACTGTAATAATCGTAAAATATATTACACCCTCTTTTTTTAAGTTCGCGCCGCTCTTCTTTATTATTTTTTCCTCTAAAAATACAGAGTTCTACTCGTTCAGCACTTGATGAATAAATTGCAAAATTCACTCCTGTTCCAGTCCATGTTGCGCCGAGAGCATGATTGTTTGCTTTTCTATTTTCATCAAATGGATTAGGCATAGATTAATTTGGCTCTAGTAATTTCACCTAATTGATAATATTAGACTAAGAACATAATCTTCGCACAATTATAAATTGTGCACGCAGGGTAAACGCATCTAAACGTATTATCTAAGACCAAGACGCCTACGTTCTGCGCTTTATGCGCAGAATCCAGATCTTTGCCTGCACTAAGATCGCATGGATCCTGCGCATAAAGCACAGGACGTAGGCAAAAGAGTGGCGATTTATGTTCATAATTTAGATGCGTTTGCCCTGATTGTGCATGTAACACCCCGAAATGCTGTAGAGAAGGTAATTTTATTTAAAGCAATAGGTTTAATCGCCAAGTTCGGGGATAGTAGGCGCAAAGTTCAGATATATAAAAAAATTTAGCCCATATTTTTTGAGCCAGAATCCAGAGCATTTGTGAACTTCCCAACTGACCTGATACATTACATTAGTTTATGGCTTGGGTTTATGCTGTTCGGTAGTCTCATCTTTGTTACCTGTGCTACGCTGGTTATCACTTTTTTTCATGCTATCACTGCGGCTACTAGGGGCGAATATACCTGACTTATGCAGGCTACTTTTTTTAATATCAAGGACTTGTGCAATGTTGTTGATAACATCTATTTTATCGTTATAACCAAGTCGCCAGCTATTAGGTAAAATTCGATTCATGAATTCAATAAGGTTTTTTAAAAAACCATGAAATTTATTATTGTGTCTGTTAGTGACAGCAGAATTAATACAGTTTGCCCTGGCTTTAATTTTTTCCACGTCTTTTTCGGTGAATAAAAAATCAAAATGTTGAGCGTGCTGTAAATAGGCATTAAATGCCTGTAAATACTTGGCACTGGTAGGTATTGATTCAGGATCTGCCCCATAAATTATTAAGAGAACGGCCGTTTCAAAACGGTTATTTTCCAGCTCGACTGTTAATGCTGCATTCATATCCATGGGTAGTTGAGGCTTTTGGATACTCTGAGCCAAATCCAATAAATATTTGGTCACGGGCAAAAAACCTAGTGTTACCGATGCCTGAAATAATTCATTATAATGAACAGTACTGGAAGGAAGAATATCAAGCTTCACCAGTTGGTCAATTAATTGAACATTTCCTAAAGCAACAGCCTCTTTAAGTAGTAAGAATTTATATCTCGCAGAAAAGTACGTTTGCTTTTCTTTAGAAGTTAAACTTTGCATTAAAACCTTTACAGCGTCCAAATTCTCAATTTGTAATGCAACTAAAATAGCATCAGTCTTGTCCTCAATATTCCAATTGCCCTTACTCATCATCGCATTAAGAATACGCATATCATTTTGACGACAAGCCAGATATAATGCTGGTGCTCTCTTTTTTATACTTCCTTTGGATATGCTCCTTTGCTTGACAGGCGCACCAGCATTAAGCAGAACTTTAACAGTATCAAATTTCTCGCCTTTTATGGCGAGCTCCAGGGGTGAAAAACCACCTACTTTTTTCTTTATGTTTGCTCCAGCTTTGAGTAACACTCTGACATGTTCTGTTTTTCCTAACTGAGAAGCAACCATCAGTGGGCTCCAACCTTTTTGGTTAGGAATATCAACGTCTTCCAAATGCTTTTCAAGTACTTTTACTAATTCTCCTGCACTAAAATTTAACACTGCATGATGTATTGATTCTAACTTCGCATGAGTCAAAGGCCTGGATATCAATTCCATATCCCCTTCATTTTTCTTTTTTATTTGCGCATTAAGTAATTTCTTATTTAGAAGGATTTGTGTAAATCTTTGGGTCTCTTGAAGTGCAAACTCAAACTCTTGCTGATGATCAAGATATAAGACTTTATACATAAGGCTATCATCTTCCAGAGCATTGAAGAGCTCAACATTCGTATCTAATAGCTCTTTACAAAAAGATAATTTAAGCACCTCAAAAATTTCAAAAAACGAGTGGCCTCCACTGTTGTAAATCATTAATGACGAAAAAATAGACAAATATTCTTTAAAGTTGTCATTAAAATAAGGATTTCCTAGTCTTTTTTGTAAGATGATGTTTCTAATCAGAGCCAAGGTCGTACTTGAAATACCGTTAGAATAAGGCTGCGTTTGCCGCGAAAATAAATGTTGACACCATCCACTCTCTATCATGAAATCAGCCTGATCCACTGAGCGTTGAAATGGTGAAAATTCCTCTTGTTTGTAATGCTCCTCTACAGGATTCACTACGTCATGATACATTGGAAGAGGCGAGGTAGATTTCATTAAGCCTTTTGCGGTAGTTCTGACCTCATCCTGTCCCTCTTTAATAATACGTCCTCTTCCATCCATGCCCATGGTAAAGATACTGTCGCTATAAATATCAATAGGCATGGACTTATCAATTTGCGTATTTAATGTTGCCAGAATAGTGCTAGACGCAATTTGATATAGGTTTTTACACGCTTTCTCGGATAAGCCATAATAGTTCTGTGTTAACAGTTTATGTATTAATTCTGCGTATTCTAATTCATACTTATTCAGTAAGTTCTTATCCATATTGCCTTTAAGGATACATTCTACCTTTATCCGTTTTTCGTGATTAAACTCAGGCAAAGAAAATAATCGTTGTTGCAGATTTTGCGTAAACTGCTCTAATTGAGCATGTGCTAATGACTCAGCCTTATTTTGTAAAATAAAATAGGCCAAATTTGTTTCAAAATATCGTCTGATAGGATCTTCGCTTATCGTTTTTGGATCTGATTGAACACTAAAATGTTTATCCAAAAAAACCTGCGTCATTTCTTTGATAAATTCTCTTTCCTCATCATTTTTTGTTCCTTCAAGATAAAGCCGCTTCAGTTCCATCAAAAGACTTTTATCAATGTTCTGTTTTTCACAGACATTGATTACAAGTACTAAACTTTCTCCAACGGAAAGAGTTGCTTCTGCCCCAGTGTTATTGGTAGGGAGTTCTTTACGTAGAACATCATTAATCCTAGTAAACAAAAAATTCATATGATGTCAAACCAAAATATAAGCGGACTATGTTTTTATTATACACCATATTAAAAATATTTGATTAACTTATTGATTTTTAATTAACCACAGATCACTTTAAATTACCAATACTTAAAGAACCGGATTCTATTAGAGTGATTATTTAAAAATCTTGAAGGACTTGCTGCTGGTGGCAAAGGTTATTTATCAAGAGAAAAAACAGAATCTTTATTGGCAAAGGGGGGGGGGGGG
>NZ_LNZC01000011.1:115729-139605 GCF_001467535.1 Legionella worsleiensis
TTCGTCTTCTCTTATCGAAGCCTCTATTGAGTTACTCAATTTGGTCAGATTTTTTGACAAACCTCTATGCATCCCATGATGAAAACCAGCAACCCCTGCTGCGAATAGACCAAATCCTCCCAGAGCAATTCCAATACCAGGTGCTGTACCCAAACCGAATGTGCCAGCAGCTATAACAATACCCGCAGCAAACATCGCTGCACCAAGAAGCATTAGTGATAGCCCCAGAGCTTTCCAAAGTAAGGACGGTGCTCCTTGAGCCTTCATACCCATGTCATAAAGATTAATAACATTGGCTCTCGTAGGATTTTCTATAACCAGTTGTGTTTCTTTGATGTATCTTTGTACTTTACGTAATTCATTGCCATTGTTTATTGGTATTAGTTGTTCAAATTGATCAACTATTGCTTTAGCTCTCAGCATGGGCTCCTTGTTATCCAAATGGGCATATTTTATATTAATTAATATTCTCAATTCCGTCAGATAAGAGTTAGCGATGATTTTGTCAAAATCCTCTTGCGGTAGCTGGTTCGCTTGTCTGTAGGCATTAATAAATTGTTGCTGTTCTATTGAGCTGATAAGCTGAGATGAAACAAATTCATCAAGTATTTTTATTAATTTATTTTCGTTCAGCTCTTCTTCAAATTCAATGTGGGTATGCCAGTCTTCTCTTGATAAATTATCTTGATGAAAGTTTTCATGACGGGGATGAAATTGACGAATTTCTTCCTTATTCCCAAGTTTTTGCCAGGCATCATTTATTGGTTTTTTTGCCATAGCTAAATGTGAATCATGATTTCTGACGGTAACACCTTGCCATTTAGGATATATGGTCATTGTATTACCAAAAAGGCTTATATTTGCATTTTTACACAGTTGTGTAAAAACACGTATATTGGAAGAGGGATTTTTATTTATAGTACCGGTCATATTAACTGTCCGATTGATAACAGGGAAGTGTATTCGCAAAATTTACACAGTGGCCAATATAAAGTCAATATTAATGGAGTTTTTTAATTTGTGAGCTCAGATAACATAATGTCGCACGAAGTGTACTAAGGCAGATAGGTTTATTAGGTTTGGTTTTATTGGGCTGTGGACAGTACCCCGGTTGCGATCAACCAGGCCTGCTGGCTCGCAAACAGGATACCCTGACCCCAAAAAAGTCTTTAATTTAATAACTGCGTTGATTAAGAAGTCATTACTCTTTTTATCATAACGCAGTCACACCCAACACAAATCCAGCTCTTTCATTTAATATTTGCTTAATACTTATGCTTTACCATAGTGTTTTTATAAATTTTCAAGAGAATTGAAGAAATGCCGGGTGAAATCTACTATTGGGATGGTTTGATCATTGATGAATCAGTAGCGAAGCGACACATGAAAGCCATCATGCAATTAAAAAACCGTGAGTTGCAAGAAGCTGGTCTAGATTTAAAACAGATGGGTAAGTATCAAATATACAGTATCCGAACCAGTCGCAAAGGCCGGATTTTATTTACCATCAGTGAAATTGAAAACAAAAGATGTCTGATTTTTTTAGAAGAGCTGTCTAATCATGAATATAATAAATCCCGATTTTTGAATAACCCTAAGGCGTTGAGTGAATTACTTAATACAACTGAGGATGAATTCAGGAAGATAGTTAACTTTGAAGATGAATTTATTGATGTGGATGAATCGGTTCTGCCTTTGGATGACATAGGAGATGAGCAGCTCGTTTACACTCCTGTGGAGTATTACAATCAGGAATTCATTAAGTTAAACGATTCGCAAAAAGAAGCGAAATACGCTAAAGGGCCTGCGATTATCGAAGGGCCTCCTGGGTCTGGAAAATCCTGCGTTGCGCTGTCTTTGGTTGCTAATGCCTCTCCTGAATTCAATAAAATACTGTACGTGACCTCTTCTCCTGCTCTGGTGAACCATATGGAAGGAATGTATCAAAGTTTGCCTGCTGGGCTGGAAAGTCCTCCTGGACGGGTAGTGTTTAAGTCTTATGCACAATTGGTTCATGAATCCGATCCGGCGACTGTAAGCAAAAAAAGTGTAGGAGAAGAACATTTTAGCGAGTGGTTTGGTTCGTATTGCACTAGAAAACAACAGCAGTTAAAAACTGCAAAAACGGGTAAAGTCAGAGGAAAAGGGAAGAGGGTGTTCAGTAAGGTACCTCTTTTGTCAGAAGAATTATTAGATGCTGCAACAGTGTATCAGGAGTTCAGAACAATTGCGGCCTATGTGGATTACGTTGATACCCGCTACGGCACCAGTAAAATGTACAAACAATTGGATTATGAACGCTTGGGTGAAAAACACCAGTCTTTGTTTAAAAAGGAACATCGCTCCTGGCTTTATCAAGCCTATCAGGACTACATGGCTTATTTGGCGCATCATGAAGGCATAGATGTGTCTTTTTACAGGCTGAAATCGACTGACGTATACGATATGGTGGTCGTTGATGAAGGTCAGGATTTTTCTAAAGCCCAGATTCAGCAAATCATAGCTCTGACGCCCACTTTGCAAATATATTTTTGTCGGGATTCGCATCAAAGTTTGGCAGACAGTCAATCTTCAGGCCCCTTCATCAAAGAGCATTTGTATCAACTGGGTCATAAAACGGGCATTGCAGTCCAACACATTCAACTACCGAGTTCGTACCGAGTGTTTCCTAACGCCCAACCTTTGGTCGACAAGTTATTGCATTTGCGTTTGAAGCTTATAGGCGGTCGTGCCGATAATCTTGAATACGTGCAACTGCCCTTGACAGTAGAAGAAAACAGCACATTAGGCTCTGTGTATTGGTTTGAACACGTACCTGAAGACGCACATTGCGCATTACAGAAGGCGCCCCAAAGCAGCGACCTGATCATCATCACGTTGCCTCAATGGATAAACGAAGCCAAGGCATTTTTCAATACGGATCTTGTCTATACGGTCGATCAGGTCAAAGGCTTGCAGTTTCCGGTAGTGGTTCTGTACCGCATGGCTGAGGACGAGGCGTTGAGAGAAGCCAATAAACTTCTGGCTCAGCCTGAGCGTTCTTATGTAGCCAGCAGTTCTACCGCTCATCGTCCTGCGGCAGGAGTGGGTAATCCTAAATTTGGTCCGCCCTTAAATCGCTTTTTCACTGCTGTAACTCGGGCTCAGCAGCAAATCATTGTAATTCAACCGTTTCAGCATCAGTACAGTCATATTATTGATGCAATTAAATCAAGCGAGGGATGCAGCGATGATTTTAAAATAGAATTAACCAAACAAAGTTATTCGGAAGATAACTGGTTGCAACTGGTGCAAAAACTGATTCACAAAAAGGAACTGGCATTGGCTCAAACCATTTACGTGCACCATTTAAAGAAAACAGCGCCTGAGTTCAAGGAGTTTGTCAGGGCAATAACCACTCCACCGAGCGTTGTGGTCACACCGTCAGTGACCATGGTTAGTGCGCATCAACAGGCCGCCTCCAGCTCATCGAGTTCTTCTGATGCCGCCTCAGTCAGTACCACAGGTATGTTTTCCGCCAAAAAATCCTTTGAAAAAACGTCTCAACCTACTAGAAGAAGAGGCGGACGTCGTGCACAACAGGACAGTAGTTCTAGTCTTTCTGCACAAAAAAGTCGTGTTCCAGAATTGCTGGCTGGTTCAAGTGCAATCAAATCTGATTCAATACCTGATGCTTTAAAAAGGCAGCATTTTCTCGAAAAAAAACCTATGAAAGCTCTTTTTAACCATTTAAATAATTGCGATTATCCCGGGGTGTTTTTATCAAAGCAAATATCTTGTGGTGCTTTAGATCCCCGAAAAATAAGCCGGTTGTTCTTTTTTCATCCAAATGCCAGATTGCTTATTACAGTAGATCAGTTGTGCCATACTGGAGGAAAACCTTATGAGTCGTTGTTAAGCCAACTTTGCCTGCCTTATAGTACAGCACGACATGGTTTACTGAATTCATTATGTGATCCAAATTTTGAAATTGTTAAAAAACTTGCGGAACGAGTGAATTATTTTCTTGATGTGAACCCTGCATTCAGTTCGGAATATTGTCCTGAATCAAGTGAGTTAGGGTATGGCGTTGTAACCGAGATTAGAGAATTGTATTTTTTGAATACGACTGTAACGGGATCGGAAATTCTCAATAAACTTGCACAACAGATGAACAGTACCCCAGCACAATTATGCAAAAAACTTCAAAACTTCTTTTTCGATCATTTAGAGCCTGATTTTATAAACTCTTCATATCTCGATTATGGTAAAACTCCGCCTTATACAAAACTGGCTTTAGAGCTTCATCAGAGTGATGAATCTTCATGGAACCAGGTTATCGCCAAATATTCCATGGACGCTACGGCAAGAAAAATTGTGCGTTTGATGGTACAAGGTAATCGTATAGGCTCTTTTTTATGTACTCGCGATATATTTGCTCATTTGACGGAATTTTTTGGCGAGCTGCTTGGCGACTACACCATATTAGATATTTTTAGCGAAAATACGAAACAATTAACCAAGCATATATTATCGATTCTGAATGATAATCCACATTGGACTGTTATAGATGAAAAGAGATACATATTGAAACATCTAATATCCTATGAACTGGATCCTGCCAGTAATCTTGCAGGAATACTGCGTGTTGTTTCTGTTTATTTAGGAATTGAACATCAATTGATTAATGAGCTGTTTAAGGTAAACCTGAGATTTTGGGATATAAAAATCAGGGAATTCGGTGATAAGTTGCCTAACAAGAAGCGGCTTGAAACCATTCTAAGGCCTATGATTAATAACGACACTCTTGCAAAAAAAGCATTAGAATATATTTATCAATCTGATATGTACTCCGAACAAAACAGAGCAATCTGTTTGTATCAATTTTTCTTTATATGTAAGGAAGAGTGCCGTAAAAACAATTTAATCTGCAGCATTATGATTAATGATATTTTGGACTGGTTTGAAAAAAATCCATCGATTGATGTGCTTACTTGTTATAATCAGATTACTGAGTTTTGGAATGCTCTGACAAATCGACCTTATGATTTATTTGTAGCCTATTTGAGAGTGGCTCACGATCTTTTAGCAACAGAGTTAGTGCAACAACGAATAAAACAGCGGCAGTTGACTGTCTCCGCTGTGCAAACACAAGTTGCGTTTTCAGAAAGTGCACTTGCAGCGTCTAGTGTCCAGGAAGATAGGAGGCATGAAGAGGAGCAAGCAGCAACTTACTCGCTTAATATGTGACGTAACGTGTTTCTTGGAATGGAGTTTTTAGGTTATTTGGTTGTCCCTTATGCTGTTAGATCCTTACAATAACGGTAGCCTGTATTAGACAAAGTCGTAATACAGGTTCTAATCTTGCGATAGACCCTTGAAATACTCTGAAAAATCCCTGTATTACGACTTTGTCTAATACAGGCTACAAGTGAACAGAACAAGACCTGCTGTCTTCAAACCTTGTTTGAACAACTCAATTATGCTTAATTTGTGCCTTTCCCTCAGAGCTTAAAAGGATTTACCTATGAGAAACCCGGGCTTAAAGCCACAATAAGAGTGTAATATCGGTTTGCCCTAATTTGGGTTTGGATTTTGGGATGATGCATCAAAATAGAAGTACATGGGAAATCAAAAAATACCCTTTGAAATTCCTATACTCTATCATTTCCAATTAGGGTGGCATACTCAACTCTGAGCCTGTATCTTTATTTTCATCATCGGCCAGTCGCACTTCTTTTTTGGGAGTACTTACGCCAAAAAAAGTATTTCGATTCTCTTCAGAAAAAGCAGCTCGTGATGAACTGCTTTTTTGCGCAACCCCGCTCATAAACAACTCAGGTACCAGTTCATGAAGAACGCTTAAACACTCAGGATTACGCACGATACTGTTATAGACTGCTCGTTCACGCCGCCCTTGTGGTCTCATGGCTCGTATTCTCTGCTCAGGCGTTAACAATTCAAGCATAGTTCGCAAGAACTTGGGATTTTTGACTAATGATATTAACTGTTGATTATCGTCTTTTTTGATCTCATTTAAAATCTCAATTCTGTCAATTTGAGGCAGACACTCAAGTAATACAATAAAACTCTCAGGATTTCTTGCCGCATAGTTCAATGTACTTTGATGGAGTTTATCCGCTTTTATAACCTCATCAAAGCGTTCCTTTTCCGGGTATAAGCAGAGAACGACCTTGAGTGTTTCAGGATTTTTCGCAGCCCAATGCAATACCGTTTTACGATTCGAATCTTTCATTCTGAGAACATGCAAAAGATCTTGCGGTGAATAAACTGGAATAAGCAAAAGCAAAGAGTCAATTTGTGTTGCTGCGTGATGCAATAAGGTTTTGCCCATGTAATCGATGAGCATCACAGCATCTCGTCTTTGATGTTTAGGATATATCTCCAGTACAGTTCGCAATAATTCAGGTTTTTGTACCACGTAAAACAAAAGTGTTCTACCTGACTCATCAATAACATTCACTGCATCGAGTTTCATATGTTCTGGTATCAAGTCGAGTAGCGTAGTGAGTGATTCATAGTTTTCTGCTGCCCAAACAAGGGCTGTTTTACCTTCCTTGTTAGTGACATGAATGCATGCTCCTTGATTTATTAATGCACAAACCTCCTCGAAAAGCGCTTGACTGTAAGGATTATCCAGAATTCTGGCATATCGTCGATGCACCTCGAGTAAAGCAAGAAATTCTTCCGTTCTTTCTCCGGCAATTTCCAATACAGTCTGAATTATGGGGCTATTTTCTCTACCATGATGACTGGCAATCAAACGTGCAATGACCTGTTTTAACAGTTCGTTATGCTTTAATTCTTTAGTTGAGGCAAAAAACTGCGCAAACAATGAGCGTGTTTTTTCTATAATCACATCCGTTAGTGCCGCTGAATCTTTTTGTCCATAAAAAATATAAGGCATCAAAGGATCCGCTAACAAAAATTGCCTACTTGAATCATTATGTCCTTCATAAGCAATAGGCAATAAAGCACCTACCGGATAGTCATTATGTCCTACCCAATCGGTAATGCCGCTAGTTGATCCTACGTGTATTCGTTTTACATCATAATGTTCACATAACATCATTCCTAAATAACGGTACATGTGTGAAATCTGTGTTGTGTATCGTACAAACGCTGTTTCTACAGAGTCCAGGCACAAAGTCCCGTCATTGCTTCGCCATACCCAGGCTTGAGCCAAAACCTTATCATCCAAACTGGGATTATTCGCATCCCCCCGAAACATCACATAAAATCCACCGTTTGGTGATTCAATTCCATAGCGTACGCATGAATCGCCAACGCCACCCAAATACTGACAACAATGACTTACTTTTCCCAAACAGGCAGCAAGTGCTGCGCCTTGTTTGTGTTTAGTGTTTAACTTGGTAATGTAACAATTAGGATAACCTAAATCGGAACCTTTAATTAAAATAGCTGGAATTGCCTCGTCATCGTTACAGCGTTGCAACGAGTAAAATGAGGCAATACTTTTTTCTCCATGACCGTACTTCATAAGTATTTGATGTGCCGGGGTACTATTGAACCTGTATCGCTCATAAAAAGCGTGTAAAACGAGAAAGGAAGCATCTGTTAATGAAATACCCGCAGTAAGCTCAGTCAACTCCGCACAAATCCTTATTTTTTCCTCTGCGTTTAGAGTTTTCATGACCCTGGACAACTCCTGTTCTTTCTCTTTGACTCGTTTAGGTTCTGTCCTTACACTTGGAATTGTTTTCTTGAATTGCTCTACAGCTCCAGCATGAGCTAATATATCCCTGAATCTTGGATTAAGCATATTATTCTGCTTGGCAGCAATTTTTTTCCATTGCGCAAAATCACAGCGTTTTAAATCAGGTAAATCAAATCTACAGGCATCACGAACCAAATATTCCACCTTGTTTCCTTTAGGAAAATTAGTCAGATAAAATAAAACAGCTTGTTCGTCTTCAAAAATTAAAGACAACTTTAAAGCATGATCCTCTGGATTTCCCCTTTTCTCTATCTTGCAAGCCAGGCAACACAGCGGCAGTAATTTATGATACAGTTCGTTGTTGTAAAATTCCTTATAAAGAGATGCGTCAGGATGAGGCTCTGTTCCAGGGTCGCTACTGGATGCGGCGAAACTGTATATTCTGCGTTCAGCACAAATCTCCATGATGTAATCAGCCGCATCCGTTCCATATTGCGATTTTGTTCGTTTCAATAAGGAACTCAATAATTCCGTAGCCTGCGACTGACGCAGTGCGTCACGTTCAGCAAATCGTTGACGATGTTGCTCATTCTTTGCATGCGTATGAGAAGGTGTTTGGTATTTTTTTATTAATAAAATCTGTTCGAGGATTTCTTTTAAAGTCATAATGAAACTCAAATTAACACTGTATAAATAAATAATAGTATGAAAATAACAGATTCATTATGTTTATTTTATTTTCTTCTTTCAAAACAAGCTCTTATTTATGGCAGCTTCCTGTGCAGTGTGACGTGACATGATGTTTTTATTGATTAATTCGGTTAAGTTCTGAATCAGCGTTTGCATGCCTTTGGCCTGGCAGCCTCTATTGCTGGGTATATTAGAAGAGGTAATTGAAATGTGGAACGCAATCAAAATTGGAGAATTAATCAAACTCATAGGATTTTTAAATATCAAAGGCTATTTTGACAGGCTGTATTCATTAATGAACTCATGTGAACAAGCGGGATTTCTAATTGTTCAGGCAAATAATATACCCATTTCATGAACCGATGTTTATGGGCTTTGGAATGAAATGAGCAGCAGACATAAAGCAGGTTATTCATCCTTAGTTTAATGTAGCGTATTTGCTTTATTGGCTAATACGAGGAGGAACACCGATTGCCGTTTTTTAATTGTTAAGAATTAAGTTGTATTAGCTATTCTTGTGAGTACAGTGCAAAATAAAATCCTTATAAAAATCAAACTATTTGAAATCAATTAGATTTTTAGATAGCATGCAGCATGCAATGAACTTTTTTCATGACGTATTTTGTTTGCTTAGTGTAGATTTGTTGCAAAAAAATGTTTTCTGTTCAACTGTTTTTTTACATAAAAAGGGATTTATATGCGTATTCTATCAGCAGTTTTATTATGTGCAGCAGCCTCAAGCTGCTTCTCAAGCAGTATGCAGTCAGAGCCAAAATCCTTGGCTAATGTCGATAAATTTGGCAATTACACTCCTGCGCAAAACCAGGCAGGCAGAGGGGATAACTATATTAATGTTCACGGCGGATATGCAAAACAAAAAGTTGGTCTTGGTTATCTAACGCCTAATACAAACCCGCTTTTGGTTCGTGATAAAACTTACGATAATGGCAGTTCTTTTTTCGGTCTGTCCTTGATGCACGATTTTGAAAGTCTTCCTTTCAGGATTGATTTAAAATATACAAATATTGTTGGAACCAATGAGTTTATTACTAATTATGTTTTTAACTCAGCAACGCCTACGGGTTATGTGAATGCAAATATCAATATTAACTCCCAACAATACATGGTCGATTTGTACTATTTATTAAACATTTCACCTGTTTTTAATGTGTATGCTGGAGCTGGAATAGGTTTAAGTCACAATACCTCTTTTACTACCATCAATAATTCTCCCGGATTTGGTAGTATTTCTGAATACTACACCGCAATTCAGGACGAACTGACATACAACCTGGAATTAGGTGCCAATATGAACGTTTATGACAATGTAAGCATTGGGTTGTTTGCACGTTATACACCTTTAGGTCTGATTGAAGTAGAGCAGCATTCCCTTTACGACGATAGAGGTATTGGTGATAATAATCCCGATGCAGTTCTGATTGGTGCAAACATAAACTTCCGCTTGGGTTAAGATAAAAAACGATAGTTTTTTGATCTTCCCGTAATTTCGCTCAATGGGGTTAGGGTAAATAGACCACTCTAACCACTTGAGTGCATTAACTAAGAATTTTCAATTTGAATGTCAAGCTAATAAAGTAATTCAGGTTGATCTGGTTACAACACAAATGAGTAGGGCGTTCAAGCATACTATTTAAATGCGATGTGGTGTACATTTTGCATCGTTATTTAGAGCAACACATCAAATGGAGTCGCATGAAGGCATGATTAGAGGATTCAAACCCTGAGCTGTTAATCGAATAAAAACTCAAGCCAACAAATCAAAAAACAAGAAGATGAAATAAAAAATCTTCGGCAATTGCTGAATGAAAAAAATCAAGAGCTTGAACATTTAATACCTCTGTATTACTGGTATAAATGGTATTACAGTGAGTACGCAGCAACACTACGAATGATTCAATATCATCAAAAAACACTCGATATCAATTGGCCTTCTTACGCTGAGAAACGAAATGGATGAACTTACCACGTTTTCGGAAAAACAAAATCTATTGCAATATACTCGTGATCATGCTTTATTTGCCCGTACTCCCGGTTTTCTTGGCTCTCTTTTTAGCCCTAATTCCAAGGGAAAAATTCAGGAACTCATGAAGGAAATTGCCCCGGAAAATACAGCATTAATTAGTGTAAATAAGAACTGAAAAAAGGGTGATTTCAAAATAAATAGTAAGCAGGTTGGGTCGTTTTTACCTGAGGGATCGTCACTTTTTAACGGCCCCACCCAGAAGTCTTAATTTAAGCCTTTCTGACAAGACGACCGCTGCACAAAAAGGTATCGATCCCTCTGCTCGTTTCGACCCAACCTTGCTAATTCAGATCAGCCTCAACTATTGAAGTATGATATCTCTTATATAGTCAGACATTTTATGAATATTAGTTAATACCAGGTGAGCTTCTTTAGTATCATAAATATGACTTTTCTCTAACTTAAATTGTTTTATTCTCAGTTTCGGAAATTTATAAGTCTTGTTATTGTTATGATTGCTGATTTCGCTATTAGTTAACACACTATTTTTCTTCAATACATTGAAATGCGTTACATCAGTAAACAAATAATTAAGTGTTTGCTGAAATTCAGAATCTATCCGCAGCTGATCGGCGCCTTTCATCATCGCCTCATTTGCAAGTTCACCCAATCTCATCAACCGTTCTATTATAAAAAATCTGAATTCAGCAATAGATGACAAAAATTTTTGTTTTTCTGATTCATTATTAAGATACAGACAATCAATAATATCATCCTCATCAGCATTTTGATTAACAGAAGGTTTTACAAGCCAGTTTGATGTATCTTGTGCATCAGGAAGCTGCTGCTTAACAAGAGTGACTGCTCTTTCAATATAGTGCAGTGCTTTTTCAGCATTAGCCGTGGTCTTTAAATTTATTCCTTTTAGTCCCAGGCTATCCATATCAAGATGCTTTAGTGAAGTGGATACCCATTCACCAGTAGCTGTCTTCGTAGTTATTTCTATATTGTTATCAGGTGAAGGAGTAAGATATAAGTGTTGATCTGCTTTTATAAGCTGTTTTAATGCTTCCAGTTTCGATTGATAATTTACATCAAACTCATATCGCTCATTTGTTGAATTTGATGCGTTCGCTGACTTTACGGCATCATCTTGCATTTTCATTAAAATATTATCAATCTCTATCAACTGTTTATAAGAAGAATAAATCATATCTTTAGAGAGGTTTTTATTTGTATAACAAACAGTAATACTCTCTTGTAGATGTCTATTAGCATGCGCCAAAGGATATGTAAGCATAAAACACAAAGCACCAGTAAAAATCCTTTTCATAGAGCCTCCAAAATAAATTTAAAATTGTATTATTTCATCTGAATTTTAAGACATCTGATAAGAAATAACCCTTCTATTAATATAGGGAATATGGAGGGTTGTCTATGTTGTGCTTGCTTCGTAAATTTTTGTGCTCTTTTACAGGCTTGCAGAAAACACACAAATATTCCCTTTTTCTCTTAGGGCGTTAGCTAGTAAATCGTTTTATTTATTATTCAGGTTCAGTCAACCCATTTTTAATTGGTTGCCAACATGTCGCATTGTGAAACAAGTAAAGCTATGACTGACTTTGGAGTATTTCAGAAAAATAATATGTGCATTAAAGAACTTTTTTATCTGGAATTGATTATTCAAATCCGTTTAATAAATTGTCCACTTGAATAGAATATACATCAATAAAATCCCTTTTTACCGCCCCTATTTTTTGATAAAAATTTTGCCCTTGCATATTATCCTTCATGCACCACACATTCAAACGCCCAATGTTTTTTTCTTGGGCAATTAAAGCGAGTTGATACATTAAGTGAGAACCAATCTTGGCATTTCTAAATTCCGGGCTTACATACAAATCATCAACCTGTATCATCGGGCTCAAGTTAAAAGCTCTATTGATGTTTGCAAAGGTATACAGACAAAATCCAAGCAATTGTTCATGACGGTCAGCGGCCACCAAACAATTCCAATCGGCATTCGTACCAAATAATTCACGCTCCAAACGTTCTCTGGTGAGTTTAAACCGCTCAAAAGAACCTTCAAATTTAACTAAATCCACCAACATGCAAAATAGTTGATCCAGATCATTAACTCGCACTGTTCGGATGGTATAATCAACACTGCCTTTATCCATGTACTCCTCGTATCACGCAGAAAACTAAACGGTTGAGATTCAAAATTTGACCACGGTTTTTGAAGAAAAGAGCCAATTATACAATTAACCGCAGCAAAGCAAAATGATGTGGCTGATATTTTATTGTTGGTACACAATAAACAGATGGCTGACACTGAAATACGAAAAGAATTCTATAAAATTATTTTGCAGTAAACATTACAACAGCTCATCCCCAAAAATAAAAAATCCGCACTATATGCCAGCGTTTTATCTGGCGGCAATATTACAAAAAGAAAATGTTATTATTCAAGCCAAATATACGAGCATCAATCAAACCATAGTCTACAAAGTATTAGCCCTATATGTCCTAGGTATGAGCTATGAAGCAATTAGTGAGCATTTGGCTGAAATGTATGGGCTGGAGGTTTCATCAGCCAAAATCAGTTTTATTGCCGATAAGCTGCTGCCCATGATTACCGAATGGCGTAACAGGTCTTTAGAGTCTGTCTATACTATAGCCTTTTTAGATACCATGCCCTTTAAAGTGCGTGTCGAAGGCATTCAATTTGACACTAAAAAGACGAAGAAGCAGTTATTTGCCCCTTAATATCAAATAATATACAATATGCTCCAATTTACCCAATGCGGAGTACTTGCATGCCCCAAAATAGTGAGAATAATCAATCAAAATCGATCAATTACGATCCATTTATTCACGGTACGACGTCTGCAACCCTTTCATTAATGACAAAAACAAATTTTCAGCTTATGCCCACGTTGAAAATGATAGATGACCATACGGCAGCTCCAGTGGTTGGTGAATTAACTCAAGGTGGTTACAACTTCTTAGGCTTTAAATTGGTGCAACAAGAAGATATTGGTGCGATTTCTTTTGGACGATTGATAAAAGGGCATTACAATTTAAAAAAGATTACTGCAAGTTATACTCAATTTAATCCCCCTACGAGTGATAAGACTCTTAAAGATCTGAAACATTCCCTTAAATACTCCATAGCCAGTGGATTTTCCAGTTTTAATTTGTTGTTGATCTACTTCACTCGAGCAAGACAAATGCACCAATCGCTCGATCAGGTAATCACTAAGAACGAACTTGACACCCTCAATCAACAACTGCATGCAACGGTTCAATTTTATTATTTTATACAACTGTTAGAAACTCATATTTTTCCTGATGTTAAAGCAATAAAAGAAGCCTTGACTCAAAACACGTCACTAACTAAGCGTGATATTACTGATGCTGTGTATAGTCTTTTGAGTTTTGAAGATATAGTCAACAAAATTATACTGAACAAAATCGATATGAAGGCTATTGTTTTAAATCCAACTGAGGAAAATCTCAGGAAAGCACTTAAAATCCTTGAGCTTCCCCAAAATCCTACCATAAAATCAGGGTTTGGTGCTGTAAATAAAGACATTGAGCTGCCCATCACTCAATTTTTTGGCTTGGAAAAACAAGCAATGAGTGGGAGATGTGAAACGTATCGAGAAGATCATTTTGGGTATTTCTGTAGAAACATAAATGGTTATCAAATCAATAATTATTTAGAAAGATCACTTTCAACTGCTGATGTGTTCGAGGGCATATCTAAAGATGCAAAAAAATACATTCAGGCACTAGAGGATCGTATCAGGGTTTTCGATAAACTGGTCAATGCACCTCAAGAACAATTTAAACTGACAGATAATCAGCAGGCCTTATTAAAATCAACCTACCCAATCATATTTGTCTCTGAATCTGAGAGTATTAAGCCTTATGGTTCAGAGTATCGTAGCAACACTCCGTTGAAAATAGGTGATGATATTCGAATAATTGCAACTGATACAAATAATCACAGAGTTCAATTGCAAAATTATCTGTACAATTATCAAATCAATCCGGTTCAAGTGGTATTATTTAGCGACTTAGAGAAAGCAATAGCTGACCCATCCTCCCTGCCCTTAACCATTGACTCGCAAGAATTACGAACCATGCTAACTAAAACTAAAAATAATAAGCATGGTGCACTTTTTTATGAGTTATACCAGTTATTGGATGGTTTAAATGATAAACGAAATAAATTCCGTAGCACTGATCCCCAAGCGTTCAAAGCGATGGACCATCTATTAAGTGAAATCAATAATGAAATGAAGAATACTTTTCCTGAAGATCAAGCCATCACAGGCAATGCAATACGTGCTTTTTGCCTTAAGAGTACTGCCTTAATCAAAGAGCAACAAAATGTTTTTGCGCAACATAGGGGTGTTTGGGGTATTCTTGACACGGTTTTAACCGTATTGGCTAGTCTGATTGTTCTTTACCCTGCGGTCTACTTGTATCAAAAAACCAACAACATAAAGCACACCTTTTTTAATACTGATTCGAGTATAAAAGCGCAGAATACAATGGCTAAATTATCCCAGATAAATACTTCTGCCGCTGATTTCTCAGATGAAGAAAGTATTCAATTGGATGTAATGATAAAATAGCGGAGCTATTGATATTTGTTCGTAAATCCTGTTGCAATAAAGCTCTTGCAAAAACGAAATCAAGAGACTTTATTGCTTCAATAAATTAAAAAATTGTTGCTATAGAGCATTTTTAAGTGCGGAATAACGGCTATACTCCAGGAGTTTTTTTCTGGGCGCTGATAATACTTATGACGAATGCGGCTCTATGGTTCGCCCACAAGTATATGATTCTATTATCAAAACCAAACGAACAAAAAATAATGAGCGATTAATGCTGCTTAATCGATTTTTTTTATTTTTTCAACCATGTCATCAAATCCAATAACTGATTGCTATCTGCATGGTATTGGAATTAAGCCTGAGACGGGCATTCCCCTCAGGATCGAGCAAGCCGTAGATACTGGGTATTTGAAGGTTTATAGCGGTTCCATAGTTTGTATAACTGTATTCAGCCCGTAATGTCCAATTGTTCATGAAAGCCCATTCAATTCCAGCACCAAATAACGGAGCTGCCTTATTTCTGACTTGATAAAAATAATCATTGCCTTCGTTGGAATAAGCCAAACTGTAATCGGCAAAGCTGGCACCAGCCAGAATGTAGGGCAGAACTTGATTTTTATCCCAGTTGAAAAGAGTTCCTAATCGAGCTTTAAGCGAATGGTGCATTTTATTTTTGAAAATAAATTGATCAGACACTTCGGGATAAGTAGGGCAGTTGCAATCAAACAGAGTGTTTTGTTTCGTATTAAAGAAAGAGCTTGCTTCAATACCTGATACAAAATTGTTGAAGAACTGATGCAAAAAACCCAGTTGCACTCCCGGGGAGTAGGTTGTTATTTGCTTGTTGGTATTACAGATCCCACTTGGGTTGGTAAAGCCTAATTGCTGTGAATTCAACTGTGCATTATTCAAATCAAGTTGTCCATTGAATCCAGCATAAAATCCAGTCCAATCATGAATAAAAGCACTGTTGGAGTGATAGTTTTCAGCGTTAATTCCGCTCGTCATGAACAGTGTAAGTAGTGCACTTTTTGTTATTATCGATAATTGATTCATGGTGCTATCACTTTAAGTGGGTTTGAAGTGACCCCATTTTTTTGACCAACAATGGTACATGAGCCGTTTTTACCGTTCATTTTCAAGTAGGTTTGCGATGAGGTTTGTCCAATGTGACACGTGACATTACCCGTTTGCTCGATCACCGAGTAAACAGTTGGGCCTGAACCTGGCGTGGGCAGAGGCCCAAGAAGAACCGGTCTGCCACAACACACAACAGCAGGATTGAGTACAGATGAACCATTGACTGTGGCTGGTATGTTAACTGTTGAGGGTGGAGGAGGGTAGCCTATGAAATGAAACTGTACGTAAGTTGGTGCGCCGACTGGCAGATAGGAGAGGGTATAAATCGGGGCTCCTGCTCCAGCCAAACTGGAACCGCCTGTAACGGTCACCGAATCAAAGCTGCCTGTTATCCCGGAAGAAGTGAGAATGGTGTATTGGCCAGGCTGTGCGTTTGCATCCAGATTGATTTCCAGTGCACCTGCTAAAGTTGCTGCTCCTGTGACGGCAACTTGTGAGGTGCCATTGGCGTTTATTTCAATATGAACAAGGCTTCCAAGGGCTCCGCCACCAGCAGGGTTTAAACTTAAACTACCAAAAGTGAGTGTTTGCCCAATATCAGGAGATATTGTGCCTGAATTGGCAGAAACAGTCCCCGTTAAAGAGCCACTGCCACTTAATGTTCCTCTCAATGAGCTTACGACAGGGTTTCTACAGACTTGAACCGAGGCAAGATCAATTTGTCCATTGACTTTGAAATTGGCATTATCAATTTTGACGTTGCCCTGATAGCTGGAGGTTCCATTGTAAATCACGGTTCCTTTACCTCTGACCAGAACGTTGGTTCCGCCAGCACCAAAATTGGTATCATCGGTAAATGCAACCTGACTACCCAGTGTGAGGAGATCTGCTGTATCGGGTGCATAAAACACAAGGGACGATCCGGTGCGAAGAAAAATACTGTTTCCCAAAGCGGAACCGTCCTGGCCATCCGTGCCTCCCAGTCCGCCCGCTCCATGAGCTCCTGCCTGAACCAGATTATTGGGCGTATTAAAGGTAGTTGGTATTCCTGAACGTGCTTGTATGGTCAAATTTAAATTGCTGTCTATAAAGATTGCTCCTCCAAGACCACTTCCACCACCGCCACCGCCTCCCCCAAAGCCTATGCCGACATTATTTGCACCAAGGCCACCAGCACCTCCACCTAGATTGCCAATATCTGTTCCACCGAGCGCAGAGGGCCCATTGGTGGGGCCGCCACCACCGCCACCAAGAGAGTTACCGCCGTCGGCGTTTGTTGTGCTTGATTGGTTTACTCCACCACCGCCGCCGCCACCGCCTACACCGCCTGACCCACCGGATACGGTATAATCCACATCGCTTGCACCAAGCCCTGCGCCACCACCGCCCCCGCCGCCATAACCGCCGGTTCCTGATTTTCCATCAACTGCATTGGTCGGTGCTGTGATAACCACTGCGCCGCCACCACTTCCTGCACCATCTCCGCCATTACCGCCAGAGGGGGTAGCATTAAAGTGTCGTAAAGGAGGGACAGATCCTTGTGCCGAGAGGCCATTTAACCCAGCACTTCCGCCACCACCTCCACCTGAGGTTGGCCCACTTCCACCTCCACCGCCACCTGCATTGCTACCGCCGGCATAAAGTCCGCCACCACCTGAGCCTGCGACAATAACTAAGCCATATCCATTGCCATCCAGACCAGGGTTTTGATCGGATCCTCCGTCTCCCAGATTGGTGAGTATTCCTAAGGTGGCTTTGGAGCCTAAGCCACCGCCACCGCCACCGCCGCCACCAAAAGGATCGCCGGTTGAAAGGGTGACATCGCCACCATTACCCCCAAAGCCGCCACCTCCAGCGCCTCCAGTTGATCCGGTTGTGGTAACCGAGCCACCATTACCACCGAATCCTCCGCCACCACCGCCACCTTCATTGCCGATGGAAGGAATACTTAAAAAATTTCCCCCATTTCCACCGACAGCAGAGCAGTTTCTTATTTCTACGTTAGACAAGGTAATTGCTGGATTGGAGCCATTTAAAAATGTTTGCGGCGCATATATAGCTCCTCCCGCTCCCATACCGCCGCCACCGCCAGAAATACCATCACCACCATTACCTCCTTTTGCGGTCATATTCTGAAAGATAATATTTTGAATGGTGACATTTCCCATGGGGATAAAAAAACCACTGTAAGCACCGCTGTTCCCGTCAATGGTTACTGTCGGAACGGAGCCTGAGTTACCTATTGTTATATTTACAGGGTTAGCGGAGTTGTTAATAATTGGTAAAATTCCATTGAGTTGGATGGTCATAGGATGATCAAACACAATAGCATAATCATCTGGAACAGTGTTTAACCCTTGATTCATGGTATTCAAACAATATCTTAAATCACCCACATCTCCTATGCCGCCCGGGTTATTATCGGTATCGACTGTTACATTAAGTGTTGTTAATGCGTGTAATGCGGGAGAGGTGACAAGTGCAAACCAGCAAATCCAATCCTTGAATCGGAACATAATAAATCCTGAATTTTATTAGAAGATCATCCTAATATGTATGAGGTAAATATTCAATATTGATGGCTTTTCAGGGTATTAATCCATTGAATTTACTAAATGTCATAGGTTATTTGGGCAGATTGAGTTATTGTTGTCTCTCTTCCATGGTTTAGCGGCAGGAAAGGTGTTTATACGCAAAATATTAAATTCCCTGACAGGATGTTTGGTGTGGTTTATTGTATCAACTCCCTTATTTTCAGCGTCCTATTCCAACATTCCGGAATTATTTTTTGAGCACGGGCAATTATTTGATCTTGGCTTGTGTGCTAATACTGAAAGTAAACCAATAACAGCATCGATGATCGATGAATTAGAAGATATTTTACCTCGCATCCATTCGCTTTGGAAACAAGAGGGGGCTCCCTTGTTATATGCAACAACTCAATTGGTAAAAGTCCCTTTTTCCCGTAAGGAGTTGTCTGTAAATTTTATTCTTTGTGATACCTCTTTTACAGGAATGAGTTATCCATTGATAATAAAAATCCGTAATTTTTTGAAGACCGCCAATGATACCCCTTTATCAACACATTATTTGACTATGGTGGTTTTCCATGAACTATTACATCGTTATATCCATAAAGATATTCCTGAGTTATTCGAGCATTCTCAATTATTAAAGAAATACCAGCATGAGACTAATGCAGTAAAAGCACATCTGCATTTATTAGCAATTCAAAAATATGTATATCATGATTTGAATCGAGATAATGAATTTACAGAGCAAATTCAATTTATGTTGCACAATGCACGGAGTGGGGTATATCAACGAGCCTGGGATATAGTAAATGATGAAGGATATATGGCCTTTATAAACGAGTTGTTGGCCAAGTCTTAATCGCTTAACTCGTAAGGGGCAGCGTTCGATTAAATTATCAAAGTCATACTGTATTATGTATCTTATTGTTAAACCTAGGCAAATGGAAATTGTAGAAATTATTGAGGTGAACAAACATGATGACTAAAGACACACAAGAAACATTGAAATATCTTGAAAATCTTATGGGCAAAAAATTGACTTTAGGTTCTTTTATACTTGCGATTCGTCAGGGAGAAGAGCTAAGCCAAGTCGAATTTGCTAAAACAGGGTAAACGCATCTAAATTATGAACATAAATCTCCACCCTTTTGCCTACGTTCTGCGCTTTATGCGCAGGATCCATGCGATCTTAGTGCAGGCATAGATCTGGATTCTGCGCGTAAAGCGCAGAATGTAGGCATCTTGGTCTTAGATAATACGTTTAGATGCGTTTGCCCTGTTTGCTAAAACACTTGGTGTTTCAAGGCAGGTTTTATGTGATATGGAGCATGGAAGAAGAATTATTAGTCCCAAAAAAGCTGCTGAATATGCTGATTTGCTAGGATACTCTAAAAAGCAATTTGTTAGACTTTGTTTGCAAGATATGATTGATCGAGATCATTTAGGGTTGGTTGTTGAAATAGAGAATGCTGCTTAATTCGCTTCTTTTAGCGGCAGTTAAAAATGGGGGGATTACCATATTTTTGATGATTTTTACTGGTAAGTGGCTCTTGGGAAGCTGCGGAACAGCCAAATCAATGTTATAGGTAAATGATCATAATTTGACGTTTTGTGACCGATACTGGAAGCAAGATGGAAGAGGAACACACCATCGATAGGTTATGTTCAGAACCTAGCTTGTTTTGGGTATCAAACCAACGGAGAGAATACCTGAAATGATACAGTGTTCATCATTATCTGATGTATCCCCACTTGCTCCCGCAGCCCCTATAATTTCATTTTCAAGATTGACGATAAGTACACCACCTGGAGCAGGAATAAGTCGTCCTTTTGAAGTATTGATAGCACCTTCCATAAAGTTGGGAATTTCATTTGCTTTGAGTGCCAAACCTCGTGAACCTATGCCCATACCCAAAGCACCATAAGCTTTAGCATAGGCTATATCAAACCGCAAAATACCTGCTTTATCTTGACGTTGGAACGCTATAAGATGTCCACCCGCATCAAGAATCGCAATTGACATCGGTTGCAGCGATAATTTCATACTTGCAACAAATCCTGCCTCAATAATGGCATTTGCTTTTTCCAGAGTTAATCTATTCATTATATATCCATTAAAATTGAAGGAATTTTTTTAGTTTATGAACATTTCATTTTTATTTATATATCAAAAATGATGATATCGCATATCAAATATTTTTCACTGTTCCAATCAATTTGCATTTATAAGCAGTCCAATCGGGGTCTAATTTGTGTTTTTCTTGATCACGGCGCTTGCGTCTTCATATTTGTTGCATCCAATTCACCTTCATTTTCAGACGTATTTGCACTATCTGGCTCCTGAACCATTCTGCTAAATAATGAAAATCTGCCGTCGTGGATTGAAGAAGAAGCTGAGGCTGATGGTGAGGCCTGTAAAGAGATTAGGCTGGGTGTATTCAGGTTAAAACCTATGGAGCTTTGTTCTCTTAAAAGGTTAGTGGCTCTATTCAGTATCGGTCTTAGTTGATGGAGTGGATCAAATCTGGGACGACATTCAGTTGGTTTTAAAGGGGTAAAATCATCGCTGTTACAGAACGCCATGACAGCAGCCTTGTCTACTTCGGGCAAATAATCCATTAGAAGTTGCAGCAAGTCAGGGTGTGATACAGCATAATGCAGCACCGAAATACCCTTATTATTACACGATGTTAACACCCCTGCTCGTGATGCTTGTGGCAGACACTCCATAATTACTTTTACTAACCCTGTATGATGTATTACTTGATACAGTTCGTTATTACCCTCGCTGTTTGGCGTCATCACTGCGTCTACTATTTCCGCTTCTTTTAGAGAATTCAAAAGATATCTTAAATCGACAGCGGACTTTATTGCTACACTGTGCAGCAGGGAATAGTTGCGTGAGTCTCTTAATTTAACAACAAAAGATCGATCAGCTTCAGGCAGGAAGTACCTGAATTGCTTAGTAATGAAAGGAAAGTAGGACAAGACTTGATGTATTACAGGTTGAAACGTATTATCTATAACTGCTAAAGCAGAAACTCTCTCTCCAGCGGGAAGGCGGTTGAGAAGCTGTATAAAAAGTTGAGCATCTTTTGTTGCCATTATGTGCAACACGCTCCAGCAATAGCCGTTAAGTGCTATCAAAGCGGCTGTTATCTCACCGTCCAAGAGATAATTCAACACTTTTATAAGGTATGCTGGTTGATATGTGGCGAGCATATGTAACATGTTGCTGCCGCATGCGTATTTTGTCTGCAAGACGGTGCGTCTTTCTGTCTCGCAAAAGGAGTTCAGAATCTGGATCAGCATTTTAGGGTTGGTTTTTGCAATCGGTTCTATAGCGGTGCATTTGACCTTGTTTGTTGCCATAAAAACAGTAAAGAGATCTTTCTTGGGGAACCAGTTTAAAAAGAGTTTTAGGCTTTTTGAACTGTAAAATGTATGGTGCGCCACATTATTACCCCCATCATCACACGCCATCACTGCAGCAGTTTTCGCTGCTTCGGGGACAAGATTTAAGAGCGGTTTGAAACATCGGTGATATTTTGCTGTAAGATGCAGTAACGTAGAGTTATCCCTACCTTTTTTCATTACTACATGTTGTTTTAATTCCAATGGCAAGTAGTTGATAAGTTTGATTAGAATTTTGGGGTAATTCCATGGTGCGATAAGGTGCAGGATTGTATCCCCATCTTTATTTATTGCCATGATTGCCTTTTCTTTTCGTGTTTGGGGAAGGCAATCAAGAAGTTTTATCAGGATTTTGGGCGCAATTACTGCTACTTCATGAAGGAGAGTATTGTTACTTTGCGTTTTTTGCGTCAGAGCGTCATACCTGTCGGGACTGGGAATGAGAAGAAAAAGGCGTTCCAGTAACTTGGGGTGGCTAATAGCGACTTGGTGGATCACGCTTACATTTTCTGTGTTTTTTGCGCTTAAAGAGCCAATTCTTCTTGTTTTGTGCAGGTAGCTCACAATGCTTATCAAAAGTTCAGGATATTTTTCAGCCGCATGATGCAGCATGGTCTTCCCATCCAGACTTTTCGTTAGTAAAAATGGTTCCCTTTTGATCTCGGGTAAGCATTCCAGAAGCTGTAGTATGGCTTCAGGTTGTTCAGCTACCATGACCTGGAAAAGGCTGCGGGCAGCTATTTGAGCTTTCATTAATGCTTTAGCCCAGTCATCCTCGGGCAGACAATTCACAACATCTTTGATGAATAACGGATGTTGTGTAAATAAGCGCAATGCGGTAAAACCACTTCTATCTTCTGCCAGCAAAGCCTCTTTTCTTGTATGCTCAGGTAAACATCGCAAGATGTCTATCAAACCCTGAGGGTTAGAAGCCAGGCGCTCCATCAGGTTTAAGTTGTATATGTCTTTTGTTGTCAGTTCCTTGATAATATCACCTTCATCCAGCGTCAGGAGAAACCATTGTATAAAATGGGAATGTTGATTATCTGAAGCTGCAACCATTGGTGTGTATACGCCTTTATATTTTACGTTGTAGCGTGCGCCTTTATTGCGTAAGGCCTTTGCAAAAGGGATGTTGCCAAACTCTGCGGCAATGTAAAATGGAGTTAAGTCCAAACGGTCTGTTGCATTCGGGTGAAACCGGGGATGATTCACTATTTTTTGAATGATGTGTTCTGGCATAGATGGGGACAAGGCGACTAAACATGAGATAGGCAGACTGGTTTGACCTGCGATGTTACCTGGTGTGAGCATGACTTGTTTGACAGGGCTTGTCGTGGGGGTAGCATTGAGCAGGTATTCAATCTGGTCAATTAGCTCTTGCGGCCATGAATCACGGGACAGAGCCTGTCCTGCGCTGTTAATCCCCTGATTGCAGCGGTTGCGAATGAAGGAAAGTACTTCTTTCAGGCACTGGCGAAACAAAGGTGACCAGGTATTGCGTTCATAACACAGGGCATGGAGGATTATACGGTTTATCTGGTAAGGCGATACATCCAGAGTGCTGTTTTCCTCCGTACACTGGTCATGGACGATTATGCGGTTTTTCTGGTTAGGCGATATATCCAGAGTTCCGTCTTCGTCCGTCTGAGTTATCCATTTGGATAAAAGAGCATCGTCGACTCGAATGACTGGATTAGAGAGAGCTTCGGGTGTATTTTCATTAAAAAACAGCTCACAAAGCCGGGTAAAAAGACTGGCTTGCACAAGAATACCTTCTTCATTATTTGCAGCAAACCATTGCGCAGTGTAATTGCTGATGAAATCATAATAGGTGTTGCTTCGCCAGAGAATAACCCCCCGCT
>NZ_LNZC01000012.1:0-140370 GCF_001467535.1 Legionella worsleiensis
TGCCGGAATCTCTGATCAAGTGTTTCCGGAATCTGCGATCAAATGCGGCCGGAATTGGTGATCATTTCGCTCCGGAATACACAGGTGATGAATCCGGGTAATCATTTGCAAAGGATTCGTTAAAATAATCTGCGTCAGGCATCTTTTTTTTCATGGCTTCAATCAACATACCCATTTGTGTACCCCAGTCCCCCAAATGAATATCACTTATGACTTCATCACCACAAAATCGATATAAACGCTGTAAACAATCCCCAATTACAGTAGATCGGATATGTCCTACATGCATTGGCTTAGCAATATTAGGGCCACCAAAATCAATGACTACTTTCTTTTTATTAACAACAACAGGACAGCCAGAACGAGGATCCAAAACCAATTGATTACAATAATCTGCTAAGTAATCAGATGAGGCTGAGAAATTTATAAATCCTGGCTGGGCAATGTTAATATTAATGAACCATTCGCTTTTAGAAATAAGTTCGACAATATTATTTGCGATTTCCAAAGGATTTTTACCAACTTCCTTTGCTAAAGACATAGCGGCATTGCATTGAAAGTGCCCTAATTCAGGACGAGACGATAATACAACTTTTGCATACTGGGTATTGTAGCCAAGTATTTCAAATGCATTTTGGAAAATCTGATTAATCTTATCATCAAACAATTCGCTCATATTTCTCTCTTTATTTCTTAAACAAAAGGTATATTTGTTTCATTAGCATGTTTCCTAAGCCCTTATCCTAATTCTTTTGTGCATTTACCTTAAAGATATTTGGAAACAATTAGCATTTACAGATATTATACGTAAATGTTAACGATGAGTCGTCCAAATGTTAACCAATTTAAAAGTTATTACTCCATCTACAGAACATAGTAAAGAGCTGTGCGACCTATTAATAGAATCTATAACTATGAATTGTGCAGCTGATTATAATAATGACCCTCAGATTATGAAAGAATGGCTAATAAATAAAACTCCAGAAAATATTTCTCAATGGATCAGCTCAACTAATAATATATCTTTAGTCGCCATCGATACCCTTAAAGATAAACTTTCAGGTTTTGCTTTAATGAATAAAGATGGGGAAATATTATTAAATTATGTTCTTCCTTCTCATATTTATAAAGGCGTTGGTAAAGTCTTATTGAAGGAAATGGAACATATTGCCAAATCATCAGGGATCCAGGCGCTTTCAGTTGTAAGTACAATAACAGCAAAAAACTTTTATGAAAGGAATGGTTTTGTTAAAAATGGTGAGCCTGAATATGTAGGTGTTATCTTAGGAGATTTTCCTCTAATAAAGCATTTAAATACCGCATAATTAATTAATGCTTAGATCAATAGTTAACAACTCCAAGTCCATTAGGTTCACTTCAGAATTAGCGTCTATAGAAGTTCGCAAAGCATAGCTTATTCCATAGTGGGAAAAACACATTTTTAATGTTGTAATTAAGTGTCCCAAATCAAATAATAAATCCTGATACGCTACCCCATTTGGGTATCTTGACATTACTCGTTCAACTGTTCCTTTAAATACAATTCGAATATTAACGTCCTTAAAATGCTGCTTGTCTTGAATGCGAATTAGTGAATGTAAATAGGGATGATATTTATAAATACCTGGCGTAATATTTCCCCCATTGTTTATATAAATAATGGGAAAGAAAGGATATCTTGCTCCATTAGAAGGGATAAATTTTTTTATATGGGGTTGAGAATTAAATTTGGCTGAGCATTTTATACCCGACGAAAAATATAATATTGCACCTAAAAGATCTTCCTTGGCGAGTTTGTTTTTAAATAAAATAGGATTTAAAAAATAATAATCTCCTTTTATTTCATCACTTGAAAAGGTGTCTTTATATATTTCATGCCTAGCAAGTAGCCCGTTTGCTTGCAAACGGGGAAATCAAATCTGGATGGGCAAGTAGTAATAGGAAATATGCAAGGGGATATGGGCAATAGGGGTAAAATATGAAAACAACCCCAAG
This sequence comes from Legionella worsleiensis, assembly GCF_001467535.1. Lineage (GTDB taxonomy): Bacteria > Pseudomonadota > Gammaproteobacteria > Legionellales > Legionellaceae > Legionella > Legionella worsleiensis. Next base: position 1,996 of record NZ_LNZC01000012.1, read on the forward strand.
AACCAAGAAAAAATACTGTGCTTTTGATTCCGCTACACAGTGTGGGGCAAGAACTAAAGGAAATTATGGAATCCCATGCCGCTGCCCTGTGATGACAGGTAAAAATCATTGTCTCATTCATGGCAGCGCCAAAGGCTCAGGAGCGCCTCGTTGTAATGCGAATGCTTTAAAACATAGCAGAACAACTGCTCAGGTTAAAGCATTTCGGATTAAAATTAGAGGTATTATTTAGCGTAGCAATAAACTTATTAACCAATTTAGCTAGTTCATACGGGCGTCTCGGCGTAGTTTAAAAGTGAACTTTTATCTGACCTGAGCTTAAATTCAAGCCAAACAAAAGAAATTATGAAATTAATGCAAACCAAGATGTGCAGAAACTTCGCTCAAAATATCTAAGCCTGCTTTATTTGCCTCTTCGGCCATTTTTTGTTGCTTAGCAGCGCTAAAAAATAATAAATGATGAGCATGAGAGCTGTTAAAGCTTTCTTCGGAAAAAGAAGGGCGACCTTGCTGTTCGTTTAGTTGTGCCTCTACTATCATTCCTATCATCGGGAACCATTGTAATGGGTGTCGTAATAAGCTCATATCCGCTCCCTCTGGGATTAGACCTAAAAGCAGAAATGTAGATAATTCGCTAAATTGAAGCTCATTTTTTAAGAAAATATAAGTAGGATGATTGTTGATAAGTTTTAAATATAACTGCTTAGGAGTTAAAGTTATTTGAGACTTTTTAATTTCCTCTTCGAATACATTTTTAATTAAGAGTATTCTTTCTAACTGCGCCCCTACCGCTGCAGATGAAAAAAGTTTTTTCTGGTGGTGATAGGTGAGTAAGCGTTCGGGATTTAGGGAATCAAGAGCCTTTTCTATAACTTCCTTGGTGAATGGGACATTTGCTTGTGGTAAACCCGCTAACCATAAACGAATAGGAAATACATTTTCAATATCTTTTTCAGTCATGTTTGCGAGATTCGTTCCATTCGCAACAGGAATTTTTTTTGTAACATTATAATTGTCTTCCGGCATAATCCTTTCGTGATCGATGCTATGAAGTATTACGGAATCATTTGGACCATCGGTAAAAAGAGTATTTCCAGGATTTGCATCTTGAGACCCCAGGATAAGATGTAGTAAGAAATTCTCTTGAAATGATGGAAGGCTAATTTTTTGTATTATCTTTTTAGCCTGAGCACGTTGGTCTCTTGTATCTGATTCTATTAAGCCGCCCAAAAGGGACTGCATGAACAAAACAGCAGGTTCATTAAATAGTTGTGTATAAACTTGTAGTCCATCTACAGCATTAGGTATAAGTTTTTGGACATGTAATAACTTAAATTGTTCTTCTTTTTGCGCTTTGGTTCGATAAGCTGCGGTTTTTAAATTAAATACAAACTTTGCAACTGCGTTTTGTACCCCAGGACTATTTGTTATATTTCTTTCAGGCGATTCCTCTCTTCTCTTATCTATTACTTCTCTTATTTTTTGTCGTGAAAGAACTAAGCCTGCATTAGGTATAGAGCGCTCATTTTCATGGTCATGCAATACATCCATTCCTGCAATCGTATTTGATGGAATTAATCCTTCAAACCCAAGAATCTCTGCCATTTCGCGAGCAGCCACCTCCGAAAGACCATCTTTAGCTGCAACAGTTTTTACATAGAGTTGATTTGATTCGCTTGTTGCTTTAATTGCAGGATTACGGCGATGGATGTCATTTAAAGCTTTAGTGATATTTAATGTATCTTCGGTTTCAAAAACAAGCGGTGTATTTGCTACAGCTTTTTTCATTTTTGGCGTATCATGAGGGATATTTAAATGAGCTCCTGCGAGCAATTCTTCAGGGCAAACTACACGACGATTCAGATATAAATCAATCTCTTCTTTTAAAGCTTCATCCGTCGTTTCCGTCTTAATCTGGGTTAATCGTTGATTCTGTCGGCTATAGAAAAAATTTGAGAGTTGAGTAAACAAAGCAATTGTCCCACCTACAATAAGAGGAACTGCAACAACCAGTGTCCATAATGGCGGAAAAAATACGGCTGCTGGAACAAGAAGCAAGGAAATTACTAATGATGCAAAGTAATGCTGATTATTTAACTGAAACCAAAAATGCCAAAAACGATTGTATCGAAACACTGTTATCCCCAAAAGCCTTTATTAGATCAAAGTGATCAATATGTTATCATCATTGCCCTATAAAGCAAAGGCTCATTTTGGATGTAAGTTGCCTCAAAATAAATGTTACCCAAAATAGGAAGTAGCCCGTTTGCTTGCAAACGGGGAAATCAAACGTTTACCCCCCTAGACCAAATAGTAGTCAAAGAGATGATCATAAAGAATGGTTCCCTATCAACATTGCAGGTATTTACTAAAAACGCCATGATTAAAATTGAGCCTAATGTTGAACTCAGAGGTCTATCTAAATCGTAAGTTATTTATCTATGGCATAATTTGATAATTTTCAACTTATGTCATAGATTCTTAATCCGTTTTAATTAATGCCTTTATCTGACATTGATCAATTAATCTGTATCCAACGAGTTGTTTAATAAGTCCACCAATAAAAATTCATTAATCAGTTTCACAGGAAAACCGTTACTTGGGCGTTTAAAAGATAAAACACGATTTCGAGGCTTTTTACCCTCAAATACGGGTATAATTGATTTTACCCGCACTTGGGGGTATGGCGAGCCAGGTTGCTTACAACAAGGAATGGACCAAGAACCTAAATCAAAATCCCGGTTGCGAGCAACCAGGCTACATAACTGCTTCTTACAGGGCCTTGTGGCAGTGGAAAACCTACTTGGCCTGTAACCTTGGTCATAGTACTTGTCTTAAAGGCCTTCAAATCCTAAATTACCGCCTATCTCGGTTGTTTATCTCGTTAGCAAAAGCGAAAGCCGATTGTACTTATCACAAAGAGCTGGCAGCGCTGTCACAAACTCGATTATTAATCATTGATGATTGGGGGAATGGAGCCAATAACTCAGGCTCAACGAAGTGATTTAATGTATATCAATATCAGCAATTGATTAATAATCAAAGAAAATATAACTACATTATGAAATATTTGATTGGAGCGTCAGTCTCCTGACGCATCCAAATAGATTAAAGTGACTCTTCTACCGCTCGGCAATAAGTCTCGCGAATAAAAGGTAGGATAAGCAAAGCTAAGAACATGCCAATAGGTAAAATTGCCAACCCTTTATGGTAAGCTTCCAAAGGATAAATACGCACATTATTGACTAAATCGCCTCTCCACATTTTATCTAAAACATAGCCAATAAATGGCTGTGAGAAAGCAATACCTATCATATTGAACATATTCATGAAACCCAAGCCCGTAGCGACATAATGCTTACTGCACAACTCTTTTGCAACTGAAAATGATGGCAGAAACCCTGCTGAAAATATCCCAAAAGCAAACAGCAAAACTTCCATTATCCATGAAGCCTTAATTGGAGCATAGATAAACAACATCGAGCTTATCACTGCACCAATCGCTCCAATATACAAGGGAGGTTTCCGTAAACCGATACGATTAGAGTAGATTCCCCATAAAGGACTCGCAATTGCCCAACCAATAAACACTAGAGAAACATAATTAGCAGCGGTGGCTTTTACAATATTCATTTTGAGCATCAGAAAAGGTACGCCCCATAATCCGCAAAATACTGGTGTTGCCATGAACATTAAACTACCATAAATGGCTACTAGCCATAACTGTTTGTTTTTTACTAAAACAAACAAACTGCGCAACATAGAGACCTGTTCAATAGTCTCTGCATCTACGAAAGAGTCTAGCGAATGCACAGGATGATCTTTTACTATCACGAATATAAAAAAAGCAAGGACAAGACCTGTAACACCTATTCCAAACATACTTTGCCGCCAACCATAATGATCAACTAATAGAGCCAGAGGCGCTTCACCACCTATCGCGCCCAGCATTCCTGTCGTCACCATAAGGCCCGTGAGTAAAGCAAAACGCTTAGTTGAAAACCAGTTGGAAGCAAGCTTCATAGTACCCACTGCAGCAAATGCTGAACCAAAACCTATCATCAAACGTGCAATAAATACGGTTAGTAAATTATCAGTCATTGAAAAAGCAAGTGCACTTAGTGCGCAGATAACTGTTGCCAAAGTAAGCATTCGATGTGGACCGAAACGGTCCATCAATATTCCGCAGGGTAATTGCATGGGAGTATAGGAGTAATAATAAAATCCAGATAAAACACCAAGTGTTTGGCCAGTAATTGAAAAATCACGCATTAACTCTGTACCCATTACACTGGGAGACACTTGAAGTAAAAATTCATAAAAATAAAAAACGCAGCCCAATAACCATACTATCCAAGGTAAAAAAATCATAGGAATATTTTTAGCTGTAATATTTTCAGAGGCTGCAGACATGATTAATAAAGCTCCTAAACAAGCATAAAATGAACAAAAAAACATTAAAGCCTATCAGGTTATTACTTAGCTGTCTATTTGCAATAAACTATATAATAAAACTTCTCGATGGCCCGGATGAATCAATACAGCTCCCAGCAACTGATGATAATATTTTATAGGAGCATTACGGTGATATTCTCACAGCAAATAGCGAAATGACTCCAGCTCATTATTTTTTTCAGAGAACCAAAAATCCTGGTCACCTCTTTTAGTAGTTGCAATTATAACAACTTAAAAGAGATGACACAGTTATTTGAACACTGCAATACATACTGATGATCAATGATATTGTAAGGGGGTCTTACACAGGATAACGCAGGAGGCTTGAGTTTTTCCTTTGTTATGGATTGGTTTTCCAAGCCACATTTGCGACCAGTATCTTTATCATTGCCGTTAGTAAATCAAAGATTTTCAGAAAAAATCATCACAACCGTGTGATTTATTGACGTTAATTGTCAGTGAGGCCGAGATAAGGGGACATCTAAATTAAAAACGTGCACTTGCTTATTTACCTTGATAAATGCTATCAAAGGAAAATTAGCGCAAACAAGTTTGTATATGGATACATCTAAAAAAAGCAATCGCTTTAAAAATCTTAATAAGTATTCTTGGCTCCTGATTTTAATTTTTATTTTTGCTGTTCTGGCAATGTCTTATAAGACAGCCAATATCTCTCTTGATGGCTTAATGCAAACAATTCCTCTGATTGTTGTCTTCGTGTTCTGGTGCGAGAAATCTGCACAGCGTTTAAAGCGAACTGAAAACAATTTAAAAAAAGCGCAACTCTTCCATAGAGATACGTTTATTCTAAGTTTTAGTTTTTTATTGGGATGCCTTATCTCGTTACTGTTTGCTTATGACAATAGTGATGCAAAAGGTTGGTGGGTATTCATTATTTACTTTATCAGCCTGTATGGTTTAATTTTTTCTTTAATTTTCTCAGGAATTGCCCTTCTGATAAAAAATCATAACGCTTACATTCTGGTTTATTCGTTTTTAATTATAGGATTTGTGTCTTTAGGACAATTTTTTCCCCATGATACGTTTATTCCTTTGCTGGGATATACAGATACATTCTATGCCATAACTGGAACGATATTAATCATTCATTGTCTTTTTACGCTTTATTACAAGGTAATCAGCGTATTACAACGGAAAAATATTTAGCAGGACAAAATTCGATGCACATGTTAGTGGACTAAAAACGTAATCTCGAATGCCTATAACAAGGCATTTAATACCCGAATACTAACTCTACTCAAAAACCAATAAAAACATTGATATTTATGAACTAAAAATATACAATACGCTCTTTTATTATTTGCATTATTTAAAGTTAAACACATCAAATGCGATTACTTTGGAGAAATTATGGGTAAATCAAGCCTTGCTCAAAAAAAAACAACGTTATACGACGCTGATTTACTCTCATCAAAAGGATGGTATTATTTTAGCCAGTTATTTCTTGAAGCGACTTACTTGCAACCATTTAATCCTAGCTCAAAGGGCATGCAACAGGGGAAACGACTAAAAAATACGACTAAAAATGGCTACATAGAACGAGAAATCCACGGAGCCATGCATGCATCACGAGTAGCCTGGTCTACAGTGATGCTTCATCGTTTGTGCCACCAACAGTACCCGGAACACGTACAAAATAAAATACAAGCCTTGATGGAGTTTAGTAACTTAAGCGAAGAAGACCTCTTTTGCTTAATTCGCTATGTAGGTTTAGGGCATGATGCAGCACGTGAAGGTGAGGCAGAAGACCGCTGGGAAAATGAAAGTGCTGCCTGCATTGAATTTTTTTTGCAAGAACATGGCCTTAACCCTCAGTTAGCCGCACTGTTTTCTCGCCTTGCTTCTTTTAAAGACAAGCCACAAGAATTAGCACGTTATCTCGCCTCTCATAACCTGGATGAAAAGATTATTGCAGCATTCCAATACGCCCGTTTACTGGTCAGCCTTGCGGATTGCTTTGATATTATTCGATGCAATGGTGAATTTGATTTTGCATTTATTGAGCTAAAATTAACAGATGTTTTTCCCTATTCACCAGATAAAGATGCTTGCGTCTTTTTTGATTATGCCAAACAGACGCTGCGGCTTATCAAGCGACAAAAAGATCTCTACTTTCCAACTCGATTAATAGGCCCCAATAAAGAGAGTTTTTGCCTGAAAATTGGTGAAGATGATTATTCGCTGCAAGAAAAAGCAACATTGGAACATGCTGATTATGCCGTTGCAGCCATGCTTAAATCAATAAACCAGGAACCGTATTTTCAGCAATTACTCAATACAGAAACACCTGAGTATGCTAATCCATACGCTAAAGAACCTGTCTTTAATCCCTTCATTCACGGAACCAATAGTGCCTCTTTGGCGTTAATGACGCAAACAGATTTCAAATTGATGTCAGCAATAGAAATGCTTGAACAATATGGATTGGCACCTTTATCCGGGGAGCTTAGGAAAGGGGGATTCAGTACGGCAATGGCTAATGGTAACCCCTGCTTTGCAAAACTGAATGGCAAAGATAATTCTAGCGAATATTCATTATCCAAAATCATCGACAATTATACGAAACCCGATCAAACACAGTCTGGAGAAGAATGCTTAAAGGTGCTACGAAACTATACTGCTGATGCATCAAAAGCCTTATTCTCGCAAATCAACATTATTAATATTTATCTTGCACGGACAAAACAGCTCGGTATTAATCTGGGGGACATTACTGAACTGCACTCTTTAGAGAAAGAATTTCAGAAATCTTTAGATGTTTTTTATTTGTACTTGTTATTTGCAACTCATATAGTAGGAAAAGAAGATATTAAAAATTTATCTTTTCAAGATAGTCATACATTGGGATATGAGCTGACAGCCTATTTATCCCTGCCACGATTTTTAAAAAAATTAGAGGAAGCCAATCTTTCAATATATGAGATTTACAATAACCCTACAGCAGAAAATTGCCAAAAAATCATTGAGCTACTGACCCTTCCAGAGCGTTGTAAAGTCCAACAGTTATTCGAGTACGTTGAAGAGCCACTGACACAACAAAGACGATCCAGGAGGGGGCTAGATACTCAATGGGACTACGTGGTGCGAAATGTCTCTTCCTGGTGTTTGGATTCTATGCTTTATCAGACACTTTCAGGGTGGTATGACCGAAGCGATTTTCAACAATTAGCTCCTGAGCTTCTTCGTTATATAGAGATACTTAAACAACGTTTTTCAGTCACCAAACGCTTGTTGCAAGACGTTCAAAAGCCCTTGAAACTCTCGGTTGCAGACACCGATCTGGTAGAAAACCCCCTACCGATTATTCTATGCTATGAGCAAAGTCGGTACATGCGGATCATTTCAATGCCTCACCAGGAATATCGCTCTCAAAAATCGCTCAAGTTGGGTGAGGATATTCAAATTATTGCTACGGACACTGAAATCAATATGAAACGCTTAAAGGCTTACAGTGACCGACATCAGCTCAACTTAACCGTTATTTCATTTGCTGATTTGGAACGTGCCCGTGATTCCTTACGGTCAGAACACCCTCTATGCAGACAACAGGTAGTGCAACACACGGCTTCAATAGCCAATACCCATAATTCGGGCATGAAGCAACAGCCCTTAACTGCTCAGAGCTCCTCAAATACAAATGTAATAGCCCTTAATGAGTTTTGCGCACAACAACGCACACGATTGCAGCACACCGCAGCGCTCGAGTCGTTAACACATTTTCAAGAACAAGCACAACAGATTATTTTGTCTGATCGCTCCGCAGGAGAAAAAAAGTCTCAATTAAAAGCATGTGCGCATCATGAATTTGAACATAGGCATTATGCGCCACGCTTATTAGCTGATGCATTAATGTTAATCTCATCATTTGCTTTAATTGGTCTTGCTGTGGGTGTAACCAGAATATTAACTGGCCATAGCTTCTTCTTCAGTGCAGAAAAGACAAGACGAGAAACTGAATTTATTAAAATTGCGGACGCAATGGAATTAAACGCCAAAGTATAGCTAAATTACCTGATGATTCTAATAAAGGCATGCCCCATTCCAGGGCAAACGCATCTAAATTATGAACATAAATCTCCGCCCTTTTGCCTACGTCCTGCGCTTTATGCGTAGGATCCATGCGATCTTAGTGCAGGCAAGGATCTGGATTCTGCGCATAAAGCGCAGAACGCAGGCATCTTGGTCTTAGATAATACGTTTAGGTGCGTTTACCCTGTACCCCACTCAGGGGCTATAGCCCGTTTGCAGCATAATCTCAGCGATTTTTTACTTCATCACAGCCCTAACCAAGTGCGGTTTATTGTGTAAAAAATGAGGATACGCTCATAATCTGGAGCGCAAACAAACTCCTTTTTCTTCATTCTCATCCTGTTTTGTTATGGAAAAAATACTCGTACTGGCTGTTGAACACTGCGGTGTTGCATACCAGCTCTGCATTTTCATTACCTGCGACCACCATATATCAAGTGATTCTTGATTCATATCTGGCCATGAGGGTGTTTCTGTTACGAGAGCTTTACCCATTATTTTTGATTTTTCAATTTCTTCCGCATTGTTTTTTAGTTGAATATTTTTCCATTGAGATAAGCGCATTAGCAAATGTCTATCGCTGTCTTTGCTAATAAATTTATAAAAATCAATGGATTGACTTAATGCTTTCATTACCCCTGAACCGCTATGAGGACGTAGCGTTGTTGCTGCATCACCCATAAAAATGATCTGATTGTCCTCATAAGGTTGAATTTGAGCATCAAAAACAGCCTGAATAAATGGTTGCGGCGTGTTGCATATTATTTCTGCTGCTGTTGCAGGTAATTGCTGTCTGGCAAAATGTTGCAAGTATTGTCTTTGTTCTTCATGTAATGCTCCCTGTGGTATGGAGCGAGTATGGCGTATATTCTTATCATCAGTTAAGCGTAACGCCAAAACATCAGGGGGAGTCACTTCATACATCACCCAATTTAACAAAGTTTTCCCAGTTATCTCATAACCTTCGGCGGGAATTCGATAAAATAAAAGGTGTCCTTTTGAAAACACGTAATACGGTATGTGATGGTCTAATTCAAATAAGTTGGTTTCCAGCACCCCCCGCCAGGCAATGTAACCAGCATAAGTCGGAATATTTTCAGATAAAAGTTGTTTACGCAGGTTGGATTCTACGCCATCTGCTGCAATGACAATACTCGTATTCAAATACGCACCACAGGCCGTTTCTAAACAGTAAAGACCATCTGCTTCTTTTTTTATCCTTGTAACCTGTGTTGAGGGACGAAAGTCTATATCCTGAAGTCTTTGTCGCAAGTTACGATAGACATCCATCCAATTCAACGAGCATGCACTTAAGGGCTGATCCCCAATCTTTTCTGCTTCCACAGTCAGTAAAGATTTACGAAAAAAAGTACGTGCTTCAATAGCTAAACGAGGAATATCTTTATCAAAGAGATTAAGCTCTATACATTGATTTACTAAAGCAACAGGTAATGTAATTCCAGCGCCTTGCCCTTTTAATTCACCAGAAGAACGCTCAAGAATAGTTACTCTCAGGCCTAAACGGGCTAAAAGAATAGCGGTTACACAACCGGCAATAGAACCACCTACAACAATACAATCTACTTTTTCTTTCATGAACAATAACTAATCAACAGAGGGAAATGGTCTATTTTTACATAAAAAAAACAAATTACTTACCTTTTTCATTATGATTCTAACCAATAAGTTACCCATGTTCGAGCCTGAGAGATTAAATAAATCAAAATGCACATTATACTATCAACAACAAGGGGCATTACCAACCTAAATCGAATGAGCTCACCGTGTTGCAAGAAAAAAACCCATAAAAGAATTAATCACTAAATATTTTATTGTGCAAAAATGCTTTTCTTTTATAAAAACACAGGATAAAGTGCTGTTGTATTAATTTGAACAACAAGGATGAAAAAAATGCCCTTTGATCCCGCTTTTTTTAATAAATGTATAAGTGAAAACCACGACAGAGCCCCAGGATACAGTTTAGAGTGCCAGGGTGCAGATTTTTTTGCGGCATTATCCCGGTTTTTTATGTATTACATCGCCTCAGCAGCTGTTTGCATCGTTTTATATTACGCAGTCAAGGGTATTAATGCGGAAGATGCGGCAACACCGCATAATCATAAGAGCCTCCCGGATGCGCTTGAAACAGAAGATGAGGTCAGTTCGTCTATGAGCCTGGATTAATAATGCCTCACTGAAGCGTATGATGCAGATCGGGTATTGAATAAAACACAGATAACCTTTAAAATCGACTAACTGGTCATTTTGAGACAGAAATGACCAATAATCCAACCTGACAGGACATGTATTCACAAGAGGCAGTTGAAATTGATTCAATCCCCAATAAAGAAAAAATCGCTCGTCATTTTATCTGTTTGCCATATTTTTTTAATAACAATCAGCAACATCCTGGTGCAATATCCGATCAAACTTTGGGGGCTGCACACGACCTGGGGAGCGTTTACTTATCCGGCTATTTTTATACTCACCGATCTTACTACCCGTATTACTTCGGCCAATGCTGCACGATCCATTATTTTTCGCAGCATGATCCCAGGTATCATCATTTCTTACGGTATAGCCAGCTGTTTAGACACACAAATTGAGAGCACTTCCTTTATTTTAAACTCCATGCCTTTTCGTATTGCCTCAGCCTGTTTTATCGCTTATGTAGCGGGGCAACTTCTTGATATCTTTATTTTTCAACGCTATAAAAACAGTACTTCCTGGTGGCTTGCTCCGACATTGTCCACAACCGTTGGAAATATCCTGGACACCCTATTGTTCTTTAGCATCGCCTTTTACCACTGTGCCAATCCCTTTTTAGATCAGCACTGGCCAGAGATAGCCGTTGTTGATGTTTTTTTTAAAATCATCATTAGCCTGGTGGCATTTATTCCTCTTTATGGACTGATATTAACCGTATTTCGCACTCATTTTTTAAACCGATTGTTTCCCTATGTATCCTAAAACAGAGCCAAAAGAGTAACTGATATGAGGGATCTCATTTGGCACAACCAAAGAACAAACCAGCACATAATGAGGCTAGCAAATTACCTTTTTGCATTTTCATCTTGAATTTTCATCTGGATAAGACTACTTAATCCCAGCGCTATCGCATGCTCTTGTGTTTGCTCGATTAATTGTTTGTCTTTATCAAAGTCAGTATCTGTTCCAATAACCGCCAAAATGGCACCACTTTGAATAGCTGGATAAGGTGAATGCGATGTGGCTCTAAAAGCGGTATGTAAACTGGAAAGAATAAATAACTGGGCGCACTCCATCTCGGAAGCCAATACCCCGGCTTGTTTTAAGGTGTTCATGTACGAGTGGTTGTCTTCTCGGAGTGAAAAACCATATTGCCTGGCATAAAATGAACTCTTGGAATGAACAATACCTGTGTGAATTTTAAATGCTGCAGGCGGTAACTGTTGAACCGCATCCTGACACGCCCGCACACACTCCATAGATGCAATAGCGGGATATTCCTTGTAGATGTAATCCCAACTTGCCTTATCATCACGTACCGCACCTGAGGCAATAACCAAATCACCAGGACAAACCTGAGAAGGGCAAAGCGAGCCGGCAGTACCAATTCGTAAAAAACGACTGCCACCAAGCAACATCAACTCCGTAATAATAATATCAGCACTACTGCCGCCCATACCGGTAGACATTACAGCGACATCGAGACTACAGGCTCCCTGTTTCAAGGTACCAAGATAACAATTATGTTGTCGTGGGTGAGGTTTTATGTGCAGCGATTCCAAATGTTCGCCTATCTGCCGTGCCCGGCCATCTGAACCGGTAAGAATGATATAACGCCCCAAAGCACCATTACCGCACAAATCATCAGCAGCAAGGGCAATGTGTTTGGGTTGCATGTTGGATTTTATCATTTTTAAAACCTCGTTACCTGGAAGACGTCCTCTATTACCCCAGATTACCCCCTAAAGGCAGCTTATTCAAGCGGTCTGCAACAAGGTTATTTCTCAGAAAAATAGCATTTATAATCATCAAGATAAAGGGAAACCAAGCGATTAGGCTTATCATGTTTACTCTTCCAAACACGTTGATGCCGGGTTATCCTGCCTGACACCATCGCTCACACTGCCTTGTCTGTTTTTTTTATTCAATCCTATTTGAGAAATATCACATGACTATGATAGCATTGCCCCCGAAAAGGGCATGTAACGGCATAATAGCAATAACTCGCCGTGCATAAGCAGAAATTAAAGACTCATCTGACGATAAAGCGAGCTCTGGTTTTTAATTTTATTACTGTTTTGAAGGGATACACACAGTCATGAATACACGATTTCTTATTTTAGCCATCTTGCAATTTCTTTGCGTTAGCGTTTTTGCTGGCGATATGGGCTCTGCCAAAGAAGGCCATCCCATCAACGTTTATGTTCCTGAATTAAAATCCGGATTTGAAGTAACCGCAAGCGCAACCTACCTTCAACCCCTTGCGGATAACTTTGGATGGGCAGTGATTACGACGGTGCTCCCCATCCCATCGCCTAACTGGCGAGTACAGACCATACAACCAGATTACCAACTTGGCTTTAATCTGGGCGCTCGATATGTGTTTTCCACTCCAGGCACAGACGTTCAACTGAACTGGTCTCACCTGGAATCTCGCGATCAGGATGGAGTGATAGTCAATCCGACCTCTCAATGGGTATCTCCCTTTTCACAAACAGGAACCCCACCCACCACTACCGGACAAATCACTGGCGTATCATTGTTAAAGAAGGCCGAGGCGCAACTGAATTTTAATTACGATGCCATAAATCTTGATGTAGGTAAATTCATTAATTTTGGCTCCAGCCTGCAAACACGCCTGTTCACAGGAATTAGTTCTGTATTCATCAAGGAACAATTGGTTTCTACGTTCAGAGGTTTGTCTTTGCCCATTTTTGTGTTTGATAATACCTCATCATACCAAGGGATAGGGCCACGCTTGGGTCTTAGTAACGACTATGAGTTTTATCGGGGCGTGCATCTGGTAGGCCAACTTGCAGGTTCACTGTTGTTTGGCAGAATGCAACCGGCGCAATACCAGTTTACCGGTACCTCCGCCGAATTAATTGCTGCGCGAATTTATGTTAATCGTGAGGGGCTTGCAAACCCAACAGTAGACCAGATGGTTACCGCTGTGGATGCCAAACTGGGTTTAAGCTATTTGTATCAGTATGACCAAAAAGCCGATATAACTTTTGAAGCAGGTTATATGGGGGCGCTGTACATCAATCCTCTTGCAAGCTACGAAACCAATACCAATGTCATACCTATTGATTCAGGTTCGCTGTCTACATCCAGCGCCAAACACACCCAAAGTAATTTTTCAGCAGGCGGCCCTTACCTTACCGTTAAATTACGTTGTTAATCAAAGGAATATTCTCTTGGGTGGGTATGAGTTTATTGCAAACAAAACGAAGCGATGAGATTGTTATTTACTCCTTTTTATTCGCTTCAATTCATGGAGTTTGAGTTATGTTATTTCGATACAGCGCCCTGTGGGCGCTACTGTTTTGCTCATTAAGTTCATCAGGAATGACTCAATCCATAACGACATCAGACCAACTCGTTGTTTCTAACTGCATGCTAAAACCTCTTGCAGATAAAGTGCGAATCATTCACCACTCCGCTGAATTCAGCATCATTGAAACAACCTTAAACAAAGAAATATTAACAATACTGCACGAAAATAAATCCAAATGCGGCAAGTTTTTCAATCTGGATGCCTACCATTCAAGCAGGCCTCAATCAACACTAAGTGCTGAGCAACTTATCAAAAAGTTCACTCAAAATAAAGAAATGCACTCAAACACATCCTATCCTGTGCAACATGAAAAACAAGTTTACACGCTTTATGAGCTTATTGATCCCAGTAAAATTTGGCAATCCAATCAGCATCTAACCAGCTACCTGAACCGTTCCGCAAAAACCACTTCGGGAATTGCTGCAGCACACTGGTTTAAACTGCAATTCGATACGCTGGCAAAAGAATACGGACGCACCGATGTGGACAGCTACTTTGTCACGACCGGAAAAAAATACCCTCAACCTTCAGTAGTAACAGTAATAGGTAAAAACAAAGCAGGCGCAGCCATTGTCATAGGTGCTCACGTCGATACTTTAGATGGAAACATGCCTGGAGCTGATGATGATTCCAGCGGGATTGCGGTCACTCTGGAAATAGCCAGAACTTTATTAGCATCAGAAATACAACTCGATAACCCGGTATATCTTATTGCCTATGCCGCTGAAGAGCGTGGACTGGTTGGCTCAGGATATGTGGTGAGACATTTTATTCAGCACAAAATCCCAGTTAAAGCCGTAATGCAACTGGATCAGGCTGGATTTAGAGCCAACCCTCGAGACAAGACAATTTGGTTATTAAAAGACTATGTAGATGCAAATTTAACCCAATTTCTTGCTCAATTACTTACTGAATACGTTAAAATTCCTGTTGGTTACACCCGTTGCGGCTATGCATGCAGCGACCATGCGAACTGGACTAAGGAAGGGTTCAGTGCCTGTTATCCATCGGCAACAACACTTAATGATGACAATCCCTTTATCCACAGCTCTGAAGATAAACTGGACATTATTAACCTGGAACATATGGTGAATTTCACTAAACTTGGATTAGCTTTTGTTGCAGAGCTTGGGCTGAAATAACCGGTAAAAGATCATCAGTTCAGCTGACATTAAAAGACCAAAATGAACTCCGGTTTTTTACGAATTCAGCAATGAATCTATTTAACACTCTTAATAATTCCTTAAGTAAATTTAAATAGACTGTCACTAATATTTATTCAACGATAATGGAACAAACAATAATGACCCAAGTAGTAATCTATACCGATTTTGATGGCACAATCACCCGCACAGAGGGTGCAGATGCAGTTAATTCACCCTTCTACCAATCCTTGCTTGAGGGTTATGTGCCAGGTGTTAAGCAGCATTATAAGTATACTAAAATGAAATCTGCGGAAGAAATACAAAAACTGTTTATAGAACAATTCGGGGATTATGGTGAATCCATAGATTTTACTAACCCTGATAATAACCTGCTCATGACACCCCATGCGGTGCTTTTTTTTCACGAATTAATCAATAATAACCAAATCAGTATTAATATCGTTACCCGCAATCGTCCAGAATACATTAAGGCTTTGTTTCACTATCAAGGATTTTCTGCTAGCGAAATTGAACGCTTAAACATTATGGCCAGCGGCTATAAATTTAAAGAAGTGGATAATGACCTGAAAATGCGCCATTCTTCTGATAAAAAGCCCTCTTGTATCTACATACTTGATGACCATACAAACGACTACTGCGAAATGATAAGGGCGGCTGGACATAATGATTATAAAAGTGAACACATTCACGGTTTTAACCAAAAACCCGGCCAATTTGATTGGCTCAGCTACTTAGAACAAATAAAAGAATTTCTTTTAAAATCTGTGACGCCACAAGAAACATCATCCATCAGTCAAGAGACCTCTTTTGTGGCCACTGAAGCCACTTTAAATACAGCACCATCTACAGATCAATCCGATGAAGAAACTAAAGCCAACACACCCCATTCATCCGCTGATGAACGCATTAACCATAGCGCTGCGAATCCTGATAGCGATCAAACAAAACCGTCGTCTAAAGAAATTTCTAACCCATTAATGCGCCTTTTTGCCGGATGGGGCTTTGGTATTGGCTTTTTTGTAGGTTGTGCTTTAGTGGCTAGCGGCCTGTTTGTACCTTTTGGTTTCAGCCTGC
This sequence comes from Legionella worsleiensis, assembly GCF_001467535.1. Classification (GTDB taxonomy): domain Bacteria; phylum Pseudomonadota; class Gammaproteobacteria; order Legionellales; family Legionellaceae; genus Legionella; species Legionella worsleiensis. Next base: position 18,289 of record NZ_LNZC01000012.1, read on the forward strand.
TCGGCGGCCTGATTCTTGGAGGCGTGTTAGGATTTCATACAGCTCTTGTTACCGGACTTGTTGGATTAATAACGGATATAGCCAGGCGGCCCAAACGTGTAAAAGAAGATGACAAAAATCCAGACAATGCAGTGGATAATGACGATAGTATCAAATCATTAAGTCATTTGGGCGGACAGTCACCCAAGACGCAAACAGAAGATCTTGTCGCTCATTTTCCAGCAGTCTTTGCCGCCCATAATGCGGCAGACGAACAATTGAGGTTAAGCCCTACCAAGTCAGTTCCTCAGGATGCAGTTAGCCCCGGGATCTGATGACTTAATTTGCCGTCATGTCCATTGTAATTCAATGGGCATACACAGACGAGTCACTGCCCACAATAACGCCAATTCACTGAAACAGCCAGCAAGTATTCCCCTCTCCATTGCGCATGGCGTGGGAGAGAGGACTCAAGGGTGAGGGGGATTAAATAAAGTAGGAAGTTACCGTATTCCTATTTTTTGTTCTTTTTGTTAGCATTCAGGCTCTTCATAAACAGCAGCTGGAGTTGTAATGGCAGGGCATTCTTTTTTTTCACAAGTTAGAGCAACATGGAATGAATACGGCGGTATTAGAGACAAATATGCAGAGGCCATTCCAAAGCCGCAAAAGAGTTATTTGTATCCTATATACACTATAAACGAGTTCGCTACTCTGGCCATCAGACCCATAGAAAAACCACTCTGGCTTGGTATACATGCCTTGAGCTTTTTCTTTAAAACCATACTCAGTGCACTGGCATCCATGGTACTGACTCCGTGTGCTTTGGCATTGGTTATTATTGCTCCAGCCTCTGAACTAAGCAGAGCAACCTGCTCCTCTTTTAAGCTAACAGCAGCACATACTCTGGTCTCTGCCGGAATGGCCGTACTGGCGTTACTTTCAACAGCTGCTGCGTTAATTCTAAATCCTCTTTATATCGCTACTCGAGCAAGCGCAACGGTTGTTGAGTGTGTAGGAAAAACAATAGAAACCTGTTGTGGGTAAAACCTCAACCGGTAATCCTCTCGTGAGCCGATATAAACGATTCGGCTCCTGTCTTTCTATTAAAAATAGCCGATTTTATTGATTCATTTGTAAGTTCCCATATCATCCCGAGCAAAGCGAGGGATCCCCCTGCAGTGGCATAATTTTTAAAACAGCGTCGATACAAATCATTGGTAACGCCGGTATATAAAACATTATTGTGTTTATTAGCCAATAAGGTAGGGAGATACATTTATTTTGCAATTGGCATTAAAGTAACAAAAAGAATATGATGTTTTTTCAGGATTTAGAACACATCATTACCAACACCCAAAATGCGCTAGAAAGGAAGGAATCATGCGAGTTAAGGCAGCAATAGCTTATGCACCAGGTGAACCACTTGTCATTGAAATGGTCGATTTGGCAGGACCAAAAGACAATGAAGTTTTAGTAGAGATTAAAGCAACTGGGGTTTGTCATACTGACCACTATACCCTGTCAGGCCAAGATCCCGAAGGGCTGTTTCCGGTAATTCTGGGGCATGAAGGTGCTGGGGTAGTGATTGAAACAGGAAAAAATGTAACCAGCTTACAACCCGGTGATCATGTCATTCCACTCTATACGCCCGAATGCCGTCAATGTGAATACTGTCTTTCTCAAAAAACAAACTTATGCCAAGCCATTCGCACCACTCAAGGTAAGGGAGTCATGCCCGATGGAACCTCGCGATTTAGTATGAATGGCAAAACCATTCATCACTACATGGGCACCTCAACTTTTGCCAATTATACCGTATTGCCTGAAATCGCACTGGCCAAAATTCGTAAAGACGCACCCTTTAACAAAGTATGTTACATTGGTTGCGGAGTGACCACCGGTCTTGGTGCTGTGTTATTTGATGCACAGGTTGAAGTAGGCAGCCGGGTGATTGTCTTTGGATTAGGCGGCATAGGCCTTAACGTAGTTCAAGGCGCACGGATGGTTGGCGCACGGCAAATTATAGGCGTGGATATAAACCCCGGTCGCCAAAAATTGGCGACCCAGCTGGGCATGACTGATTTTGTCAATCCACGCCAAGTATCCGGAGATTTGGTTGGCCACCTGGTTGAGTTAACCCAAGGTGGCGCTGATTATACGTTTGAGTGTATTGGCAATGTAGACGTCATGCGTCAGGCTTTAGAATGCTGCCATAAAGGCTGGGGCGTATCAACGATTATTGGCGTCGCACCGGGAGGTCACGAAATCTCTACCCGCCCCTTCCAGTTGGTTACCGGCAGAGTCTGGCAAGGTTCCGCATTTGGCGGTGCAAGAGGACGCACGGATGTACCCAAAATCGTTGATTGGTATATGGAGGGGCTGATTAATATAGATGATCTGATTACCCATGAACTGCCTTTTGATCGCATTAATGAAGCCTTGGAATTAATGCATCAGGGTTTATCCATTCGTACTGTGCTCAATTACTGAATGATGGCGTTGCAAAACGCCATAGCCACCGCTAATACAATGCCAGCTCCCGTAGAACACAGGTGGCATATGCACCTGCAGGTAAGTTAAACGATAATTTTGCAACAGAATCTGTAATAGCAAATTGACATTGCTCCACATGAAGGATATTAGAACGCCAGGCTTCTTCCAGACCATGCTGCTGCAATCCAGCCAACCAGGAACCCCACTGTGCATACACCTCATTAATCCGCTCTAACGCCTGTCCTTTGACCAGATTTTTTCCTTTGCCAGGCAAGGGACTGGCAGGAGAAACGTCTCGTTCTGTAACACGATGTAATAGATTCTCATCCACTTCATCAATAACAAAAATGCTGTTTGAACCGCTGAGCTGCATCACATCCCCAGGTTGGGGTACATTCCAGCTCAAATCGAGTACTCGCTGAGACAAAATCAGGTTATAAAGCCATGAACGGGCAGCAGAGCAATATATCCCCTTTAAAAATCGGTCTTTGACTTTTCGTCCCTGCACAAGCAACTCCTCTGCTCTGAGTAAATTTCCACCCTCACGACCAAAGCGTTGCTCCCCAAAGTAATTAGGAACACCCGTTTTTTTTATCAGCTCTACTCTGTCGATTAAATCCTGTTGGTCAGTAATATCCCTTAATGTCAGGACAAAATGATTTCCCGTTAAAAATCCTGGTCTCAATTTTTTATGATGACGTGTGCACTCCATAACACGCCATCCTGGCGCTGCAAGTGTTTCTATGCCGGGAATATGTTCTCCAGGAGCATGAATACTCAACCACTGTGTTGCTAAAGCCTGCCTGTCTTTTAAACCCGCATAACTGATTAGTTTTGTTGGTTTATTAATCAATCGTCCCAAAGACTTAACCACCTCTTCCGTAGTAAGCCCCTTTTTTTCTATATGAATCAGAATATGCTCGCCTTCTCCACTAAATTCACCGGCAAAATATTCATTAACCTGAAAATCATCGGGAGTCAATTTAAAGCTGACCGTTGATTTGGGGGTGCCATGAATGCGTGGCCAGTCGAGAGAATACATAGACAAATTCCTTGGAACAGGGTAGCCGGTTCAAAACGGTTTGAACACAGACACTACGAATGAGTGAGCATAAAAAAGGCGGCAAGTATAGCATGATTAGTGGATGCGATTAAATCGGGATCAAGGCATCAAGCAGGTCTGTCCCGTTTTTATCAGGTCGTTTTTAATCCCCGAACAGGCACATCCATATGGTACACATAGTGATTAATTATTTGCTCAGCCTGCTCTTTGGTTAAAGGCTTTGTAATGGCTCCTTCCATAAAATACTGTTTACAATCGTATTTTATGACTTCTGCCTGGTATCCCGTCAAAGCAATAATAGGAACATGGAAGTCGGTGTTTTTTTCCATGTTGCGTAACTGCTTGGCAACAACATATCCTGAGGTGTCTTCCAAGCCAATATCCATCAAGACCAAATCATATTTACCGGGGTTAAAAAGTTTTAATGCTTTATCGCCAGTATCAGCGATGTCTACCTGACAATTCAACGCTGTTAACAGAGCCTTTTCTACATTTTGTGCGATTAAATTGTCTTCTATCATTAATACATTTGGTAAGGTATTTTTGGGAATTACCTTGTTGGCTTTTGTTGCTTTTTTTGCCTGACTTTCGTGCTTTTGTTCCTGAATTTTGAATGCACTGATGTCGGTGAGTACTACGACCAATCCAATCACTTTTTTATGTTCATCAAAAATGGGAACACGATTGGATTTAAAATAAAATTGCTTTTGACTTTGGTTAACAACGGGTTTTTCTTCGACGTTATAACGTGATTCTCCCGTGAATATGGCGTTCATGTCATTAAGCTTAAACGTTTCAACACACTCATCCTTCCAATGCGCCATTTTTTTCATTTGCGCATAGGGCGTACCTTTAAAATCACGCAGTTCACTCAAACCCAGCAATTGCACAAATCGTTTGTTGCATCCTAACAAATTGCAATCTACATCTATCCAATAAACGCTATCAGGAATGCAATTCATAATACTCATATAGTAGTGATGAATTTTCTCTAAATTTTCTGGGGTTCCTTTCTTATGATTCCAAAACATGGGCGCACTCCCGTATTGCATATAACCCAAATTATAGTACATGTTGCATTGTTTTGTTTCGGACAAAATAAGGCGCTGATGCGGTGCTTTTCTGCACCAATTAAGAAAAAATATGCGATTAATTTGGGCTCAGGCAGGTGATCAAATCACATCATGAAATAAAATTAAATCCAGTAATGACTTCAAAGTCGGCATGAATCAAGTTAACATAAGACATTAAACCCTACCTAAAAAGCCTATGAGAACATCTCATTTTCTTGATCATTTTATCACTGAAGTAGACACAGCGCTTCGCACCCTGCTTCCACCACCCAAGAGAGTGTCATCCAGACCTTCACCAGCAGCATGGATCAAAGAAGCAGACATTTCGTCTCAAGATATAAAACACATTACCGGCTTGATGCGAGTCAATCACTCAGGGGAAGTGTGTGCCCAGGCCTTGTATCAAGGGCAAGCCCTTACAGCCCAATTGTCTCATGTTAAAGAACAAATGGCTCAGGCAGCAATTGAAGAAACAGATCATCTGGCCTGGTGCGAGGAGCGCTTGTCCGAATTGGGCTCTAAACCCAGTGTCTTAAATCCATTGTGGTATTGTGGCTCAATGTTGCTTGGTGCGCTTGCCGGAATAGCAGGAGATAAAATCAGCCTGGGGTTTGTTGTCGAAACGGAAAAGCAAGTATCAGCACATTTACAACAACACATCCAACGTCTGCCCAGACAGGATGAAAAATCCAGATTGATACTGGAACAAATGCAACACGACGAAGAGCATCATGCAGCGGTTGCTAAAGAAGCAGGGGCAACGGAACTTCCCTACCCAGTCAAACAATTAATGAGCATTGTTTCAAAGCTTATGACCAAGAGCAGCTACTACATATAAACAAGGACAAGTTAACTATGGATTTCAATACCTTATTCATTCTCTTCGTGATTGGCATGGCCTTTGTTTTTGAATTCATCAATGGATTTCATGATGCAGCAAACTCTATAGCAACTATAGTTACTACGGGGGTACTTACACCCAGACAAGCAGTATTATGGGCTGCTTTCTTCAATTTTATCGCCTTCCTTGTTTTTAACCTTACCGTCGCCAAAACAATAGGAAACGGCCTGATTGAACCCAACCTGGTGAATGCGCCTTTTATTCTTGCCGCATTAATCGGGGCAATATTCTGGAATCTGGTTACCTGGTATTACGGATTGCCATCAAGTTCTTCACATGCTCTAATTGGTGGTTTAGCAGGAGCCGCTTTAGCCAAAGGCGGTATTTCCTCACTGAAAATAGCTGGATTTACCAAGGTAGCTATAGGTATTTTTATTTCGCCCATTCTGGGATTACTCATTGGGTATTTTCTAACTTATCTGTTAACTAATCTGTTCAAACATCAAAACGAACAACGTCTCAACAAATGGTTTAAAGGGTTGCAATTATGCTCTTCTGCCTTACTGAGTCTGACTCACGGGGGCAATGATGCCCAAAAAACAATGGGAATCATTGCGATTCTCCTGTTTACTTCATCATGGATTAGCGGAGAGTTTTACGTGCCATTTTGGGTGGTCATCTCCTGTCATCTCGTCATTGCTTTGGGAACCCTGGCAGGCGGTTGGCGTATTGTTCATACTATGGGAACTAAAATAACCAAATTAACTACGCTAAAAGGCTGTGCAGCTGAAACTGGCGCCGCTCTTACTATTTTTGCAGCTACAGAATGCGGTGTTCCAGTATCCACAACTCATATTGTTACTGGCTCTATAGGAGGGGTGGGGTTAATTAGTGGCCTTTATGAAACTCATTGGCATATGTTAAGACGAATATTTTTTTCCTGGCTGCTCACCATACCTGCGGCAGCTGTGGTTGCTGCCGCAATAATGTTGACCTGCGTCTAGTGCATTACTCAGCCGCACCAGACTCGTTGATTTGCAAGGAACTGTTTTTGCGGCTGAACGCAAAATAAACAACCAAACCCACCACCATCCACACAGCAAACCGGATGAGAGTAATCGTAGGTAAATTGATGATCAAATACAAACAGCTGAGTATGCCTAAAATAGGCACCACAGGCATACCAGGGGTTTTATAAGGTCTGTGCATATCAGGCTGCGTTTTTCGCAAATATAAAACACCCCCGCAAACAATAATAAACGCAAATAAAGTACCAATATTTACTAATTCAGCTAAAGTAGTAATCGGTGTAACGGCGGAGAATAACGCCATCAGAATACCGCACAATCCGATGATACGAACTGGCGTTTTGGTTTTAACGTTTGTTTTAGCAAATACTCTGGGTAATAAGCCATCTCGTGACATCGCTAAAAACACCCGGGTTAATCCATAAAACAAAACAAGCATTACGGTAGTTAATCCAGCTATAGCACCAACACCAACCAAACCTGCCGCTGTCTTATGCCCCAAAACCAATAATGAATGGCTGATGGGTGACGATACATCAAGCGTTGAATAATGCGCAATCGCCGTTAATAGACCTGAAACGATAATGTACAAAACCGTACAAATTAGCAAGGAGCCAATAATGCCTTTGGGTAAATCACGCTGAGGATTTATCGCTTCTTCTGCTGCAGTCGAAACGGCATCAAAACCAACGTAAGCAAAAAATATCAACGAAGCACCTTTCATTACACCTGCCCAGCCAAAGGGCATAAAAGGCGACCAATTTTCTGCTTTAACCTCAGTTGATGCAATCGCTATAAAAATAAGGATCACGGCTAATTTGGTTAATACCATAAGATTATTAAAACGAGTACTGGACTTTACACCCATAATCAATAAGGCAGTCAAAGCGGCAATTACAGAAAAAGACAATACGTTAAAAACCCCGCCATCTTCCGGTCCATGCAGTAAATGATTCGGTATGTGTATTTTTAAGGCAGAGAGAAAATCGTTGGCATAACCGCTCCACCCCACCGAAACAGCAGAGACTGAAATGGAATATTCTAACAATAAATCCCAGCCAACGATCCAGGCAAGTAATTCGCCAAATCCGGCATAAGCATAGCCATAAGCACTTCCACACCCGCCAATAGAAGCAGCAAGCTCTGCATAAGACAATGCCGCAAAGGCACAGGCAAATCCTGCAACCACATAAGACAAAACAACGGCAGGACCTGCCTGAGTAGCAGCAACAATACCTGTTAAAATGAAAATACCGGCACCGATAATAGCACCCACGCCCAAGAACGTCAGATCAAATGCGGTAAGGCATTTGGCTAAGTGGGTTTCGTTGTCTAACGAATCACCAATATCTTTTTTGCGAAACAAGTCCATGATAGTATGCTCTCAGATTGATGACATTTTTATTCCAACGCACTGATTCGTGCGCACGAAATATCATGTCCGGTTAATGTCCTTTTAACAAAACACGTTCTCTAGTTTACTCTAACACTAATTTAAGGCTGGGAGAAACCCCAAAAAGGTTAAAAGTTGAATGAAAAGAATAAGTTCCAGCATCTTGATGGCATTCTCTTTAACCTTGAATGCCACACCCCAGACCCCGGATAACAGCTGCACCCGCTGGATCTCCTTTTTAAAACCGGTATGTCACCGTCTTCATCAAGTTTGGACAGAAGGGAATACCGAACTCTATTTTTCCGGTTATGCCTGGCATAATCGCTACACCTACAGTCGACAAAAAATCGCCTCTTACAACGAAGCGGCGCTAGGCGGCGGGCTTGGAAAAGGGTTCTTTGACGAGAAGGGTAACTGGCATGGATTATTTGCTATTGCGTTTCTTGACTCTCATAGTGACTGGGAGCCTGCTGCAGGATATGCCTATTTAAAAATTGCCACCCTAAACAAGGATCTAAAAGCAGGTATAGGCTATTCCATCTTACTTACAGCGCGTTCGGATATTAACAATTATTTGCCTTTCCCTGGCATTCTCCCCTGGGCATCCGTTTTTTATAAAAAATTTGCGGTAGCCACTACATATATTCCCGGATTTAATAATAATGGCAATGTATTATTTGTTATAGGTAAATATACTTTTTAATTCATTCCGCACTGATCTGAACAGGAATTTCATCGGTAAAAGTATTGCAACACCCAGGCCATCTTGCTAGTCTCTGAGTGAATTTTTAACCAATGTAACAAGGAGATTGTAACATGATGTTCAAATCAAAGCTGGCGACTTTTGTTAGCGCTTTAGTTCTTGCCGGCTCTGTGTTCGCCGCCCAAGATAAGCCGGAAAAATGCCCTGGCATGGCAGCGTTGCAAGCAGAAGGGATGACCAATGCGGCCGAGATTATTGAAGGCTTATATTTAACGTTCAATTTAAGTCATTACGATACCCCATCAACCTGGGTATTCGTCATGGGGCCTATTGATGCCAATTCAGAGGACGTTTCTCTGAGACACAGCAATGAAATTCTTGCGAGCATGTCAGGTACATCAACTCCTGAAGATGATGGCGAAGGAAGCTGGTTGTGCGAATATCAAACCCGTGCACCAGGCGTTTCGGCTTTTGCCATTCTGGCAGACGACATGATCTCGCCATTAAAAATGGCTCGATACCTCAGAAAAACCCGCTAAGACTCAAAGTAAGTACGGAAGCACTCTGTGCTTCCGTCAATTTCAATCGATTGTACTGTTCAACCGGCAAATTGCGGCATAACCAGTTTAAAACAGTGATGAATTTTATGATTTCTTTTAAAATCGAGATCTATAGTCTGGCTACTGATATCCTGTATGGCGTATTTTTCTTGCAGCACAGGATCGAGCTTAAACTGACGGAAATTCGTAGAAAAATACAAGACGCCATCGGGATTCAATAAACGCATAGCCGAGTTGATTAGCGCAACATGATCGCGTTGAATATCTAATGTATCGGCCATTCGTTTCGAATTTGAAAAACTGGGAGGATCCAAAAAAATAACATCAAATCGTTCTCGTGTTGTTTTTAACCACTCCCGACAATCAAACGCAATAAACTGGTGTTTTTTTAGATCAAGCTGATTTAATTTAAAATTATCTTGCGCCCATTTTAAATAAGTATTGGATAAATCTACATTTGTGGTAACTGCTCCGGCTAATGCCGCATGGACACTGGCACTGGCGGTATAACAAAAGCAATTAAGAAATCGGGTTCCAGGTTTTAATTCAGAAAAACGCAATCGCAACGGTCTATGATCTAAAAATAATCCGGTATCAAGATAATCATAAAGATTGACAATAAGTTTGGCTCTACCTTCAGTCACCGTCATGGTATGCTGTGTTTTGTCCATTTTTTGATACTGCTCACTGCCTTTTTGTTGCCTGCGTTGTTTTACTACTAACTTCCCCGGATCCAACCCTAAAGCTCGAGGAACAACTTGCATCACATCCAAACTTCTTTTTTCAGCTTTTTGCACAGGTATAGACGATGGTGCAGCATATTCTTGCAATACGGCATAATCATTATAAATATCAATGGCATACGCATACTCTGGCAAATCAGCATCATAAATCCGGTAACAGGAAATTCCATTTTTTTTCGCCCATTTTTGGAGGTGATTGCGGTTTTTTTCCAGTCTATTCAGTAACATTTGCGCATTAGGCGATAATGTACTTGATTGCGTACCTTTAAGCTCATTATCCGCAGTAATATCAAAACAATACAACTTACATTCCAAAGGACCGTTGAACAAGGTATATTGCTTACCCGCTCGCAGACCTATAGCCTTGGCAAGCACCGGATTAAGAGTAAGCACTGCCGCCTTCCATCCTTGATAATGTTGGTGCAGTGTAGTACCCAATTGTTGGTAAAGAGGAACAAGCGAAGTCGTGTCACCCAAACGTTCTCCATAGGGAGGGTTACACACAACCAAACCGGCCTTGTTCTTAGGCCTTGAATCGCTCATGGATTGAACGTTAAATGCGACCAAAGGCAAGACACCTGCTCGCTCTGCATTAGCTTGTGCCAAGGCAATGAGTTTGCTGTCACTATCTGAACCAGTGAGTTTAACCGTTAACGGTTTGACCTGCTCTAAAGCGTGCATCCGTATTTTTTCCCAAAGAGACTCTTGATGCGAAACCCAGTATTGTAAGGAGTGATCCTGCCGCAACAAGCCCGGTGCAATATGCGCCGCCATCATCGCCGCTTCTATGACCAATGTTCCCGAACCACAAAAAGGATCGTGCAAGCCATAACCTTTCGCCGCTAACTCAGGCCATTTTGCTCGAATCAACAGTGCAGCGGCTACGTTTTCCTTAAGTGGAGCCGCCCCTGCCTTAGTACGATAACCTCGTTGATGCAAACTGTATCCGGTTAAATCAAAACTTACGGTTAATACCTCATTTTTTAAATGAGCATGAATGCGAATTTGCGGTTTTTCTTTATCAACATTAGGTCTTGAGCCGTTTAAACGGCGAAAATGGTCAACTATTCCATCTTTAACCACCTGAGCACCATACATGGTATTACGAATTTGTGCGGATGCACCATGAAACTCTATGGCTATAGTTTTATCATGAGTAAAAACCGTCTGCCAATGAAAGCCAGAGCACAGTTGCAGTAAACCTTGTTCATTGGCCACATGACCGCTGAACAAAACCAACTGAATTCTGTTGGCTATACGCGACCACAAACACATCTGATAGATAACAGGCAAAGTTGCTTCACCGTAAACCCCTTGTGGACTTACCCGGGTGATGCGCAACCCTAAAGCCTTAAGCTCTTCTTCCAGCAGATATTCAAGCCCTCTGGGGCAACTGACAAACAAGGAATAATTCATGATATTGAAGTCCTTAAAAACCGAAAAAGAGCTTTTGCTGCCCCGGTATTTTTTTCTTGCGCATGATCATCAGCTGCTTTTTTAATCAATTGTCTAAGGTGTTGCACGTCTTGTGGATGATACTGATTGACGAACTCGGTTAAAGCGTCTTTACCTTCATGAATTAACTTATTGCGCCACTGCTCAATTTCATGAAAATTAGCGGTAATGGCGCTGTCTTCTTCGAGAATTTGTTCGTATGCTTCAAGTATTGCCTCATAATCAGCAGCACGCATCAACTTTCCGATTAACTGTGCCTGACGCCTTTTAGCACCATGACTCTTAATCAATTTTGCGTCCATAATTGCCTTGCGCAAATTATCGGTAAGAGGCAAGGTATCAAGCTTTGCCACGCTTAGCTCGATGAATTTAACGCCGGTTTTTTGTAAAAAATCGGCTTCTCTTTTTTTCTGTGATTTACTGACTTGTTCATCCATAGTATGCACTATTATCTAAAAAATTGTGCTGATTATACTGTATATGCCTAAATCTTGATACTGGCATGCAGCCAATAGTGGAGCGACAGAGAATAAGTACCAGCAAAAAAACATACACCCTTACTCAGCTGCGACTAGAGCACCTGTTGCTGTTGCTGACTTAGGACAGGAACGAGAACGAAAAAAAGTATGGCCAATAGCGATCAGATTATAAATCAATATAAATAATAACAAGGTATGTAACCAGGAAATGGTTAATTGCGTAAAAACAGGAATAGTTATCATCACCCCAACACAACCTGAAAGACTTAAAATCAATGTTTTCTTGAGGGGAATTTTATTTTGTTGCAAAAAAACCAAAGTAGTAAGCGGTTGCTGCATGGCACCAGCAGTCGTCATTATTGGAAAAGCAACAACAGGAGAAATATTCATGACAAATAAAACACCCTGAACCATGACAAACAAACCTATGCCTACGGAAGTTAAAGCACCGCAAACGACCATAGCTAAAAATCCAATAAAAAGTTTCCACGAATGCAAAGCAATCAAGTCACCGCCAACCGGCAACAAACGAAATTGATGGGAAATTAGCAGCGCTATAATCAAAGAAAAGGAGCACATCATCGCCATGCGAATGGCCTGTTTACTCAGTTGGCTGACCACAAAACCACCTAATAAACCACCGATACATGTTCCCGCAACCAAGGTTAGTAAAGTGGTTAAATCAACATCAACCAAATGCATAAAAAAAAGAGATTCTATAGCTCCTGGAATGACCTGAGCGCCATTATTAACCGCAGGCAGTTCATCATCCCGAAAAGTACCTAATACCTTAGCCAAAGCAACATTGACTGCAAAACTGCCCACTCCCAGAGTATCGGCAATAAAAGCAATGATTCCGCTCACAGTAAGCTTGATGTATTGGGTTATGGATAAAGGGATTGCCGGCTCTTTGCGTAGTTTGATTACCATCACTGCGACACAGAACAAAGTCAAGATTAATATGCCTATGGTAATAAAAGAAAAAGCCATTCTGTTCTCAACACAAAATTAAAAATTATTCCTGATGGATGACGCCCAAAATACCGACTCAAATTTTAATCCTGTCGAATTTCAGGGTGATTCAGTGCGGAGGATTATATACTAATTTACGTGTTCGGCAAACAACATTTAGATTAAAAAAAATTCTTAGTGCATGATGTAAGTACATGTGACGTCTGCAAGGGCAGCGAATATCATGCAATCGCAACAGTAACTGGAAAATAAAAACCCGCTATTTCTTTACGCTCGAATTAGCACTACTATAAGACGTCAGTTCAGCAAAAAATGACTGACAAAAAAGCCATAGAGGAATACACGCAATTAAACCAGGGATGCATTAACCAATGAACTACTTTAAACAAGGCCTGATAACATTAGTGGGATTACTGTCCTGTCTTTCCACAGCTTTTGCCGGACCCGTAGCCTTATTCCTGCACAAACATTTAGAAGACAAACAGCCACAATTAATAGACCAGTCCATAAAAACATTAAAATTCACACAACGAATGGATCACAATCATCCGGAATCAGGAACCTTTACGCAACGCTTTTATCTTGATGAAACCTTTGGTCCTAAAGCAAATGATCCTGTCTTTTTTTATATTTGCGGTGAATCTGAATGCACAAAACGCTCCTTAAACGGTGCAATCAGGACGTATGCCAAAAAACATCATGCCAAGCTTGTTGCTTTGGAACATCGTTATTATGGCGAAAGTCTGCCACTGAACAGCTATTCAACGCAAGATTTGCGCTTTTTATCCACAGAAATCGCTTTGGATGATTTGGCTTATTTCCAGCGTCAAATAAGCAAAATGCGCAACTGGAATGGTACCTGGATAGCATTTGGCGGCTCTTATCCCGGATCATTATCGGCATATTATCGCTTGAAGTTTCCTTATCTGGTGGCGGGATCGCTTGCCTCATCGGCTCCAGTGATGGCTAAAGAAGATTTTTATGAATACGATGCCCACGTAACACAAGTAGCAGGCCCTGAGTGCGCCCAACTGATGCGCTCTGTTGTCCACAAGGCAGAAGAAGCATTGGGTGATGCCAATAAACTCCAGGAAATAAAAGACTTGTTTGTGGCTACCGAAGTAGAAGACCCTGTTGATTTCCTCTATCTTATAGCCGACACAGGTGCTGCCGCAATTCAGTACGGCATGCGCAATGAATTATGTAAGGCATTATCAACCAGCAAAACACCCCTAATAGGCTATTCTGATTTTGCCAAAAAATTGTATAAAACCATGGGCGTTTCTGCTGTAGAAATGACCGCTCAAGGCGCTGTAAGTGAAAATCCTGCGGATTATAAAAATGGAATAGGAATGAGGCAATGGTACTATCAATCCTGTACTGAATACGGTTATTGGCAAAATGCTCATTCGGATGAATCACTATCCACTCGCTCTTCCTTGATCAATCTGGATTATCACCGAAGCATTTGCCAACGACTGTTTGGTTTAAGCAAACCGGCAAATACCAGCGAACTCAATAAGTCATTCTATTTTCCTTTGCAAAACGATTTGGTATCCAATATCTATTTTACAAATGGCGACAATGATCCCTGGTCTGTGCTGTCGCTTTCGGAATTAAACGGCAACGCCGAGAACTTAAAATTAACTTATTACCTGATCGAGGGGGCAGCACATTGTGAGGATTTACATAGTCCTTCTGCCTCAGATTCAGAATCATTAACTCACGCCCGCACTCTGATGAATTCGTTAATAGAACAATGGCTTAAGAAAAAAGCAACACGCACCTGATATTGTGTTGCAAAGCAAAAGGATGTAATGCGTTGCCGGGTACCCCTGTTAAATAACCCATGCAACGCATTATTTCATTGTTAACCGCTAACAGGTTCTGTTAAACGAAGTCCGCTTGATGTGCTAGAATAGGCATCACTACTTGTGAGGTGAATATGAACGGCTTTAGCAAATCCCTATTCTCTATAGTCTTACTCATGGCCTTGGCTGCCCCTGGGTATACAGAAGTCTTTTTTAAGGACATTCAAGGCCAGAGCACGTCCTTTAGCGAGCTAAAAGGAAAATGGGTATTAATTAACTATTGGGCTGGCTGGTGTCAAAGCTGCCTGGATGAAATACCCGAATTTAATCGTTTTTATCAGCAACATAAGCAAGATCCTGTCGCCTTATATGCGGTCAATTTTGATGGATTGCCGGCTTTAGAGCAAAGAAATTTAATAAGACGTTTTAATATTAGTTATCCCAGCTTAATCAGCGATCCGGCAGCAGACCTGCGCCTGGGTGACATAACGGGTGTTCCTGTAACCTTTATCTTCAATCCCAAAGGGCAATTGGTAAAAACATTATACGGTGGCCAATCCGCTGAGACCTTAAACAAAGTGATTGCGGAACATTAATATTTTTCTCTCAAGAAAAAAGGCGTTGTTTTTGATTTGCAGTAATTCTGATTTTCAATTCCCAATCGCCCTCTGCGTTAATCGACTCTGAAATGACAGAACCTAACTGATACAATTGCGCACGCAATTTAGCTTGTGTGCTTTTAATTATGACGTCTTCGATAAGCACACAACCATACAATTGTGCGGCTATAGCTTCTTTTAATAAATCCAAACCTTGCCCAGTAGCTGCAGAAAGCCAGACTTTACAAGCCCCCTCATTGAGGTCCATTTTAGGAGCCCATCCTTCCTGTACGTCAATTTTATTAAAGACTTGAATTAGCGGAATATCACTAACTCCCAATTCATCCAATACCTTTTGCACCGCAAAAACGGTATCTCGCCAATGCGGATCAGAAATATCAATAACGTGGATTAATAAATTGGCTTGTTGTGTTTCCTCTAAAGTCGCACGAAAAGCTTCCACAAGATGATGAGGCAAATCACGAATAAAGCCTACCGTATCCGCCAGAATTACTGGCATAGAACCAGGCAGTTCCAATTTACGCATGGTGGGATCAAGAGTTGCAAATAACTGATTTGCGGCATAAATGCTTTCTCCGGTCAACGCATTAAACAGCGTTGATTTACCAGCATTGGTATATCCTACCAAAGAAACCGTTGCCATATCGGCCTTTTTTCTGGCTTGACGGTTTTGATCCCGACTGCAACGAACCTTTTCAAGCCTATTATTGATGTACCTAATGCGTTCACGTAACAAACGTCGGTCTGTTTCTAATTGAGTTTCACCTGGGCCACGTAATCCAATTCCACCCTTTTGCCGCTCCAAATGAGTCCAACCACGAACAAGACGAGTAGATAAATGCTGCAACTGAGCAAGCTCAACTTGAAGTTTGCCCTCAAAAGTTCGAGCTCTTTGAGCGAAAATATCGAGAATTAATCCGCTTCGATCGACAACACGGCACTCAAATAAGCGTTCAAGATTACGTTCCTGTGAGGGAGACAGCTCATGATTGACCAGAACCAGATCGGCATCCAAAGCCTTAACTAACTCGCATACTTCCTCAGCTTTTCCCTTACCCAAATAGTATTTCGCATCAGGTGTAGCACGAGTTCCCACAACACAATCAATGAGCTCAGCATGTGCTGAAAGAGCCAGCTCTCTAAATTCAGCCAGGGCTTTTTCAGCATCAACGCCAGGAAGCGCTAATTGTACCAGTATTGCTCGCTCACCACCTTGCGGACGTTCAAACACAGCTTATTCCATCACGTTTAAAATGGCTTAGTCTGCCACAGTTCCCTCTTCCTCGCCAGAGCTATCCATAGCGGGTATTTTCACCATACGAGAAGGCACAACTGTAGAGATGGCATGTTTGTAGACCATTTGCGTAATGGAATTTTTTAACATGACGACGTATTGATCAAAGGAATCCACCACGCCATGCAGTTTAATCCCATTAACCAAAAATACAGAAACAGGAACCTTTTCTTTACGTAATTCGTTTAGGAAGGGATCTTGTAACAGATGATTCTTAGACATTGCCTACTCCTTGTTGTTATTGTAGTTTTTAAAGGCAAAAACAGGTATCTATTTACTTTTTCGACTGGTGCTAATAAAACTTTAGCTCTGTTTTTTGGAAATGGGCAAATAAACTTTAGTTTAATTTCATGACAGGGTAATATGAATCCGCTAATATAAGGCCTCGCCTGATTACCGCAAACAACCATCATCAGCTTTAGCTGAACTTATAAGGAGATTGACATGGGATACACTCTGGAAATAATTAAAACCTTGGCTGAGCAACAGAAAAGATTAAACGAACTATCAGCTGAAGAAAAAAAAGAGTTCGCTACTCGTTTGGTTATGGACTGCCCCCCAGCTAAATTAAAAAGCTTTCGCAGTGTTGTCGAATCAGCAAGAGATCTAAACTCTGGAGAACCATCGTTATATTCCCTATTATCAGAAGCATATGAGGTAAAAAACCGCATTTACGCCTTGTTAGATCCACGAAATAAAAATCCCCATAGCTTACTTATAGGCAGCGAATTTAACCTGGATTTATTCAATAATTACAGAGATCTGGCTTCCGAAGTACTTAGTACTATCGAAAGGGATATTGCCATGCGGCTTGCCGAAACCACACCTGAAAAAAATCGCAATCAGGTAGCAATCAATGTGAACAGGGCTTTTCCCGATACGCTTTTTGCAGCAAAAGTAGCACAAGCTTTTGTCTTAAAGCGAGATATAGACAGGCTGCTTCTTGGCAGTGAACCTTATAAATTTTTTACCAGCAGAGATTACAATCTGGATTCATGCCATGAATTTCCTAAGCTCTTCGCTATTACTCGAGAAAAAGAAACGTCCATTGCCACTCAACTTGCCTTGACTACACCTCCAGACCTGATTGGTTCTATTGCTCGTAATATGCAAACACTGGTTCCGGGACATAAAGAGTTGGCAGAAAAAGTAAACGCTGCTTTTATGCTAAAAAATAACATCCAATTACTTCTTGGCGAAAGGCCAGAGGCTTTTTTCTCCAGCCGTGATTTTAGCCTGGGACTTTGTCATGAATTTGCCCCTTTATTCTCAGTTTATTTAAAGGGTCATGAACAGAGTATTGGGGAAAAACTGTCTTCGCTGGAAGCCTCTAAATTGTCTGAAATTTGTCACAAACTGGAACAAATTAACGGCAAAGCACACGATCAAACCAATCCTTTTCGTTTAATTGCTGAAGCAATAAAGCCAAAACAACAGAGTATGGAACCTCAGACATCCTCTGCCTATTCATCTGAATGCCAACCAGCGTCATCTGTTGCCGAAAATCCCCATCTGATGTTTCAATCCGGCTTGAGAAGAAGGGGTTCTGAGCCAACCGCACCTCAACCCATTTTAGATTATGACAGTGACTCAGACGCTAAAAGTGACACCTGTTTCAACAGAATGTGTGGTTTATTTAAGTAAAAGACTATTGTTTACGTCCTTACCCAGTAAGGACGTCTTTACATCATTTTTACCGAATTGAGTATCCATAAAATCACGGACCGTGCTAGTATTTTTTATTCATTCATCATTTTATTGTATTCACCTAATAAAAAATATCACCATACACAGGAATGCTAATGGCAAAAAATACATTAAAGGTAGGACTGGTTCAGGAGCGATGGCATGAACACGCCAAAGAACATCAAGACAGTCTGGCTTCTGGAATATACGCTGCGGCACAACAAGGTGCTGCAGTGGTGTGTTTGCAAGAACTCACATTAAGCCCCTATTTTTGTACTCGTTCAGACGTGGACGCAACACCCTTTATGGAGGATCTTTACACCGGTCCAACAGCGCAATTTGTCAGTCAAATGGCTAAAGCACATAAGGTGTGCATCACCGCATCACTTTTTGAAAAAGCGGGTTATAACACCGCCGTTGCATTCAACAATCAAGGCGAACTGATAGCCTCTACCCGCAAACAACACATTCCCAGTGGAGAAAAATATCACGAAGATTATTATTTTAAACCAGGAGATTCCAATTATCCGGTGCACACCATAGCAGGACACCAGTTCGGCTTACCTACATGCTATGATCAGTGGTTTCCCGAATTATCACGAATCTACGGCTTAAAAGGTACAGAAATACTGGTTTATCCAACGGCTATAGGCGGCGAGCCTACTGCCCCAGGCTTTGACAGTCAGCCCATGTGGCAAAAAGTAATGGTAGCTCAGGGCATCATGAGCAATAACTTTATCATCGCAGTCAACCGAATTGGGTGTGAAGATGGTTTGCAGTTTTATGGCAGCAGTTTCATTAGTACCCCTATGGGTGAAATTTTAGCTCAGGCACCTCGTAACGAGCCAGCAGTACTTGTTGCAGAGCTTGATTTGAGTCAACGTCAATTATGGGGAAGATTATTTCCCTTTGCCATGCAAAGAGAACCATGGACTTATCAGGAATTAGTCAAGCCCCGCAACCCAACAGGAACACGATAATGAACAGCACCATCCAATCAGATGATAACTTATATAATATTAAACATTGGGGTGATGGTTATTTTAACATTAATGCCAAGGGCAACATCGAAATCAGCAAAAACCCGGAACAACAAGGGGTTGAATTACAGGCTATAGTCAATGCGGCTGAACGAGCAGGATTACACTTACCCTTATTAATTCGTTGTAGTGATATCTTGCATGATCGAGTGCGCCGAATATACCAGGCGTTTGCCGAGGCACAAAAGGACACTGAATATACGGGATCTTATCAGTTGGTTTATCCTATAAAAGTCAATCAGGAGCACAGCGTAGTTCGTGAATTACTCAAATCACCTTCTAATGCCATAGGATTGGAAGCAGGATCAAAACCGGAACTGATGGCGGTGATTGGTATGCTGGGCGATAAGCCAGGAACTATAGTGTGTAATGGTTATAAAGACAGCTGCTACATCAGAACAGCTCTCATCGCCCAACAAATGGGGCATAAGGTTCATCTTGTTATTGAAAAAAATTCCGAACTGGAAATTATTCTGACTGAATCAGCTCGACTCAAGGTGAAACCCTCCCTGGGGATACGCATCCGTTTAGTCAGTAAAAGTGCGGGAAAATGGGAAAATACCGGGGGAGCAAAATCGAAATTTGGCTTAAATGCAAAGCAAGTGCTTGAATTGATCACCCAATTAAAATCTCACGATTTACTCGACTGCCTGCAGTTAATGCACTGTCATTTAGGATCTCAAATTGCCAATATTCATGATATTCGCCATTGCATGCAGGAAGTAGCTCGTTATTATGTTGAGTTACGCAAGCTTAATGCCCCCATCAGTACGGTTGATGTAGGAGGCGGTTTGAGCGTTGATTATGAGGGCACTCATGCCAATAAAGGGTGTTCCATGAATTACAGCCTGAACGAATACGCCACCCACATCCTTTTGGCCATAAAACATTTATGTCAGGATACAGATATTCCCGAGCCTAATATTATCTCCGAATCAGGGCGTGCTCTGACAGCACATCATGCGGTGTTAATATCCAATATCACCGATATAGAAGTCATTAAAAAAGCCCCCGTACTTCCCGAAATTTCAGAAGAAGACTCCCATGTTATCCTGGATATTTACGACACGTATCAATCACTGACCGACAGCTCACCAACTGAAATATACAATTACGCCGAACACTCCTTGCATGAAGCCCATTCATTATTCAAGCATGGGGTCATCAGTTTGCAGGAAAAAGCAAAGGTAGAGGCATTTTATACTAACATTTGTATGGAATTAAAAGACAGGCTGGATGAAGCAAATCCTGCCGAACATTCCTTATTAACGATGATAAACGAACGAATGGCGGCTAAAATCTTTTGTAATATCTCTTTTTTTCAATCCATACCTGATGCCTGGGCAATAGATCAGATTTTTCCAGTAGCGCCTATCTCTCAGCTCAATGTAAAACCAAGCATGCACAGCATCCTCCAGGATTTAACCTGTGATTCAGATGGCACGATAAAATATTATCCGGGTCAATCTTGTGTTACAACTACATTGATGCTCCCACCTTACTCTACCGACAACCCATATTGTATCGGTTTTTTTCTGGTCGGCGCATACCAGGAAATATTAGGCAATCTGCATAATCTTTTTGGTGATACTAACTCGTTAGACGTAAAACTCTTTGGTAATGGTCAATTTGAACTTGAAGATTTGGTCAATGGCGACACCGTTACCAATGTATTAAATTTAGCCCATTTCGATACCAAAAAACTGATTCAGTCTTATGAAAAACAATTGATTCAAGCGGAATTACCAAAAGAACACATCTTGTCTTATTTAAATGAGCTAAGAAGTATTTTTTCTCAACTTACCTATCTTGATGGACGGTCTACACAGTGATGACACCAAAAACTCCCAAACAAGCAGGATATTTTATGCCGGCAGAATGGCATCCGCACCAAAGGTGCTGGATGGCCTGGCCTTGCCATGAGTCCACCTGGGAAAAAGTAGGATTAGAACGAGCACGAATCGCTTACGCCAAAGTAGCTCAGGCTATAGCGCATTACGAGCCGGTCACCATGCTGGTTAATCCTGGAGATGAAACGTCCGCTAAAGCATTATGTGATGAATCCGTATCACTGCTAACTCACCCCATTAACGATTCGTGGACCCGTGATACTGGGGCAACTTTTTTATTAAATAGCGAACAACAACTTGCTGGAGTAGACTGGATTCATAACGCTTGGGGTGGGAATTACGTTGACTGTGCTCTGGATAATAAAATTGCGTCGTTTATCATTACTGCAACTAATGCTCATTATTTTCATGCACCTTTAGTAATGGAAGGCGGTTCTTTTCATGTAGATGGAGAAGGAACCCTATTAACCAGTCGTGAATGTCTGCTTCATCCCAATCGGAACCCGCAATTATCACAACATCAAATTGAACATTTTTTAAAAGAATATTTAGGGAGCGAACACATCATTTGGCTCAACAAAGGCCTGATAGGTGATGAAACTGATGGACATATTGATGAAATTGCAACGTTCATTGCGCCAGGAAAAGTACTGTGCCTCATTACTAAAGACAAATCCGATCCCAATTACGCACTCCTACAAGAAAATAAGGACCTGCTAGAAGCAGCGACTGACGCCAAGGGACGACGATTAGAAGTCTATACGGTAGAACAACCACCGGCTACTTATTTGGCAGGAGAAAGGCTCACGCTATCCTACATTAATTTTTATTTAGCGAATAAAGGGGTAGTCATGCCTGCCTTTGGTTATAAAGATTATGACCAGGCAGCCTATAAAATCTTTGCCCAACTCTTTCCTGAACGAAAAATAACCCAAATAAATGCTCTGGACGTTTTCGCAGGCGGGGGTGGAATACATTGTATTACCCAACAACAACCGTTATCTAAAAACACACTAAAATAAATTCCTTTAAATCACGGGGGTCAATACATCTACCCCCGGAGATTCATTTATTCGTAAGAATAAGACTCCTTAATAGAGAGATGCGTAAGGTGAGTTAAAAAGATCGATCTTCCAAAACTTGTAAGGATTCCCCTGTTAGAATGAATTTCTGTACTAGATAAAAAGACTGGTTTGAATTTGGCATAACATCATTCAAATTAAATGACCAGAAGAAAATACTTCCTATTCTTTGAGAAATTTCTTACAAATCCTTGCTCTATCTACCCAATGATTCTATCTGCCAAAAGGTTATACTAAAAGCTCATAGGGATGACATGGATATGTCTGACAGGATGTCAACTCAAGGGACCAGTACAACGGACGTACTTCGCCGCAAGGATGCGGCACTTTAATTCGCACAGGACATCAAGGCAAATCTCTATTCATTTACTCCAGCCGCACATAACTCTTCCATCACTTTATTTAATAAAGGGCCAACCTTATCACTCGAATAGTAATCAGCACGTAGAAATCCGTTATAAGCCAGCTTTTTAGCCAGATTATTATCCTCTATTAACCGCTCCAATCCCTGAGCCAAACTCACTGGATCTGCAGGAGGTACCATAATAGCGCACTCAGTATCACCCACTATTTCCATGGGACCCGATATTTGCGTCAGTACCATAGGTAGGGAATACATCATACTTTCAACAACAACCAAACCAAATGACTCTTTTAACGAGGGATGACAGAATATATCCAGACTGTTATAAAATTTCTGTTTGTCTTCTATCCAACCCAGCAAAGTTACATCGTTTTGTAAACCACGATCACGCAGCATTTTGAGGTATTGTTTTTTTTGTTTCCCATCGCCAGCGATTTTTGCTTTAAATAAAATACCTTTTTGTTTTAATAAAGCCAAAGCATCAATAAAGACATCCAGTCCCTTGAGTTCTGAAAACCTGGCACTAGCGCCTATGGTCGGTACGGCTGATGACTGGGGTTCTCTATAAATCAGATTATTAGGAACACTGACCATATTGGGGACAGTATATATTTTTTTTTCCGGTTCCCCATAAGACATGATTTCCTGATACATAGTCTCTGTGATGGCAATTATCGCATCTGACGCATTTAATAATTCTGGATAAGATTCTATAGTATGACAAACGGCTATTTTAGGTACCCTGGTTTTGGTTTTATCAAACAATAGCGCCGCTCTTTTCGTATGGGTAATAATGCAGGATGGCTTTATTCTCGAGATGAGCTGACGTAAACGATACACTGCCAGGAAGTCATTTCGCCCATAACTGAATAGTGTTTGAACCTGTGTTCCAGTGCAGGATTTTTTTATTTGTGACCAAGGGTGAATAACAGGGATAATTTCATGACCAAAAGAGTGCAAGACCTCTGTATAATTTAAAAAAACCTGTTCAACTCCTCCATTCACTTTGGAGAACATGGCATTGATAATTTTCATTACTGTCCAAAATACAAGAAAGTAAAATTAAGTAATTTAAATAATGTTCATCTTGACGGATATGTTGATTGTTGAAGAGCCAAACAAGTCTATCAAAAAATTCTGATTATTAACTGATGTAACCCAGAATAGTTTTTTTCGGTTGAAAAGCAAACAATTCTTTTCAACCGAATCCGGGACTAAATATCAATATTTTCAGCATCAAGAGCATTAGACTCGATAAAGTCTCTACGAGGCTCAACATTGTCACCCATCAATGTGGTAAATATCTCGTCTGCTGCAACAGCATCTTCAATACTCACCTGTAACATACGTCTGACTTCAGGATCCATGGTCGTTTCCCAAAGTTGCTCTGGGTTCATTTCTCCAAGTCCCTTATAACGCTGAATGGTTTGTCCTCTTTTTGCTTCCTCCATCAACCAGTTCAAGGCTTGTTCAAAATGCTCAACTGGCAATGTTTTATCTGCTCGTTTGATGTAAGAGCCTTCATCAATAAGACTACCTAATCGAGCGCCTAAGTTGACCATTTCCTTGTAATCTTTGGAATAGAAAAATTCAGCATTCATCGGTACATAATGATCCATTCCATGCTGGGTTATCGTAATTTGCGGAATATACTGATTGGTCTCATCCAGGGTATGGACAGCGACTGAATACTGTTCTGTTTTGCTATCCACTTGTTGCAAGCTATGATGCAACTGATTGCACCACTGGCTTATCTTATCATGATGGTTAAAATCTTCATTTTGTAACACAGGTAGATAAGCAACACGTTTTAAAATATCAGCAGGATATCTGCGTTTATAACGCTTAATTATTTTCTCAACTCGCCTGAACTGCTGCACCAACTCTTCCAGAGCCTGGGCTGTAATCGCAGGAGCATCTTTAGAAGGATAAAACGCAGCCCCATCCAAAGCACTTTGGGTTAAATAATCAAATAAAGCCTCATCATCTTTTACATATTGCTCTTGTTTTCCTCTTTTAACTTTGTATAAAGGAGGCTGAGCAATATAAATATACCCTCTTTCCAACAATTCTCTGGTTTGTCTGTAAAAGAAGGTAAGTAAAAGGGTTCGAATATGGGAACCATCAACGTCAGCATCAGTCATAATAATAATGCGGTGATAACGAACTTTATCAGGATCGTACTCATCAGGACCAATTCCGCAGCCCAGCGCAGTAATTAAAGTAGCGACTTCCTGAGACGCAAGCATTTTATCAAAACGTGCTTTTTCCACATTTAAAATTTTACCTTTCAAAGGAAGTATTGCCTGAAATTTTCGATCTCGGCCTTGTTTTGCTGAGCCACCCGCAGAGTCACCCTCAACGAGATACAATTCTGATAATGCCGGGTCTTTTTCTTGACAGTCTGCTAATTTACCTGGCAAGCCAGCAATATCAAGCGCACCCTTTCTTCGAGTCATTTCCCGAGCTCGACGAGCTGCTTCTCTGGCTCGAGCCGCATCAATTATTTTGCCTACTATCGCTTTGGCAGCAGCAGGATTTTCAAGAAGAAAATCATTAAATCGCTCTGCCACACTTGATTCTACTGCTGATTTAACCTCTGAGGAAACCAGCTTGTCTTTGGTTTGTGATGAGAACTTTGGATCAGGAACCTTAACAGATAATACGGCAGTTAATCCCTCACGAGCATCATCACCAGTAGGTGATACCTTTGCCTTTTTAGCGTATCCTTCATTCTCAATGTAATTATTCAAGGTACGAGTTAGTGCGGCTCTAAAACCAGCCATATGCGTACCGCCGTCACGCTGAGGAATATTATTAGTAAAACAAAAAAGCGTTTCCTGGTAAGAATCATTCCATTGCATAGACAGCTCAACCACAATTCCATCTTTTTCTGCAGTCATAGAAAATACTGCTGGAAAAATAGGGGTTTTGTTTTTGTTCAAATGCTCAACGAATGCTTTAATCCCCCCTTCATAATGAAAGGTATCTTGTCTTTGAGTACGCTCATCAAACAAGTGAATGCACACTCCCGAGTTCAAATAAGATAATTCTCTTAATCGTTTTGCCAAAATATCGTAATGAAACTCTATATTGCTAAAGGTTTCAGCACTTGGCTTAAACCAGATTTGTGTTCCAGTAGTTGAAGAATCACCGGTTTCAGCTATGGGTGCATCAGGAACACCGTGCCTGTAATGTTGCTCGTGAATTTTACCGTGTCTGCGCACCAGTAAATGCAGCTCTTCTGATAAAGCATTAACAACAGATACCCCTACCCCATGCAAACCACCAGAAACTTTATACGAATTATCGTCAAACTTTCCACCAGCATGTAATATAGTAAGAATCACTTCGGCAGCAGATCGTCCCTCTTCTTTATGAATATCTACGGGAATACCACGGCCATCATCTTTAACCGTAATGGATTCATCTGTGTGAATGGTTACGAATATTTCCTTGCAATGTCCTGCAAGCGCCTCATCTATAGAATTATCAACGACTTCAAAAACCATATGATGAAGGCCTGTACCATCATCGGTATCACCTATATACATACCCGGTCTTTTTCGTACTGCGTCCAAACCTTTTAGAACTTTAATATTATTTGAATCATAACTGGCATCAACGCTCATCAGGAACCCTCTTTGCCGAATTGTGGTATTACGAATCTTCCGATTATACCATCTTTTAGATTGAGTTTATATGTTGCTGTCTAATATCTCCCTACCCAAAAATGCACTCAATGAATAAGTGTCTATACCCAATATTTAGGGTGTCCTTACCCTTGCTCTTTTTTTTTATGAAAAAAATCTATCATTGTAAAAAGTAAAAAGCCTGGAGAAATTCAGAATAACAGTTCTCTCCCATTACTCTTCTTTGTATCGTTCAGACCTAATTTCCAACCAATATCCAGTAGAGTGACATGTTCACTTGCGGCTCACTTGGCCATACGATTGAAGTAAGGTATCAGTCAGCAAATCAAGTACTTGTCCATGAGGTTAAGGTGGTGAGGTGCATTTCTTCAAATTGAAACGCTTTGGTTTTGAGCATGCATACAAAACATGTTCCACGTGAAACATTAAATTCGCAGCGAGTTTTTGAACGAAATAGCTTTTTAAATGCATGTGCTTTATTTAAGAAAGCATGAAGTAAATAATAAAATCAAAGAACAGAGCCAGAATTCATACTAAACGAAGAATGATTGAGGTATGGAATGCAGTTGACGAATTCTGCTTCGCTGATACATGTAAAAATAAATTGACCCTTACTTGAATTCAAATAGTCAAATAAAGATCTTTGATGCTTTGCATCAAGCTCCGCAGGCAGATCATCAAAAAGATACAAACAATCACCCTTTAGTAGTGATCCCTGAGCTAATTTTAAAGCGATCAAAATAATTTTTTGTTGGCCACGAGAGAGAATGTGTTTTGCCTTAGTTTCATCACTAGAGATAATAATATCGGCCTGGTGTGGTCCAAACTGGGTAAATTGTCTTTGTAAATCACTATTGAAATGTTCTGCCAACACCTCAAATAGAGATTTATTTGCGTTTTTTTTATCCCAACCTTTGTAATACTCAAGTGTACATGTGGTTGATGTGAGTTTTTCCAAGGTATGATAAAAACTATCCCTCCATTGAACAAAATATTCCGAACGCAGATTATCCATTTGTGTCGCAATAAGATCCAACTGTTTATCCCATGGAATAAATTCCTGATATGCTGCGTGTTTCTTAAGTAATGCGTTTCTATGCTTGATTATACGTTTGTAATCTTTCCATAGTGAGAGATAGTTTTGTTTCACGTGAAACAATCCCCAATCAAGGACGCTTCTCCTGACTCCTGGGCCGGCATCGATAATTTGAAAAATATCTGCATAAAAAATTTGGCAAGGAACTGCATAAGCCAATTGGCTGGTGGTGTAACATAATTGATTATTTATCTTAATTTGTGTTGGTTGCCCAGCTGACTTTTGAATACTGATAGTTGAATTGTCGGTAAAGCGGGAAAAAACAGTTAAGTTAGACTGGCCAAGGGTAACAATAGGCGCAATTTCTCTTGTTTTGAAAGAGTGACCGCAACTTAATAAATACAGAGCTTCGAGAATAGAGGTTTTTCCACTTCCGTTAGGGCCGTATATAAAATTAAAATGCGGATTAAAAAAAAGAGTTGCTTCGGTAATATTGCGTAAATGGTGTATTCTTAACTCGGATAAAATCATATTTTCATAGGCATAATGATGTATTGATAATTATCATTCTGCAGAGATTCAATTAAAATGCTACTGTCTGTGTTAGACATGGACATTCGTATTTTACCATCACCAAAATGATTTAAAACATCAAGCAAATAAGTTGCATTTAAACCGATTTTTAACTCATCACCTTGGGTTTCAGCAACCAAGGATTCAACAGCTTCTTCTTGTTCGTTATTATTCGCAATCAACGTTAATTGTTCAGGTTGTAAATGCAGTAAAACGGCTTTTGATTTTTCATGCGCTAAAATAACAATTCGTGCCAAAGATCGTTTAAGCATGGCGCAATCAATAATGATCTGTTTGTCTTGTTCTCTGGGAATAGCCTTGTTATAAGGAGGAAATCGTGCATCAATCAGTTTGGACATAAAACTAAATTGACTGCTGATCAGTTTGAAATGTGATTTACCCGCAGCGAGCAAAACCTGCTCATCATTAATGCAATTTAAAAGGCGTAATAATTCTTGCACCCCTTTCTTGGGTAATAAAAGTTTATATTGACTTTCATTAGAGCAAGCATAACGACTAATAGCCATTCTGTGTCCATCAGTAGCAACCGCAGAAATTTGATGCGGCTCAAACTCCAAAAAAAGACCGTTAAGAAACACACGTACATCTTGCTGTGACATGGCAAAATGAGTTGATTGCAACAATTGCAATAAAACCAGACGAGGAATTGATAACTCAACTTCATTACACTCATCTTCGCTTAATGGATAATTCTCAGCAGGCAAGGTAGTCAATTTAAAAGAACTACGCCCTTGTTTGATAGTCACAATACCCTGGTCAAATAGAATATTAGGACTCGTGTTTTCATCAAGCGACTTGATAATGTCAATAAATTTTTTTGCAGGAACAGTAATACTTCCTGAGCTTTGATTAGACTCACAAGACACATGAGCAGAAATTTCAATTTCTAAATCAGTTGCCGTAAGATGCAATCGGCCATCGGCTAATTTAAGCAATACATTAGCTAAAATGGCTAATGATTGCTTTTTATCAACAGCGCCTGCAACAGTAAGTAACGGAGCGATAAGATCTTCTTTTTTTATAGCCAACTCAAACACGATGAACCCCTTGTCATGAAGATAATATACGCATTAAATTTTTATAATCTTCAGTAAAATCGCTATCATCCTGAACCAATTCCTTAACTTTTCTGCACGCATGGATCACCGTAGTATGATCTCGGCCACCAAAATGATCGCCAATTTCAGGCAAACTGTGGTTAGTCAATTCCTTACTTAAGGCCATAGCCATTTGTCTTGGTCTGGCAATAGAACGACTGCGCCTTTTAGATAACAAATCAGCAACTTTTACTTTGTAATACTCAGCTACTGTTTTTTGAATATTTTCAATAGTTACCAGTTTATCCTGAAGCGCCAGAAGATCACGCAAGGCTTCATGCACAAACTCAATAGTAATGGGTTTTCCGGTAAAATGCGCATTAGCGATAACTCGGCGCAGAGCTCCTTCAAGCTCTCGAACATTGGAGCGAATCCGTTTGGCTATAAAAAAGGCCACTTCGTAAGGCAATTCAATATTAGACTGCTCTGCTTTACTGATTAAAATGGCCACTCGAGTTTCCAGCTCAGGTGGTTCAACTGCTACGGTTAACCCCCAACCAAACCGGGACTTAAGCCTTTCTTCCATGCCTTCTATTTCTTTAGGATATCGGTCACTGGTGAGTATTATTTGTTGCTGACCTTCCAGTAATGCATTAAATGTGTGGAAAAACTCCTCTTGCGATCTGTCTTTGCCAGCGAAAAACTGTATGTCGTCAATAAGCAAAGCGTTTAGAGAACGATAAAACCGTTTGAACTCGTTGATGGAGTTTGTCTGTAGAGCCTTAACCATGTCTGCAACAAAACGTTCCGAATGCAGATAAAGCACTTTAGCTTCAGGATTGTTTTTAAGAATATTATTGCCTATGGCATGCATCAAATGGGTTTTACCTAAACCTACTCCACCGTAGATAAACAAAGGATTGTACGCATCACCAGGTCGTTCAGCAACTTGCATGGATGCAGCCCGTGCCAACTGGTTTGAATTCCCCTCAACGAAACTGTCAAAAACAAATTTCTTGTTCAAATGGCTACTTTTATAGTCAACTGCTTTTTTAGCTACTGGTTTGGTTACAGGGTTAGTCGAAGAAGGTGTAGGGGACGCACTGGTGTCGCTAACTGATGCAACCGATTCGGTAGCTTTGCTGCCAATCTCAATACAAACGGATTTAATATCATCCCCGCAAAATTGATTGATCAGTTCCTCTATACGAGAAAAAAAATGTTTTTTAACCCAATCAACAACAAAGCGATTAGGCGCAAGTAAAATAAAACGTTGCTCATCTGTATGAGCTTGTAATGGACGCAACCAGGTATTGAATTGCTGAGCAGAATATTCATCTTGCAATAAACCTAAACATTTTTGCCAAACAGTTGCAGACACAACATAACTCCTCATCGTATAAGGGCGGTAAAAAGTGCTAAAACTAATTATCCACGGCTACAAATATTGCCATTGAAAGCGCCTAGACAGCAAGATAATTAAATAGATTAAATAAAAAGATTCAAAAGGTAAAAAAAATATAAAACGAAAACTGAGTTTTAATCAATCGATGTTTTAGAGATGAGATTATACCCAGCATTGGAAAAAAGGCAAAGTTATCCACAAAAAAAAACCAATAAAACCTCTAAAGAGAAAAAAGGGAGCCAAAAAAAATACAGCCAAGATCCGTTTAGCACGAATAATTCATCAGAAAGACAAGGGATTAAAGCTATGGATAAGTAGCGTTTAAAACTAGGGATAAGTTGAATAAAAAAACTAGGTTAGTGAAAAAAAGAGAACAGCAAACATTATAGACACAACTAAAAAGCAAACTTACCAACATCTTTAGAAATAGAATAACACAATGATTTCATTAGTTTTTTTAACCTTATTAACAAGTAAGATAAACACTAATAATAAATACAAGATTTTGATCTATATAAATTTATAATAATTATTGCCTCGCTTAAAAGTGAATGACTTAATAAAAAATCAAAATTGAGGCTCCTCTATATTTTAAAAAATTCCCCCCCAACAAAAATAAAAGCGAAAAAAATGGCTCTTACGGGTCTTTAATTTTTAATCACACGAATAAAGATGTGTATAAGAACCATGTAAAGGCATGCCAAAACCGTGTATAAGACGGGTGAGGATAAATGAGAGGCGTTTTATACACATTTTAAAACAAGGTGATACCGTAGTTTTAAACAGGTTAAAATCAGACTAACTTATTGATATTTATGATTTTATATAAATTACTAACAGCATTTTTCACGCTAAGAGTAATAAAAAAATAAATAATTTAAGAATTATATAATTATTAGTGAGGTGCCCCAAATTTTAAAAGCGTCAAAAATTAAACATCATTGCAATTTGACAGTAGCAAGAAAGTTATCTATCATTGCCAACCTCATAAATTTATATACAGGTTCATCATGAAACGCACCTTTCAACCCAGTAATTTAAAACGCAAACGCGATCATGGTTTTCGTGAGCGTATGGCAACTCGTGCCGGTCGTTTAGTTATTAAACGTCGTCGTGCCAAAGGACGTAAGCGTTTGTCAGCATAAGTGTTTGCATTTAACAAAACACAGAGACTGTTGACAAAAAAAGATTATGACCATGTGTTTGAACAGGCAAAAAAAATTGTAACTACCGAATTTGTAGTGCTGTACAGGAATAATAATCTCGGTCATGCTCGGTTGGGTTTAGCATTATCAAAAAAAATGATAGCCAAAGCTCACGACAGAAACCGAATAAAACGCCTTCTGCGGGAAGGTTTCAGAACACAGAAACTGCCCGCAGTGGACATGATCTTTCTAGCCAAACATGGCGTGGCACGACAAACAAACTCAGGTATAAACAGCCAATTGAGCAAAACATGGGAAAAACTAAAGTCATACTACGACAAATAGTATGCATTCCAATTAAATTATACCAATTTTTGATTGCCCCATTGATTAAACCGTGCTGTCGCTATTATCCTAGTTGTTCACAGTATACTGAGAGTGCAATCAAACAACTTGGCGTAACCAAAGGTATATGGATGGGATTGAAGCGTATACTCCGCTGCCATCCCTGGTCTCCCGGCGGTTATGATCCGGTACTCCCTAACGATGAGAAGCTTTAATGGATATTAGACGTATAGTTTTATATATGGCGCTAGCGCTGGTTGGTTTATCACTTTGGAATGCCTGGCAAGCAGATTATCCGGTGACTGCACCGGTTGCTGCCCCTCTAACCAGCCAGGTAAATACTGACGGTCATTTGTTGCCCGAGGTTACACCAGGACAATCAGAACAACTCCCTCTAAATCCAGCACATAATCCGCAAACAGAATATAACGTTCAAAATTCTGACCAACTGATCCAGGTTAAAACTGACGTTTTAGATGTGGCCATAGATCTGAAACATGGTGACGTAGTCAAAGGTTTCCTTCTTGATTATCCCTTAAGCGTTGAGGATAAAAATAAGCCCTTTCCTTTGTTACAAAATCAATCTCAGGATCGTTATGTAGCAAACAGCAGTATCTTTGTCGCAAAAGACAACTCCGTTCAATCGCTTAACTTTGCGTTTACAGCAAAACAAAATGAATATCAGTTAAAACCAGGCCAGGAACAATTGACTGTCTCCCTTGATGGTACTAATGAAGACGGGCTTGCTGTTACCAAAGAGTTTATTTTTACCAAAGGCAGTTATTTGATCGACGTTAACTATAAAATAGTCAACAAAGGATCTCGTGATTGGAAGGGCTATCTGAATACTCAATTGCTGCGTAGCTCACCTCAAGAAGATAAATCAAGTATTTTCCATGTTGGTTCCTACACTGGCGCTTCCTACTCAAATCCAGGGACACATCGTTTTCAAAAGGTCGGTTTTAGTGATATGAGCAAAACCAATCTTGATGTTGATGCCAAGGGTGGATGGATAGCCATGCAGCAACATTATTTTTTAACTGCCTGGATCCCTGCCAGTTCAAGCGAAAATAAATTTTACACCCGTGCAATTAATGGTGATTACACCATAGGTGCGGTCAGCCAGCCTATTTCTATTAAACCCGATGAACAAAAAGTTATTGGTTCCAGGCTTTATATAGGCCCGGAAATTACCAGTGATCTAAAAGCCATAGCTCCGTCTTTGGATTTAACCGTCGATTACGGCATTCTTTGGTTTGTTTCATCATTACTGTTTTCCTTGATGAAAGCCATTTATAACGTTGTTGGCAATTGGGGTTGGTCTATTGTTCTGGTTACTGTGCTGATAAAATTGGCTTTTTACAGGCTTTCAGCAACCAGTTACAAGTCTATGGCCGGTATGCGTAAATTACAGCCTAAGTTACAGGCGTTACGTGAGCGCTATGGCGATGATAAAGCGAAAATCAGCCAGGCAACTATGGAGCTTTATCGCCAGGAAAAAGTAAATCCTTTAGGCGGTTGTTTACCCATCATCATTCAAATTCCAGTATTTATCGCCTTGTATTGGGTCTTGTTAGAAAGTGTAGAGTTAAGACAAGCTCCTTTTATCTTATGGATTAATGATTTAGCCTCTGCTGATCCTTATCATGTTTTGCCCCTGATTATGGGTGCGACCATGTTCGTTCAGCAAAAATTAAATCCAGCGCCACCTGATCCCATGCAAGCTAAAGTAATGATGTTCCTGCCTGTATTATTTACCAGTCTGTTCTGGAGTTTTCCTTCCGGTTTGGTATTGTACTGGATAGTGAATAATACGCTGTCTATTCTGCAACAGTGGTACATAACCCGCAAATATTCAGAAGATAAACCAGTAAAAAAACTGGCAGCTGCAGCGAAATAAATGGCAGAAGATACTGTTGTAGCCATAGCTACCCCACCAGGAAGAGGTGGGGTAGGTATAATCCGCTTATCCGGTAGTAAAGCCTACCTGATTGCCACAACGCTTAATTCCAATAAAGCCCTTAGTCCCAGGTTGGCAACCTACTGTTCCTTCTATACTGCAGACAAGGAACTAATAGATCAGGGACTGATGATTTTTTTTAAATCTCCTCATTCATTTACTGGCGAGGATGTTGTCGAAATTCATGGTCATGGCTCTCCTGTTGTAATGGATATGCTGTTAAAAGAATGCGTGCAATTAGGAGCCCGGCTTGCCAGACCTGGCGAATTTTCAGAACGAGCGTTTCTTAATGACAAAATCGATCTGACACAGGCGGAAGCGATAGCCGATCTCATCAATTCAAGCTCACAAACAGCAGCACGTTTGGCGTTGCGTTCCTTACAAGGTGATTTTTCTGCAAAAATCCACCAGTTAAATGAACAGCTCATTTACTTGCGCTTATACGTTGAGGCAGCTATTGATTTTCCTGAAGAGGAAATTGATTTTTTAAATGATGGCAAGGTGTCTTCTTTGCTGCAGTCTTTGTTGGATGAACTTAAGCTGCTGCGAACACAAGCAAATCAGGGCGTTATTCTTCGTGAAGGACTTTCTTTGGTTATTGCTGGCAGACCCAACGCCGGTAAGTCAACATTAATCAATTATCTTGCTGGCCGTGATGTTGCGATAGTAACTGAGGTAGCTGGCACCACTCGAGATGTTATGCGGGAACACGTGTTGCTGGATGATATTCCCTTGCACATAATCGATACCGCAGGATTACGTGACAGTGATGATGTGGTTGAACAAGAAGGAATTAGAAGAGCTTGGCTGGAGTTAAAACAAGCCGATTGTGTGTTATTGGTAGTTGATGTGAATGATCCTGAGCAACAAAAACATCTTCTCCAGGAAATACAACAGGTTTTACCTGATAACATTCCGGTTATTACCGTATTTAATAAAATCGATCTTCATCATCTTTCCCCTAAAACAGAACACCATACCGTTTATCTATCAGCCAAATCAGGGGATGGTATTGATGGTCTTAAGGTACTGATCAAACAACTCGTTGGCTATCAGCCTAATGAAGGTCAGTTTTTAGCGAGACGTCGTCATCTTCAGGCACTGGACGAAGCCCTTAATCTGTTACTTACTGGCCAAAAACAATTGAATGAACATCAAGCAGGCGAGTTGTTAGCAGAAGATTTACGCCTTGCCCATCGTGTTCTGGGTGAAATCACGGGTGAGTTTACCTCTGATGATTTGTTGGGACGGATTTTTTCCAGCTTTTGTATTGGTAAATAAAGACCTGTCGCTCTATGAACGTGTAACTTGCTCAATTGAATTCACCGCAATTCAACTCTTTCTGTGCACTTGAAAAAAAACGCCTACGTACAGAGTCCTTATCTTAAAACAATGTGAAGAAATTAAATACAAAACTAACTTGTCAAACGGAATATCAAATGGTAAGTTACTATAAATAAAACTTACTGTATATATTTTTTGCGAGTTATAATCATGGTGTATTCGAGTCAAAATGCAGCGTTTCGAAGGGATAAACATCTATTCTTTGCCGCTTTTTCTTCTTCTGACCAACTGATTACTAAAATTGACGCTGTAGCGCATCATGCTGATACTGTTGGCTATACCTTTCTTTTGAAAAACAAACAACTGCTTGAAACTGAATTTAGTGAAATGTTTCGGATCTTGCAAAAACAACGTAACAAAAATAATGAGATTTTTTGGTTGTATTGTTATTATTGTGCGTGCCTTCTGGAAGCTTTTCATAGTGCTTATTCACAACCTGATCAAATGGAAGAATATGCTCAGATTAAGATCCTGATAAAAGATCGTTTACACAATAAAACCAAACCAAAAGAATCTGATGCGCCCTTTATTGATTCTCTCATGAATTCTTTTCTTGGCGGTTTTCACCGTTTAGTTAACTCTCCTTTTCATGTAGCGCAAATTCGTGATTATGTTGGCTATGCTAATTTGTGTCGAATCTATTGGGCGTTTTGTCGTTTGACGTTAACTCAAGGTTTGACATTGGCTAAAGACATGCATCTTATTGATAAATTAGATGTTATTTTAGGCACTCATACTGATGTAGATAAGATCATTTCTGTATTCAAAGCCCCTATAGGTGTGATTAATTACTTTAGCGTCGGATTTTTTATCATCAGGCTGATGATAGATGGTGGTATGCTGATTAAACATACCTTTTTTCCATCAGAACTGGAAGAAGGCGAAAAAAAAGGATGTGATGTGTCGCTGCTCAACAATTTGCCCGGAGCTGCCAGTATAGACGCTTACCGAAACAGTTATATTCTGGTCCGGGAATACGATAACGCAGAAGCAGTGTTGTATTATATTCCTAAAACAGGGAAGCCCCTTCTGCTTGAGCATCTGGATCAGGAGCAATTAAAAACAGATTTACTTCATCAGCTAGAATACAACCAAACCATCCTCCTGACAGCTGATGAAATACATACCTTCATTACCCAGCAAACAAATCATGTTCCTGAAGTTACAACACCTTTTGAGCGCTTCAAACATGAGTTATACAAGCGACATTGTAATTTTGCTAATGACGTGGTTTGGGCTACGGTGAACTGTCTTAGCAACTTTAATCATCTCTTTAATATTTCTGCGCCGGTTGCCGGATACCTGACCGCTGTATTTCTAAGCTTTGACGTGTGCTTGGCCCTGTATCGTTGTAAGTTAGCAGAGCAAGAATACAGTACTAAAAAATCCCAATACCTTCTGGAAATTGCAGATTATAACAATCCGGCTCTGTTTAAAAATCTTTCTGCTGAACAACGTCAGTTGCACATTGAGATGCTGCATCAACAGTTAATTGAACTTGAATTAAGCTGGAAAACCAAAGAAGCAACATTTCATTTTGTAGCAACAGCTGCGGCTGTGTTGATGTCAGGATTTAGCGTAGCAATTCTAGCCAGTTCTTCTGTGTTAGTTCTCGCTTCTTTTTTTGTGTGTACAGTAGCCGTAGCAATGTATCTGTCAACTAATGCCTATTCGAATTATAAAGAGAAAAAACTTTATCTGGAACAGGCTCAATTGACAGACAATCAACTTGCAGTTGCTTATAAAGAATTTGAAACGGCTCGTAATGATTTTATCTTTACCATGGTTAAAAATACGGTTATGCCTACAGTTTTAATAACCACATTCGCCATCTGTTGGCCTGCCGCCATTGTCTTGACGGCCATGTATTTGAGCTATGAATTGTACCATGCCTACGACCAACAAAGACAAACAAAAGCAGCGCAACAATTGTCATTAGACCATTACGAAGAAACAGAAGAGCGCCCTGCTGTTCTTCCTGCTACTGGCTAAACTTCTGGATACATGGATTTAATGGCAGCGATATCCTTTTCGCTTAAACGAGATCGCTGCCCTATTTCAACTCCATCAGTTAAGGGTATTATTGTTTTCTCGCCATTCTTGGAAAACGCATAGGTACCATAGTGCATAATGGATTGGTAATCATATTCACCAAAATCTTTGCCATCGGTTAACTGTTGTGCAAAATTGTGTTTGTGCTCATCTTCTATATTCTCCCATAGGATACGTACATAAGAGCTTCTGTCTGACCGTGACTGCTCATGCCATAAGCCTAAAGCATGGCCTATTTCGTGAACTGTGTTCATCGTTGTGCATCGAGGTGCAAGATTAATTTCCTGTTTCCCCCCTTTTTTACCGACGTAAGAAGAACAGGTTGTGCCCTCGGCATGAATAAATGAAATATAATCTTTATGGTTGTATCGGTTTTTTGAAGTTAACTCCAAAAATTCCAGATGGGTATTTCTTTGCCAGTGATCTATGGCTTGATAAATGGCTAATTTATTCCTGAAAGGTAACTCTTCATCAATCTCATAGGGAATAATTCCATTAGGCCAGCGAGTGCCACCTGCTTTGGGAGTGATTATAGCGCCTTGATTATTTAAATGGCTCACTTTCCCAATGAGTATGTCTCCCTCAACAACTGCAAACTCATTAATTTGTTCATAAATCACCGTGCGGCTTCCCAAAACAGGATCAGCAATGGTGACATGTCCCAACTGAGTTGCATAGGATGAAGGCAAGAAAAAACAGGACGCAATAACACCATGAATTGTGACATTATATTTCATAAAATATCCTTATTATGTGAAATAAACCAGGAACAGTTTATTGAAAGGCTGCTGCAAATTCTATGGCATCAATAAAAAAATCAAGACGAGGCGATTAGTCAAACAGGATTTAGGCCACTTTGGCTTAAAAAAAATTGAGCGATAAAGTACTTTGGGTGTTTAAGTATTTTTCATTTTTAAAGCAGCTTCATAGACTTCATTTTTAGTGGCTTTAGTGAGTTTACAAGTTATAGATACAGCCTGTTTAAGAGGGACTTCGTGTAATAATACTGCAAGTAGTTCCTCGTATGCATGATGATTTTCTACAATGGGTCGAGGCGGAATAATCAAAACAAACTCACCCTTGGTATGCCCGGGGTCAGCTAATAACCATTGTTTGATTTCGGTTGTTGTGCCGGAGATAAACCGTTCAAACGTTTTAGTAAGTTCCTTTGCTAAAACCAGCTCGCATTCAGAGCCGAAAGTAAGTGCTATATCGTCAATACAGTCGAGAATTCGGTGCGTTGATTCGTAAAAAACAAGAGTATGCGGTTCTGATTTTAATGATTCCAGTTTGCTTGTTCGAGCACTATGTTTTGCAGGCAGAAAACCTAAAAAGATAAAAGAGTCGCAAGATACTCCAGCTGCACTTAACGCCGTAATCAAGGCGCTAGCTCCCGGAACAGGTATCACTGGAATGGCGTTTTGGCGAGCACTTTTAACCAAGGGATAACCTGGGTCGCTAATTAATGGGGTACCCGCATCGCTAATTAATGCTATAGATTGTCCATTCAGTAGTTGTTCTATGATGAGTTTACTTTTTTCACTTTCATTATGTGCATGCAGCGAGCTTAGTTTGTTTTTTATTCCCAAGGAGGTGAGCAGTTGCATTGAATGTCGAGTATCTTCTGCCAGAATCAGGTCTACTGTTTTTAAAATGGTGAGCGCTCTTAAACTGATGTCTTCCCGGTTTCCAATGGGGGTCGCAACTATATAGAGAGTTCCTATGCCTGTTGCTAGAGAGTTTGTCATAGTTTATCCTCTTCGGTTAGTGCGTATTTGGTGAAGTAACATGTTTCTTAAATTATCGGATGTTCGTATTGTATTAGTACTGGCTGCAAGTTTTTTAATTTGTCATTGTACCAAAACCGTAAACTCAACTGAACCTGTAGCGACAGTTCAAAAAAAAGTGGTTAATCCTTACAGCATGCCTACCGCAACCTATCTTGCATTAGCAAAAAAAGAAGAGGGTCACAAAAAAAACGATCTTCTCCTTGCAGCAGCCGGACGAATGATTTCCGAAGGCCAGTGGCGGAAAGGCTTGGCTATTTTAGCACAATCCGATGAATTAACTGAGGAACAACTTAATGAAAAAAATGTCTTATTAGCTAAAATAGATGTGATTCGTGACAAACCTGAAGCTGCTTTAACGCAATTGGCAAAAATCAATCAATCCCAAACACTCTCTTCTTATAATCAAATTCAATATCATGAATTACGGGCTCAATCTTATCGTTTAACCGGACATTTAATTGAATCAGTGCAAGAGCGTATAACACTTGAAACCTTGCTCAGCGGTACCGATTTGCAAACAAACAACCTAAGAACTCTCTGGTTAACTTTAATCAACATACCTCAGACCCAATTAAGCACTATGGTTGCTGAAGCCGTTGATAAATCTGAATTGCAAGGTTGGTTGCAATTAGCGGTTATTGCTGGTCAATATCGAGAAAGCCCTAAGTCTTTGCTTGATGCTTTGGCTCAGTGGCAATCGCATTTTACCAATCATCCAGCTAATGCCCTTTTACCATCACCCTTAAACCGCATCGCTGATAAAATGATTGCTAAACCTAAACATATAGCATTATTACTTCCTATGAGTGGACCGTTGTCGGGCCCAGGAAAAGCAGTACATGACGGTTTTATGGCCGCATATAAATCGAGAAATGATGAAGAAACAACACAGATAAAATTTTATGACACTGCCAAGGGCGATGTCACTCTTTTGTACCAAAAAGCCATAGATGCAGGAGCGGATTATGTTGTTGGTCCCTTGACCAAGAGTCAAGTTGCTGCTGTTGCCGCATTAAATCATCCTGTACCTACTTTACTTTTGAATGATTCAGCAACTGCAGTGCAGGATAACTCTTATCTTTTCGGACTTTCACCTGCAAATGAGGCCACTCAGGTAGCATTAAAAGCGCAAAGTAAAGGATATAGAAAAGCTCTGGTTATCGCTCCAAAAAATGATTGGGGGAATGAGGTGACCAAAGCATTTAGCCAGCAATGGACGAATAATGGTGGTAAAATAGCCGACACCCTTTTATACGGTGCCGAGGATGATCTAAACAAGAACATTCAGGACTTTTTAAAAGTTTCTGAAAGTCAGGCAAGAGAGAAGCGATTAAAACAGGTCTTGGGAACTAACCTGAACGCTTTAACCACCCGCAGGCATGATTTTGATATGATCTTTTTATTGGCTTATCCCACAAAAGCTCGTCAGATTATGCCTTTGTTAAAGTACTATTATGCAGGCGATGTTCCTGTTTTTGCGACATCAACTGTGTATGGCGGGAGCGCAAATGCGTTAAAAGATAAAGATTTGGATGGTGTTGTTTTTTGCGACATTCCCTGGGTCTTTTCGCATCAGGCCGGATCACGAAACTGGCCAGAGCAATTTAACAGTTATAACCGACTTTATGCATTGGGGATGGACAGTTACGCTCTGGCTACTCAATTAAACCAGTTAATTTTATTTCCAGCAGACGGTGCTATGGAAGCTAATGGTACTTTATTTTTACAACCTTCCGGGCAAGTCGCACGTGTACTTGAGTGGGGACAGTTCAGACAAGGACTGGTACAGTCTTTAGGCACTACGGTTTAGCCAGATTAAACAATTTAAGGTAGAGTTATTTGAGCACCATAAATAGAGGACGAAGTGCCGAACAACAGGCTTTGGCCTATTTGCTAAAACAAGGACTTAAATTATTAGGTCAGAACTATTACTGTCGTTCAGGCGAGATCGATTTGATTATGCAAGAAGGTGATTATCTTGTTTTTATTGAGGTTCGTTCTCGTTCAAATATACAATTTGGTGATGCAATTGCGAGTATTACGTTTGCAAAGCGCCAAAAGATTATAAGAACGGCCTCGCATTATTTGCTGAAGAATAAACGATATGAACAAACCCCCGTACGCTTTGATGTCATCGGTATTGAGGGAAATACAGGGGTAATTACCTGGTTAAAAGATGCATTTAATGCCGATTATTGAAAATAAAAAGGTTAATAAAAAATGATTCAGTTGGAAGAAAGAGTAAGACACCTTTTCGGTGTTCATATTGAGACAAAGATTGCTGTTGCTGATGCTTTATCAGAAATTATCGCCAAAGCAGGACAACGATTGGTTAATTGTCTCTTGGCTGATGGAGCAATATTTATCTGTGGCAGTGGAGGATCAAGTGCCAATTGTGCGCATTTCACCAGCTCTATGTTGAATCATTTTGAGGTAGAAAGACCGCCTTTACCCGTGATTAATTTAAGTTCTGATGCTGCATGTGTCGGATCATTTGCAAATGAAAATCATTATGGTCAGGTGTTTGCCAGACAAATACACGCCTTAGGAAAGGAACAGGATGTATTGCTATTACTCACCACTTCGGGCAATGCAGATTGCATGCTGCATGCGCTGCATGCAGCAAATGAACGGGGTATGGATACTATCGCTTTAAGTGGACGGGATGGCGGTGTTTTAGCAAATCATTTGGGGCCTGAAGATATAGAGTTGCGTGTGCCCTCAGACAGCGCAGTGCGAATAAGAGAGATTCACTTGTTCATATTGCACTGTTTTTGTGATTTAATTGATCAGTCTTTATTTGGTCAAGTTTTAGGGTAAAAAATGAGTATAAACACGAGATTAAAATCAATAGCTGTTTTATTGGTATCTGCTATGTTAACAGGCTGTGTGGTTGCTGTTGTTGCGGGCGCAGCCGCAGGTATGGTCTATGATAGACGAAGTGTCACAACCATAGAAGCAGATGCTCGATTATTTCATGTCATCCATAAAGAGATAGTTACCGATCCTCAGTTTAGAAATTCACGTATTTTAGTGACCAGTTTTAACCGGGTTGTCTTATTAGTGGGGCAAACGCCTACCGCATCCTTGCGTGTTGTTGCAGAACGAGTGGCGCAGAATGC
The DNA here is from genome assembly GCF_001467535.1 of Legionella worsleiensis. GTDB lineage: Bacteria > Pseudomonadota > Gammaproteobacteria > Legionellales > Legionellaceae > Legionella > Legionella worsleiensis. Next base: position 60,304 of record NZ_LNZC01000012.1, read on the forward strand.
TCCTGGCGTAAGGCGAGTCTATGATGAGATTACAGTAGATAATCCCATTCCATTAACTCAACGCTCGCAAGATTCCCTAATTACGGGACAGGTTAGAAGCAATATGTTAACCAAAAAAGGTCTGGAATCAGGTTCAATACGTATCGTTACAGAAAACGGTGTCGTTTATCTAATGGGAATAGTCACCCCAGAGCAAGCTTCTTTGGCTGTTGACGTGGCCCGACGCATAAACGGTGTACGTAAGGTCGTGAAAATTTTTCAGTATATTCGCTAAGATGTTAAAACACGGACGTTTTATCCTCATGCTTTTGCTTGCTGCCTGTACTTTATCTGGTTGTATCAGTACGGTATGGACTGGTGCTAATTTGCTTTATGACAGACATAACGTTTATAAAAAACTGAGTGACTATAATTTATTGGCTGAGGTTAATCGAATTTTGGCGGTAGACAGGACGTTCAATAACTCTCTTTGTGTTCTGGATATTGCCGTATTTAACGGCGATGTACTTGTAGCAGGCCATGTCCCCACTAATGAGTTGTTTGAGGAGTTGAGCGCACGTTTGACTCAAGTAAAACAGTATAGACGCCTGTTTAACGAGGTTCAGATCAAGCGTATTTCATCTAACAGCGTGGCGGACAGTTGGATTACTACAAAAATACGCAGTCAAATATTTGCTGATGATTCAATTGCCCCAGATGCGTTTAAAATAATAACGTCAGATCGGGTGGTTTATATTATGGGCGATGTGGAGCCCAATCAGGCCGAGAAGGTTATTAAAATGGCACGATATACCAAGGGTGTTGAGCGAGTGGTAAAAATAATGAAGTATTACACGTACAAAAATTAAGTCAGACAGTGAATGGTTTGTTTCAAAGAAAAAAGCATTGCAGTTTAAGTGTTTATTGACCTATCAATGCATCAAGAAATATGGCCTGATACAATCAGGCCATTAGCTGCACGTCCAAGCCAGGAAGTGGCTAACCTGGGAGGATAGCGTATAATGTATCAATGGATTCGACCTTTATCCAGTCGTTTACGCATTTTTCTTAAATTAAATTCCCGATTAAGCCCTGTAGAGCCGTTTGTATCGGATTCTGTCTCTTGATCGGTTTTGGGGAGAACGGGATGAGATTTACAGTGGCGTCTATAGAGGAGATGACATTTATTATGTTTGTGTTCTAATCCGTCGTTATAACGATGAATCATCTTTTCACGCAGACTGGCAGCGGTATGTTGCATTTTCTCAGACATAATGTATTCCTTTGGCGAGGTTCAAATAAATCTACCTGGTTTTGCATGAAAACCAAGCCCTACATGTTTATTATAGCTCGAAATTTGAATATGGTCGTTGATTATTGAAATAGGTTGTTTTATAATTCGCGCGGTGAACGTCAGGTGAATATGTGAACAAAAAGCTGAATAAGCGCAAAATAATGCGGTTGTGGCTAACGCAGCTTGGATTAACTTTAGTTATCGCTGGCGTGTGTGCCGTGGCTTTTACTATGAAAGCTGCAGGTTCAGCATTGCTTGGCGGACTGGTCTGCATCATCCCTAATGCTTACTTTGCAAGCAAAATCTTCAAGTACGAAGGGGCTCGAGCTGCAAAGCAAATAGTAAACAGCTTTTATAAGGGTGAAGCAGTCAAGATTATTTTGTCCATGTTCCTGTTCACAGCGGTGTTTGTCTTTTTTAAAGTATCGCCGTTAGCTTTTTTTATATCGTATATATTGGTACTCATGACGCATTGGTTTGCCCCATGGATAATTGTCAATAAACAGAATAGGCCAGAAAGTGACTGAAATGGTATCTAGCACAAATTACATCAAGCATCATTTAACATACCTCACTTACAACGTGAGCGATATGAAGTTGGGTTCAGACGGCGGTTTTTGGACGCTGAACCTCGATACGTTATTTTTCTCCTTGTTTTCAGGAATTATTGTTGCTGCATTGATGTATTTTGGTGCACGTAAGGTAACAACCGGAGTTCCTGGAAAACTGCAGAACTTTGCTGAATTAATGCTGGAATTTGCAGATAATCAGGTTAAAGACTGCTTCCATGGGAAAAATAATTTAATAGGCCCATTGGCACTCACCATATTTTTATGGGTGTTTCTCATGAACTTCATGGATATAGTCCCTGTTGATGTATTGCCTTTTATTGCGCAAATGACGGGTATACATTATTTGAAAGTGGTGCCGACAAACGATCTGAACCTGACTTTCGGTTTGTCTATCTCCGTTTTTTTATTAATTATTTTCTACAGTATCAAAATAAAAGGTGCTAAAGGGTTTATTAAAGAATTAACCTTGCAGCCTTTTAATCACCCGCTGTTCATTCCTTTTAACCTTTTGCTGGAACTGGTTGGTTTAATCGCCAAACCCATTTCTCTGGCTCTACGGTTATTTGGAAATTTATATGCTGGCGAATTAATCTTTATTTTGATAGCGTTACTCACCTTAAATGCAGCATCAAGTTCATTGATAGGAACAACGACTCTAGGTTTGGCTCAGTTTGTACTGGCACTGGCCTGGTCTATTTTCCATATTCTGGTAATTACGTTGCAAGCATTTATTTTCATGGTCCTGACTATTGTGTATCTCAGTCTGGCACACGAAGAACATTAACCAATTTAATTTTCATCATCCATTGTAAAGGGGATAAATATGCAAGCTGTTGAATTAATAGCACAAGTACAAAGTATGACCGTTATTGCGGTAGCCTTGTTAATCGGTTTGGGCGCACTGGGCACGGCAATAGGTTTTGGTCTATTGGGTGGTAAGTTTTTAGAAGGTTCAGCACGTCAACCAGAAATGGTTCCCATGCTGCAGGTTAAAATGTTTATCGTAGCTGGTCTTTTGGATGCGGTTACTATGATTGGCGTTGGTATCGCATTGTTCTTTACTTTCGCAAACCCTTTCCTTAGCAACCTGGGTTCTTGATAACACATGAACAGGGCGCCATTGCGCCCTAATTGTTACAGGAGATATTACTTTGGATATTAATTTAACATTAGTAGTACAAATGCTGGTTTTTGCCGCTTTTGTTTTGTTTACTATGAAATTAGTTTGGCCTCCATTAGCCAAAGCATTGGAAGAAAGGCAAGAGAAAATAGCAGATGGTTTGTCTGCTGCTGAACGTGGTCGTAAAGAGCTTGAATTGGCACAACATCGTGTCAAAGATGAGTTGCGACAAGCCAAGGCTCAATCTGCTGATATAATCGATAAAGCGAACAAACGCGCTTCGCAAATCATAGAGGAAGCTAAAGAAGCTGCCAAAAAAGAAGCTCAGATACAAGCGAAGCTTGCTCAGGAGCAATTGGCACAACAAGTAAATCATGCTAAAGAAGAACTGCGTAAACAGGTTGCCCGATTAGCGATATCTGGTGCTGAAAAAATTCTAATGCGTGAAGTGGATGCCAAAGCAAACAGCGCACTGTTAGATAACTTGATAGAAGAGATTTGATATGTCTGATAGCACCACTATAGCGAGACCCTATGCAAAAGCAATTTTTGAGCATGCATTGGCAGAAAACAAATTGGCTGACTGGTCTGCACACTTGATGAATCTTGCGCAAGCAGTACTTACACCTCAAGCATCGCAATTTATTGCAAATCCGGCTACCACAGAAACGCAACAAATCGAGTTGTTACATGAGGTTTGCGGCATAAAAAATAAAGACATCAATTCGTTGCATAACCTGATTGCCTTGTTGGTAACCAACAAGCGGTTGATGCTGCTTCCAGAAATTAAAGCGCTCTACGAGGCGCATAGAGCGGAACAGGAAAAGACTCTTAGTGTTGATGTTTTGAGTTTTTCTGAAGTCTCGTCTGCGCAGCAACAAAAGCTTGCTGAATCACTCAGCAAGCGGTTACAGCGTCAGGTGTCACTGAAAATCAGTATTGATCCCTCCTTGCTTGGTGGTGCAGTTATTCGTGCAGGCGATTTAGTTATCGATGGTTCAGTTCGGGGCAAGCTCAACAAGCTTGGTACCGGCTTGGCCGCTTAATTTAGAGGATAGTTTCCATGTCAGAACAAGTAGCTTTAAATCCTTCTGAAATCAGTGAATTAATCAGAAAGAAAATTGATCAATTTAGCGTGGTTTCCGAAGCACGTAATGAAGGAACTGTTGTTAGTTTAAAAGACGGTATCGTCCGCTTGCACGGTCTTGCGGATGCAATGGCTGGTGAAATGATCGAATTTCCTGGCGGAGTATATGGACTGGCACTGAACCTTGAAAGAGACTCTGTAGGTGCAGTAATACTTGGCGACTCCTCTACCTTGGCTGAAGGTCAAAAAGGTAAGTGTACCGGACGAATTTTAGAAGTTCCTGTCGGTAATGGTCTTTTAGGTCGTGTTGTTGATGCTTTGGGTAATCCTATAGACGGTAAAGGCCCTATTAATGCTGCTGCCATGTCACCTATAGAAAAAGTAGCTCCTGGGGTTATTTCACGTAAGTCAGTTGATCAACCTGTACAAACAGGCTTGAAGGCGATTGATGCGATGATTCCTGTAGGTCGTGGACAGCGGGAGTTGATTATCGGGGATCGTCAAACAGGTAAGACTGCAATCGCTATTGATGCCATTATTAACCAGAAAGGTACCGGTGTTAAATGCGTGTACGTTGCCATTGGTCAAAAGGCATCATCCGTTGCTTCTATAGTACGTAAGTTAGAAGAACACGGTGCTTTAGAACACACTATAGTCGTTGTTGCTGGCGCTTCTGATTCTGCTGCGTTACAGTTTATTGCCCCCTACTCTGGTTGTTCTATGGGTGAATACTTCATGGAGCGCGGCGAAGATGCATTAATCGTCTATGATGACCTGACCAAACAAGCTTGGGCATACAGACAAATATCCTTGTTGTTACGCAGACCACCAGGTCGTGAAGCGTACCCTGGGGATATTTTCTATCTGCATTCTCGTTTGCTGGAGCGAGCCGCTCGAATCAATGCTGAAGAAGTAGAAAAATTAACCCATGGTGAAGTAAAGGGTAAGACCGGTTCCTTGACTGCTCTGCCTATTATCGAAACTCAGGCTGGTGACGTGTCCGCCTTCGTTCCTACTAACGTAATATCGATTACTGACGGTCAGATCTTCCTTGATGTTGATTTATTCAACTCAGGCGTTCGACCTGCAATTAACTCCGGTTTATCAGTATCTCGAGTTGGTGGTGCTGCACAGACTAAAATCATGAAAAAGCTGGGCGGTGGAACTCGATTGGCTTTGGCACAGTTTCGTGAGTTGGAAGCATTCTCTCAATTTGCATCTGACCTTGATGATGCAACACGTAAGCAGTTAGAGCGTGGTCAGCGCATTACTGAACTGATGAAGCAAAAGCAATATTCCCCTTTTACTGTAGCGGAAATGGGTATTTCTTTATTTGTTGTTGAAAAAGGATACCTGGATGACGTTCCAGTAAACGAAATCAGTTCTTTTGAATCTTCATTGCACGATTACATGCGCAGTACCCATGCCGCATTACTGCATGCAATTAATGAAGCTGGTGCTTACGATAACGAGATTGAAGCCAAATTAACAAAAGCAGTTGAAGAGTTTAAACGTACAGCTAGTTGGTAATTCAATATCTCGAGGAAGTCATTCCAATAGGTATACAGGTCATTACTATTGAGGTAATGACCTATAAATCAATTAAAGGCGAAGTAACATATGGCTGGAGCAAAAGAAATCCGTTCGAAAATTTCGAGTATTAATAAAACTCGTAAAATTACACGAGCGATGGAAATGGTGGCAGCGAGTAAAATGCGTAAAACGCAGGAAAGAATGCGTGCATCCAAACCCTATGCCAATAAAATTTACGACGTAGTAAAGCATATCGCTCGTGCGAATTCGGAATACAGACATCCTTTTATGACCGAACGAGAAATAAAACGCATAGGCGTTATCGTTGTGACAACCGACAGAGGATTATGCGGTGGTCTTAATGCTAACCTGCTGCGAGAAACTATTCGTAATATTCGCAGCTGGAAAGAGCAAGGCAAAGAAGTCGATATTGCTGTTGTTGGCAGAAAAGGCCAGGCTTTTTTCAAGCGTGTTGGTGGACATATCCTTGGCTCCGTTGAGCATTTGGGTGACACCCCTGGTCTTAATGACTTGATAGGCCTTGTTAAGGTAATGATTGATTCTTATTACAACGGTACTATAGATTCTTTGCATATCGTTTATAACGAATTTGTCAATACCATGACGCAAAAGCCCATGGTGAAACAATTGTTGCCATTACCCAAATCTGAAGAAGATACCACTACCATGGGTCATCATTGGGACTATATTTACGAACCAGATGCCAAGGATTTACTCGATGATTTGCTAGAACGTTATATTGAATTACAAGTTTATCAGGCCGTCGTAGAGAATATCGCCTGTGAACAGGCCGCAAAAATGATTGCGATGAAAAGCGCAACCGACAATGCGGGTGATTTGATAAAAGAATTTCAATTGGCTTATAACAAAGCCCGACAAGCTGCAATTACTCAAGAGTTAGCAGAAATTGTCGGTGGCGCAGCCGCTTTATAAGAGGGTATAAAATGAGCTTAGGTACTGTAGTAGAAGTAATTGGTGCGGTGGTTGACGTTGAGTTTCCCCGTGATAGCGTCCCTAAAGTCAATGACGCATTAGAGCTTGTTGATAGTGATTTGGTTTTTGAAGTCCAACAACAACTTGGAGACGGTGTTGTACGGACTATTGCCATGGGAACAACAGATGGTTTAAAAAGAGGTTTAAAAGCCCGCAATTCAGGTAAACCGATTCAGGTTCCTGTCGGTAAAAAAACTTTGGGTCGTATTATGGATGTTCTTGGTCGTCCAGTTGATGATGCCGGTCCAATCGGTGCGGAAGAGCACTGGGCTATTCACCGTAAGGCGCCCAGTTATGAAGAGCAGGCAGGCAGTCAGGAATTGCTGGAAACCGGTATTAAAGTTATTGATTTGCTGTGTCCTTTTGCCAAAGGCGGTAAAGTTGGATTGTTCGGTGGTGCCGGTGTAGGTAAAACTGTAAATATGATGGAGCTAATTCGTAACATTGCGATCGAACATAGTGGTTACTCTGTGTTTGCCGGTGTGGGCGAACGTACTCGTGAAGGAAATGACTTTTATCATGAAATGAAAGACTCAAACGTCTTGGACAAAGTATCTCTTGTTTATGGACAGATGAATGAGCCACCTGGAAACCGTTTGCGTGTTGCCTTGACCGGTTTGACTATGGCGGAAAAGTTCCGTGATGAAGGCCGTGATGTATTACTGTTTATCGATAATATCTATCGTTATACTCTTGCTGGAGTTGAAGTATCAGCACTATTGGGTCGTATGCCCTCAGCGGTAGGATATCAGCCTACATTGGCTGAAGAAATGGGTATGCTGCAAGAGCGTATTACTTCTACAAAGACAGGATCTATTACGTCCATTCAAGCAGTTTACGTACCAGCTGATGACTTGACCGATCCATCACCTGCAACTACCTTTGCTCACCTTGATGCTACCGTTGTATTGTCTCGTCAAATTGCTGAGCTTGGAATTTATCCAGCAGTTGATCCGCTTGACTCTACTTCACGTCAGTTAGATCCATTAATTGTTGGTCAAGAGCACTACGATACAGCTCGTCGTGTACAGCAGACCTTACAGCGTTATAAAGAATTGAAAGATATTATTGCGATTCTTGGTATGGATGAGTTGTCTGAAGAAGACAAACGAGTCGTTACTCGTGCTCGTAAAATCCAAAGATTCCTGTCTCAGCCTTTCTTCGTTGCAGAGGTGTTCACTGGTTCCCCAGGAAAATACGTTTCTCTGAAGGATACCATTAAAGGATTCCAGGGAATTCTTGCCGGTGAATACGACGATTTACCAGAGCAGGCATTTTACATGGTTGGAAGCATTGAGGAAGCTGTTGCAAAAGCTAAAACCCTATGAGGCAAACCGATATGACTATAACAACGCATCTGGATATTGTTAGTGCGGAACAAGAAATTTTCTCTGGACTGGTAGAGATGGTTGTTGCCACAGGAGAGTTGGGAGAAATCGGGATAACTCCCGGTCATGCTCCCCTGCTTACGCTGTTAAGGCCTGGTGAGATACGTTTAACCATTCCTGGTGGTGAGCAGGAAATATTTTACGTTCAAGGTGGAATGCTTGAAGTGCAACCCCATCGTGTTACTGTTTTGGCTGATGTCGTTGAGCGAGCCGAGCATCTTGATGAAGCCGCTGCCCTTGCGGCAAAAGCTCAAGCGGAAGCAGCTATGGCCAATAAAGGCGGTGACCTTGATTATTCTGTTGCTGCGGCTGAGCTGGCTCGAGCTGTTGCGCAAATTCGTGCGATTCAAAAAGTAAGAAAAAAGATTAAATAATTTTGACTCTTTTCGGATCTAAGAAGGCCAGTATGAATTAACTGGCCTTTTTTATTGAATCAGCAAATTACGACCAATGAGTACATCAACTAAGCATACGTATTGATGCATCCTCTTAGATTAATGCGATGACCCATATCATTAACACAAATGATACAACTTATACACCTTACTTAACCTTTAATTCACAGAGTTATCCACAGGGGTGTATATAAATTATAAGCCTTGCTTTTTAAATTACATTTAAAATCAATAGGTTATTTTTTTTGATGACTGTATCAAAAAATGCAGCATAAAGTTATTCACAACATACATCATGAGTATAATTCTAACATGATGAATAATTTGCTAAAATTGCTTTGCATTACTTACTATTATTGCTCTACGATGTTTAAATAGCGATTACTACTTTAATGAATACAAAAACGATGAATGATATAACAGAACAAAAGCCATTAACTGAATTTACTGAGAAAGCATACCTGGATTATTCCATGTACGTTATTCTTGACAGAGCATTACCCAACATAGCTGATGGTTTAAAACCAGTACAACGCAGAATAGTCTATGCCATGTCTGAGCTGGGACTAAAGGCAACAGCGAAGCATAAAAAGTCAGCACGAACCGTAGGGGATGTTTTGGGTAAGTTTCATCCGCATGGTGACAGCGCATGTTATGAAGCGATGGTGTTGATGGCACAGCCCTTTTCTTATCGTTACCCCTTTGTAGACGGACAAGGTAACTGGGGATCTCCTGATGATCCCAAGTCATTCGCTGCTATGCGATATACCGAAGCACGGTTATCACCTTATGCAGAAGTTTTGTTAGGCGAACTGTTACAAGGCACCGTCGATTGGGTGGATAATTTTGACGGCACTTTACATGAACCCTCATTACTTCCCGCAAGATTACCCAATATTTTATTGAATGGAGCAACGGGAATTGCCGTAGGTATGGCATCGGATATATTGCCGCATAATTTAACTGAAGTGGCAAATGCCTGTGTTCACTTGCTGGATAATCCCAATGCAGATCTTACTGCGATCATGCAGCACATTCAGGGCCCAGATTTTCCAACAGAAGCTGAAATTATCACCCCTCGAGAGGCGATAACCTCAATGTATGAGACGGGTAACGGCTCGGTTAAGATGCGTGCGATTTTTAATCAGGAAAAACTCAATATTGTTATTACTGCTTTACCCTATCAGGTTTCTGGCGCCAAAGTAATAGAACAGATTGCCTTGCAAATGCAGCAAAAAAAATTACCTATGGTTGAAGATTTACGCGATGAATCCGATCATGAACATCCTACTCGCCTGGTTATTATACCCCGATCAAACCGTGTTGATGTTGACGCACTGATGTCTCATCTTTTTGCTACAACTGATTTGGAACGCAGCTACAGAGTTAATTTTAATATGATTGGTCTGGATGGAAAGCCTAGAGTAAAAGGACTGCTTAAAATCCTCACCGAATGGTTGGAGTATCGTGTTGCAACCGTGAAACGCCGCCTGGAGTACCGATTAGAAAAGGTTTTAGAGCGCATTCATGTTCTGGAAGGTTTGTTAATTGCTTATCTGAATATAGATGAAGTTATTGCTATTATTCGTGAACACGAAAATCCTAAACAGGGATTGATTGCTCGATTTAACTTGACCGAGCGTCAAGCTGAAGCAATTTTAGAAATGAAGCTTCGTCATTTGGCTAAACTGGAAGAATTTAAGCTGCGTGGTGAGCTTGATGATTTAAGTGCTGAGCGAGATACCATTCAAAAAACACTGGCCAGTGAATCTCTTTTAAAGGCTTTAGTCAAAGACGAAATTCTAAGAGATAGGGATGAATTTGGTGATGTGCGTCGTTCGCCCATCATTGTCAGACAAGATGCTCAAGCACTTAAAGAAGAAGATATTTTACCTAATGAACCGATAACCGTTGTTTTATCTAAAAATGGTTGGGTTAGAGCAGCCAAAGGTCATGATGTGTTAGGTACAGAACTTGCCTATAAAGCCGGTGATGAATTTAAAGCACAGGCCTGTGCCCGTTCAAATCAGCAAATTATTTTTTTTGATAGTGAAGGCAAAGTCTATTCTTTGCCAGGCCATGCCCTGCCATCAGCCAGAGGACAAGGCGAACCTTTAACCGGAAAATTAAATCCGGCCGAGGGCATGACTTTTGAAGCAATGGTTGGCGGTGAGCCAGAGCAGCGAGTTTTATTGGCTAGTGACGCTGGATATGGATTTATTGCCAAAGTTTCTGATTTGTATGTAAAAAACCGTAATGGAAAAGCATGCATAAAACTCTCTGAGAACAGCCAAATACTTTCTCCTCGCCTATTGCCTAATGGCGATGAGCTTTGGGTTGCTTGCGCAACCAGTGTGGGCCGATTGTTGATTTTTTCTATTAAAGAATTGCCCGAGTTATCTCGTGGAAAAGGGAATAAATTAATTGGTATTCCATCAAGCAAGTCCATTTCTCGTGAAGAGTATGTTATCGACATGCAAATAGTGTCTGATGAGGACTCTTTGACGGTGCATGCGGGTAAACGACATTTTACTCTTAAAGGTGCTGATTTAGCGCACTACAAAGGTGAACGAGGTCGTAGAGGTAATCGTTTACCGCGAGGGTTACAGAATGTGACGCATTTGCAGGTTAATCAGGCTGAATGTAACTAACATTGCTCTGTCATTGGCCTTTTTGCCAAAGAGGTTGTTGATTTGCCTCTGTTTATCATTCTTATTTGTGGGAAACGCCTGTTTTAGTCAGTGTTTCCCGTGAAACAGTGGCTAGTAATGCAACAGTTCTTCGATTCTGATTTGGGTTTCTTCAGGTAAATCGGTCATGGCAAGAGTAGCCAAGCCTGCTGTTTTGTAAAGCGCTTGGGTCTTTGGATTGTTGATGGCTTTTAAGTGCATATTAAGTGTCTGAGTGTCTCCACGACATAAGGGGCCAGTCAGCGTCTCTTCTATACGTTGCGTGTGGAGCAAATTATTAATATTTCCCTGCATCAGATTACAAATCATCGTCCGTGCATGCGTTTGAGCGATTCCTGCTTGCAGCAATAATTCTTCGCTGGCGTGAGCTAAAGTAATCAGGTAGTTTGATGCTATTGCTGCCGCAGCATGGTATTTTGTTTTCTCATCGGGTTGAATAGAGAGTACTTGTGCTCCAAGTGGCTGAAAAATTTGATGTAACCATTTGCAAACAAGGTCATCACCTTCAGCTACGCAGTAAATTTCCCTAAATGCTGCAGGATCAAGATACCCCGATTTAAATGCCTTCAGAGGATGAAAACTGGCTACAGAACATCCCAGCTCTTTCAAGGGATGAAGCAACGTGGAATTTAGTGCACCACTGCAGTGAATAATAAAACTACCCGGTTTTAAAACAGCATCACATAATAACTGGTAAACAACCGATTCAATTGCATCATCATTACAGGTAATCCAGGTCACATCCGATTGGGGTAGCTGAGTGATCGTTTTGACTGCTTTACCTTGCCCAATCTCGTGACAGGCTTGTATGGCGGTGTCGTATCGGCGATTGCATATCGAATTCAGGTTAATCTGTTGATGAACGGATAAAGCCAGGGCAATATTTTTACCTAATCTGCCGGCTCCAATTATGTTGTAATTCATTTATTGTTCTCGTCAGGTAAACACTGTTACATAAAGTGCTGCGAACTATGGCAACATTTTAACGCATTACCTACGAGTTAATAAGCACTTTAGATGATCCACTAAAAATTGTTTCATTTGTGTCATTTTGTCGTTGGCAAGCGTATCGATATTGTACGTGAATGTTGGGGATTATAAATAAGATACCGTCTTGTATCTCTGCGATTTTTTAATTTTTATATTAGTGGTGCCAAAATAAATTGAAAAAAACCACTATTATGGTACAAATTTGGTTATAATATTCACAGATTGTAGCTTTGAGATTAAATATCATGGTTTATGTTATACAAGGAACTGCACAACAAATTTTTAAAGCATGTAATCAGGAATGGGTGCTGCGGGTAAATTATGATGCGGTTGTTCCAGAAACCAGATTTCTGGGTTCAAAACAAGAAGCTGATGAATACATTCGTCGGTTGCACTCCTTAAAACAAAAACCAAATAATATCCCTGATGGCCTTTCCGCTGCACATTTAATTCTCATTATGGGGGCCTCATCTCAACCTTTAAAAGTAGTTGGTGAACAGTTTGATGATTATGAAACACAAAGGGTGCGGAAGGATTTTGCATTTATTAATAATCATCAAGAACTATGTGGGCTGGTATTGTATTATCGAAAAGATAATCCTGCTCAATGGTTGCTCGGATTAATGAAAAATACCCACCTTGCACCGGATCAGCAGCAGGTTGTTTTGTTATCAAGCGTTGACTTGCAACTCTATTTTAATTCAGCAGAATCAAATCTTGAGGTAGCGAAGGTAGATGTTGTAAATAATCCTTTATTTACTCAAATTCATTATCCGTTCATTCAACGGCAATTAAAACAGCTTATAAAAAATGGCAGTGATGAAATTGATCTTAACGCACCGAGTATAGATGCTTTGGTGAGGTCTATACAATTAAATAACCCGGATGCAAACTGTGGTACATCAAGTAAAGCCAGTGAACTTATTTTACACTACAATCTGGTCTTGTCTGCGGAAATGTTACACGATGTGCTGGAGAAACCTGACGGATTAAGAAAACAACTTGAGGCAGCGACATTAAAAAATGATCCTCAATATAACAAAAATTTATTACAGATGATCGTTTTGTTTTATGAAGAAGAATTACTGGAAGAACACTCCAAACTGCTTCATGATCATCACTTTATTGAAAATTTAGGTACTTTGTTGTGGGATCCTGTGCAGTTTTGGGTATTGCCTGCATTAAGAAATAAAGCCTACGATATGGAATTGGTGCGATTAATTGTATCAAAAGAATCCTATTTTCATGCCTTTGCAGTACTCGTCAGGTTAGAAATAACCCAGGATGTTCCTTTACTGTTTAAAGATCCAAACAAACTTGCTCAATTGGAATACATCAATACTTTGGTTGATGCTGATTGCCGATCATTGTGTTTGATCTTTTGGGCTAAAGGGAACTATTCACTACTACAACTCCAGGAAATAGTCGAGCAAACCAGACATTACCCTTTGTTAGCCTCAACTTTGGTTGCTTTGGATCAAACAAAACGAATTATTAATATTAAAGAGCTAAGAAAATGTATCTTTAAACCGTTACTTCATATGCAGAAGTCCATTTTACATCATTTTGCTGGTGAGTTTGCCCAGTACCATCTGAAGAAATCCGAGCTAATCAAATTGAACGAGCATGAGCTCGAAGAGCTGGCTCATTGTTTTAGTTTATTGAAGCAGACAGCAATAACAGAATCCGATATATACTGCTGGACTTTAATGACGAATCATCAAGGGCAAATTTTGCGCTTGTTTTTACCGCAGTTAGCTCAGGTTGAGAATATAGAATATAGAAAAACACTGATTAATCTTCTTTATAATGGGTTACAACATGGTGTGGTGAGTCAAGGCAAAGCGTTGCTTGCGATAACCGATAATCATTTATTCTCTCTGGCCTCACAGTTGCATCAACGATTTATTTGCGTTAACCAAATGCAGCGGCTTGGCTTTTCTCACGAGGTTATTGCTTTAGCCGGTGATGGGGAAACACACGCTGGTGATCGGTTTCGTCAGGTGATATTAAACGTTGAAGAAGAATGTAAAGGGATTCATGAGCGATTAAGAAAATCATCTGCTGACCGAGATAAAGTGAGTGCATGGCAACGTGTTGATGAGCACTACAGAAAAACGCTTTACTCTATAGCCTATCAAGGCATCACTCATCCTGGTAGGGATATTAAGCAACAAATCAAAAAAGCTGAAAAGCGTGTATTAGACATCATTGATCCAGAAATTAAATCTCTGATACATCAGCTTTTGGTAATTATCGCCAATACGGTAATTAGCCTGCTCAGCCTGGGCGTGGCTAATTGTATTAAAGAACAAAACACCGGAAATTACTGGTTTTTTAATCAAACAAAATCCGGTGAAAAACTGCGGTCGCTTAATAAAGAAATTAGTTTCCTTGTTGCTCATCCCGAAGCTGAAATACCCCAATTAAAATAAGTTAAAAACAGGAACAATTAACTAAAATTGTTCCTGTTTTATAGACTATAATCCTTAGACAGGGTGTTTTCTGCATCCTGAATCAGTGATTTTTTAATATAAAATGAACAGGTTACTTTAAATGTGACGTTTAAAAACCTTAAATTAATATGTTGTATTAAAAATACTCTTGAACTTCTTGATTATTTCTGCTTAATATGATGCATGGGGTGATGGACTAGTATTAAAGGATTTGATATGGGGTTTCCTAAGAAAGCGCTTAGGGAGAGCGATTTAACTGAATTAACAGCTGGGCCAGCTGTGGAAGGCTCTCACATAATAACTCGCGTTACCTTTAAGGAAAACGGAGTTGATAAGCTTGCTTTTTTTAAAAGACTGGAGCCTCACAATCATTATCCTTCACTCTTGGCTAAAATTGACGTTGCTACTTCATGTTTAAAAATGTTATTTCAAGGAGAGTATACAGCCGAAGAACGCCTGGTTTTAGATAAAGATCAAAAAATCGTTGGTACTGTATCACTAGCCATAGATGGATTTACCTCTTTTAATTTTTATAACGATCCCATCCCCACCGATCCTGTTTTAAAAGAACAAGTTATTCCCGGCACCAGAACATTACTTGACATTTTTTTCATTGTTATCGCTTTTGCCAGTTGGTTTCTCGATAACGATGATTTTCATGCGCACAATGGAGGTATCGCCCGTGGCAGAGCTGTAGATTTGGATTTTGATATGTATTTTTACTGGTTCACTATCTTTATGAAAGAAGCCAGACCGGGAATTGGTGTGCCTAAAACCAGAATCAATTTATCGGTTAGAGATTGGGAAACTTTTCCAAAGGTAGTGGATTCAAAAGCCTACCATTGGCCAACCTATGCGCATCCGGGGCAGGAAACAGCGCCTAAAGTTCTTCCCTCTCAATTTTTTCAGACGGTTCTTCCCAAGCAATATGCCGATCCTGCTCAATTCGCACAGTTGGCTCATGAGCCTGAGGCTCATGAGCAAAAATTTGTTATTGCGATGAAAGCACTGCTTACTTATCAGCCAGAAGTAGTGCGTAATCGTTTGTTTGAATATTTTGGCGATATGAAGTTAGATTATACTGATCTGGATGAAACAGACGTGAATCTTAGGGCTTGTTATGAAGAGAACTTCCCTACCTTATGCAATGAAGAAACCAACAAAATGCTTTTTGTTGATTTTATGATGCTTCTTTACCAGAAGCACTATGATAATTTATATAAAGTGGTTGTTTTTTATATGGGGTGTGAAAATAACGGTCATGGTGTAGCCCTTGATGCAACCTATGCAACTCTTTATAACAAACCCTCTATTTACAAAAATATTGCTGCCTGGATGCAGGAGCAAAATGAGACTGTGTACAAGAATGATGATGTGAGCATAAAGTACGATTTGAATGAGTTACAACATCGTTATCATCAAATATGGCGTGATGCGTATGCACCTACTGTGAAAAAATTATTGCATGATACGTTTTGCTTGACTATAGAACTTCTTGGAATCGTAAGTGCTGCTCCGCCTAAACTTTTAGAGATTGAAGGCAAAAATACTTCCGATGAGAGCTTAACCAGCGCATGGGAATTATTTGGCGCCATGCCTGATTTATCCCAAGAGGTCGTTGAGCCTAAGATTAATGTCGACAAAGAAAATCCTTTGCGTCTAGCCATGCAGTTGTTGGTTAACTTTGCGCAAGAATTGCAGCGCATAGTGAAGACGTATTACATGAAGGAGCGCTGCAAGCTTACCGAGCAAGATAATCTGGATTTTTGCAGAGAATTGCTTCGGTTACATACACATTACCATGGCATATTATTACAAGCACTGATGATAACAACCAGTAATGCAACAAAATTTAATCTAATAGCCAGCAAATTGGATCAACTTGCCAAATACATGAATTTCCAAATTCATCTGGTCACTATAGATGAAATGATCAATGATTTTAATCGAGTCATTACCGATAAAAAAATATCTCATCATACTGATGAAGAAGAGATTAAAAAATTTAATGAAGCATTGTTCTTGTGGGCAAAAAACACGAAACCCGATGAATTATCTGAATACATCATAGAAATCATTGATAAATACTACAGCCCAACTGTAGAAAGTTTATCCTCTCGTCATCGCTCAATTCCGGTTAAGAAGTTTTTGGAAGCAAGCAAGAATCAAAGTGGAGATAACCGACTGGCCTATATTTTAAGCTCTGGTAGAGAAGAGGTTGGGGCTCTAAACTCTCTTCTTATCCAACATCTTACGCCAATCATGTTGCAAACACAGCCTTTGCCCAGTATCAGTCAAGCGATCAGGGATGGAACGTTTAATAATGATATTGCTACATTTACCCTGGCTGCCGTCAACTTTGCCAAATGCGATAGTCGCTTGCGGCATTTGTATCATCCCGACGGTATTGGTCTGTTTTACTCTACATTATTTGATTGGGTGAATACATTACCCAACGACAGATTTAATACGATAGTAGAAAAAGCCATACTGGAATATGAGGCTGGGTTAAGTAGTATTAATTTTTGGCGATCAGGTTCCCGAAGAAGTGAGGTCAAAAAGTATTGTGAATCTTTTGGTCATGCAAAAGCTGTGGCCTTAACATTTATTAGAGGTTCAGATTCCTCAACGATGAATACCTGTTTATTTGATCGATTAATTAATGAACTGAAAGGCGATATTAGCCGAAGTGTTGAAATGCAAAACATGCTCGGATGCAAGTTAATTGCTCAATATGAGCCCGAAGATCATAAAGAGCGTATTTTTTCTTATGTTAAAAAATATTCTACAGAACCGTCACATAATCAAGACAGAAGATCTTATGCTGCCAGTTCATCCAGTAGCTATTGTGTTTGATGGAGTTTAGCTCAATAGGCATTGGTTTTAATTTTCCTTCTGACGACAGACGTCCTTTTTGTGACAAAGCGCATGCCTTTGGGGTATGATCGCTATTCTCCAGGTTTAAGGGTAGGGTTTATGTCCTTCGATTTACTAAAAACGATTCCTCAATATATTATTCCTAAAAAAGGATTAACGCATGTCGCAGGTTGTTTAGCTGATGTACAAAATCCGACTATAAAAAATTACATTATTCAACGCTTCATCGATACATATCAGGTGAATATGCGTGAAGCACTCATTGAAGATCCAAAAGCATACCCTACCTTCAACGATTTTTTTATCCGCCACTTAAAGCCTGAATGCCGACCCCTGGCTGCCGCTGATATTGTTTCGCCTGTTGATGGATGTGTTAGTGAATTAGGCGCAATTGACAAGGGAACCCTCATTCAGGCTAAAGGGCGTACCTATTCAGTTCAGGAGCTTTTGGCATGCTCTAGTGATAAAGCGCAAGATTTTGCGCAAGGACAATTTGCTACGATTTATTTGTCGCCTAAAGATTATCATCGGGTGCATATGCCTTTAGATGCTGAACTTGTTTCCATGACTTACATCCCCGGAGCGTTATTCTCGGTACAACCAACAACGGCGAGAGTTGTGCCTAAATTGTTTGCCAGAAACGAACGATTGGCTATTTTTTTTAATACCAAAGCGGGACCTATGGCCATGGTTATGGTTGGAGCCACTATTGTGGGTGCAATTGGAACCAGCTGGCATGGAGTGGTTCAGCGTTCCAAAAAAACAGTAGATTATGATTATTCTCAGGCTGACTTAAAGCGATTTTACGCTAAGGGCGAAGAAATGGGTTATTTTAAATTGGGTTCTACCGTTGTACTTTTATTTGCGGATGGTGAACATGTAGTATGGGATAAGTATTTAAAGGCAGAGAGCAGCCTGCGTTTCGGTCAGGCTATGGCGGCTGTTGAACGGGCCAATTGAAAAACCGCCAATTTGATACGCCTGTGTGTTCCCTCTATGATCATTGGATCATAGGGGTGCGCAAAGACTACGTTCACGTTAGCTTTTCATCACGTAGGGTTTAAGGCATTGTTCTACATCCTTATCAGTAAAATCCAGATGTTGTTTGCTTGCCCATAGGGTAAATTCAGATCGTGATGCCCTGGTGGTTTTTGCATCTTTGTCGGATAACCACAACGAATAAGCCACTTTTTCAGCGGTGAGTTTCTTGGGTTTGACTTTAAGATGCTGCAAAAAAAAGGGATAAGGTGGTGCGCTTAGTAGATTAATTACTCTCGTGTTTCCGCTGCTTTTCGCATAGTCCAGTGCAGTCAAACCGCCTCTATTTTTTATGTCTTTATCAGCGCCAGCGTCAAGAAACCATTTAAAGATTTCTTCATGTCTTTGGTTAAAATAACATCTATAATAGGCAAGGCGATGTAAAACAGTATTGCCCCGTTTATCTTGCAAATTAATATCAGCAACATGCGCTTTTAAAATTTTAATGGCATCTAAAGAACCTGTAAATGCCATATTGCGCAAATATTCTTTACCCTCCTTAGTATTTAGATTAAGCCCTGCGTCTATGAATAGTGTAACTATTTGGGCAAAAGTTTCTATAGAGTAGGGGGATCCATAGGGAGGAATACGTCTTAACGACACGCTAAACGGTGTTTGATCCGAAAAATTTTTGCGGTGCATTGATGCGCCTTTTTTCAGTAAAACGGCAATCAAGTCAATTTGTCCCCAATAAACGGCTTCATGCAAAGGGGTATTATGTAAACGGTCGTATGAATGGATTAATGCAGGAAAAGTGTTAACCAAGCGTATAGCCTCTACCACGTTTTGATGACTAATGGCTGTAAACAGATTCTCCTTAAAGCATTCAAACACGAATAAACCATATTCTGCAGTGTATTGGGTTTTAAACAGGATGCATTGATTTAATTTTGCTTCAGACAGACCACAGTTGGTTAAATCCAGGCCTTCAAGATCACATTTATGGAATACAGTGTGACAGAAATTTGATCCGGCCATGGTGCTTTGTTTGAAATTACAATCGCTAAAGTGGCCGTAATAAAACGATGCTCCCCTAAATGAAGAACCAGTAAAATCAACGTTAAGAAATATCAAATCAGCTTTAATAATATCTTTAAAAGCGGTATTTTTTAAATTAAAACCAGCCAACATTGGCTTAAACTCATCGTAACGTATTCCATATTTTCCAAATCTGGCTTTTTGGTACTGCTCCGCATAATCGGTGAATGCAATATCCAGGCAACCTTGTACATCTTTCCAAAGTTTAAGATATTTTTTAAAAATAATCCCTTTATCTGTTGGATTTAAATCGTTTTGATATGCATTTAAAAAGTATTTGGTTTCCAGATAAATTTTTTTTGAGAATTCAGTGCGGGTCGCATTATAATTGCCTTGTGCCGGGTCAGGATGCGGTTTGAAGACATCTTTTTTTCTTTCTGGAGAGGTGATTTTAACTTCGGCAAATTGGTTTAAAATTTCCTTTAGGAGGTAATTACTGAATTCCACCGCACTCATATTTTGTCGAGTTTGTCTATTACTGTACATCGTGATGTTCTTTAATATTTAGCTAAAAAAGAGCAGCATATAGTCATTAAGAAAAAAAAACAAACTATAAAATCGTTTTTTTTTGCGTGTTTTAAATGTATTTTTTAATGGCGATAGTGATAACACATAAACGTTTTTATAAGTTTGGGTGTGCTGTAATTGAGTCAACGGTTTAGACTATGAATGCCAGATGAATAATCCTCTAAAAGAACTACAAGTTGACAACAATTGGACTATATGATCTAATGTTGATCTTGTGTTGCTTTTTTTGTCATGTTATGGGGTGCTAAGTGGTTAAACAGAGCTTTAAACAAATATACCTTAGAAATGCTATCGGTGTCTTTTATGCTTACAAAATAGGTCATCTTTCTGCAGTAGTCGAGGACAGAGCAGGGACTCGCCGCGAAGCGAACTATCTCGCTGGAATTGGTTATATTCTATGGGCAATAACGCTTCCCTTGACTATAACATTAGGGGCGACAATAAAGAGTTTGATTGACTTTTTTTCCAGAAAAGAGACCTCTGATGATACCGTAAATCAAACACTGGATAGTACAAATGCTTTAGATGCAGATAAGATAAAGCCCGTGATTGATGTTCTTAGGGAATATTATCCACAATCAAAGTCCAGTAATCATCTTGTTAACTCATTATTTCAAGAAAATTATAAAACTCAGAGGAACATTAACAAGGAAAAACAGCGCTTGCAAGCTGACCAACTTGGTAACGACTGTTACGTTAAATATCTGCCTCAATATATTTTTAATTTACCCCTTGATGAAGAGCACGTACGCTTACTGAATGAATTTACCAACGAAAGCTATGTCCGTTTGCTTGAAATTCAAAAAAGTGCTCTTCAGGCCTATGTGCATGCAGATCATAACCGTGGTAAACGAACCCACAATACCCTGTGTCAGTTCTTTACCCTTGAATCGACATCATCAATACAACCGGCCACAAATGAGCCCTTATCCGAAAATACCCTATCAATGCAATAATACAAATCAAAGTAGAGCGTCTTCCAAATAACCTTTTTATCATTCTAATTTTAAACAGGTTTTTGGAAGGCATAATCCAGCTTGTTCCCTTAAAATTTTGTTTACGCAAGTGCTCTTTATAACACGCCTGATCTTGTTATGTTTTGTGGGGAGTATCAGCATCAGTTATTTTAATTCGTAGCGTAAAAACAGGTGTAATTGTCAGGGCAAACGCATCTAAATTATGAACATAAATCTCCACCCTTTTGCCTACGTCCTGCACTTTATGCGCAGGATCCATGCGATCTTAGTGCAGGCAAAGATCTGGATTCTGCGCATAAAGCGCAGAACGTAGGCGTCTTGGTCTTAGATAATACGTTTAGATGCGTTTACCCTGGTGTAATTGTGTTGGATGCACTCTCTGATATATAATCAGTTATAATCGGTGTATCAGAAAGAATTAAAACAGTACTTCACTGTTTGAGGATAAAATGGATTTTTATATCGCACTGTTTGTAGCCCTACTCAGTCTGTCATTTCATACTTATTCATCCCCAGTTTCAGTTGACAGTAGAAAAACTCCCTTGATGGTCAGCCATTTGTCGTCAAATCAGATTAAAAGCCTTAAATTGAATAATAATTTATCGTATGCTTCTCATCATTCTTTTTATGACACACCTATAACGCTGGCTGATAAATCGGGACGTACAATTCATTTCAAGGAAGAACTGGATACAAATGAGCGTTACACAATCATTTCGCAGGGTGAAACTACTGAAGCATTTTCCATGATATGGTTTTTTAGCCCAGAGGGCAGCGTTCAGATCTATTCCGAAGGGGTAGATGTATGCCCAGCCGAAAATCCTTGCAAACAGATAACACAAAATTTAATCGATGGGATAAGTAAAGAAGACGACACTCAACTTCTTTGGTTTGCAACGGGCTTTTACGAATTACCAGTTATTCAGGGGCAATTTAATCAAGCCAAATTAATAGAGTTCTATAGCAAACAGCATGTTTTTGGTAGAACGTCTGATTTTCGTCATAAGGCGTTAAACAAAGATCGGCCATTGTTTTCAGGTACGCTATCCTGGAATGCATACAGTGGGCATGAAGGTTCGCAAAATTTTGTAGAAAATATTCGGGTCAATACGGACTCTAATTATATAGAAGTAGAACATTTTTATGTGGATACTAATCTGTACAGTGCTGGTCACTTGATGATACGAGATTGTGTTTTGAATAAGATGGGTGGATCAAACAGTGATAATGTCGTTGCCAAAAAGGTATTTATAGAATATTCCGATTTAAATGCAGAGGGAGAGTTCCAAGGCGCAAACATTGAAGCAAATGAGATTGATATTACGGGAACCCGTCTGAAGATGAAAAGTCTCCTTGGTTCTAATATTGTTTCAGAAAACGGAAGCTTGTTCGTTTATAATTCTGTACTTTCTTTGCAAGCCGAAGGGTGCCAGGGAACGGCCATCAATATGAAGCGTATGGATTACGCAAGTATTGTTTATTCAAAAATTAGTGTGAATGCAGAGGATGAATGCCCTCGTGGTGGTATTCTTTCAGGGATTGAGGAAACCGTAGATTACAAAACCAAAGCGACTCGTTTAACCGGATCAGAAATAGCCGTGTCCTCCAAATATGGAAATGCTTATGCTTTGGTCGGATCTAAAGCAATTCAATTAGATGGTACGGCACTATTCGTTAAATCTCTACAAAGCGGGGTAGCTGCTACCAATTACGTAGAAAGAATTGTCTTTGTAAATAATCCCAGTTATTTGTCGATCATCTCACCTGAACCAAGCATCTTCTTTCAAAATTCAAATGCAGTATTGAATCACAGTATCCCACCGTCTCTTTGCCGTATAAACAATAATGATTTTAAGGATTGTAGCCTTGATGGAGCGCTAGCGTAATCAAGGTTTATTTATACTCAGTCAAAATAAAATACCTTAACTAAAAACTATACTGGATGAGCTGGAATAAGAGATAAAAAATATTACCTAATATCTTACCCAACGAGACACATGATAGCCGATTTGAATGATTACGAAAAAATGCGAATGATTACATAATTTTTCATCTGTTTTTTACACTATTTTTGTTTGTGCCAACGCAGGGAGATCCCTCGCTTCGCTCGGGATTACGTGGGGAGTTATTACTAATCAATGTGTTACTTACTAATTTGAACCATTGCGAATTGTTAAAAAATCCATCAATGGTACCGAGAAGAGGACTCGAACCTCCACGGGGTTACCCCCACTAGCACCTGAAGCTAGCGTGTCTACCAATTCCACCACCTCGGCATAGTGCGCTACGTTACGCAAAATAGAGGCTTATGTCAATATTTTTTTATTTAGAGTAGGGAAAACCCGCTTTTAATATTCGTTCTCTAACGCCCTGCCATTCGCTGGTATCTGGGGGGAGTTCTATTGCAATACAAATGGCGTTGGATTCATCGGCGTGCCTGAGTTGATAATATAAGTCGTAGGCTGCTTTTTCTGGACTACTTGCGAGAAGATGAAACATATTGAATGCTACCCCGATCGGTTGTTTGCTGGCGATAACATAAACATCGCCTGGTCTTTTCTGGCAAAAATGAGCCAGTGTTTCATAGTGATCAAAGTAGTATAAATTTTTTTGGGGTTGGTAGTGGCTTTCGAGTTTTCCCGGTACTCGAATATCACTTTCTTTTGCCGAATAGCGGGTGGGTATTAGGGCTGCTATAGCCTTTTCGTCTATCAGTCCATGGCGAAGAATTTGATAGTGTTCTGAATGCGTTGCATCGACTATAGTCGATTCAATTCCTATACCGCATCGACCACCATCCAGAATTAATAATTCTTGATCTTTGAAGGATTGTTTGACGTGCAAGGCTGTTGTTGGGCTAACTTTGCCAAAGGGATTTGCTGATGGAGCAACTATTGGTGTCTTTAGTTTTTTTAAGAGTCTTTGCGTCACCGGGTGGGCAGGACATCTTATGGCAACTGTTGTTTGGCCTCCAGTAATTAAAGGGCTAATGGTGTTTTCTTTACAACGTAACACCAAAGTCAGCGGGCCTGGCCAGAATTTTTTTATGAGTAATTGGGCGTATTCAGGGATCTCTTCTACCAGTTGATGTAAATCCCAATCTTGAGCCACATGAACAATTAAAGGATGATTCAATGGTCGGTTTTTCATGGCAAAAACCGCTTTAATGGCGCTTTCTTTGTTTATCAGAGCGGCTAATCCGTATACGGTTTCTGTTGGAATCGCAACAGGTTTTCCATTCATTAAATCAATAAGGGCTCGATTTAGATTAGCGGTAATATGGGGCATAAAAGAGTCTCGTTAATAGTCGTATAAGGTATTGGAAAAGCGCTGAAGAGAATGGTTCACAACAGGGCATTATTTTTACATATATCGCCCCGTTATGGAAATAGTTAAGCAAAAAAAACAGGACAAACGCCTCTAACAGCGTATTATAAAATCCAAACCACCTACTTTTCATCAATTTCATCGCATACCAGTCTGTTGACATTTAAATGACTGCCATCAGTAACGTCATGAAGTTATCCCAGAAATGACACAGTTCCAGTTTGAGGAGCTTAGTCCTTGGGTTAGTGATGACGTGCGGAAATTAATTTATTGTTATTCGAAGAGGTGTGACCGAGGTTGTTGCCTGAACACGCCAACAACCTCGGTTTATTTTGTTTAAATGTAGTTTTCGTAATGAGGCGTCCACATGGTTGCATCAATAGCTTGGTCTATTTCAATATCGCCCATTGCATCTATATGTCCTTGGCGTATGCCCTGCTTGATTACCGCTTTGGCTATATGTCTGCTTACTGTTCTGATAGTAGACAGTTCTGGAAGAAGGCGCCCTACGCCCGTTTCTACAGCGGGTGCTAATTCACTTAAAGCCAACGCAGCTGCCATCATCATCTCATTAGTCACTCTTTTGGCTTTGCCTGCCACAACGCCTAGACCTACTCCGGGAAATATATAAGAGTTGTTGCATTGCGCTATGTTAATTGTTTGTCCGTTAATCTGTATCGGATCAAATGGGCTGCCCGTTGCGATTAATGCATTTCCTGAAGTCCAGTGCAACAGGTCTGCAGGTATTGCCTCAGCTCGAGAGGTTGGATTTGATAATGGGAATATAATGGGTCGTTTGCAATAACTTGCCATTGAGCGGATCATGGGTTCGGTAAATTGATTGGGTTGTCCTGATACGCCAAGAAGTATTGTCGGATGTGCATGGGTGATCACATCGCTCAAGGTTATAGGACCTGAATTGGCTGTATCCCAGCTTTGTAATGCGGTTTGAGGCTGAGTGAATACTTTTTGGAATGGTAACAAATCGTTCATACCGTCATGGAGCAGTCCGTTTCTATCGACCAGATAAAAACGAGATCGCGCTTCTGCCTCGGATAAACCCTGGTTCATCATGGCATGAACTAATTGTTCGCTAATACCGCAGCCGGCAGAACCTGCTCCTAATAAAGCGATACGCTGATCTTTTAAGGGTGTACCCGAGACACGTGTCGCAGCAATTATTGCCGCAACCGCCACTGCTGCGGTACCTTGAATGTCATCGTTGAATGTGCACAATTGATCTTTGTAGCGTTCGAGTAATGGATACGCATGCTGTTGAGCAAAATCTTCAAATTGCAATAGAACATTTGGCATGTACTTTTTAATGCTTTGCACAAATTGATCGACAAATTCATCATAGTCTTTGCCTGTGATGCGTTCATGCCGCCAGCCTATGTATTCTGGATCATGCAAGCGTTCTTGATTGTTTGTGCCGACATCCAGGATGATTGGCAGCGTTGCAGACGGCTTTATTCCTCCACAGCTGGTGTAAAGCGACAGTTTGCCAATAGGGATTCCCAAACCACCTGCTCCTTGATCACCCAAACCAAGAATGCGCTCACCATCAGTGACAACGATAACGCTTATGTTGCGTGATGAGGCAACAGACTTGATGATGTCATCCATTTTATCCCGGACTGGATAGCTAAGGAACAAACCTCTGGGTTGTCGGTAAATATGAGAAAATTGTTCACAAGCCAAACCGACTATGGGTGTGTAGATGGTCGGCATCATTTCTTCCATGTGATCAATGATAAATCGATAAAAAAGGACTTCATTGTTATCTTGCAATGCTCGAAGATAGATGTGTTTTTCCAGCGGAGTGTCTTTGAGATCGTATGCGCCACGGCATCTTATAAGCTGCTCTTCAAGGGTCTCTATGGTTGAGGGGAGCAGACCATGCAGGCCAAATCGATTTCTTTCTTCCAAACTAAAAGCGGTATTTTTGTTAAGTAAGGGATCTTTTATTAAATCCATGCCAGATTTCGTTACTTTTTCGGTCATTGCAACACTCCTTGTTATGATTCATAGCGCATTTAAAAAACGCCTTGTCCTTTATTACATCTAGTGTAGTTCAATTTTATCAATTGTGTGGGGGTGTTTTGCCTTTTAATTCTCATCAGCTTAAAATGATGCCAACGTATACCCCAAGTCAGGAAATGCTCGTGTTGCTTGCTTTAGCAGAACAAATAATCGACAGCTTTTTCGCTGTAATTCCAAGACATAAACCTGAGTTAATTAACAGAAATCATGCAAAAATAATTGCTCATCGAGGCGCTCATGCCAACAGCCAGGGAATCATAGAAAACACTATGGCGGCATTTGATTTGGCGCAGAATGCTGGATGCTGGGGTATTGAGTTGGATGTGCAAACCACTGCAGATGGTGTCTTGGTAGTTAATCATGATGCGACATTGCAGCGATTATGGGGCCATGACAAAGCAATTAAGGATTTGACCTTTAGCGATTTGCGTTCATTAGTACCGGACATTCCTGCGTTGACAGAGGTCATATCCAAGTACCGTAATCAGATGCATTTATTTATCGAATTAAAATCAGCACTTAAGGATGAATCGGCCTTGATGACCTGTCTGCAAGGACTATCACCCGTCAAGGATTTTCATTTATTGTCTTTAGATGCGTGTATTTTTGATGCCCTGACCTTGTTCCCAAAAAAATCGTTACTGCTGGTAGCTGGCCACAATAATACGAACGCCTTTTGTGAGTTAAGTATCAAAAACACGTTTGGCGGTGTTTTAGGGAGTTATTTGTTGCTGACTGAACAGCAAATAAATAAACTAAAAAATGCCGAACAGGCATTTGGTGTTGGTTTTGTGAATTCTAAAAACAGTCTATACAGGGAGTTAAATCGAGGAATAGACTGGATATTTACAAATAACGCTGTGAAAGTAAGCCATTATTTGCGCCACCTTTATTCCTGATAAAAAACAGATCCCAATACGCAAGAGAACAATACTTTTACGGCAATAAAGAGGGGCATTAAGCTATGCCCCTGATGATTATGCAGTAAATTGATTAATGGTTCGTGTCAAACGACGAACCAACTCATCTATTTCGTCTTCAGTGATGATCAAAGGTGGGAGTAATCGGACTACTGTATCGGCTGTTATATTGAACAAGAGTCCTTGTTCAAGACCCAGAGCACGCATGTCATTGGCAGGTCTATCCAGTTCTATACCGATCATAAAGCCTTTGCCTCGTATGGCTTTTACATTAGGATGTTCACCGAGGTTGCTGATTAATTTATCCATGAGCAAGCCACTATTTTTTGTTACTTTTTCGCAGATTTTATCACGCTCTATGACGTTTAAAACGGTAAGTGCTGTAGCACAAGCCAAAGAGTTTCCACCAAATGTAGAGCCATGACTTCCAGGCTTGAACAAATCATTCGCTCTTTTACTCATCAGGCAGGCACCTATGGGCAACCCGTTGCCCAATCCTTTAGCAGTAGTTAGAACGTCGGGTTGAATGCCGTAATGCATACAGGAGAACAGTTTACCCGTTCGACCATTGCCGGTCTGGATTTCATCGAGAATCAGCATCCAGTCGTGTTGGTCACAAAGCTTGGCTAATGAGCGAAGGTATCCTTCCTCTGCAGGAAAAATTCCTCCCTCACCCTGAATCGGTTCTATCATGACCGCTACGACATCATCTCTATTGGCGGCTATTGCGTGTATGGCATCAAGATCATTGAAAGGCGCACGAATAAATCCGGGAACCAGGGGTTCAAAACCTGCCTGAACCTTGCGATTACCTGATGCGGTCAATGTTGCCATGGTTCGCCCGTGAAAAGCGCGTTCCATAACGATAACTGACGGTGTTTCTATGCCTTTTTTATGACCGTAAAGACGGGTTAGTTTTATTGCTGCTTCATTTGCCTCGGCACCTGAATTGGCAAAAAACACTTGATCCATTCCCGCCATCGCAGTCAATTTTGCAGCAAGCAATTCTTGTTCTTTGATATGAAACGCATTCGACGTGTGCAATAACTTTGCCGCTTGTTCCTGAATTGTTTGAGTTACATCAGGGTGTGCATGGCCAAGCCCACAAACCGCTATTCCGCTTAAACCGTCAAGATATTCCTTTCCTTGCTCATCGTACAGCCAAACCCCTTTACCGTGAGTAAAGGTTACGGGCATAGGATTGTAGGTCGTTATTAAAGCCATGATGTCTTCCTTTATTCCTCAAAAATTACTTCATGTTGTTACTGACAAAATCCCAGTTGACCAGTGACCAGAAGGCATTAATATAATCTGGTCGCAGATTACGGTAGTCAATGTAATAGGCATGTTCCCAGACATCGCATGTTAATAATGCGTTAAATCCTTCAGTCATGGGTGTGCCGGCATTGCTGGTACTGATAATCTTCAGATCGCCTGCGCTGTCTTGAACAAGCCATGCCCAACCCGAGCCAAAAGTTGTTGCGGCTGTCTGGGTGAATTGTTCTTTGAATGCTGCAAAAGAACCAAAATGTTTGATAATTGCTTCTGCCAATTTGCCAGTAGGTTCTCCGCCGCCATTAGGGCTAAGACTATGCCAGTAGAATGTATGGTTCCACACCTGAGCGGCGTTATTAAAAATCCCGCCTTTAGCGTGCATAATAATGTCTTCAAGACTCCTGGATTCAAATTCAGTTCCAGCAATAAGTTTGTTTAAGTTGTTCACATAGGCATTATGATGTTTGCCATAATGGTATTCTAATGTTTCTTTGGATATATGCGGCGCCAAAGCGTCCAGGGCATAAGGTAATTGTGGCAAGGTAAAAGTCATAACAGTCTCCAATTCTTAAAGCACTTAGTGTAGCAGGATGGAGGCGATATTCAATGTGCTTGCAAAAATCGATGACTTGAGGCTGGTTTTAAAATGTCTTCGTGCATAATGTATTAATATTATAGCCAAAATAGTGTATACTAAAAGCTCAGTTTGATTTATTTTGTCAGAACCAAATCGCTGTGTTCTGATAGTTTATCCAGTAGTGAATCGGAAAAATTTACTGCATCATGCTGTAAAAACAAATGATTAGTTGCGGCCTTGTCAGGTTTTCGCCATAATTATCAGGATTAATTTTTATAAAAGGTGCATAAGTGGATACTTTAGATAAAATTAAAAAGCAAATTGCCGAAAATGCAATTGTGCTTTACATGAAAGGAACACCCAAGATGCCCCAGTGTGGGTTTTCTGCGCGTGCAGTTCAGTGCATTGAGGCGTGTGGTGTTGATTTTGCCTATGTTGATATTCTCGCTAATCCAGATATTCGTCAGGTTTTGCCTCAGGTATCGGATTGGCCTACTTTCCCACAACTTTATGTGAAAGGTGAATTAATTGGTGGTTCTGACATTATTGCTGATATGTTTGCGCAAGGTGAACTAGAGCCCATGTTACGTGATGCGATTGCTGCATAATGAAAATAATAGCGTGAAGATAAACTTCACGTTTGCAATGGAGATCATAGAATGAGTGTATTAGTCGGACGCAAAGCACCAGACTTTACTGTCGCTGCAGTATTGGGAACTGGTGAAATTGTTGATAAGTTTAATTTACATGAACACATTAAAGGAAAATACGGCGTTGTATTTTTCTATCCACTGGATTTTACTTTTGTTTGCCCCTCTGAGCTGATCGCCCTGGATCATCGTATCGACGAGTTCAAAAGCAGAAACGTTGAGGTGATTGCTGTTTCTATTGACTCTCACTTTACCCATAATGCGTACCGTAATACTTCAGTTAAAGATGGTGGTATAGGTCCAGTGCGTTATACCATGGCTGCTGATATGACTCATAGCATCTGTCAGTCTTACGGAGTTGAACATCCTGTTGCTGGTGTTGCATTCCGTGGCGCTTTCATTATTGACACTAATGGAACAGTACGTTCGCAAATTGTTAATGATTTACCTATTGGTCGTAACATTGACGAAATTATTCGTACTGTGGATGCGGTACAATTTTTTGAAGAACATGGTGAAGTATGTCCCGCTGGTTGGAAAAAAGGTGATGCAGGAATGAAAGCTTCTCCTCAAGGTGTTGCCGCATATTTAGCTCAACATTCTGATTCTTTATAAAAAATTCGGGGAATGAGTTTTTTCACTTGTGATAAAACTCATTCCCAACTCGTCACAGTCTGGTTACAACAGAGTCAGTTTTCGCCATTTATTGGTCATAACACAAAATAAATCTGCTGTTCTTTCCGCATCGTAAATCGCAGAATGCGCCTCATTGGGATCAAAATGAATTCCTGCTGCATGTGCCGCCTTTGCTAATACTGTTTGTCCATAGATTAACCCGCCCAGAGTTGCGGTATCAAAGCAGGTAAATGCGTGGAATGGTGATTTCACGCCGGTTCTGTTAATTGCTTCCTTTAAAAACAGCAAATCAAACCAGGCATTATGCCCTACGAGGACCGCTCTTTGGCAGCGAGTTTTCTTTAACGCTGCGAAAATGGGCTGAAATAATCGCTCCAGAGCTTCTTTCTCATCTACGGCAAAACGCAATGGTTGAAAAGGATCTATCTGGTTAAACTCTAATGATTTTTGATCCAGCTCCGCTCCAGAAAAAGGAAGTATGTGTTCAAAAAAACTATCACCACGTTTTAGCTGACCCTCTGCATCCATTTCAACCAAAACAACACATACCTCTAAAAGAGCATTTTTATGCGGGACCAGACCGGCTGTTTCCACGTCAACAACAACAGGTAAAAAACCACGAAATCGTTCTTTCATATTCAAACTTAAAACGGTATTACTCTTGGTCATAAACACTCCAGGGTAGCGTTTGTCCCGCAGCAATGGGTACCACTTCGTTTTGTCCAAGAGGCATTATTTCGGGAATGTTTTGCGGGATGTCTCGCAGTTCTATTTGCTGTTTGTTTAAAGGTAATTGGTAAAACTCAGCGCCATACACGCTTAAAAACGGATTTAGTTTGTCCAGCTGATGAAGTTCGTCAAATACCTGAGCGTAGAGGGCTACCGCAAATGGAGCGGAGTAAATTCCGGCACAACCGCAGGAATTTTCTTTGGCCGCAATGGGGTGTGGCGCACTGTCTGTGCCTGCAAAAAATTTAGGTGATCCACTACTGACTGCAAGATGTAATGCCTTTTGGTCATTCTCATGTTTCAAAACAGGCAAACAGTAATAATGAGGTCTTAGCCCACCGGCGAGCAAGTGATTACGGTTATACAAAAGATGATGAGGCGTAATTGTCGCCGCAACATTTTTTGGCGCTACACGAATAAAATCTACCGCAGCTTGCGTGGAGATATGTTCCAACACAATTTTTAAACCAGGAAAATTGGCTACTATGGGTTTTAAATACTCTGTAATGAACAACGATTCTCGCTCATAGATATCACTATGAGTGACCTCGCCGTGGATTTGTAAGACCAGATTATTACTTTGCATTACCTCAAATAATGGATAAAGCGCATGTAATGATTTGGCTCCTGCCTCAGAATTAGTTGTTGCCCCTGCCGGGTATAATTTAGCACCCAGAATAAAGGGATCTGACGCTGCTGTGGTCAGTTCATCAGCTGACACGGATTCATTGAGATAAAAGGTCATATAGGGTTCAAAAGAATGACCCTTGGGTATGGCTGAGATTATCCTTTCTCTATAACTTTTGATTAAAGACAAGTGAGTCAGTGCTGGCTTTAGATTGGGCATAACCAATGCGCGCGCAAAATGTTGGGCTGTTGCTGGAACAGTATGCCGCAACTGGTCTTCATCTCTGAGGTGAACATGCCAGTCATCAGGACGGTTAATAATAAGAGAACGCATAATAAAGATTCCTGCATCATTGCCGATACTCAAGGATATCATGAATTCAGTTCTTTGGATGAGCAAAAAATGGCACTTGATTACATTTCAAGCAAATGGCTGGTGACAGGGATTGCAAGCGGAGTGTTGTGTATTTCTTCTGCCTTTGCTGCGCCACATATAGAGTACGCAAGTCCAATGGGTGACGAACAATGGAAAATGACCGGTAGTCCGCTGCGTTGCGGATTGTCATTACCTATTCCAAATTATGGCATAGGATATTTCGAACAATACGCAACGAAACCACCTCATTTTATTTTGCGTAAATGGGATGAGGTTCAAAAACCCCTGCGTGCGCTTGTGGTAGCAAAACCACCCGTGTGGAAACCCTTTTCACCCCAAACTTACGTGGTAGGCCGTTCTTTTATAAAACCCGGAGAATTTGGCATTTATCTCGCACGTGAACAGGCATTAAAATTATTAATTTTTTTATCACAAGGGTATCAGGCTAATTTCAATTACTTATCAGAGGAGGGGTTTAGCGTTACCGTGTCTTTATCGCCGGTTAAATTTCAAAAAGTTTATGCTAAATATCAAAAATGTCTTGGTGGATTGTTGCCTTTTTCCTATAAAGACGTCGAGGAAACGGTATTTCATTACGGTATTGACGATACCATGCTCACTGATGAAGATAAAACACAGCTCCGTCGAATAGCTCAATATGTTGCAGCAGACTCGCAAATTGATTTCATTCGTGTGGTCGGTTATGCGGATGAAAGCGGTCGAAAAGGATATAACAATGCTATTTCTCAATACAGGGCTGAGGCGGTGAAAAACTATTTAATATGGCTTGGAGTACCCAAGCGCAAATTATCGGTAACCTGGTTAGGTGCATTAAAACCCGTTGCGCGCAATGATACCGATGAAGGTCGAGCTGCTAACCGTCGTGTTGTTATCAATTTGATAAAAAAATAATCCGGCCGAGCATAATATGCTATCTTATTGATAATAATCAATTAATTTGAGTTTTATCTTGACTTCTTTACTGTCAGTTTAGATACTGTCGTCAGTACATCATATCTATTTGGGATTTGCCGTTTTAGTTGGTATTAACCCGTATTTTTTTGAATAACGAATAAAACAGTCTATGGAGAGAAGTATTATGGTTTTAAAAAGAACAACAATAGCTGCGCTTGTTTTAGCTAATGGAACAGGGTTTGCCGGAACTATGGGGCCTGTTTGTACTCCAGGATCGGTCACTGTTCCTTGTGAAACGATCGCATGGGATATCGGTATTAGCGCATTATACTTAGAGCCTATTGAAGATGCTGATGCGGGGTACCGTGACATCGTGGATTTGGCGGGATTTCGGCGTCGTGACGCCTGGGATCATGGTTATGATTGGGGCTTCAGACTGGACGGTTCCTATCATTTTAACACCGGAAATGATTTGTCGGTCAACTGGATGTATTTTCAACCCGAAGCAACGGGTTCTTATGGCCAAAGCGCCAATACCTATAAATTCCAAATGAAGTGGAATGTAGTTAATGCCGAGATGGGACAGTTTGTGGACTTTAGTCTGAATAAAAAAATACGATTTCACGGGGGCGTTCAATACGCATTCGCCAAAGCGGGTCTTAACAGCTTCAGAAGTAATGTGATTTTTTCCCATGCTGATTCACAATATAGCGGATTTGGGCCGCGTACTGGTATTGATCTGAATTATGTATTTGCCAATGGTTTTGGCGTGTACGCAAAAGGTGCCACAGCGTTATTGATTGGAACAAGCAAGTTTTATGATGGGCTGTTGTTAAGTTATGGTTCCAAGAACGCTATGGTCACTGAAATGGAAGCCAAGTTAGGTGCTGCGTATACCTATTCGATGGCTCAGGGTAGCCTTACTCTGGATGCGGGTTACATGTGGAACGATTATTTAAATTTATTCCACAACACTATTGCTTCAGTAACTGGCCGATTTGAAACTGATTTTGTATTATCAGGTCCTTATGTTGGGCTTAAATATGTAGGTATTGTTTAAGTTGTAGCTTCTTGTATTAAGAATTTATCCATTGGGGCTTAGTTCCAATGGATGAATTTCAGTAAACTTGCCGTCCTAAAGAAACAAATAAAAAAAACCAAGACAAAATTTCACGAGTTTAAGTAAGTTCTTTTAACTGGATTTGCGAAGATCGCTGCTGTCCAAAAATTACCATGCGTGACCAAAAAAACGCTATCCCCATGAAATTATTCATTTTTTTCGACGAAATCCTTGACATCTTTAAAATCAGTGCAGATACTCATATCGTTGCATGCTTCGAACCTGTATGACGAACGCGTGCTATTGACAACTCTAAAAGGTGGGTTATCAATAAATTGGAAACTCAATAATAATTTAGTGGAGACAAGGCATGTTAAGTTTGAAAAAAACAGCAGTAGCTGTTCTTGCTTTAGGTAGCAGTGCAGTGTTCGCAGGTACTATGGGGCCAGTTTGTACCCCGGGTAACGTTACTGTTCCTTGCGAGAGAACCGCTTGGGATGTAGGAATTAGCGCCCTTTATTTGCAACCAGTTTATGATGCAAGCTGGGGATACAGTGAAATTGTTCCACCGGTTAATGGTTATTCTTATTATCAAGAACTAAATCATGATTGGGATTGGGGCTTCAAACTGGAAGGCTCTTACCATTTCAACACAGGAAATGACATCAATGTAAATTGGTATCATTTGGATACTGACAGCACTGGTGTTTATTCCAACCTGACTAATACTTATCGCCACAACATCAAGTGGGATGCTATTAACGCTGAAATGGGTCAATTTGTTGATTTCAGTGCTAATAAAAAAATGCGTTTCCATGGCGGTGTTCAATACTCCAGAATCCAAATGGATCACAACCGTTATACAAGCAGTGCGTTTCTTGACAATGTTAATTCCAAGTTCAGCGGTTTTGGACCACGTACTGGTCTTGATATGAACTATGTATTTGGCAATGGTTTTGGCATCTACGCTAAAGGCGCTGTAGCAATACTGGTTGGTACCAGCGACTTCTATGATGGAACTAATCTTGGTTACGGTTCCAAGAATGCAATCGTCCCTGAATTTGAAGCCAAGTTAGGCGCTGATTACACCTACGCTATGGCCCAAGGCGATTTAACTCTTGATGTCGGTTACATGTGGTTCAATTACTTCAATGCCATACATAACTCAGCTTCCCCAGTTGGTTTTACACAAGTTGGTTTTGAAAGTGATTTCTCAGCTTCTGGCCCTTATATTGGGTTGAAGTATGTTGGTAATGTGTAATTTGTTAGCTTTTTAAGAAATTTCAGCAATACTGTTGACTTTACTTAAGTCCAGCTGGATAATTTATCTAGGTACGCTCTCGATTAGAGCGAAGAATGCGTACTGTTGCTGATTAAATTTAAATTGGTAACGAACGGAAATTAATAATAAAAAAGTGGAGATAAGCATGTTAAATTTAAAAACAACAGCGGTAGCTGTTCTTGCTTTAGGTAGCAGCGCAGTATTTGCTGGCACTATGGGTCCAGTTTGCACCCCAGGTAATGTTACAGTTCCTTGCGAAAGAACCGCATGGGATTTCGGAATTACCGCTCTGTATTTACAACCTGTTTACGACGCTTCATGGGGTTACCGTGAAACTGTTCAAGTAAACGGTTGGAATCACTTCGAAGAATTGAATAACGATTGGGATTGGGGCTTCAAGTTAGAAGGTTCATACCATTTCAACACTGGAAACGACCTCAACGTGAACTGGTATCATTTAGATACTGATAACGACGGTCTGTACTTTGGTGGTGACACATACCGTCACAACATCAAATGGGATGCTGTTAATGCTGAGATGGGTCAATTCGTTGATTTCAGCGCTAACAAGAAAATGCGTTTCCACGGTGGCGTTCAATATGCACGAATCCAAATGGATCACAACCGTTACACCGGCGGTGCTTTCCTGAACAATGCTAATTCCACATATAATGGATTCGGTCCACGTGCTGGTCTGGATATGAATTATGTATTTGGTAACGGATTTGGTATTTACGCTAAAGGAGCTACTGCAATTTTAGTTGGTACCAGTGACTTCTACGACGGATTTAACCCTGGTTACGGTTCTAAGAGAGCAATCGTTCCAGAAGTTGAAGCCAAGTTAGGCGCTGATTACACCTACGCTATGGCACAAGGTGATTTGACTCTTGATGTAGGTTACATGTGGTTCAATTACTTCAATGCTATGCACAACACAAACAATGTAAACGGTGGTTTCGAAACTGATTTCTCAGCTTCTGGCCCATACATTGGTTTGAAGTATGTTGGTAACGTATAATATCTTATTAATTTAAGAAGTATTATAGAGCCCATCATTAAATTGATGGGCTTTTTTTTTAGGTAAGGGAGTATTTATGTTAAAAAAGACAACTTTAGCTGTTTTTGTATTAGCGCTTAGCGGAGTTGCAGGTGCAGGTACAATGGGGCCAACGTGTGCGCCTGGCCATGTTACTGTTCCTTGTGAAGCAAAATTGTGGGATGTAGGGGTACAAGCTCTGTATCTAAGACAAATACACGACGCTGATAAAGCATATCAACATGATGTATTACCCTTTAATGGTTACCGCGAAGCAACTAATGAATGGGATTGGGGATATAGGTTGGCTGGATCTTACCATTTCAATACAGGTAATGATGTCACAATGACCTGGATTCATTATACAAACAATTCAAATCCTGATGGTTTTGTTGGTTTAATTCCGTTTTCACCTCTATTACCCCCATTGTCTTCTTCCTACAGTTTACAAAATACCACTTATTTTAATCAGGTTAATCTGGTTGTGGGTGAACATACCGATTTCGGTTTGGTGAAACACATACGGTTCTATGGTGGCTTGCAGTATGCGAGCGTGGACAGTCAGGCCATAGCCAGTTATTCCCAATCACCCGTACAACTGGTGAGTTCAGGTGTTACGGCAATTTATCAGTATGATAAATCGGATTTTAATGGAGTTGGTCCTGTAGCGGGTATTGATTATTCATACGATCTGACCAGTTCATTTAGCCTTACTGCCAATGCTGCTGGCTCCATTCTTTACGGAACAACCCGCCTTGATAATGAATTTACAGGTAAACCTGTAGGTATCGTATTAGCGGATCGTTATGGCAGCAAAAAAGCCATTGTTCCCAGTATGGAAGTAAAACTTGGTGTAAATTATGTCCATGCTTTGGCTCAGGGACAATTGAATCTTGAAGGCGGATATCAACTGGTAAACTATTTCAATGCATTACAAAGCCTTGGTATTGACGGGTATACTACAAACCGTATTGTAAGTTCAGACTATGCTCTGAGTGGCCCATACTTTGGCGTGAAATACTTAGGAAATGCATAATACATTTGAGTATTCATCTATAAGCCCATGTCATGTGGGCTTTAAATTTTAAAAACATACTAACTCATCCCATGAGCACTTTCTTAAATAATATTTTCGTAATTCCCCACGTCATCCTGAGCGCAGCGAGGGATCTCCCTGGAGTGGCACAAACTAAAATAGTGTAAAAAACACTCGAAAAAAGAAGCAGGAGCTGATTAATTCATTAAATCCTGAGTGGGACGATTTATCTCGTTAGTTATGTTAGAGAGCAGTGCTACTGCAGGGAGATCCCTCGCTGCGCTGGGCATGATGCGGGGAGTTACATATTTTCGTTTCACAACTACTGAAGAGTATAAATCACAAAACAGCAATATCCTTATAAAAACACCACGTGTTTATATTCGTCATTTGTCCCAATCCCTGGTTATAGCGTTAATTACCAACTTACTGGTTTTTTGTGCTGCAAAAGTCAGCATACAAAAAAAACACCCTGTTTATTTTAATCGAAGAAAGATCCGAATTTAATTCTAGCCATAGAGAAAATGGCAAGATATAATCGCTCGCCTAATCGGCATTGATGTAAAAATAATAAACAGGAGTACCCCGCATGAAGTTTAAGACAACCCTATTGGCTTTGGCCTGTATATCCCCCTCTTTATATGCGGAGAATGATCAGCAATTGCAACGTGATATTCAGCGTTTACAGCACCAGGCTAACGAGTTACAAGTAAAGCTTGAGCGTTTACAAAAACAACTGGTGTCGCAACGAGATGCTCATGAGCACGCTAAAGCCAGCTCGCATGCACAAAAGAATAAGCCTCTGGCTGCACCAGTAAAGAATCAGGACAAGAAAAAAAATTCTAATTATTATTCTTCGCACGTGACCGTTCATACTCCAGAGGCGCATCCTGAATCTATAGGTTTCTATCCTACTGCTCTTGTGGCAGAGAATCGGGTAGTAACCTATATTGCTGGTACTCCTGTTGTCAGTTCGCCGTATTTAGGAGACAGACCTGCATTCGATGGTTCAGATTATATCGTGAATATTTCGAGTATTAACCGGGATATTCGATTAATGCAACAACGTCGTCGTCTTTATAGGGCGTATCAAAGTATAGGTTATCCTGTTCCTCAGATGCCTATTATTTCTTTGAGTGGAAAATCTGAACCCGTAGCCGTTATGAACGATCCTTTTCGCAGTAATACCAATGGAGATTTGACTCTGGGTTCAAGTGAACTGGATGTTGCTGCTGCCTTAAACCAAAATGTAGAAGCCTATATTGCCATCGCTTACGATGAGAGCCCTCCTGCGGTTGGCCCACGAATCAATAACTCTGCATTTAACTTGAATATGGGCTTTGTCAATATCGGTAATCTCGATAAAACACCCTGGTATTTTACCGCAGGACAACTTTATGTTCCTTTTGGTCGTTATTCCAGTTCAATGATCAGCTCACCTTTAACCATGAGCGTTGCCCGTACTAAAACCAGGCCATTTATTTTGGGTTACAAATCTCAGCAAGATACTGGTCCCTTTGCAGCGGTTTATGCCTACAGAAGTGATACCATCCTGGGTAAATCAGGTGTTGGTGGGCTCAATTTAGGATACATATTTGAGCATAACGATCTTAACGGGGAAGTCGGAGCCAGTTACATCAGTTCTATAGCAGATGCTGCAGGAATGCAAAGCACGGGCTCCGTTGTGGGTACTACCTTTGGCGGTTTTGGCTCCATAACTAACGGAAACGAAGCCGTGCGCAAAACTCAGGCTATGGATGTTCACGGTAATATAGGATATGACCGATATAATTTTGCCGCAGAATGGGTGGGTGCAACCGAATCGTTTAGAACCCAGGATTTGAGCTTTAATGGCCGGGGAGCCAGGCCACAGGCTGCGCAGTTTGAATTGGGTATGACTTTTAGGGCATTTAACAGGCCTTCGTCAATAGGTGTTGGATATCAATGGTCAAAAGATGCTTTGGCATTAAATTTACCGGAACAGCGCTTTGTCGGTGTGTTCAATATCTCTATATGGAAGGATACCGTTGAAAGTCTGGAATACCGTCATGATATAGACTATGGCGCTACTCAATTTGCTAATGGTGCGGCTCCTACTGGTTTAGTCAATCTTCCTACTTTGGGAACCGGACGTACTGCTGATACGGTTTCTGCGCAAATCGGAGTTTATTTCTAAAAGTGGGCATTGAAAAATCCATCCTATCATGTGGCAAAAAGCCGCATGATAGGATGCGATGCAGAACTCAGCGAACAATGATAAGTCGATTTACATAGCAATTATTTGGTTTTCCTGCCTGGTGCATCAATGTCATGTATTTAATTTGCTCCATATCAAATGCTGAAAACAATCGCTTTTGCCAGTACAAACTTTCGTTTGAACAGTTTTTGTGATAGAACTCTATTTTTTATTAGCGATGAGGTTTAACTGTGTCAATTAAGTCAGATAAATGGATTGAGAAAATGGCTCGTGAGCATGGAATGATCGCTCCATTTCAATCAGGACAAGTAAGAGAAAACGAGAGCGGGCGTATTATTTCTTACGGTGTATCAAGTTATGGGTACGATGTTCGTTGCTCTAATGAGTTTAAGATATTTACTAACATCAATTCTGCAATTGTCGATCCTAAAGCTTTTGATGAAAACAGTTTTGTCGATGTAACATCGGATGTTTGCATCATTCCGCCTAACTCCTTCGCTTTAGCAAGAACGGTTGAATACTTTCGTATTCCCAGAAATGTATTAACTATTTGTTTAGGTAAATCAACTTATGCTCGCTGCGGCATTATCGTCAACGTCACTCCTTTAGAGCCCGAGTGGGAAGGACATGTTACTCTGGAGTTTTCAAATACCACAACCTTGCCTGCTAAAATTTATGCGAATGAAGGGGTGGCGCAAATGCTGTTTTTAGAAGCAAGTGAAGTGTGTGCTGTATCTTATCGTGATCGCGGTGGGAAATATCAGGGACAAACCGGTGTGACGTTACCAAGAACCTAGAGTCGTTCATCGAGGGAAAAAGCTCTTTATAGCGTATTGTAAAAGACACCAGCATCTTGAAGTGCGATGGACAATTCGCAGAGCATTCTGTAAAAATCAAAACGTTATCGAGGCGCCTATCCGTATGCTACAGGTAGGCGTCTTTAGTCTTACAACAATGCTAATCTTCTTTGAGTAAGGGACAGGTTGATCGAGATGCATCAACTCGCTCACGCAGTTCTTTACCGGGTTTAAAATGAGGACTGTGTTTTGCTTCCGTTACTACTTTTTCTCCCGTCTTGGGATTATGGGCATTGCGAGGCGGTCTGTAGTGCAGTGAGAAACTGCCAAAACCTCTTATTTCTATTCTTTGTCCCTTAATCAGCGCTTCGCTCATTAATTCCAGAATTTTATTTATTCCATCAGCTACTTGCTTTTCAGAAAGATGCGTCATTCGAGCAGCGATGTGTTCAATGAGTTCCGATTTAATCATACCCACCTCGTTTTGTCGCGTGATCTTACGTCTGCAACCAAGACACATCAGGCGCTGACACTATTCACTTGTTTTATAAGTATAGACTGGGTAAAAAATTATTCAATGTTTTCATAACAGTTAGTTTAAATAAGTTTACGAACATGAATAAATACCGGAACCACCCCCCAGCTCATTTGCAATTGGATACTGTTTTTTACCATAAAATCAGGATTTTTTAGGGCTTTGCTGGTAGTCATTACTGTTTCAAGTTGCGGTAACTGACTGAG
This sequence comes from Legionella worsleiensis, assembly GCF_001467535.1. GTDB lineage: Bacteria > Pseudomonadota > Gammaproteobacteria > Legionellales > Legionellaceae > Legionella > Legionella worsleiensis. Next base: position 101,504 of record NZ_LNZC01000012.1, read on the forward strand.
TTTGACGCTAATCTCTTCCCAGATTGTTCCAATAAACGTTGTGGAATTGATAAATATCAGCGTCGCCTCACTTAAATCGATATCGATTATATCGCCTTTGATGATCGCTATTTGCTGAGCAATAGTTTTATAATCAGGATGCGAGGCTAATTTTTGGATTTGAGCACACGCACTGGCATAAAGTTCCGGGAGTATTTCTATTCCAACACTTTTGCGTACAGGATATACCATAGCGCAAGCGAAAACGGCTTTGCCAACACCACACCCTAAATCATAGAATACCGTGTCGGATTTAGGGTTGACCAGGGATAAGAGCGCTAAAAAAGGGATAAATTCAATTTCACCGTAAGTATATTCAATAGCATCAATATTTTGATTTAGTCGTGCTAGACGAGACAGTGAGTAGCCATCTACTGCAGCAAATAACGCATTAAAAGCACAGGCGTGTTTTGTCACGTTCAAAGTGCGCTGCCATAATCGAATTTTTCTGCGTTTTACCTGTAATCGAAAAAAATGCCATAACATCAGGACTATCATTAAAAAAAACAGTAAACCAGCCAAGGCACTTATGAGCGTAATGCCTTCATCAACCATGTCTAAACCTGTCTTCCTGCAGGATTTTCTCTTTCTCTTCTTGAGTTAGCTTAGGCCATGCCTGCAACAAGACTTTGCCCGCCTCTCTTTCATTCATTGCCTGGTGATGCATTTCCCAGGGGAGTTCATCGCTAAGATACAAGGTAATAACAAAGGCCGTTAACAAGGTCGTAAATACGGCAAAAAGCCCTAGCCTTAATTGAAACATATTGAGTAATTTGTTGCTTTTATTCACAGCATCATGAGCTACTCGCTCAATATGATCACAGCTTTCACTGGCAATTCTATGAAATTGGTGAACATCGTATCGCGCCAGATGAGCGGCAAGGGTTTGGGTTATTTTAGCCGATTGCTGTTCAATTTTATGAATACAATGCTCCGTTAACGTATTGAGATGCTCCTGATGCCGTTGAAAATCGTGCACTATCTGGCTGCCTTTTTGTTCCAGGGCATGCAAATTGGCTGCTCCTTGAGCCAGTGCTTTTTCAGCCGTCATCCGAAATTGTTCAACTCCTGCTGGTGCGATTAATTCGCTAATCGTCGCCAGTTCATTGCATATTTTTTGGGCTGAGCGTTGTAATTGGGCATTTTGTTGTTCTATTTCTTCTCGCCACTCCAGCATTTTAGTTTCAGCAAGTTCAAAATAAGCGATAAATTCACCCGTATGACGCAACAGTTCTTTAATGCGGACTATATCCTCATCGTGATATTGTTCCATGCGTCCTCCTTTTAGGTCCATCTGTTTTAGAAGAATACTGTATACATATTTTTCGTGCCGTACAATGAAAATAAGCCTGTAGTGGTTGCTTTATTATGCATGGCGCCTATAATTCATTCGCTATAGTATTTAAAATTACAGTAGAAAGTAAAAAGCGGGTTAATATTTCCTTAATATTGATTCATTAAAATGGAACTATATATCAGGGGTAGGAGAATACCATGGCCGGAAACAGTTTTTTGATAGGGCTCCTGCAACACACGATAGAACGCAGACTTTATCAAAAGACGTATTCATCAATACCGGTGGAAAGCAGTTTCAAGCTTTGGCCGTAGCATACATCGATTACTTTAAACATTGTAGCCGTGCCAGTGATCAATCGTTAAAGAAAATATTAGAACGGTTTTACACCTATTACCCCAAATTCATTTCAAATCAGGCTTATCTTACCCCTGCGGATCGTATGACAATGTTAATCAACAGTGCGCGTAAATCCGAGGTGGTGGAATGTCTCGCCTATGTATTTCAGCAAATGGCTGTTGATGAAGTGTATGCTCACCCTTTGGAATATAGGGAGATCTTTGCTGGTATGGATGCGAATGAGTCCAAAGCTGTGTTGCGTCAGGCTGGAACTGTGTTCCCTCCAAGCGTTCTTGGCGCTTTATCGCACGCATTAGGGATCTCCATAGTTCTTTCTGTTATAGAAAATGGTAAAGAGTTAAGGCAGAGAACATTATTTTCCTGTAATTCTACGGGGATGTTTAAAGCGGAATTGGAGTTACAGCTTAATGGCGAAAATTATTTTCCCCGAGTTAAAAATGAGGCGGATTATGCTTATGTAGGTCAATTGGCCATAAAGCCTCCAGCGCCTGCGGCATCAGAAGAATTCAGTAGCGAAACGCTTGCCGAAATAGTGGGGTTGATTCAAGCAGATAACAAACAGATTTTAAGAACTTACGATCAATGGAAAAAGAATTTATTAATGGAAGGTTTGACTAAAAAGCAATTGGTCGCACTGTACATCAAGTTTTTACCCGAACACAGCACGATTATCCATGATTGCAGGGAATTTTTTTCAAGGTTAAAAGCGTCCAATAGTCTGGTCGTTCGGGTTGATACCCGAAATAACGAAGAATACATCAAAGATGCGTTAGCAGGAAGTTTGGCCGAGTGGATTAGCCTAAACCAGATAGATCCTGATAGGTTAATGGATTACATAGAAAAACCGGTTGTCGAGGCAGCCAGTCCAGCGGCATGAGCGTTTGCAGGCTTGACAAAAAAATCGGTCATGTCCGTGCAGACGAGCAACCACCCGTCAATTAATCTTAAAACAGCCAGGTAAACAAGGTATCCCCACACAAACCTTCTTGTATTTTGGTGAGTTAGCTTAATTTATTTTAGCGCCAAACCAGAAATGGTAGCCCGCCTGTGCGGGCATGACCGGTTTTTTTGTCATGTACAGAGGCAGGGCAAACACATCTAAACGTAGTATCTAAGAACAAGACGCCTACGTTCTGCGCTTTATGCGCAGAATCCAGATCTTTGCCTGCACTAAGATCGCATGGATCCTGCGCATAAAGCGCAGGACGTAGGCAAAAGGGTGGAGATTTATGTTCATAATTTAGATGCGTTTACCCTGTGTACAGAGGTTTATTCTACAGAGTCGCATGCATAATGCGTTATGATGGTGTAGAGATGTGCTTACAGAAAATCGTGCTGCTTCATCCATTCATCATTAGCATATTTTGACATGTAATTGCGAATAGAATCCGGTAAAATAACCAGACATTTCTGTCCCTTTTTCAGTGATTTTGCTGCCTGTAGCGCTGCCCACATTGCAGAACCGCAAGATCCCCCTACAAGCAATCCTTCTTCACGAATTAATCGTCTTGCTGTTTTGAATGAATCAGCGTCGTTTGTTTTAACATAAGCATCGATTAAATGATTATCCAGTACGTCCGGAAAGAAATCATAACCAATTCCTTCAACCAGATAAGATTTCACCTCCGTTCCCCCTCCTAGTATCGAGCCTTCAGGATCAGCGCCTATAATTTTTATTTGGGGATTATATTCTTTTAATCGCTTTGCTATTCCGGTAATTGTTCCACCGGTACCGACTCCTGCAACGACCATATGCAGATCCATACCGAAATCATCAATTATTTCCTGAGCTGTACCGCAATAATGCGCATTAGGATTATTGGGATTAGCGTATTGATCGAGTATGTGAGAATTGGGTATTTTCTTTTTAAGATCTTTTGCCAAAGAAATATGGCTGTCCGGGTCGTGTGATGCCGCTTCAGTGCGTGTTCGGTATATTTTTGCCCCCAAAAGCTCAAGTACGGATTGTTTTTCCTGGCTCATTTTTTCTGGCATGGTGATGATAACCTTGTACCCTAAAACGGCTCCTGCCAGTGCAATGCCTATTCCGGTATTGCCTGAGGTTGGTTCTATCAGGGTATCACCGGGTTTTATTTGCCCTGCTCGCGCAGCCTGGACAACCATTTCATAACCTATACGATCTTTAACAGATCCTCCTGGGTTGAAATACTCACATTTAGCATAGAGCTCACAATCCAACTCGCTGCCCAGACGATTTATTTTTACCACAGGCGTATGTCCTATCGCACCCAAAATATTAGGGTAAATCATATTAGTCCCTTATTGATATGAAAGATTTGATTATAAGCATATAGACATAAAATGCAAAATGGCCATTTGAGTTATGGTCTTTAAGTTTAAGAAAAAAAATCCTGATTTTGCGGATGAATTTGTAGTGGTTAATTCGTGATTTTTAATTTATATTGGTTGAGAGAAGTGGAGATTCGCTTTAATTTATTAACTTATGCAGGGAGCTTAGTATGAATAATGCAACGTTGTTAATGTGGGCAGGTGCCGCTGCTTTGGTTGTAGGATTATCAGGTTGTCACATGGACGGGCAAAGCGCTCAAGAGTCTACATACTCAACAGAGTATTCAACTCACGTTGATAAGTCAGCTGCAGTTGTCTCTGCGCCAAAACAAAAAAGTTACGCATCGAAAGAGCCAACTCAGGAATCAACTCCTGGCCCAAAACAAACTGCTGCGCCACAATTGCCTGTTATAGAGTAACACGGTGGAGAGAGCTTGCGCCCCCTTGCTGCGATAATCGAGGGGACGCAGTTTTATATTCGCCAGGAATAGAACTTATTGAGGTGCGATCATTTCTTCCGGTTTAACGTACTGCGCAAATTGTTCTGCGGTTAAATAACCGAGTTTTACAGCAGCCTCTTGTAGCGATGAATTATCATGATGAGCTGTCTTGGCTATTTTTGCGGCTTTATCATAACCAATATGCTGATTTAGCGCTGTGACCAGCATCAAGGAATGATGCAGATAATAGTCAATCACCGGTTGATTGGCTTCTATGCCTTCTGCACAAAACTCCTGGAAGGAATGACAGGTATCCGCCAAAAGATTTAACGAATGCAACACGTTGAATATGATAACGGGCTTAAATACGTTCAGTTCAAAATTCCCCTGACTGTCAGCTATTCCTACGGCAGTATCGTTTCCTAAAACCTGAGCACATACCATGGTCATTGCTTCGCATTGCGTTGGATTGACTTTACCAGGCATGATGGATGAGCCCGGCTCATTTTCTGGAATGGTTATCTCACCTATGCCGCAGCGAGGTCCTGAAGCAAGCCAGCGAATGTCATTGGCAATTTTCATTAATGCGCAAGCCAAAGTTTTCATCGCACCGTGCGCAAAAACCAAAGGCTCGTGTGACGCTAAAGCGGCAAATTTGTTGGGTGCTGTAACAAAGGGCAATTGAGTAATGGCGGCAATGTGTTTTGCCACTTTAACGGCAAATTGCGGATGGGTGTTTAAACCCGTACCTACGGCTGTGCCCCCTGCTGCCAATTCATAAAGTTCGGGTAGTACTTCTTCTATTCTGTGAATGCAGGCATCGAGTTGAGCAACATAACCGGAAAACTCTTGTCCCAAGGTGATTGGCACGGCATCTTGTAAATGCGTTCTGCCTATTTTTACTATATCCTTAAAGGCTGCAACTTTTATTGCAAAAGCATCTCTTAAATTGCGCACGGCAGGCAGTAGTTTATTATTGATTGCTATGGCTGCTGCGATATGCATGGCTGTAGGGAAGGTATCATTTGAAGATTGAGACATATTCACATGATCATTGGGGTGAATTGGGGTCTTGGTACCCATGATTCCGCCAGCCAACTCAATCGCTCTGTTGGATATGACTTCATTGGCATTCATATTCGATTGAGTGCCGCTTCCTGTTTGCCAGACATGCAAAGGAAAATGAGCATCCAGGATGCCTTTACTGACTTCATCAGCTGCTTTGACGATTAAGTCGGCTTTGTCACTGGGAAGTTTGCCTAATTCCTGATTAGTCAGTGCAGCAGCTTTTTTCAGGATACCAAAGGCATGTGTTACTTCACGAGGCATAATGTCGGAGCCAATGTTGAAGTGATGTAAGGAACGTTCAGTTTGGGCGCCCCAATATTTGTCTGCGGGCACTTCAATTTCACCCATACTGTCTGATTCAATACGCATAGAGTTCGTCATATTTGCTTCCTTGGATAAAATAATTCTGTTTGAAAGGAAATAATCATTTTAGCATAGCAGACGTTATTAAGTAATTTTTGTTATAGTGTCGGCTTCATATTTTTGGTGAATAAACCGTGAGAGAAATACGTATCTATCAACCTGGCTGTTGTCCCGTTGGGCAGGTATTGGAATTAACACCCGATGCGGGTCAACATGTGGCAGTGGTATTACGCATGCAAGCAGGTGAGCCGCTTACTCTGTTTTGCGGAGACAATCGTGAATATTCTGCTGTAATTGAGCGGGTTAAAAAAAAGCAAGTTCATGTCGCAATCAAAGAGGTTAAAGAGGTGAATCGCGAGTCGCCTTTAAGCGTTCATCTGGGGCAAGCCATCTCTAAGGGCGATCGTATGGAGCTGGTCATGCAAAAGGCAGTTGAGCTGGGAGTCGCTTCCATAACACCCCTATTAACGGAGCGTTGCGCTGTAAAACTGGATAAAGAACGCATGGCAAAAAAAGTGAATCAATGGCAAAATATTGTCATTTCTGCTTGCGAGCAATCGGGTCGTAACGTGATTCCGCCAGTTCATCCTCCCCTTTTGTTAGAGGACTATTTGGGCTTGGCCAATGCGGCAAGCAAATATATTTTACATCCCGAAGGGAAAAAAACATGGCGGGATTATCCGATCGGCTCATCCGATATTTCGTTGATCATAGGGCCCGAGGGTGGGTGGAGTGATGACGAAATTAAATTGGCTTGTCAATCGGAGTATTTACCTTTATCTTTGGGACCAAGAATTTTACGAACAGAAACAGCGGCTATTACTGCCTTAAGCGTGTTGCAAGCAGTTGGTGGTGATCTATAATTGAATTTTAAACAGTTGAGGAATACTCATGAGTGATAATATTAAAACAGTGACAGACGCAAGTTTCGATCAGGATGTCATTAATTCCAGCAAACCAGTTTTAGTTGATTTTTGGGCTGAGTGGTGTGGTCCATGCCGAGCACTGACTCCTATTCTGGAAGAAGTTGCTGCATCGCACAGCAAAGACGTTACTTTTGCAAAAATTAATATTGATGACAACCCTCAAGCACCTGCCAAATTTGGTGTAATGAGCATACCCACCCTGATTTTATTTAAAAATGGTCAGGTTGAAGCCGTTAAAATGGGCTTACTGTCCAAGTCCCAATTAAGCGCTTTTGTTGAAAGTCACGTTTAATCCTGTTTGAGTGATGGTTGGCGTAAGAAAAAAATCGAGACTAACCGTCACTGCATCAATCTTCGGGAATGAAACGAAAGCTACATCCTGTAAGCAAATTCTTTTAGTTTTTGTATAAAAAAGTTGGATCTTGTTTGCAAGCTGTGATAGCCTGTTAGCAATATGTGACATGCTAAAAGATCGGAACATGTTGCATAGGCAGTCGAATTCTTAGCTGCTATTCCCTAACAAAAAATTTTCTCGGATATTCAATTCGTTTAAACTACAAATCAAGTGAGAAGTATGAATCTTAGTGAACTAAAGCAATTAGCTATTGCTGACCTCGTTAATATCGCCCAGGAGATGGGAGTTGAAAATACCTCCCGTTTGCGTAAACAAGACATTATTTTTGCAATTCTTAAAGCACATGCTTTAAAAGGTGAAGACATCCACGGCGATGGTGTCTTGGAAGTTTTGACTGATGGTTTTGGATTCTTGCGATCAGCAGATGGTTCTTATCTGGCAGGACCAGATGACATTTACGTCTCTCCAAGTCAAATCAGACGTTTTGGTTTAAGATCAGGCGATACCATCTCGGGTAAAATTCGACCGCCAAAAGACAGCGAGCGTTATTTTGCTTTATTAAAGGTTGATCAGATCAACTACGACACGCCAGACAGTGCGAAACGCAAAATACTCTTTGAAAACCTTACTCCTTTATTTGCTACCCAACGATTAGTTATGGAACAGGGTAACGGCAGTACCGAAGATTTGACCGCCAGGGTTGTTGATTTATGTGCCCCATTTGGTCGAGGACAGCGTGGTTTGATTGTATCGCCCCCTAAAGCGGGTAAAACCTTGATGCTGCAAAACATTGCCCGGTCTATAGAAAAAAATTATCCAGAATGTTACTTGATTGTATTGCTTATAGACGAACGGCCTGAAGAAGTGACCGAAATGCAGCGTTCGGTGAAAGGTGAAGTCGTTGCCAGTACCTTTGATGAGCCTGCAAACCGTCACGTACAAGTTGCCGAGATGGTGATTGAAAAGGCCAAGCGATTGGTTGAGCATAAAAGAGATGTGGTTATTCTGCTTGATTCCATCACTCGTCTGGCACGAGCATATAACACGGTTGTTCCCTCATCAGGTAAGGTTCTGACCGGTGGTGTTGATGCGAATGCATTGCAACGCCCCAAGCGTTTATACGGTGCGGCACGAAACATCGAGGAAGGCGGCAGTTTAACCATTATTGCTACTGCTTTGGTGGATACTGGTTCGAAAATGGATGAAGTGATTTACGAAGAATTCAAGGGAACCGGTAATATGGAGATCCATTTGAGTCGTAATATTGCTGAGCGTCGAGTGTTTCCTGCTATTAATATTAATCGTTCTGGAACTCGGCGTGAAGATTTGTTGTTAAGTCCTGAAGACTTACAACGAACCTGGATATTACGTAAAATTCTGCAATCTATGGATGAATGTGATGCTATAGAGTTCTTGTTAGAGCGTATGAAAAATCATAAAACCAACGCTGAGTTTTTTGATGCAATGAAAAGACAAGAGTAGTATTCTTCGCTTTTTCACTAACCAAAATCAGCTTTGGTTCGCCTGGTTTATGCCCATGGGCATAAACCAGGTAGTATACGTGAATCTGTTCGGGCTGCAGGCAGGTAAAACCCCTCTTTGGATAAGGTATGCCTCTCTCAGTCAGAATGGGTTAAGCGTTCAATTGGAACAAACTAATCTAATCCATTTGAGTTAAATCACTAATGAACTACTCTGATCTAAGAGATTTTATCGCACAGCTTGAAGCACGTGACTTATTAAAGCGCATTGATTATCCCGTTTCTCCTCATTTTGAAATGACTGCCATAAGCGATAAAGTATTGCGCTCAGGTGGCCCTGCCTTGCTCTTTACCAACCCTGCTAATTACCAAATGCCGGTCTTGACTAACTTGTTTGGAACGGTGGATCGTGTGGCCATGGGTATGGGAGAGGAGTCTATTGCTGCATTGAGGGATGTGGGTAAATTGTTAGCTGCATTAAAGGAGCCAGAACCGCCCAAAGGGATTAAAGACTTGTTTAGTAAGTTGTCTTTATTAAAGCCGGCTATGACTTTGGCACCCAAATACGTGAGCGGCGCTGAATGTCAGAACAATGTATGGGAAAAAGATGAAGTGGATTTGACCATGCTGCCCATACAAACGTGCTGGTCCGGTGATGTTGCTCCTTTAATTACCTGGGGCATGGTGACGACAAAAGGTCCAAATCAAACCCGAGAAAATTTGGGAATTTATCGTCAGCAATTATTGAGTAAAAATAAATTAATCATGCGCTGGCTTTCTCATCGAGGCGGCGCTCTTGATTATCAAGCCTGGCTGAAATCCAATCCAGGCGAGCGTTTTCCTGTAGCCGTGACTTTAGGGGCAGATCCTGCCACTATTTTGGCTGCGGTGACCCCAGTCCCTGATACCTTATCTGAATACGCATTTGCTGGTTTGCTGCGTGGTCAACGTACCCGCTTGACCCGTTGTATAGGCAATGAATTGCATGTGCCTGCCAGTGCAGAAATTATTTTGGAAGGGTACATAGAGCCGGGCGAAGAAGCTCCAGAAGGCCCTTATGGCGATCACACTGGTTATTTTAATGAGGTACAGTCCTTTCCGGTGTTTACAGTAGAGCGTATCACTCATCGTGATAATCCCATATACCTGAGTACCTATACGGGTAGGCCACCTGACGAGCCGGCAGTATTGGGTGTTGCTTTAAACGAATTGTTTATCCCGTTGCTGCAAAAACAGTTCCCCGAGATAGTTGATTTTTATCTGCCGCCTGAGGGATGTTCTTATCGATTGGCTGTAGTGACCATCAGGAAAGAATACCCGGGTCATGCCAAAAGAGTTATGATGGCTGTGTGGTCTTTCTTGCGGCAATTTATGTATACCAAATTTGTTATTGTATGCGATGATGATGTGAATGCCAGAAATTGGCAGGATGTGATCTGGGCAATTACAACACGAATGGATCCGGCTCGTGATACCGTGATGATTGAGAATACGCCTATAGACTATTTGGATTTTGCTTCACCTGTTTCTGGTTTAGGATCAAAAATGGGAATGGATGCAACCAGCAAATGGCCTGGAGAAACCCAAAGAGAATGGGGGCGACCTATTAAAATGGATGAAGAAATCATAACTAAAGTAAATGGATATTGGTCTTCTCTGGGATTAGATTAATGATAGAAAAAACAGTTCAGGCTCAGGTAGAGACTATTGCACCACTAACTGACAGCATTACGCAGCTTGTTTTAAATCCTGCACAATACGTGCCCTATCAGGCAGGTCAATATTTGCAGATTATTTTGGGTGATGAGGAGATGAGCTATTCTATTGCTAACGCTCCCTTGGGTTCTCACAAATATGAATTGCACATACGCCATAGTTTGGAAAATTCTTCCAATCAACGTCTCTTTGCTCATATTAAAGAACATGGCGAAATAACCATTCGTTTGCCTTTTGGTAATTGCAGCATGAATCACCTCGATAAGGAAAGACCCATTCTGTTTATCGCCGGAGGCACGGGATTTGCGCCAGTTAAGGCAATGATTGAGCACTTGCTCGCAACGAACGACCAACGTTGTTTTGAGTTAATTTGGGGTGCCCGCTCACGCAGCGATTTGTATCTGGATGAAAAGGTTATTCATTGGCAAAATCATGCCAGTCACTTTAAATACTGTTCATTACTGTCTAACGAGAGTAATGAGACGCTTGCTTCTTGTGCTATCTCCAGACATAGTGATGATCTTGGTGAGTGGCAAATCGTTTTAAGCGGTCCTTTCGACATGGTTTACAGTACACGTGATGTTCTTGTGGATTATGGCGTAGCGCCTGCGCACCTTTTTTCAGATGCATTTGCTTTTGAATCACGGTAAAGTGAGTTTAAGGCAACAGGAATAATGCTCAAGGAGAGAATTAATGGAAACTTTATATCAAATTTTAGGAATAATTGGTGCCGTATTGATTGTGTTTGTTTTGTATCGTTTTATCAAGGGTAGCCCCGATCAGTTCAGTAAAGAAAATTTAAGTAAAAGCGCATCCACCATGGGTGTTTTGGCATTGATTCTAATTGGTTTTATCGCCTTGTTGGTTTTGATGTTGCGGAGTACCTAGACCACATGTCTGGGTACTTTCTCTTCACGTAACTGTCCACTAAAGTCTTTAGTGTTTGGCATTGGTGATGCGGTAAGCACCTTCTTTTTCTCTCAGGTATTGATGAATGTGTGGATTATTGATGGGTAGGTGGCTGGGGTCTGCCATGAGCATGCATTCCTCCACATAGGTGACCTGACTGCTGTCATCAACCAATAAGCGATACCATGGATTCCGGGTAGCAAATTCACGTTGGCTTGCTTGTGGATTATAGGTTCCTGATGCTTGAAATATAGGATCAGCATCCACAACAATCGCACGGTAACGAGCACGTTTGTGAATGACCAAATCTCCAATATTAAATTTAGCGATTTTATCCATTTCCAGCTCCTTTTTGAGCGTTATGGAACTTATATCGGTACATTGGGGGATAGCTTGAATGGATTTTGCAAAGCAATTTTTGCGTATGCAATTGCTCCATGGCTTTTTAGGTGATCAGGCAAATACTACAGCCAGTATAATGCCCAGTTCATAGAGGAAACATAAAGGTAAGGCCAACATTAATTGTGAGAACACGTCTGGAGGAGTAAGGAGCATTCCTACGATAAATGCACTTACGATAACGTAAGGCCTGCTGTTTTTTAGTGCCATAACATTGACTAGGTTGCAGCGGGTAATGATTAAACAGATGAGCGGTAATTGAAAGCTCAGGCCAAATAACAGCAACATTCGGGTGATAAAATCCAGGGTATAGGCCATATCGGGCATCAATCGCACCCCTTTGGGCAAAGCATGGGCAAAAAATTGAAACATAAATGGCAAAATGATAAAAAAACAAAAAACCATCCCCAGTGCAAACAGCACCATGCTTAACACGATTGCGCCACGTACCTGTTTTTTTTCATTTGCATAGAGTCCTGGACTGATAAAGCGCCAAAGTTGAAATAATGCAAAAGGGGCGCTCAGCAATAAAGCGGCATCAGCAGCAAGTTTTAGCGGCGTGAATACAGAAGACGTAATTTGGGTGGCGATCAGCCCTTCCTGGTTAGGCAGTGATTGCAGTAATGGCGTGACCAAATAGTGAAATAAATCGGTCGCAATAAAAAAAAACAAAAAAAACAAGATGCCAAACAAGATTAGGGTATACAGTGCACGGCGCCTTAGTTCAATCAAATGCACTAACATGGATTCTCATGTTTTATGATAAACAAGGTAATAGAATAAACGATAAACCGTGTTTAACCTATAAAAAATCGGCGCTTAATTGAGGATTGCATCGTGTTTAAAATAACCTCATGGATGTTGCCTAGTAATCGTTTCAAGAGCACGTTATAATTTCTTTTTAACTGCTGAGGTGATCACAGTGAGGCATAGCCCACGTAAGCGTTTTGGTCAGAATTTTCTGCAAAACAAGCATATTATTGATGAATTATTGCGAGCTATAAATCCTCAACCTGATGACAACCTATTAGAAATTGGGCCAGGCCTTGGGGCTTTGACCCAGCCTTTGTTGCGGCACTTGCATCAACTGACGGCGATTGAAATTGATACTGATTTACAGCGTTACCTGCAAGAGCTTCCTATTGCTCAGGGTAAGCTTAAGCTCATTCCTGCTGATGCCTTGACGGTTGACTACAGCCAAATGGGTTCTCACTTAAGGGTAATAGGCAATTTGCCTTACAACATCTCAACCCCCTTATTAATCCATTTACTGGGTTATGCCAAGCACATCGATGACATGCACTTCATGTTGCAAAAAGAAGTTGTAGACCGAATGGCTGCTGTTCCTGGAACTAAAGCCTATGGACGTTTGAGCGTTATGCTGCAATATCATTGCGAAGTTGAGCATTTGTTTGATGTACCTCCAGAGGCCTTTGATCCTCAGCCTAAAGTCGATTCGGCTGTTGTCAGGCTGATCCCTTACCAGGTTTCTCCTTTTGCACCAGTTGCAGTGGAGCAACTGGAACGAATTGTTGCCAGTTCGTTTGCAATGCGCCGTAAAACACTGACTAACAATTTGAAAGGGATTATTTCTGCTGACGAGTTGAACACCATGGGCATTGATGGCGGTAGAAGACCAGAACAAATATCTGTTGCGGAATATGTTCAACTAGCGAAATTTATTTCCAAATAGTGTAAAATAGATAAAATAACATATTGGAGGTTATTTTGTTTCATCGTCAACGAAAAAGCACTTTATCTGCTCAGGCTAAACCAGTTAAAGATTTAATGCGACATGTGACCGCCGCACAATTTTTGCTTGATAACAAACGCCAGAATTTGATACACCGAATAAGGGAATTAAGCGGTTTGGAAGCATCTCGCTATGAGAGTTTATGTAACGTCCTTCTGGAAAACATGGTTGATTATTGCCAATCACTTCCTGAAACTGCAAACAGTTATTATTCTCAACCCGGCGGGGTAATGGACTACGCATTAAATCGAACTGAAGCCGCATTAAGTTTGTTCAAAGAATTTATTGTTCTGGATAAAAGCGGAATCCTGTCTGAAGAACAGTTGCTTTGGCAGTATGCGCTCTACTCTGCAGCAGTTTTGCAAGGAATAGGTAAGTTATGTCTGGACTACCGTATTCATGTGTACGATGCGAATGGTCAGCAATTAAAACAATGGAATCCATTACTGGAGCGTTTGATTGATACGGGAACGTATTACGATTATGAGTTTCAAAAAGAAGCAGATCAGGATTTTCGTCGCCGTTTAAACTTATTATTAGCAAGAACCTTGATGCCCGTCAGCGGTTTTAACTGGATTGCTTCCCAACCGCAGGTGTTGGCTGTCTGGTTGGCTTTGCTCAACGAAGATCCTCGTTCTGCCGGTACCCTGGGTGCTATTCTAATCCGTGCCGATGCTCTGGCCATTCAGCGCTATATTAATGAATTTATGGTTAAAGCCGGAGTCGGTCGAGGCGGTCGTTATGGATTAGCAGGCCCATTTGCCGGAGGAGTTCCCGCATCTCTTGCTGAAAAAGAGATGGCAATGGGTATCGAATTTATTCAATGGCTAACCAATGCATTGGCCGAAGGTCGAATCATGATTAATAAAGCACCATTATATATGGTGCCGGGTGGTATGTTAATGACCCAGGAAATGTTTCAGTTTTTTGTTAGAGAGCATCCTGAATATAAAAATTGGCAAGCAGTGCAAAATGGATTTTTGTCTTTGGGATTACATCGTCATGCTGTGGCTGGCAGTGTTACCGGGCGTTTTGAACAAGCTCATACCCAACGAATGGAAACAGGCGTGGTTTTTAGTGAATTTGCAGTCGCTTTGCCGTCTACCGTTCAGGTATATCAATTTAATACGGGCAAGATTGAACCCATGTCGGCAATAGATTTAATTCATAAAGCACCATTTACCAGTCAATTTACTCAGCAGCACAATACGCAAACGGTTACTCCCCTGCATAAATTATCGGCATCGGGATTATGGCAAGCGATTGACAGTGAGGCACCTCATTTGGGTCCGGGGGTGAGAGGCGGTGTCTGATTACGCTATTGGTGATGTGCAAGGATGTTATGAACCGCTACAACGCTTGCTTGATTTAATCCAGTTTAATGAGCACAGCGATCGTTTATGGTTTGTTGGTGATTTGGTGAATCGCGGCCCTGATTCTTTAGCTGTATTGCGGTTTATCAGTCGTTTACCTGTTACGCCCAAAATTACTTTAGGAAATCATGATTTACATCTGCTGAGTTCTTTGTTCGGGGGTAGGCCTTGGAAAGGCCATGATGATACCATTCAGGATGTATTAAAAGCCTCTGATGGCGAAGAGTTGGGGCATTGGCTAAGAAAACAGTCTTTGTTATGTTACTCATCTGAACTTAATGTGGTGATGTGCCATGCCGGAATTTGTCCTTTGTGGGATTTGCCTAAGGCTTTGTCTCTGGCAAAGGAAGTGGAAACAGTCCTTTCTGGCGAACACTATAAAGAATTTTTGGCACAAATGTATGGTAATAAACCCGATATGTGGATGGATGATTTAATCGGTGTGGACAGGTTAAAAGTGATTATCAACTATTTTACCCGCATGCGATTTTGCGATGATCTTGGTCGTTTGGAATTGAAATACAAAGGCGCCATTTCCAAAGCTCCACCTCATCTTCATCCGTGGTACGAGGTTCCTGGTAGAAAAGAAATACCGGCAGATATTGTTTTTGGGCATTGGGCGGCGCTTATGGGGTTGTGTCCTAATCCTGGAATTCATGCGATAGATACAGGCTGTCTTTGGGGCGGTGAATTAACTGCATTAAGACTTCAGGATAAACGAAGGTTTTCTGTTTCTGGTTAAAATTTAACAATAACGGGCGATGACATTGGTGAACTTTTTGATAAAAAAAACATTGTTGTTACAGGTGTTGCTGTTGTTGTCCCTTTTCGGATCAATAAGCGGTTTTGCTGATACAGCGCAATTATACCGCTGGGTGGATAATCCAGTTGCAGAGGCGCAACGAGTGAATCATGCCCAAGCTCGCCTACACAAGGCAATAGAGAAACCCGAGTTTATGCTAAAAAACTGGATAGAATTACCTACTTCACCTGTTGCGGTTAAAAAAAACACCCTGCGTTTAAGCATCAGAGAAGCCATTTTACTCGCCTTAAGGTACAACCCCAATATTCAGAATGCTGAGTTAGACCGGATCATGCAACGGTATCAATTGCGTTTGGCTCAAAATGAATTTGAATTGCAATATGCGCTTGGGGCGCAAGGAATGATCCAGAAAAGCACCTTTGATGGTATTGGTACTTCTAAAACGAATACCTTCCTGGCAAGTCCAGAACTGGATTTAAAAACAAAGTTAGGTACCAAGGGTTCATTGGCTATAGATAACAATGTAGGCGTTAATAACAGTTATAATCCTGTGTTAAACTTTTCAGTGACTCAGCCTATATTGAGGGGCTTTGGTTCATCGGTAAATGAAGCCGGGCTATTGGATGCGGTTGATAATGAGCAGATTAACAAGCTTAGCTTGAACCAGTCAGTGGCCGATCAAATCACGCAGGTTATCATTGCTTACAGAGCACTTATTTTAAGCGGTAACAATTTGCAAAATCAGCGCTTGCAATTAAACGAAGCAAAAAAATCCTATGCTATGAATGAAAAGAAAATCAAGGTGGGACAATTAGAGCCAACCGGTAATATTCAGCAATCCTATCAAATTGAATCGCTCAGCTTGTTGGTAGAACAAGGCGAAAATGATTTTAAAACAGCTGCTCAGGATTTATTACAAACCATAGGCCTCGATCCTGAAATGCGTCTGTCTGTACCCAGTGATGTGACCATAAAAGAGATAGTGATTCCTGATTTACAGCAGTCTATAGAGATTGCTCTGAATCATAATGTCTCCTATTTAGCCCAAAAAATGGCCTTGCGTGCCGATGAACGAGCGTATCAAGTTGCAAAAAATCAGCAATTATGGCAGTTGGATTTATCCGCTAATGTGCAAAGCGGTACCGTTAATGACGTCACTGGTGTCAATTCAGGCGTGCGTGGTATTTATAATGGCAACAACATAACCGAGTCAGCTCGACTCACCTTGACTGTTCCATTAAACGATATTGGCCGTCGCAGCCAACTGATTAATGCAAAACTAAAACTGGAAAAAGACAGAATTAATTTGATTGCGGCAAAGCGTGCTTTGATTACCAATATCACCAACATCATCAACAGTATTCAGAGTTTGGCAAAACGTTACGAATTGGCAAAAAAACAAGTAAAATTGGCGCAAAAATCATATGCTCTGGAAAAGAAAAAACAACAAGCGGGAATTTCCAGTGCATTGGATGTCAATAATACGCAAAATCAGTTAATACAAGCGCAGTCAGGTTTAATCGGAGCAAAGATTGCGTATCTTAATCAGTTATCAGCCCTGCAAAGGACTTTAGGAACCACGCTGGACTATTGGCAAATTAAACTAAGGTATGGCGGATGAACATCTATTTAAAAACGAGTATAAGCCTGATTTTAGCCGGTCTTTTAGCGGCATGCGGCGGCGAAAAACAGCCTAAGCCAGGCGAGGTCCATTCTTATAAAGTAACGCCTCAGTCTTTACATAAAACCCTTCATTTTACCGGTACTATTCAACCCTTGCACGAGAGCACGCTAACCAGCCCGGTCGTCGCAGTAGTTGAATCAATGAATTTTCATTACGGTCAGATGGTAAAAAAAGGCGATGTGATACTCACGTTGAATTCTAACGAATTACAGAAACAATACAATGACACGCTCACGGATTACCTTAAAGCAAAGGACAGCTATTCTATTGCCAAGGCAAAATTTACAGGAACGCAAGAGCTGTGGGATGCGGGTTTGATATCTAAAAATAATTTTTTAAGTGAAAAATCGAATGTGGATACTGCGCGAGTGACTCTCATGCAGGCTACTCGCAAATTCACGGAGTTGCTGGAGCATATGGATGAGGATAATGCACAGAATTTTTCGGCGTTAAGCCTTGCTGATTTTGATAAAGTAAAAAAAATATTAACCGCCAATCATCATCTTATTCGTTTAAAAGCACCCAGCGATGGCGTGATGCTTTATCCGCCCAAGTCGGGAGAGGACAAATTGGCACGAATTGGTGTTGGTTCTGCAGTTAAGGCAGGACAAGTGCTGGCTTTAGTTGGTGATTTAAAGGGAATTAGCGTTGAAATCGATGTTCCCGAAATAGATATTGATAAAATCCGTCCCGGAATGAGCGCAACCATTAGTGGCGTTGCTTTTGGCAAGCACCAGTTAAAAGGCACCTTGGTCGCAGTGAATGCTCAGGCATCAAATACTGGCGGCGGTGGATTGCCTTCATTTACGGCGGTGGTGGAAGTGAACTCTTTAACCGCAGAGCAACAACCCTGGATTAAAGTGGGCATGAGTGCTGCTATAGAATTGAATGTCGATAGCGAAAATCAACTCCTGGTTCCTATTGCTGCGGTGAAGCGCGAAAAAGGAAACAGTATTGTCCGATTAAAGTTGGCTCAAGGTACCCTTGAAAAGCGCATTGTAACCACAGGCCCTGCCCAGGCAGATTCTGTTGTCATCGAATCCGGGCTTAAAGAAGGTGATGTGGTGGTTTATGATTAATGAACCCTTGATTGTACTCAGGGATTTGGTAAAAACCTATCAACTTGAAGGGATCAGCAGCACTGTCTTAAACAACGTTTCCTTAACGGTTAATGAGGGTGATTTGCTTGCTATAGTCGGTGCTTCCGGCTCTGGAAAATCAACATTAATGAATATCATAGGCTTACTGGATAAGCCGGATTCCGGTTCCTACAGTTTAAAGAACAGAAACGTAGCCGGGTTAAGCGATGATGAATCGGCTCTAATTCGCAATCAAAGTATTGGTTTTGTTTTTCAGCAGTTTAATTTACTGCCTCGGTTCACCGCCATGCAAAATGTTGCCTTGCCGTTGACTTACAGAGGTACACCCTTACCACAAATAAAAGAAAAAGTGGTGCAGGTGCTTGAAAAGGTAGGCATGGCGCAATTCGCAGCCCACAGACCCATGCAACTGTCGGGTGGCCAACAACAAAGAATTGCAATAGCCAGAGCCTTAGTGACAGAACCACAGGTCATTTTGGCCGATGAACCAACCGGCGCCCTTGATTCACGTACAGGTTCTGACGTAATGAACTTGTTTTTAACTTTGCATGGCGAAGGCCGCACGATTATCATGGTAACGCATGATGAGCATGTTGCTGCACAATGCAGGCGCAGAATTACTTTAGCTGATGGAGTGATTGTAGCGGAGTCAGGTTTATGAATTTTATCAACCATTGTCAGCATGCGTTGGTTAATTTAACCGCATCCAAACTTCGCTCTGTTTTAGCGGTATTGGGTATTTTAGTCGGTACAGCTGCGGTGGTTGCCTTAATCAGTTGCGGCCAGTTGGCTACCGAAAAAGCACTGGAACAATTCAAGGCTTTGGGAACCGATTTATTGGCTGTTTCAGTGTATCAAAAAATGCCCAGCAAATCCCGTAGTGGTGAAGATTCCCTTTCCATAGTGCAATGGCAAAGTTTGGCCGATCAGATTCCTTACATAAAAAAAATTGCCCCTTACAGTACCGCCTATCAGCAGTTAAGTTTTCAGGGAAAAGTGATGCAGGGAGTAGTTATTGGCGCTGATGAGCATTTAGCAGAGATAGTTCATGTCGATTTAGCTCAGGGACATTTTGTCTCTTTTGTTGAATCGTTTGAGCATTATTGCGTTATTGGTGATGGGTTGGCGCAACAAATAAAAGAAATCAGTATGGATGATCCGGTTGGTAAACAGCTGCGCATAGGCCAATCCCTATATACTATTATTGGTATTGCGCAACATTGGAAGGAAAATGGATTTTTTAATGAAGACATCAATCAAGCGGCAATCATTCCTCTAGCAGGGATAAGTTTGGTCAGTAAGGAAGCGAAAATAAATAATGCCGTTATCCTGTTGCGACCGGATAGCCCCATAGACGAGGTTATCGATCAGATAAAACACAGAATCAGTTCGCTGGCGCCAAAACTCAGCGTATTTCCGCGCAGTGCCAAACAAATCATAGCCAGTATGGAAAGTCAGGGACGAATCTTTACCTTATTACTGGCGGTTATTGGCGGTATCTCTTTACTGGTTGGTGGTATCGGTGTAATGAATGTGATGTTGGTTTCCGTGAGCGAGCGAAAAAAAGAAATCGGTATAAGAAAAGCAGTAGGTGCAAAAAACAGTGAAATTCAGGCGCTTTTTTTGGTCGAGTCGGTGATGCTTTCATTATTAGGGGGGGCTTTAGGGGTTATCTTAGGACTTATTTTTACCCGTATAGTCGCTTATTTTAGTGATTGGCCTTTTTCAATTTATTTGCTTCCACCCATAGCCGGTTTTATTGTTTCTGCAGCAACTGGAATTTTCTTTGGTTTTTATCCTGCCCGCCGTGCAGCAAAACTCGAACCTATGGCTTCTTTACGCAGTGAATAAATCCGAAATTATCCTGATTTCTTTATCGGGCAATTTACTGTTCACCATTGTTGTTAGAATTTCAATCAGTTAAAATTGGTTTTTTAATTGATTTGGCAACTTATGTTATACGGCGATACCATTCAGGATACCAGGCAAATGTTTTTTAACAGTTGGGAAAAATACCAACAAAAACGTGTGCTAACTCCTTTGGAAAACGAAATTGTTCAGGTGATACTGGTTCATCCTGAATACCATAAGATCCTTGCGCAACCCGCCAAGTTTCAAGAACAGGCTTATTATCCTGAACTGGGCGAAACCAACCCCTTTTTGCATATGGGATTGCATCTGGCGGTAAGAGAACAGGTAGGTACCGACCGCCCTTGCGGGATTCATGCGGTGTATCAGGCTTTGGTTAAAAAATACAAAGACAATTTGGCTGTTGAGCATTTAATTATGGAGCAACTTGCCGAGTGTTTGTGGCTTTCTCAAAAAAATAATACACCGCCCGACGAACAGCATTATTTGGCTGTATTGTCTGGGTATCTTGATGATAATCAGTTAAGATAAGTTTTTAATTATTCAACCAGGTTCATTATGAAGAATCAGGAAAAATCCACCCATTTTGGCTTTAAATCGGTTGCCTGGGATGAAAAAGAGAAAAAAGTTGCGGACGTTTTTCATTCGGTGGCTAAAAATTATGACTTGATGAATAATCTGATGTCTCTTGGCGTTCATCATCTTTGGAAACGATTTACTGTAGAATTAAGTCAGGTCAGACCAGGACAGACGGTTCTTGATCTTGCTGGTGGCAGTGGTGATTTAACCCGTTTATTGGCCAAAAAAGTTGGTGACAGCGGTCAGGTTGTTCTTGCGGATATTAATTCAGCCATGCTTCATGTTGGGCGGGACAGGCTGCTGGATTTGGGGCTTTTTAAAAACATCAGTTTTGTGCAAGGTAATGCACAATGTTTACCCTTTGCTGAACATACCTTCCATTGCATTACTATGGGATTTGGTTTGCGTAATGTAACGGACAAAGAAGAAGCGCTGCGTTCCATGTTCAGAGTCTGTAAGCCAGGCGGAAAGTTGATGGTACTTGAATTTTCCACGCCAACCTTCCCTGGATTAAAACCCGTTTATGATTGGTATTCTTTTAATGTGTTGCCCAAAGTAGGAAAATTTATTGCTCATGATGAAGCGAGTTATCAATATCTTGCTGAGTCCATAAGAATGCATCCCAATCAGGACGATTTAAAAGCAATGATTGAACAGGCCGGTTTTGAGGATTGCCAATATCATAATCTAAGTGGAGGCATAGTGGCTTTGCACGTTGCCTATAAATACTGAGTGAACCATGTTAAAAAAATACTCTTTAAAAGCCTTACAAAAAGCAATTAATCAGGCCATAAGCCTTGATGATGCCATGCCGGATAAATTGCGCACACTTGACGGCAAAGTGCTGGAAATGGTTATTTCACCATTGAATGTTCGTTTCTTTATTCAGTTTATGGATGGAGAAATGCAGCTCCTTGATGCGTTTGACGGACAAGCAAATACAGTTATACACAGTAATCCCATAGGATTAATTCGGCTGAGTTTATTGCCCCCATCTAAAGCCCGATCGTTGTTTAATGATAAAATAAGAATGTCGGGTGATATTGAGTTTGGCCAACAGGTTAAACGATTGTTTGATGAGATGGATATCGATTGGGAAGGTCATTTGGCTCACTTCACCGGTGATGTGGTTGCTCATCAAATAGGCTCTTTTATTCGCAGAGGCATGGAATTAAAAAATCAATTCAGTGAGTCCATGCGTCATAATGTAACAGAGTTTCTCCAGGAGGAATTACATATTCTTCCCGGTAAAAATGAACTGGACGATTTTTATAAAGATGTAGATGAATTAGCTTTAAGTGTTGAGCGATTACAGGCTCAGGTCAAGGAGCTGATAAATGATAATGAATCAGATTAATTGCATCCACTTGCGTGGTGCTATTGAGCAGGGCAATTGTGCCATTTATTTTCCTGTTTCACTTTATAGTTCCCGTAAAACGGGTTAGAACCTCACGATTATTAACTGATGAGCTGCCATGAAATCAATGAAACAATTAACACGCCTCATTCATATCAATTTTATTCTTGCCCGTAATGGGTTAGATAATGTAGTCGTGACTTTAAGGCTTTTTGCGCCATTACGCTTCATAGTGTATTTAAACCCCTGGAATTGGCTCAGAAAAGAACCACTCACTCGAGGGCAGGCCTTGCGCAAGACCCTTGAAGAATTAGGCCCGATTTTTATCAAATTCGGTCAGGCTCTTTCCACTCGACCCGATATTCTTCCTGAAGATATTGCAAGAGAATTAAGTAAATTACAGGATAAGGTACCGCCCTTTCCTGGTGACACAGCGATTGCCATTCTTGAGAAGGTTTACGGGAAATCCCCCTATGATATTTTTGCCCAGTTTGATTCCAATGCCTTGGCATCCGCTTCCATGGCTCAGGTGCATGCAGCGACTTTGCGATCTGGCGAAGATGTAGTCGTTAAAATTCTTAGACCTAATATGCGGCGCATTATCGAACAAGACATTAGCATCATGTATACCATAGCCAAATTGGCCGATCGTTATTGGCCAGAAAGCCGGCGCTTGAAACCCAAAGAGATAGTCAAGGAATTTGAACATACGCTACTTGATGAGCTTGATTTGCTTAGAGAGGCAGCGAATGCTGCGCAATTACGACGAAATTTCAATAACTCGCCACTGCTCTACATTCCTGAAATCTACTGGGATTATGCACGGGATAATGTACTGGTTATGGAGCGAATTCGCGGAATACCAGTTTCTGATGTGGCCACCTTAAAGGCGCAACAGATTAATATTAAGAAACTGGCGGAGCGTGGTGTTGAAATTTTCTTTACCCAGGTTTTTCGCGATTGTTTTTTTCATGCCGACATGCATCCGGGAAATATTTTTGTTTCTTATGAACATCCTCAGGATCCGCAATACATCTGTATCGATTTTGGAATAATCGGTACTTTAAACGAAACGGACAAACAGTATCTGGCGGAAAATTTATTGGCTTTCTTTAATCGTGATTACCGAAGAGTTGCACAATTGCATGTTGAGTCAGGATGGGTTTCCCGAGACACACGTGTTGATGAATTTGAAAGCGCCATTCGTACTGTTTGTGAACCCATATTCGAAAAGCCTTTAAAAGATATTTCCTTTGCTCAGGTGGTGCTGCGCTTAATCCAGGTAGCCAGACGCTTTAACATGGTAGTGCAACCCCAGCTGGTGTTGCTGCAAAAAACGTTATTGGCTGTTGAGGGATTGGGAAGACAGCTTTATCCCGATCTGGATTTATGGGTCACTGCAAAACCGTTTTTGGAAAAGTGGCTGCGCCAGCAAATTGGCCCTAAAAATTTCCTGAATCAATTAAAGCAAAATTTGCCCTTTTTCACTGAGCAATTGCCGCATATGCCTAAATTAATTTTTGACGTATTGGAGTTAAAAAAGGCAGAGTTAATTGAAAGAAAAGACGCCAGTGCTTCGGTTGTTACACAACAGGAACGAGCATTTGATTGGAAAAGTGTTGGTATGGGAGTCTTTCTCTCTTTTTTGACCCTGGCTTTAGTGGATTATTTTGATTTTATCGATTATCAAAAGATTACCCCCATAGCCTTAACCGGGGCTGTTTTTGCAGGAGTATTTGTTCTCATAAACCGTAACTTAAGGAGTTAAAATGGGATTAAGCGGCATCAGTCCTTTATCGTTACTGCTCATATTCGGCATTATTGTTGCGTTGTTTGGAACGTCCAAATTAAAAAATATGGGCTCCGATCTGGGTGAAGCGATAAAAAATTTCCGTAAAGCAATTAACGAGGATCAAACCTCGGCGGCCAAAAAGGAAGATAAAACATCATGAGCAGTGGTGAGTTAATTGTCACCTTGATTGTTGCAGTTAGTGTTTTTGGGCCGTCTAAACTGCCTATGCTGGCTAAACATCTGGGGCTGTTGCTGCATCAATTAAATCGGTTAAAAGAATACGCCGTAGAATTTTGGCAGCAACAGCTCAATGAAGTTCAATTGCAGGAAAATAAACGCAAAGCAGAACTTAGCGATCAAGAATACCAAAAAAAGCAATCCAAATCAGAACATTCCTCTTAAACGACAGGGTAAACGCATCTAAATTAGGAACATAAATCTCCACCCTTTTGCCTACGTCCTGCGCTTTATGCGCAGGATCCATGCGATCTTAGTGCAGGCAAAGATCTGGATTCTGCGCATAAAGCGCAGAGCGTAGGCATCTTGGTCTTAGATAATACGTTTAGATGCGTTTGCCCTGTCTTAAACGAAGCTCACCATTAATTAATTCCAAGGGTTTGATGGTGATGTTTATTGCGCATCTGAAGTTTAATTTTTTTGCATCATAAGCTGAAATTAACTCCCCAGGTCATCCCGAGCGCAGCGAGGGATGACCTGGGGAGTTACAGCTGAAACCAAGAAAACTTTACAGTTTTGCAATATTTTCTTAACAAATCCTTAATATTCATCTGACATAATGCCTGCAGATAAATTATAAAAAGCTAAAACGGAGAAGCGTCTTAATTTAATGCAGCTGAATTTTGAAACAGTATTTAAAGCATGCACGATAGTTAATAATTTACTTAACTGAGGAGTTACCAACCATGGCATTATCAGAAATCATGATTCATGATGTACTTAAGTTCCAACTCAACAAAGTTATTTGTGAAACCAGTTATGGAAATCTACGGCACTACCTCCTGGAAAGAGCCCCTTTATCAGCAGTTACCGAGGTCATTGATTCTTTCCTGAACGAACATTACTATCATGATAAACAAACGATAACCCAACAGCTCATTCATGCCGCATGTGATGCTCAAAAAATACTTGATGCCGAGGACGCCAGTAAAGATGCGCAAGAAAATGAACGTGATAATCAGCTTCGCATCGATTATAACGAAGAGTTTTATACCCAAAAAAGCAAGCTGGCTCAACTTGAAACCGCAATCCCCCTGCAAATGAATTACAAAGCACAGTTTGAGAGTCAGGTTTCTGAATACAAAATAAACCTGAATCAAATTGAGCAAGCCCTGGAAAGCATAAAACAAAGGCGAGGAATCATTCAAAGCAGATATCATTTAAACCCTGGCATACCTCAACCCAACGTCCATGCTCATCCGCAAATGGTCGTGCATGGCCCCGTTGTTCACTCTGTCGTCATGTCCATTCAGGATCAAGTTACTCTGGAGCAATTAGCTCTTGAAGAAGGCAGGTTAACTGGTGAGCGTCAACGATTAAACCAATTGATTACTCTAAAGAAGCAGGATATTTCTCGAGAAGGCCAGCAATTGAACACGCTGCAGCGTGAAAAAAAACAGGCAGAAGAACGTGTGCAGTATTTAATGAAAGAACTGGATGATGAACTTCCTGAACGAGCACAACAACGGGAGATTCGTCATCAAGAGCGTCTTGCCAGAGAACATGCCCGTCAAACGGATGACCCGAATTTGCTGCAACTGGCGCATAAAACTAAAGAAGAGCTCAATAAGAATATTGAGGCTAAAATCAAACAATTGGATGATTTAAAAGCACAATTAAGGCAAACAGTTGTGGCTCATGGTTATTCCATGTTTGTCACTCAACTGGACGAAATCTTGCGATCTGACGCTTTTTTAAAAGCGGATTATCATGAGCGTGACGCATTAAAGAGTATTACCTCTATAATGAAAAACTATCTTGAAATAAACAGTCAGGAACAAGAGCTTATTCAGCGATTAGACAACGTAAAAAATACCTTGCAACAACAGCAAAAAAACCTTGTGAGTAAAACAGCACAACTTAAAGATTATGGATGTTCTGAACCGCAATTGATAGAAAAGAATAAAACGCTCACAAACCAAAAGATTCAATTGCAGGGGGATAGTCAATCAGCTGCTTTAGCAAGAGATTTGATGTTTGGTGTTTCTTTTGTTTGTGGCGCAACTGCCTTAGTTGGGGGAGTAGTATTTGGGACAATAGTATTCGCTCCGTTGAATATTATTTTAGTTACCGCATTGGCTTTAGTCAGTTTGGTCACTTTAACAGCGGGTATCGTCTATAATTCAAAACAAACCGATGCGGATTATCAGTTGAAACAAAATACCTTAATGATTGCTGCAAATCAGTCCCTCTTGACTAAGAATGGAAAGGAAGCGGAACAATTACGTGAACACACTATCCCTAAACTTAAGCGCAGTATAGAAGAAGCACGAGGAACCATTCCTCAACTTGAGGCACAGATAAAGCAAAAGAGCGATGCCAAACAACAACTGCTGGTTAAAGCGCAGAATGTGCGTTGGGGTTTTAGCGGTGGCTCCCTGCCATTTTTTAATGGCGTATCCGCTGGTCACTTTGAGCCAGTAAAACCCTCTGCTCCTCCTGCCCCTAATAGCCCTGAGCATGAAGTTGAGCCTTTTTCTTTATATCCTTCTATTTCAACCGGTTTTTCGCTGCGCCACTAAAGGGTTCATTGCCATCCATTGAGCAGGGTATGCTGTTCAATGGATGGATTTTATCGTTTTATTTTGTGTTATTCTTTGTGCTCTGCATCATTGTTGATAAACGAAACTATAGCGTGTTGTAAAAAGCGAAGCCTCTCTACACGGTGATGTTTTAATTGCAATAAAAGATTATGACCTTGTTTTTGCGATAATCCGAGCCAGTAACGGCTCACTAATTTTCGCATCATTTTTTATCAGGTTATTTGATATAACCCATTAATTTTAAATGCTTTGTTTTTAATAATGAGGTTGCTTCGCAACAGTGTTTAATCCCCCTCACCCTTAGTCCCTCTCCCCCACGCTGTGCGTGGTGGAGAGGGGAAAACTGGGTACGTTTAATTCACTACATGGGATTACTGTGGCTTTTAATTTTCCACAAATAAATCAAAATGCATAGTTTTCGATCAGTTTTAATAAATCCTTAATGTTGATTTGTCATAATATCGGAGGATAAGCGATAAAAAGCTTAAATGGAAAAGCGTGTTGATTAATGCAGCAGAATTTTGGAGCAGTATTTAAAGCACGCACGATAGTTAATAATTTACTTGACTGAGGGGTTACCAGCCATGGCGTTATCAGAAATCATGATTCAAGATGTACTTAAGTTACAACTTAATAAAGTTATTCGTGAAGCCAGTTATGAAAATCTACGGCTCTATCTCCTGGAAAGAGCCCCTTTATTAGCAGTTACCCAGGCAATTGAATCTGAATTGAACAAACATAGCCAGGATGACATACAAACGATAATCCAACAGCGCAATCGCACTGCATCTGATGCTCAAAAAACAAAAGACGAGCATGATAAGAATATTCAGGATGAAATCAAACAACTGGCTGATTTAAAAGCGCAATTAATGCACACAGTTATGGCTGAGGGTTATTCCATGTTTGTCACTCAACTTGATGACGTGCTGCAATCTTCTGCCCCTTTAAACTTAAGTTCAAATGAGCGTAGTGAATTAGAGCGTATTACCTCTTTAATGAAAAACTATCTTGCAATAAACAGCCAGGAACAAGAGCTTAATAAGCGATTAGACAACGTAAAAAACACCTTGCAACAACAGCAAAATAAACCCGCAAACCAAAAATCTCAATCGGAAAGCGATAGTGAATCAGATGCTGTAATACGATTTTTGACGTTTGCTGCTCCTATCGCTGGCATTATAGGTATCTCATGTGGAGGAGTAGTTTTTGCATTGACGCTAGCGGGTCCTGCTACTGTAACTGTAGCAGCTATCATTTTAGCAGCCGTAGCAGGTATTCTAATTGCAGGCGTAGTAAGTTATTTGAGTTTAGGTGCATTAGCGTTGTGCTTTACAAAGATTACAGGTAATGATTTCCTCTTTATAAAAAATAAAAAGGAAACGGAAGGATTAGGTGTAGACACTATCCCCGAACTTAATCGAAGTATAGAAGGAGCACAAGAAACCATTTCTCAAATTGAGGCAGAGTTAGTGGAAAAGAGCAATGCCAAACAACAACTGATACAAGAAGCGCAAGGAATCACTCCTCAACCTAAGGAAAAGACAATGGATGAGAGTGATACCCAACAACAAGTGCAGGTTAATGCGCAGAAAGTAAATAAGGTTGGTCGTGGTGGCTCCCCGTCATTTTTTAATAGAGCATCCGATAGTAACTTTAAGTCAGAAAACCTTCCTGCCAATGATAATGATGGCCATGGGCATGACTCTAATCCTTCCACTTCAGCGGGTTTCTCCTCAAGCCAATAAAGGGTTCATTGCCATCCATTGAGCAGGGTATGCTGTTCAATGGATGGATTTAATCGTTTTATTTTTCGAGTTAATCACCAAACCGATTCACGGGTTTGTGGCAGTAAGGTGCTTTGTGGTGATGGGCATAATAATTTTGATGATAGTCTTCCGCAGGCCAGAATGGCTGTGCTTTGAGCAGTTGCGTTGTAACCGGGTATCCTCTGCTGAGTAATATCTGGATTAAAGACGCTGCGGTCTGATGTTGTTCTTCGTTATAGTAAAATACAGCACTTTGATATTGTTGACCTATATCGGGGCCTTGTCCTGTTTTTTGGGTGGGATCGTGTATTTCAAAAAATCGTTTCAGTACATTGCGATAATTGGTTTTTGCCGGATCATAAATGACCCGCACCGCTTCATAGTGGCCTGAGGTTCCCTTACAGACCTCGTTATAGGTTGGATCCTGAATATGTCCTCCGCTGTAGCCTGATTCCGCTTTTAATACGCCGGGAAGTTGCTTTAAAAAATGTTCAACCCCCCAAAAACATCCTCCAGCAACCAGCGCTTCTTCGCTATCGAGGACAGTTAAGTCTTCAACAAAATCGAGAGATGCCGAGTTGACGCAATGGCGAAGATTTTTAGGCGTGAATGATTCGCCAATAAACACATGCCCCAAATGAGCGTTGCAACGTGCGCAGACTATTTCTGTTCTCATGCCGTCTGCATCCGGTAGTTGTTTGACGGCATGGTCTATATTGTCGTCAAAACTTGGCCAACCACATCCCGAACTAAACTGATTACTCCCCCGAAACAGTGCAAGGCCACATCGTCTGCATAAATAAGTGCCGTGCGTTTTAAGAGTATTGTATTGACCTGTATGCGGATATTCTGTCATTTTATTGCAGACTATGCGGTACACCGCAGGAGGCAAGCTGGCCGTCTTATCAAGATAGTGATGCATGACATCCATCCTTAAACAAGGTTAGTTATATTAAATAATAGATTAATTCCCACGCTACACGCCAAAAAATAATTGGTGTAGATTTTGGCAAAAAAAAACCGGGTCTAAATCGCTCCCGGTTTTTTAAAACAGTTCTGCTTGTTTAGTCTGGAGATAAATCACTGAACCTGGCAAATTTTGTCGGCCATATACCCTATGGCGCCTGCGTAATAAATTGAATTATTATAACGTAATATCATCTTATAATTGGGGAAAGCAAGAAATGTAGGTCCGCCATAGGGCTGGACGATACTGGCTTGTAATTCCTGATAAGGCAGTGGATGCCCATCTTCCGTGCGAACACCTAATTCATTCCATTCACTAACCGGTTTGATGATGCTTTTACCTTCCATGCTCATGTCAAACTTGGCAGGTAATTTAACTTGTATAGCCCATGGTTCGCCAGTTTTCCATCCATTTTGCTTCATATAATTGGCAATAGAAGCAAATACATCCGGTTTACTTTTCCAAATGTCTTTTCGGCCATCACCATCGTAATCAACAGCGTATCTTACCCAACTTGATGGTAAGAATTGCGGTTGGCCAGAGGCTCCAGCCCATTCGCCTTTAAAATCAGTCAGGCTAACGTGGCCATCGTTGAGAATGTGTAATGCCAAAAACAGTTCTTTACGGAAAAAATCTTTACGTTTTGAGTCATAAGCCAAGGTAGCTAGCGCCTTGATTACCGGGAAATTTCCCATATAGGTGCCATAGCTGGTTTCCATACCCCAAAACGAGACGATAAAGCAGGGATTAACACCATACTGTTTGCCAATTTCATCTAAGAGTTCTTTATTCTTTTTGTATTCCTTGCGGCCCATGACAATTCGATAATTATCGGCTCGGGTATGCAAATACTTGGTGTATGTCAGACGGTGTTCTGGTTGTGAGCGCATAAATCCTTTAATCTGATGACTGGGCTCTTTGATACCGGCAAAGGCTTCGTTAAAAACATTAGGAGCAATTCCTTGTTGCAGGGCTTCTTCTCTAACCCCGGCAACCCAATCATTCCAATTCTGGTTTGCACATGCGACCTGATTAAACAGCATCACTGCAACTATCGTGAGCCCCCACTTTTTCATAGCTCTTCCCCCGGTTTATTGTAATTTATTGGCTTTAATTTTAAGCCGATTTTTTTTGCCTTTAATTTTTAAATCAATCGCTCGTTTAAATTAATTCGTTATGTGTGTATTCTAATAAGATAGACCAATAATTTAAAAATAGCAGCTATGGAACTTCATCGTCTTGATGCAAAAACCATTCACTCCGCATTTTTGACTGCTTGTGATTTTGTAATTGCCAATCGTGAGCAGCTTAATGCCATTAATGTGTTTCCTGTTGCCGATGGCGATACTGGTGATAATATGTCTGCAACCGCCTTGTCTGTTTTGTCTCACTCCGCCTTACAACCCACTTTGCAGGAGACATTAAACTCTTTGGCAAATGCAGCGCTGATTGGCGCTCGTGGTAATTCAGGAATGATTTTTTCTCAATTTTTTAATGGTCTCACCGAAACTGAATTAACCGCAGAATACATC
The DNA here is from genome assembly GCF_001467535.1 of Legionella worsleiensis. Taxonomy (GTDB): domain Bacteria; phylum Pseudomonadota; class Gammaproteobacteria; order Legionellales; family Legionellaceae; genus Legionella; species Legionella worsleiensis. The sequence continues at coordinate 132,482 of NZ_LNZC01000012.1, forward strand.
GATACACTGACATTTTCTCGTATGCTTTCCCAAGCCAGTCACAGCGTACGATCGGCTATACTTCATCCGGTTGAGGGGACCATCATTACCGTCATTGATGCCTGGTCAACCAGCATCACTAATGCAGCCGTTGATATTACCTGTTTCAACAAATTAATGGAACACGTTTTGCCTGAGGTGCATCAATCGTTACAAAAAACCGCCCAAATGTTAACCGTTTTGCAAGAAGCACACGTTGTTGATGCCGGAGCTCTGGGGTTTTATCATTTTATTACGGGTTTTTCTGATTACTTAGCAAATCCTCGGGCGCTGACGGCGCATCATCATCACGAGGAGTGTTTAAAATCACATCATGAATTACTTGATGCAAGCGATGCACCAGTACAACGCTATTGTACGGAGATTACTCTTGCAGGTGAATCTCTGGATAGATCCGTCATCGCCCATCAGTTAGAACAATTTGGTGACAGCGTTGTGAGTAGCGGTAACCCAAAGTTGTGTCGATTTCATGTTCATTGCACCCAACCGGCGCTGGTTTTTGAATCACTTTTAAATACAGGTACAATAACCCATGCCAAAGCACAGGATATGCTTCGTCAATTTCAAATGCTGCATCAACGTAAATATCCTATTGCTTTAGTTACTGACTCCAGTGCAGATCTTGCTCAATCCATACTGGATGAATATCAAATTCATATCATTCAACTCAACATGCATCTGGATGGGCATCATTTACTGGACAGAATTTGCGTTAATCCGGACAGTTTCTATGATCGATTAAGCACGCTCAAACAGTACCCTAAAACCTCTTTTCCATCACCCGCATTATTGGCGGAGCAAATAAGCCATTTGGCAGATCATTACGAACAGGTGCTTATTTTGCCTATTTCCCAAGGATTGAGTGGAACCCATGATGCCATAGTTAAGGCATCTGAGGGTTTAAATAATGTGCATGTGGTTAATTCCTGCCAAACATCAGGAGGATTAGGATTGCTGGTGCGTTTTGCTGCTCAACTTATCGCTTCCGGGATGCCTGTAAATGCCATAAAACAGGAGCTGATTGCTAAAATAGCGCAAATAGAAATAATGGTGTACGTCAATAATTTCGATTCATTGATTCGTAGCGGGCGTATAGGCAGAATAAGCGGTAAAATCGCACAATTAACCCAAATTAAACCCATAATCCGCCTTGATTGCTCAGGAAAACCCACATTGTTTGATAAAGCCTTCAGCGAAACTAAAGCATTAACCAAGCTGATTCGTCATGTCGAGTCAATGTGTCAACATCAGGCTTTAGATTCTTATGGTCTAGTGCATGCCGGGGTTCCTGAAAAGGCTCTATCTTTCGCTCAGCTAACAGCAGAAGCTTTTGGGCAGCCGCCAGCTTTTATCGAATCAGCGTCAACGGCGCTGGGTCTGCATGCGGGTAAAGGAAGTGTGGCCTTGGCCGCTATGATGAAATAAACGGGAAGATAATAATTATGACTTTGATATTTGTTGTATATTGCGCTGTGTTTCTTCATATGTGTCTGGTTTGGTGCGTGTATCGCTACTTAAAAAATCCGTCAGTGGTTGATGTGGGTTGGGCTTCCGGCTTGACCCTTAGCGGCCTTATCTATTTATTTGCTAATCCCGTTTCCTCTCGTTCCCTGATTCTCGGCTTCATTCTTCTTCTTTGGGGTGGGCGATTGGGAATTTATTTGTGGTATACCCGAATCAGGTTAGGTCATGTTGATCCACGCTACACCAGTCTAAGCGAGCAATGGAAAATTGCTAAACCGCTTGGTTTTTTTCTTAATTTTCAGATTCAGGGCGTGTTGATTACCTTGGTTGCTCTTCCCTGGTATTTTTGTGGTACTTCTTTAGTGGGTTATTTAACTCTGTTTGATTATTGCGGTATTTTGCTTGTAATCGCAGGATTAACTGGTGAAACCTTAGCCGATATGCAACTGCAACACTTCAAAAAATCGCCCTCGGGGGCGGTCTGCACCGTGGGTCTTTGGAATTACTCCAGACACCCCAATTATTTTTTTGAATGGATGGTATGGTGTGGTTTTTCCCTGTTTGCTTTAAGCCACAGTTACGGATTTGTTGGCTTCATTTCACCCTTGACCCTGTATCTGATTATGACGCAAATTACCGGCCCCATGACTGAGGCTGGTTCAATCAAATCAAGAGGACAGGCTTACGTGGATTATCAAAAAACAACACCCATGTTTTTTCCTCGCCTTAAGTAGGTTCGTCATCCAGGGCAAACGCATCTAAACGTATTATCTAAGACCAAGATGCCTACGTTCTGCGCTTTATGCGCAGAATCCAGATCTTTGCCTGCACTAAGATCGCATGGATTCTGCGCATAAAGCGCAGGACGTAGGCAAAAGGGTGGGGATTTATGTTCATAATTTAGATGCGTTTACCCTGGTTCGTCATCTTATTCTTTGCGTCTGATGATTTCTCATGATAAGAGATTCACGAGTTGGTGGCCGGAGATAGGCATGCGAATACTAAACTGTTCACGAGCCAATAACTTGCAAAAACGGATGATTCCCTATTCGTAGATACTGTCTTTAAATGCAAGCAGCCTTTTAACGACAATTTTGCTTGCATTTAAAGACAGTATCTACATGTAAATAGATTAACACCAGTAAGGCTTGCTCTTTTAGGATCGGAACCCCTTAAAAGAATAAATCCTATTCATTGGAACCTTTACGATGTTAATTGGAATTGTTGAATCAGCTCTTTATTTTCTTTTTCATCTTTTAATGACTTGAGCGCAAGAGCCGCCCCTGTAGCAAACAACCCAACGGCCAACGCAGCTGTTCCAACAGCAGGCACCATACTCACTCCTGTAACGCCAAGGGCAATAGAAACCCCGGCTACAGCAACCGCCAGAGCCATCATCAGATAGCCCAGAATTTGCATGGCAGAAGAAGGGCTTTTTAAAGCAGCTTGAATAAACGAGGTATAGTCTTTTGTTTGCTGTTCACTGGGCTTATTCGCCATAAACGCACGGGTTTTATCCAACACTTTTATAAGATCTGCACTATCCAGCTTACCCTGTTCAAAAAATGTTTCCACTTGTTTAAGCAAATTACCGGCATGCTCCTTGACCTCTCCCGTTAACTCTTGTTGTTTTGCTCTGAAGGTCAAATAAGATTCAAAAAACGGAGCTAAAGACACATCAATATGAGCCATAGCCGCTGGGTTGTTCTTAACTGCTGCTAACGCAATTTTTTTATCTGCTTTTAAATTTGGAGGAGCGAATTTTAATTGTAAGCCTGCGTTCTTAACTACTTCGAGAACACAATCCCTATTGTTTTTTAACTCATCATCAGCAAACTCAAAAAATCCAGGATAAGTTACCAATGTAGAACGATTAATCTCAAGACGCATCAGAGACAGCATCATATGACCTAAAGATTTTACTTCTGGCGTAGGTTCACCCAGTAATGTTTGAATCAACACCATGCAATCATTTTTCTGGCTGTCAGTCCCATTTGAGTAAAGTAACACTATTCGTTTATCCAATATATCATTTAAGATTTCTAGTGCTATTGTTCGATTAGCAAAAAGTGCCGCAATTTTTTCAACCAGCTCTATTGCTAAATCCTTCAGATCCAGAAATGGGTAGCTTAAAGCGTCATTACGAAAAAGCAGATAATTTTTTAAAAAAATGCGATGGTACGATACATGATCGATTACCTCAGGATTTGTATTAACGGCATCAAGCAGAAAAGCTCTGTCGTCACGTAATAAATAATCTACACAACGAATGTTTTTTGCATTCGATTTAATTGCTGCAAGCACAATTTCTTTGTCTTCTCCAAATTGACGTTTAATTTGCTCGTAATGAATTACTTCACCATTTTGTTGCACGGCTGCAAGAACCAGCTTTCTTCTTTTTTCAATTTCAGGATCTGCAAACAGTATATTCTTGCCATTGATCTTCACTGCCTTAAGCATTAATTCATAATTCTTTTTAATCGCATCACCCGCATAGAACATTGGGAACAACGGATCTTTCATCCCAATACGTGCAATCTCAGGATCATTTCTTAAAGTAGGACTTGCATATTGGAATGCAGATGAATTTTGCGATACCGCTGCAACAACAACCTTTCTATTATCTCTCAACAATTGAAACATCAACCCGAGCGATAGGCCATCTTGTTTGGCTGCTGCAAGACAAATGTCTTCACAAAGTGCTAAACGTCTGGAAGCAAACTCTATTGCCCCTCCTTTATTTTGCACTGCTTTGAGTACTATCTCATCATTATCTTTTTGATTTTCTCCTGCAAACTCAAGTGCAAATCCATTCTGTGATACCGCAGCCAAAACCACTTCATCATCTTCTTGCAAACTTTTATCCGCAAATTTAAGTGCACAACCATTTCGCTTTACAGCAGCAAGAACGACATCTTTATTTTTTTTAGCTTGTTCGCTGGCACATAGAAGACCCCATTTATCACTCATAACCAAGGCAGTAGCAACTTCTCTATCATTTTGTAAGAGTATATTTGCGTTCATGTAATTCACAGGCTCTACTTTAATTGCAGCAAGAACCTCTTCTTTGGTAGACTGTTCGGGTATCATGGGGATTCCTCTATAAAAAATTTGTGTTAAGCCGAAAAAGTGGGGTAGTAGCTATCAAGAAATTAATACCTTCCAGAGACTCTTAGGTATTGCTCCATTAAAAACCAATTAGGATTATTTTAAATCAATTGCGGCTAAAATACAATACGCTATCGTGATCTATTACTTATCATTAGCACCTAGACAAATTAAGGATATTTCAGCACATTAAGATACAAGCCTGTATGGACGAAGTCGTAATACAGGATCTATCCCCTCCAGCACATCCGTTTTTTTTATTTCAATTTGCTATAGACATCATCGTTCAACTAGGGAATTCTTTTTGCATGGCAGGATATCGAAAAGATGATTCATTCGGTGCCATCTGTTTTTTTCACGTTAAATTGATGAGACAGTCAGTCTGACTAGCTGGATTATGACTTCGTCAAATACAAGCTCAAACTCTTGACTGATGAAATAGCCCCCCCCCAAAAACAATCATTGCTTCTGGTGCGATTCATATTGCCTTAATATTTATTGTCTATAATGCAAGCATAATTACTTAAATTTATATGGTTTGGTTTAACATGGTTCATTCTATAATCAAAAAATCGCAGATAGATATTTATACATGCCCTAAAGCCGAGCCTATAGTTGATGCTACGGAACTGTCTGTAGGTGATTTGCATGCTAATGCCATGTTGTTGCTGTATTTTCTGGTTACCAATGGCGTGGTTAAAATCAGCGCTACTGATTATGCGCAATTAAAAGACATCTATTTAAAAAGAGAATTAACCCGAAATGATGTAACTGCTTTCAACTCAATTATCGATGCTTTAGTCATAGAGGCAAAACCACTGATCCGCTTGATAGGTGATGAAGTGTGCGACCGGGGTGAAAACGATTATTTTATTTTTAAAATTCTGGATAAACTAAAAAAATCTGGAGTTGCAGTCGAAATTCTGTTGTCCAATCATGGTATTGAATTTTTGATACCCTATGAAGAGCAAAAGCACACTCTGGATGTTAACAATTTATTTGCCCCAAATATAAATTTTGGGGGGCAGGCACAATCCATGAACAACCTGAGGAACTCTATTGAATGCGGCATTATCCGTGCAAATGAAGTAAATAGTCTTATTAAAGACAGTTATTTACCGTGTTTAAAATTAATATCCTATACCCTTTCCGGCAGTGTCATCACCATTTACAGCCATGCTGGTGTAGGCTTGGAGACTATTCGTGCTTTGGCAGAGAAATTTAAGGATAAGGGAGTTGTTTATCAAGACGATACCGCTGAACAATTGGCAAAAACCATAGAAGCCATTAATTGGGTTTTTGCTCAGCATGTTCGCACTGGAACGGTTCATACCTTACCAGTCGATTTGGCAAAATCCTGTGACTTTCGTGATGATCCAGTTAACTTTTTACTGTGGAATCGTGATTACACTGAACTAAGCAGGAATCAAGAGCATAATGGTTACACACTGTTTTATGTTCATGGCCATGACTCCGGTGAGAAGACTCACGAGAATATTGTTAATCTGGACGGCTACTTAGGAAAATTTGCAGATAGCAATATTGACGATTTCAAGTGTTTGGGCGTAAGAGGTGATTCAGTCTTACATCTTCAGGCTAAGGTGCATGAAGCACTTGAACATCAAGTAGGGCTTGTCGCAGACGAGCCAACAGATGCTGCCCCTGAACAAACACAACCTAATCCAGTCAGGCAAAAATCGGCATCCCAACAACCTGTTGAGGATGGGGTTGATCCATTCCTCAGTCAATTAACCAAGCTCCAATTCAAAGCTCAATCCTTGTATAAGGATGGCCACAAAACAGCTTATGACAGCGCAATGGCTCTGCATAAGGCTCTTAATGGCGCATATAACCTATTGCAAATCGACGAAGATCACGACCAGTTCAATAAAAGCTGTACTGCTGCTATTGCCCAACATAGAGGTCAACTGGATACGCACCGGGGTTGGTCTGAGTTATTGATTAATTTGTTGATTGCAATACCTACAGCCGGTATAGGATTACTTGTTAAAGGTGCGGTTAATATGGCACAGAAACGATCATTCTTTTTTGTACATAAGACCGAATCTGCAAAAATCGTGGATGAGATTGCTGAGCAAATACCAAATCCAGCAAAAAAATTATAAAGCAGATATACGTTCAAACACCCAGAGTAAGGTCTTTATTGGTCAGATCACCGGATTTTTTATGCACAGTAGTGAGGTAATAAGGTAAAAATATTGACATTATTGGGCGTTCTATGAGATAGTGCATCTGCGAGGTTGGACTTGCTATGTGTCATTCCACTGGGTCAATTGGCGACACACTGATTGGCCCTTTCTATTTTCCTCTTTATCCCTTAAAAAGCACTCAATGCAAGCTTAATCCCTATAAACGTCATTAACACGCCGCTCAATAACTCAATAGTTTGCCATACTCGAGTTTTGGTCAGAATATTAGCAAAAAAACGGGTGGTGAGGGTAAGTGAACTAAACCAAATGAAGCTTGAAGAAAGAACGCCAGCTAAAAAGGCTAATTTATTATCAGGAAATTGACTGCTGCCACTGCCTATAATCACTACTGTATCAATAATGGCATGGGGATTGAGTAAACTAAAACCCAAAGCAAACAAGATGATCTGCATTCGGTTATGCGGCTGTATCGTCTGGCCGGTTTCTTTATCAGAACGGGCAAAAGCATTACGAAAAGCTTTTAAGGCATAATAAAGGAGAAACGTGCTGCCAAACCAAACCAGCCAAATTTCTATGGTGGGATGAACCAACAAAAGCTGATGTAAGCCCGCTACACTGGCAGAGGCTAGAATAATATCACAGATAAAGCATACCGCTGTGGATAAAACGGCATGATTTCGGCGAGCGCCTTGCTTTATCAAAAAAACATTTTGCGGCCCTAGAGCCATAACCAAAGACAAGCCCAAAAGTAACCCATTAAGATAAATCGACATAATAAAATTAAAAACAGAATAAAATGCTGACGATTATAGCATACACTAGGAAATTAATGCATTAATTTTGAACCAAAAGAACACTGATCCAACAGCACTCATACTGTTGAAGAAATCAACCCTGATGGGGAATAGAGTCAATTAGGGTCTGTTGACAATTCACCGCTGCCTACGTGCCGTGGCTTGTCCACGGCATCCAGTAGCTCTCAATAATTGGCCAATTTTTGAAACGTTTTTCACGGCGAGCTGCTTCAATATACAACTCATCCATTTCATAATAAACCAGCATGTGTAGGTTATATTTGGCTATGAAGCCGGGTATGAATTTATTTTT
>NZ_LNZC01000012.1:140545-328045 GCF_001467535.1 Legionella worsleiensis
AGTTCATATTTTAATTGGACCATCTACTGGATGCCGTGGACAAGCCACGGCACGTTGGCGTTGCTGAATTGTCAACAGCCCCTAGTTTTTAATAAACCGATAGTTTTGACAAACGGTTTCTAAAACCCTATGTAAAACGGGTGCTGTATTGATGCTGGAATAATGTTGTACTCGTTGAAATGCGTTAAATGCCAGTTTTTTGGCTAATTGCTGATCGGTAATGATTTGTTCGAGAGCATCAGCCATACTGATCGGATCTTCAGGTTGTACCAAAAGCGCACTTTGGGTGTCGCCTACAATTTCCACAGGCCCTGATAATTGACTCAAGACCATGGGTAAAGAGTGCATCATTGCTTCCAGGACGACCAGACCAAAAGCTTCTTCTCGGGAGGGAAGACAAAAAATATCCAGATTTTTGTAAAAAGAATGTCTGTCCTCTATCCATCCTAATAATTGGACGTTTTCATTCAGATCAAGGTCTTGGATTAATGCAATGCAGTGTTCTTTTTCACTTCCATCGCCAGCAATTTGTGCTTTGAATGCAATGTTTCGTTTCTTCAATTCAGCTAAAGCGTTGATGAATACATCTACCCCTTTAATTTTCGCCAGCCGAGCACATACACCTATAATGGGTACCTTAAATTGTGCGGGTTCTTTGAAGGTTAATTCTTCGGGGATGTGAACCATATTGGGAACGGTAAAAACCCGATCAGCGGCTATACCCGAATTAATGATGTCTTGCCGCATCTGGTCGGTTATCGCAATAATTGCGTCTGTGCCGAAATTGTAGTGACCACGAACATGACATACGGCAATTTTAGGGACATTGGTTTTGGTTTTGTTTAACAGGTAAGCCGCTCTGTAGCTGTGGGTGATCACACAGTCTGGTTGCTCCTTTTGTATCAGTTGCCTAAGGCGGTATATGGCGAGGTAATCGTATTGGTTAAAGTTATGAATTGTTTTCAAGTGATTTTGAGGGCAGCTGTTTTTTATTTCTGCCCTGGGATGAATAACGGGAATAACATGATTACCTTGCAGGGTAAGCGCTTTAGTGTAGTTTAAAAATACTTGTTCCAGTCCCCCGTTCACTTTGGAGAACATCGCATTGATAATTTTCACACCTAACGCCTCGTTATTATAATTTGGTTAAGAGACCCTTTTATAGGTCTATCATGATTTGCCCATCTTCAATGTGGGTTGGATAGACTCTTAAGTCCTTTTTTGTGGTTATTTTGCCCAATAGAGGTCCGACTACAGGAGGCCATGCAGACCAACATTTGGTTTCTCCGGTATTTAAATCAAATTCACTTTTATGAAAGGGACAAACTATGGCACAATCATCAGTGATAACGCCTTTTACCAAAGGCAGTTTCAGATGCGGACATTGTGACTGGATTGCATGAACTTGCTCTTTATGCCAGATAAACAGTATTTTCTGGTCGTCAATTGTCATCACGTGCCGCTTTTCTTGTTGTAATTGTTTCAGTTCCATTGCCGGTTTAAACGCCATGATTCGATTCCTGGTATTAAAAGTTGTACATTATAACAGTGATATGCTTATTCTGTTAGTAAAAAATAAGCAGTTGCGGCACCATTTGCATTGATTTTTTGCATATTGGTTAAGTGAAGATGTGCTGAACACATAATATCAAGACAGCATATGAATAAAAGGGTTATTTAAAAACCTGAATACATTGCATCTTAACTAGAGAGAAGTATAAAATGCGTCATTTATTCTATCTCCACTAGAGAAGCATACAAAATAAGAACAAATAGGAGGGAGCGTGGGCTCTTTGTTTAGAAAAATGTTTATGGCTGCTGTATCATTAGCGATACTCGGTGTTATGGGTCAACCCGTTTATGCTGAAGAAGTGACAAGTAAGCCTATTGAACCCCTAATCGATGGTTATTACCCGGCCTATCCTCCGACAACTCCCGCATCTGGTGTGCAACAGGAGTTGATTCAGCGTGGTGAATATTTGGCAAAAATGGGCGACTGTATTGCGTGTCATACTGACGTCAAAGGCGGTACACCAGCTTATGCGGGTGGCTTACCCCTGGAAACTCCTTTTGGAACATTTTATAGCCCCAATATCACCCCGGATAAGGAAACTGGGATAGGTAACTGGACTGAGCAGGATTTTATTCGTGCGCTTAAAGAAGGTAGAGATCCTCAAGGACGAAATTATTTTCCAGTCTTCCCCTATATTTATTTTTCGAAAATGACTGATGATGACGCTCGGGCTTTATATGCTTATTTTATGAGCATTCCTGCGGTGAATCAGAAGAATAAGGATTTGCCTTTCCCCTTTGGCGTTCCCGGGGCACGATTTTCCCTTTGGGGTTGGAATATTTTGTTTTTCTTTCCTGAGGACAATGCCATTGAATATGAAGCGGATAAGTCTCCTGAGTGGAATCGTGGCCGGTATATAGTTGATACTTTGGGGCATTGCAGTATGTGCCATACCCCATTAAACGTATTTGGCGCTCCCAAGAATCGATACTACTTAACCGGCAGTTTCATCGATGGGTATTGGGCTCCTAACATTACCAAATACGGGTTGGAATCGGCTTCAACGGCTGAGGTAGCTGATGTGTTCAGAAAAAATGAGCTCATAAATAATGCAGGTCCGGTTGCAGGCCCTATGTCTGAGGTAAATCACAACAGCTTACAATACTTAACAGAAGCTGATCAGTTGGCTATTGCTGCATACCTTAAGACTGTGGTGAGTGAAGAACGCTATGGTGTGTCGCCTTCGGATATGCCCCCAACATTAGCCCGTGGAAAACAGGTTTATTTGAAGGCCTGTATTATTTGCCATCAGGACAGTCAAATGAGTGCACCTGTGATAGGCGATCCCGCTAACTGGTATGCTCGTTTGAAAGGTAGTGGCCTAACTGGTCTGTATCGGCATGTCATCAACGGCTACAACTCCATGCCCGTTAAAGGGGCTTGTGTTACTTGTTCTGATAACGACATCATCGCCTCTGTGGACTATATCCTGAATAAATCCTTGACACGAGCTCAGTGGCTAGACTTGAAAACAGGCGGAGCAGAAAAATATCCAGCGAATGGAGAAAATACATACAACGAAAATTGTGCCGTTTGTCACAATGAAGGTAAATTAGGTGCTCCTAAAATTGGCGACAAACAAGCATGGGCTCCTTTAATCGCTAAAAATATGGATGTTTTGATCGAAAATACGGTTAATGGTAAAGGCCATGTTAAAAACGGTGGTTGTAAAAAATGCACTACAGACGAAGTGATAGAGGCAATCAAATACATCATCAGTCAATCTAAAACTGAGGGAAATTATTCTCTGTGGTAGAGATACAGACTGGTTATAGTAGTTTAATCGATTAAAAACGAGCCGGGTCAACCCGGCAACTTGAAGAGATGAGGGATTGTGATGTTAAACAGGTTAAAGATCTGTAGATTGGTGGTAATGCTGTGCAGTTTTGTATCGGCTCAAGCAGTTTGGGCGGCTGCGGATAACTGGCAGTTAAACATGTACAAAGGGGTAACACCTTTAAGCCATGATATGTATTATTTGCATATGGTATGTATGGCCGTATGTGCTGTTATTGGTGTCGTTGTATTTGGAGTAATGATTTACTCTCTTATTCATCACAGAAAATCCAAGGGGTATAAACCCGCATCATTCCATGACAATCCTCGCCTTGAAATCGTCTGGTCCATTATTCCTTTTTTAATCCTTGTTGGTTTGGCGGTGCCTGCTACTCGAGTACTAATTCGTATGGATGATTCCAGTCAGTCCGATGTTACGATTAAGGTTGTTGGATATCAATGGAGATGGCAATACCAGTATCTTGATCAGGGTATCAGTTATTACAGTAATTTATCGACACCTTACGATCAAATACAAAACAAAGAGAAAAAAGGTCAGTGGTATCTTTTGGAAGTGGATAAGCCATTGGTTTTACCCATAAATCAGAAAATTCGTTTTCTTGTTACTTCTAACGATGTAATCCATTCCTGGTGGGTTCCTGAACTGGGTATTAAGCGAGATGCTATTCCTGGTTTTATGTATGAGGCATGGGCCAGAATTGAAAAACCAGGGGTATACAGAGGCCAGTGTGCTGAATTGTGCGGTATTAACCATGGTTTTATGCCTATAGTGGTTAAGGCTGTAACAGAGAACGAATTTAAGGAATGGGTCGCCAATCAGGAAAAAGTCGCTGATCAGTATGCAAAAACAGAAGATGAGCCTGGCAAGCAAGCAACGATGACCCGAACTCAATTAATGACTTTAGGTAAGCAAAAATACGAACAATTTTGTTCTGCTTGTCATAAAGCAGATGGAACCGGGCTTCCACCCATGTATCCTGCATTAAAAGGCAGTTCTGTAGCAGTAGGAAGACCAATAGCACGTCATATCAATTTGATTCTCGATGGTATTCCCGGATCAGCCGGCATGATGCCTTACAGAGATCAGTTGACCGATGAAGAAATCGCCGCAATTACTACTTACGAACGTAATGCTTGGGGTAATAATACTGATGATGAAATACAACCGTCAGAGGTCGCTAAATTACGGCAAAGTACAATTAAAAAACCTACCATGGTTAATAAAGCTAAAGCAGGAGGTTTACAATGAGCAAGGCATTAGCACATACAGAAGATTCCCATGAGGATCATGGTCCAGAACAGGGTAAAGGATTGATGGGATTTGTAAAACGCTGGTTGTTCACCACAAACCATAAAGACATAGGCAGCTTGTATTTATGGTTGGCTATGATAAGTTTTTTTGTCGCAGGCGGTATGGCGTTGATTATCAGGGCTGAACTTTTTCAGCCAGGTCATAGGTTTGTCGATCCTAATTTTTACAATCAAATGACCACCATGCACGGGCTGATTATGCTATTTGGTGTTGTAATGCCTGCTTTTACAGGGATGGCAAACTGGCAGATACCATTGATGATTGGTGCTCCCGATATGGCTCTTCCACGACTAAATAACTGGAGCTTCTGGATATTGCCTTTTGCTTTTTGTCTGTTGTTTTCAACTATGTTCCATGCGGGTGGCGGTCCTAACTTTGGTTGGACTATGTACGCACCTTTATCCACCAAATACGCACCGCCAAGCACCGATTTTATGATCTTTGCCATTCACATGATGGGGCTTTCATCGATCATGGGATCTATCAATATCATCGCAACGATTTTGAACTTGCGGGCTCCTGGTATGACTTTGATGAAAATGCCCATGTTTGTGTGGACTTGGCTGATTACTGCGTTTTTATTGATAGCGATTATGCCGGTACTGGCTGGTGCGGTAACCATGATGTTGGCTGACAGACATTTTGGAACCAGTTTTTTTAATGCCGCAGGCGGTGGGGATCCTATTCTGTTTCAGCATATTTTCTGGTTTTTTGGTCACCCTGAAGTGTATGTATTGGTACTCCCTGCATTTGGCGTAATTTCAGAAATTATACCAACATTTAGCCGTAAGCCTCTGTTTGGCTACCATTTTATGGTTTATGCAACAGTGAGTATTGCGTTGTTGTCCTTCATAGTTTGGGTGCATCATATGTTTACCACTGGTGTTCCTCTTGGTGCCGAACTCTTTTTCATGTATACCACCATGCTGATTGCCGTTCCAACGGGGATTAAAGTATTTAACTGGGTGAGTACCATGTTCAAAGGAGCAATGACGTTTGAAACGCCTATGCTTTTCGCACTGGGTTTCGTATTTCTGTTTACCATAGGCGGGTTCACCGGTTTAATGCTTGCTTTAGTGCCTGCTGATTACCAATATCAGGACAGTTATTTCGTAGTCGCACATTTCCACTATGTTTTGGTTCCTGGCGTTATATTTTCCCTATTTGCCGCAACGTACTACTGGCTGCCAAAATGGACGGGGCACATGTACAATGAGTGTATGGGCAAATGGCATTTCTGGTTATCCGTTATTTCGGTTAACCTGACATTCTTCCCCATGCATTTCCTTGGCTTAGCCGGTATGCCGAGAAGGATTCCTGATTATGCCTTGCAATTTACTAATTTTAATATTATTGCAACTGTCGGGGCTTTCATTTTTGGCCTGTCGCAATTATTGTTTTTAGCCAACGTCATCCTTACTATACGCAAAAAAGGCACTAAAAAAGACGTGGTCACAGATCGTGTTTGGGAGGGGTCGCATGGTTTAGAATGGACTTTACCGTCTCCGCCGCCTTACCATACTTTTTCTACTCCACCTGAGATTCACTAAAGGTGGAGTTGTATGAGTAATGCAAAGAAGCAACGAAAATTACTGATTGTACTGACTCTTGTTGTTTTAGGTATGTTTGCTTTTGGTTTTGCACTGGTGCCCATATACAATACCCTGTGTCGTACATTGGGCATTAACGGTAAAACAAACCCGCAAGCCATAGCCTATGATGTAACTAAAGCAAAAATCACTAAAGACAGAGTGGTTTTAGTTGAGTTCGTTGCAACGAACAACAGCGGCATACCGTGGGATTTTTACCCAAAAATCTCCAAAATTAAAGTGCATCCGGGAGAGATAGCCAAGCTGTCTTTTTATGCTGAAAATAAAACAGATCATAGAATGACCGTGCAAGCAATTCCAAGTGTTACACCCGGTATTGCAGCTAAATATTTAAAAAAGACTGAATGTTTTTGTTTTACACAACAAACTCTGAACGGCCATGAAGCGATGGATATGCCTTTGTTATTTCATTTGGATGCGGACTTGCCAGAACAGATTAATACAGTAACCTTGTCTTATACATTATTTGATGTATCAGAACGTATGATGAATTAGAACATGGCGTTTTATTCATAAAGTGCAAGATGGAGTTCTAAAGCTCTCTAATTGCAAATGAACAGAATGTCATGAAATATAAACAGACCCGGGAATCAGCATTTGTAGACTGATTTATTGACACAGGAGATTAAAATACAATGGGAGCGCACGGTACTTATTATGTCCCCAAGCCCAGTCACTGGCCTTTGGTGGGCTCAATTGGATTACTGACTACCCTCGTTGGAGCGGCATCCTGGCTTCATGTTGATTGGTATGGTCCGTACATATTTACAGCTGGACTTTGTATTATGATCTTTATGATGTTTGGCTGGTTTGGTCAGGTAATATATGAAAATGGCAAGGGACTTTATGATCTGCAAGTTGATCGCAGTTTCCGCTGGGGAATGTGTTGGTTTATTTTTTCCGAGGTGTGTTTCTTCGGAGCGTTTTTTGGTGCGTTGTTTTTTGCACGTTTTTGGGTAATACCTTTACTAGGAGGTGAGGTTCATCCCATCACTCACTTCACTTTATGGTCTGATTTTAAAGCGTCATGGCCTTTACTGGATAACCCGAATAATCAGATTTTTGCAGGTGCTCATGAAGCCATGGGGGCATGGGGTCTGGCTGCTATTAACACTTTAATTCTTTTGACATCAGGGGTAACCATAACCTGGGCTCATTGGGCATTGAAGTTAAATAAACGTACCCAGTTACTGGTTGGCATGTCTTTGACTATTGCTCTTGGTATTCTCTTCTTGATGTTACAGGCTTATGAATATCATGAAGCTTATGAAGAAATGAATCTGACATTGGCATCAGGAATCTACGGAACAACCTTTTTCATGCTGACTGGTTTTCACGGTTTACACGTGACCCTTGGAACCATCATGCTGATTGTCATATTAATTCGCTGCAAACGAGGACATTTCACACCTGAACGCCATTTTGCTTTTGAGGGTGTAGCATGGTACTGGCATTTCGTGGATGTGGTATGGCTGTTTCTCTTCCTCTTTGTTTATTGGCTGTGAGTTAGATACGCATAGAGCAGGTTACAACCGGGTGTCGATTAGTAAGCCCGGTTTGAACTGAATGTGCTCAACTTCTAATTTAAACGTGAAATAGTATTTGATGAATTCTATTTCACGTACAGTCCCAATACCCCTAAAGTAATGCGCTGTAAACAAAACCCTTAAGTCTTTTTCGAGATAATCATGGCCTGTTAAAGTCAATTCTGTATCAGAAAGGCTTATCATGTGGCATTCATGAACGATATCGCCAGTTTTGATGGTCACGTTTACTGGTTGTACCGGTTGTATCAACACGGTAATCTCCATCAGGTATTCAAACTACTGTACCTTTAGCCTATTCTTTAACAGAATAGAAAAAAGTCTTATCCTCCTATTATTGTTCTTTTTAAAACAATTTAAATAATTAATGTTCATATGTATAAGTTTAGTCTATATTTATAGATTAAGTAAATTACTTCCTTGACTAGTTTTTAACAATGTCGATTCATTAATGTGATCATTAATCCGGTGCTGTTCTTCTTCTGACAAAGGCTGCTTTAATTCCAGGCTTTCCAGTTGACACGTATCGCTACTAAGAAATGTGAGGAGACTGCTGAAGAAGCGTTCATCCCAATTCTGATTGTGTACTATTAAATGTTTTAATGAACGCATGTTTTCTAATTGGGTGGCTTTGATATAGCTGCCTTGTTTGTTTAGAGGTTTGGGAATTGATTTAACAAAGTCATTGCTAAGCTCCAGAGTTTCAATAAAGGGGTTATTTTTGATGGCATCAAATACCTGTTGCGTATTGGCTGATGTTTTTTTCCAGAAAGAGGTTTTTTTAGGGTTAATATGAATTAATGCGAGTCTTTTCGTGTCGGTGTAGGGCAGTCGTTTCAACAGATTTTGCAAATTTCTATTTGAATACTCCGTGCAATTAAGTATCCACTCTTCAAGAAAGCCTTTTTGGACATTGTCTTCCTGACTTGACATGATTCCTTTCCTCCTGATTATAAAACATCCCTGAATTCGATGATGTACGATTTAGTTTAGCTTGTGTGTTGGTTTATGTCAGAATCTTTTAGATGACCAAGTACTGTTCGCTATGATAACGGAGTGATAGTAGTTGATGCAGCGCAGCGCAATCAAGGTTTTAAGTGCACTGGCCATAGCGCTATTCTCGCAGGTGAAAGCCTTCTGTGAGCTGGTTTAAACCTGTTCACCAGAAGAGCAAGGGTTTGCATTGTGAGGTGAAAACTGAATATTAATTGAAGGGGGCAAACTAAATAAACTTTTTAAATATCATGCGTACAAACGGAGCATTATAAAGCCAAAGTACTAGCTTCCTTAACTAAACAGACTGGAAAGCCTTGAAATACAGCCACAGCATTCCTCAGAAGGAGGTGCTCTTCTGGCTTGGGGAATTTTTGTATTATGTAAGACTTGAACAGGTAATCTCGCTCCAGAAAATAATTTTTCATCTGAAAAGATTTGTATGAAGAAATATTGGTCAGTATGACGTTGGGTTTTAATTCTGATCTTAAAATCTTTCATTACATTAGCAGCTGGTCCATTGGGAGATCTGCTTGCCCGGTTGTGCAACATGAGTATCGTTTCTTCTATGTTAACTGTGGGGTGAAAAATTGCATTTATCGCCCTTGGATTGTTACTGTATCGGCTATAACAAGCCAACAGACTTGGATAATCTAATGGGCGAACATAACTACGAGTTGGGATATAAATACTTGGAGTTGGGCGGGGAGGAGGCGTGGGAATTTTCCTTTTCGGTTTTGGTTGTTGATAAAAAGATCCATAAGACGTTGTTGCTACCTGCTCCCGCATGGGGAGTACCTTATTTCGAGCATCTACTCTATAGGATGTTTGGTAGGAATGGGAACCGGCGCTAGAGGTTTTTGAGTTAGCAAAAATTCTGTGTTCGTCATCTTCATAGGTAGTCGTGCAAATTTCCGAATCGTCTTTAAGTAATGATGAACTCGAGCTACCCACTTTTTTTCCATTGATATTATAATAAACTGTTTTATATTTAGGGACATATCCATCCGAAAAAGTACTTATTGATGTGCCGCATTGAGCTCCAGTATGATCGAAATAGGTAGTACGAAACTCGGTTGATATCCCAGCAAGTAACTTTTTTTCTACAGCACTTCTAACAGAAGTTCCACATAGTGTTCTTTTCGATTGATCGTCATAGTAATGCGTTTCAACTTTTTTACTGAACGGGGATTTTTTAATTTGAGCAAATTTTGCATGAATACCGAACATAAAAAGAGCATCACCGCACATAAAAAACTGCCTCAATAAGTGTAATAAACTCACATTCCAGAAATTTAAATTTTCTGCCAGTGTGTTGACATTACGGGGTTGACAACGAAATTTGGAAAACCAGGTCTACAATCATGGGGGTTAGATGTTATCGAATTCACTACTTGTCTCAACTAATAATTCAAATCTGTTATAAGTGATTTTTTAACAAATTATAATTGAATGAGCCGTTTGTGTTTCCCTTGGCTTGCCAAATTAACATTTTAACAGGTAACCAGGTGGATTTTATAACCGTATAAAATACGGGGTTCTATCAAGAAATAAAGACATACGCATAGGATTGCTGGAAATAACCGCTTTTTAACTCATTGATACATCCTCAATCTCACTTTACTTGCTCATTTACTAAGCTATATCTTGCAATTCCCTGCAATTTTATGCATAATATTAAATCAAAATGATATATAAAAATTCACGGACCAACCGAAATACGAATAAAATGCATACACACCTTTTGCTCGATCAAATTCCAGGTTATTTTTCAATATTAGATGCAAATTCCAACTTTTTATTCGGTAACGCCTTTTCTCTCAAGGTATCGGGTTTTAGAACCTTAGATAAAATGCAGGGTCGCTCTTATTGCGATATGAAATGCAAGGCCTCAGAGCAACATAGCGAGTTTTTTCGTCAAGATAGGCTGGTTATTCAGCAAAAAAAGACGCTAAGAATTCTTGGTCGTTATTGTTACCACGATGATAATTGGCGAATAGTATACGGCGAAAAATTCATACTAAAAAATGAAGACAACCAGTTATCTTCCATTGCCCAACATTTTTATGATGTCACTCACACCAATGTATTTAATTTAATGATTCTGTGCGAATTTGATTCGAAATCAAACAAATCATTGGGGCAACAAAGTTTTATCATCGAAGATAATTATCCTGAAATAAGCCTTTCTGAACGGGAAACAGAATGCTTTTTTTATCTACTAAGAGGACATTCAGCAAAATCCGTCAGCACCAAATTGAACCTGTCGGTTAGGACGGTCGAATCTTATTTGGAAAATATAAAAAATAAACTTAATTGTACGACTAAATCAGAACTCATTGAAAAAGCATATTCGTTAGGATATTTGCACATCATTCCTAAAGCACTATTTCAAATCAACTCTGACCAGGCATGACTCCATCAAAAAAGCCTAAACCGAATTAAAAGACCTTGCCAAAATCCTCAGAAATGATGATCTAATCTCCTGGGTTGAAATGATATTACATTCAGTGTTCTGACCTAAAACAATCACCAAGAGTTAGCGTTTTATTACAGTCTAATCAACTGAATACTAGGACAGGGGATTAATTGACTTGGTCTAATGGATTTTAACATCCCAGTTAAGAGATAATGTACTTAACTGAAAAAAATGGCAGCAGGAAAGCAATATTCTAAAGAATTTAAACTTCACGCAGTGTGTCTGGTATCAGAGCAGTGCTATGGCTGCACAAAAGCTGCTAAAAGATTGGGGATTCATTAAATGAGGATGACGTTGGAGTTTCCTCACCCACATCCAATTTTATTAATTCTTCATTAATTTTACTTGCCAGTAATTCAATAAATATAGGAGCATTTTCCCGAACACTTTCCATTGTTCTGCGAGCTGCTTTTATTACATCCTCATTAAAAGTGGCACATCGAGCAAACTGTCTTAATAATTCTTCTGGATTGATAGTTATTTTAGAATCAATTTGACACTTGGGATGCTTGTACAACTGCAATATTTTTTGATTTAAATTTTCGAGGCTCGCCTCTGTTATTTCTACGCTAATGGTGTAATGTACAGGACCTGAATTAAAAGAGATATCAACTGCTCTCGATGCTTGATTAATATTTAGTGAAAACATTGATTCTGTTTCATAAGAACTTTGTTTTGTAAAAAAACTAAATGATAAATTCTTTACTGTTTCAGTTGCATCGAGTGCAATGAGGAGATGCGAATGAAAAGCTAGAGGATAATAATATGCCGCAGATAATACACCGTTAAATGCACAGTATTTTGTATACATACCTACGGTAGTTCTATCTGAAAAAAATCTTATCACAATGAGCTCCTACAGTGTAAGTTAGCGAAAATACAACATAAGTTCATTTATTGTCAAATTCTAGTCTCGTAACTTTATCAAGCAGCGTATAAAAAGAATTTAGTAACGTAATTTGACTCGATTCGGGACGGAAATGAATGTCTTGGAATAATAGGTTGAAGAGCATTTTAAATAGATAAGATATTTAATCGTAAATCCCCATCCCGAGCGCATTGAGGGATCTCCCTGCTGTGGCACACTCTCTAACATAACGAGCTATATGAAACGATATTGTACGGGGTGGTTTGTCTAACCCATCACTGGATGGTGGCTTTGAGCTGTTGCTGCTCTTCGTGTTCAGATGTTTTTCCAGTTCAGTACTCTTTGCCAAAAGCGTTGTGATAATTTGTTCGTAGTCTTTCATCATTTATTTGCTCATAACCTCATAATTTTTCTAGTGTTTTTTACACTATTTTAGTATGTGCCACTGCAGGGGGATATCTCCCTGCGCTCGGGATAAGGTAGGGAGTTACATGAAAATTATTTTTGAAATATTATGGATAAAAGATCTAATACCTTAATTTGGGTTTCCTTTTCAATTACGCCTATTTTTTTTACAATACGAGTTCGATCAATTGATCTCAGTTGATCTAGCGCTATCTGCCCCTTCTTATCTTTAAATTCTGTCAATATTCTTGTTGGAAAATTGTCTTTGATTGTACTGGTCATCGGTGCAATTATAACTGTTTTTAGCCTGCTTAAATTCATTGAGTCTGGCGATATAATCACTGCTGGACGTGTTTTTTTTATTTCAGAACCAATTGTTGGATCGAGGTTTACTAAAAAAATATCAAACCTTTTTATTTTTACCATGTCCATTCATCCATATCGAAATCATTGTTTAGATTTAAATGAGCTTCATCGCTACTGTTGTCTACAACAGCATTGAATTGCTCTAACCATCCTTCCTGCCGATTTTTGATTGGGATTAATGTAAGCACGCCCTTTTCATCGGCTCTAATTTCCAATTCTTCTCCAGGATGTAAATGAGCTTCTTTAATGATAACTGCAGGAATTCGAATTCCGATTGAGTTTCCCCATTTCGTTAGAATAACTTTAGACATGACAACCCCAAATATGTATATACATAGTATAATTATACAATATATATACATTTATTCTAGCATTTCAGTACGGAAATGAATTTCTCAGAACGACCTCTTTGGGGATATAAGGCAAGGTCATCGATTTTCTCTAATTCATCGATTTTACGATGTACTAGGGTCCAGATATGTCAACAGACCCTAAGGCGCTCAATTTGAGTAATGCTATCCAAAGTACCATCCCGCTAATAATCAAGCCGAGTTTTTCCAAGATCAAATTATTCAAATTAATTAAGACAGTGTTGGGTTTGTCTCCGCATCGTTTGCAGGTGGATCTTTGGGTTCCATGGCTTCCTGAGGAGATACCTCGGGTTCTTTTGCGGCTTCAGGTTTTGCTGTTAACCACACTTTAAGTTCTTCGATTAAGCGACTGATTGTGGCACGCAGGTTAGCAAACAAAGGCCGTTCACCACGTAGAGTCGCCATCACATCTGGAAACAGATCGCCTCGTCCTTCTTTCCATGCACGAAAATCAGCAAACCAGGCTCTTTCTCCTTTTAAGGTGGCAATTTCCTTGGCAAACAACGTTGAATAAATTCGTGCCTGACCGTCGTCGCCTACATCGTATTTGCGTTGCTCTTTGATGGGTTTTCTGGTTTCTTTAAAAAATCCTTTATGCTGTAATAAAGCAGCATAAACTATAGGTGCTTTTTCAGTAGTGAACGATTTTTCTTTGTTCACAAAAGTAAGTTTGCCTTCCCATTCCTGGGTAAAAGCGCTGAATGCGGCAATAAAGTCATCTTGCTTGTTGTGTTCAATCAAATCCAACAGTCCTACTCTCTTGATATCCCAATCTTTTTGCACCTCACTTAAATAGTTTTGCCAATGTTGCAGCAATTCTAAATGCTCAGCATTTGGAGTATTTGTTAAGCTGGTTAGGAACTGTTGATGCACGTGCTCCAGGAATTCGGCGTATAATTTGGCAATTTCTTCCTGATTCACCGCATTAATTGCCATTGATTTTTGTATTCTGTCTATTTCATTATCTATGTTGTGGGTGTTTCCGTTTATAGGGCAGTCTGGGTCGGACATGTTGGGTATCATGCGGTATTGTCCCTTTTTTCCTGCCCGGGCAGTACGTCCTTTAATTTGTTTTTCATCTTCAAAAGTAGGAACGTACAGGGAAGAAACAAATAAATTATCCGCATTGATGTCGACGCCCCGACCGAACATTCCTACGGTAGAAATGGTAATCGTACCGGGATTTCCTGCTTCTTTAATTGCCTTCACTTCATCATTTTTTTCGGTTAAGCCATGTACACGAGTGCATGCTTTAACCAAAGTCATGAGTTCTTTATCGGCCACTAGGGCATCATGAATGCGTTTGCTTTGTTTGTCGTTTTTACAAATAAGCAAAACGGGACGTTGGGGTCTTTTATTGAGTTGTTCTCGAACACTGTGTTTCATGAATTCTATTTGTTGCTGTTCGTCTTTAGCCAGCCAAATGTTACGTTCTTTGCGGCGAACAGTTTTGTGGCGTGGTACAATCAGATAAGTGTACTGTTCGTAATTAATGTCTTTATGTGCAGAGGGTGCTTCATGCCGTGCGGTGCCACTAACGCCATAAATAGCGCCTTTATCATACCGTGCCATAAACGTGACAGGGAACGAAGAGCGTTGTGTTTCATTTTCCGGTAATATCACAAAGGCTTCTTTGTCTGCTTTTTGATTTTCAATAGCACACAAACATTGGTGTACGCCCAAAGCAAAGGTAGCCCCCTCCACTGGACGTCCTGAATCGAGAACCAATATCTGGCGGGTGTAGCGGGTGTAGCCCTCTGCGTCACGAACCCGTTTGAGTTGATCGTCTACATCTGCAGTAACTTTGTAATCATGGTCTTCTTTCATATGCAATGCAGTGTGGGCTGAATTCAACCAGGTGATTAATTGTTTTGGATTATGTGAATTTAAATGATGTACGCTGGATTGATGCAATTCATCAATATCGTGAATGCCAACATACTCAACGAATTGCTCCGTTAATGCGGCTGCATTAAATGCATCCTTGGGATTTGCTCCTCTTTGTTCGCGGACAAAATTAACCAGGTGTGGATAAATCCAGGCGTATCCTTTTAATTCTTTGGATGGGGAGGCGTAGTTATAAGAGTCTTTTGCTTTATCGTGAATGAATTTATCGGCCTCATCTATGAGCAGACAACGTCTTTCAGGCTCCTCTTCCAGGAAGGCAAACGGTTCTTGAACAATATCACTGCGATTGCGCAGTAACAGCAACTGGCTGTTATCAGTAAAATTAACGCCTCCTCGCTGGTATAATTGCTTGGGTGTGTTTAGAGAAATTAAACTGGTTCTTATATCTAAAGAACTAAAGAAGGCGTTATACGTTAAAAAATCACGTTCGGCCAAGGCCATATCGCTGGTCATAAAATCAACGGTTTTTCCTTGAGCTACCTGACAAGCCGCAAGAATCATGGTGATACGGGATTTCCCCTCACCCGTTCCTATTTCACTGATTAACCGGGTGCTGGGATTAGTCAGCATGGCATATAATGCCATGACCTGAGTTGTGTTTAATTCCTGACTGATGGCTTTGGGAGGAATTTTGTCGTCTAACTGTGCAGTGGTGCGGGCGAGCATTTCAATACAGGCACACAAGAGTTGCATTTTTTGCTCATTATTCAGCGGCATTGGCCCCGATCTTAGTGTGTGCACCTGTTCTCTTAAATCGTGAATGCTGGCAGTTCTATTCGTTTCTAATTGGCGATTAAGCTCGTTTGCCCGTTCATCAGTGAAGAAGTTATCTTCTGTGCCTTGGAACAGTGATTTTTGCTCATCAAAATGGGTGCGGTCAAAGGCAAAATCAAGCCTGCGTTCACCATAGGGCAGCATGCAAAATTGCTGATAGTGTGTTTGGAAGTCATCGGTTTGTAGCCAGGAGTTAATCTGGTGTATGCTGGGGTAAGGCGGTTTGGTGCATTGATTAACCAGTATATCGAATTTTTGCGGTTGCGACTTAATGGTTTCAATTAATGCCCCCAGATCGGATACCTCTTGATTATTTTCTATTAAATTGTTGGCTAATTCCAGAATGAATTTTCGCTGTTTTGGTTCTGTTAACTGGGTTATTTTGTTCCAAAGCACAAGGAGCTCCATAGGATTTTTATGGAAATGAGCCAGTAAAGCATAGACAGTGAGCATGTTTTTTTGTGCTTCTTCGTCCTCGCCTGCAGGTAAAACAGCAGTAATTTGCTCTATACATGCGACAAAATCGATCACATGGCCGAAGTAGTGATTACTTTGTTTTTCGGGAATATGATTCAATGCATCCAGGAGATGGAGTTGCAAGTGCGGATTTTTTGCAATAATGGCACTTAAAGAAGCGAGTTGTTCTTCCATTTTTGCAATAAAACCGTCTTGGTGAACGGTTGCCAAATCACTATTTAAAACAAGGCTTGCCATTAACTCCTGGACAACAGGAACAGGGATAGAGCCAATATTCTTTGCTTTGGTTACCAAATGTTCAATAAAATAGATGTATTTGGGAATTAATGAGTTATTGGTACACTGCTCGATTTGATTGCGGTAATAAATTTGTCTGAATGATTCTATGGAGCGTTTATTACTCAACAGTTGAATGAGGTAGCTCATCTCTGCAATGTTCCGGGGGGCTTCTTTAGGAGTTGAAGGGAGTTTTTCCAACAAGAAGGTGAAATCTGCAGCAGTTATCAGACGGCTTAGCCTCACCATGTGATCATTGAGCGCACGCAGTTGCTCATCGGTGGTCGCAGGATTTTGGCGCAGTATTGCCGACTCAATACGAATCAGCATCTGCGTTTGTTCTGAAGAAAGTTTCAGTTCCTGGATTGCACGAATTTGTTCTTCATTAACTCCATACTGTGCATTGACTAAGGCTTCCTTTTTCTTTGCCAGATGGCCTTGCTCAAAAGCCTCTGAAAAATGGGTTTCGACATATTCTAAAGTAGAATCCATTGAATCAAACGGAGTCGTTCGGTTATGAACTTCATCAATGATTTTAAACAAATCGTGTTTGGCAAGGGGGCGTGTCACGTCATTAAACAAGGAGAGACAAAATGTCAAATCCTTGTAATCTTTTTTACCTGCTTTCTCAAGGCGTTCAACCAGTTCATTGACATCACTGAGTTTTAATATATTAAAAGTGCTTAAGAGGGGAACAATAGTAGACCAGAATTGTTCAGGTATTCCACGGGAACGATGAGGTGATGAGATTTTGTGAATACGCCATTGTAAGTCTATGTATTTTTGCAAATCAAGCTGCCGCCAATTCTGATCGATGAAGTAAAAGCGAGCGCCTTGGTAAAAAGCAGATTTGTGTTGATTTAAAAGAACGTCCAGCTTCTTATTAAATTTCTCCAGTTTTTTAAAAGGGTTTTCTCCCTTTGCGATTCCAACTAATAGCTCGTTAGTGCCTATTTCTTTTAGAAGCTCTGTCATTCTAAGGGCAACGCTGTTTAAAAAATTAACATTAGGTAGTCGTTTCAGCTCAAATATATAATGTGCAAAAACCCCATGAAAATGTTTATTCCCAAGGAGTTTTGAGGCCGTTGCTATGGCAAATGTAACTGATGAGCTGTTATTAACCAATTCACAAAACTGATACCAGTATTCAAGTTCTTTTTGTTCTTCTTCCAGATTTTGCGCTTGATGAGCTTGACCTGTGGAGCTTGCCAGAAGCAAAGATCTCATTTCATTTTTGGCTTTTTTAGACAAATTCATAGCGGCAATTTTTGCTAGTCCTTTTTGGTAATAATCCAGCGAATTACGCTGAGGCTGGTAAGCAAGATAACGCCAAAATTCATCATTATGGTTTATATGTTTAATTTTTAATCTATCATAATATTTTGAAAAATTTAGGTAAGGAATATTGTGATATTTTTTATTTGTAGTAATCCATTGGCCGTTTTGATATTTTTTCGGCTCAAACAACTCAGGCACTAAAAAGCCGCATGGGTTATCGGTGCCTTCATAGTCACTTATTGCACGTAAAGCGCCATAGCCTGAAGTTAAATGCAATTGTAACAAGCAGTTGAATTGACTGTTGATGTCTTCATTTTTTAGATTGGGTTGGGTTAATACAGTATTCCAGCGGCTTAACAGGACTATAGGATTAAATTCTTTGGCAAAGGTTTTAAAATCAGGTTCATAAAACGCTAAACCCAGCCGTTTGACTGTATTGGAAAAAGCAATAAATGCTTTTTTTAATTCCTCTTCTGAACAATAGGTTGTCGTTTCTGACTGTATTTTTGTGCGTAAATAGTCATACCATAGGGATTGAGGGGGTTGGAAATGGTGTTGTTGGAGTGCGTCAACAGGTTTTTTTTCTGACAGAACAACAGCCAGAGGGTTGGTTTGCGGATTTTGTTCTGCTAAAAAAGCGCTGTAGTGTAATACGTCACGAACCCCACCTCCTACAGGATTTTTGGTGAGAAAAAAACCTGAGGGCAAGTGATCAAAGTCTATGCCACTGAGAAAAAGTTTGTAATGTTGTAATATTTTTTCACAAGAGTCACCCGTTAGATAACGGACTGATTCATTTTCCCCTTCAAACCTCCTAGAGGCTTTAGCGGGATAATTACCGAATAAAGCATCCCATATAAGGTTAGGGTCATTGGTGCTGTCGGGATAAGTTTTTTTGAATAATCGTTCAAAATTGATACGGTCAACAATCAGCAGAAAGGCAGAATCGTCTGTTACATTTGCTTCCTGATCAACATGAATTTCAGTTTGTAAATCGACCACAAAATCTGTTTGAATATAGGCTTTATCGGGCATTATTATCCCCTGATTTATAAATTATTTTCACTTTGTAATAATATAGCACATATTCTGGTGTGGTCTCTGAGTCATATCCAATGTGTCTATGCTGTAATTTTTGTAAATTCAGCCTGAGTAGCCTTAATGCAGCGCAGCGCAATCAAGGTTTTAAGCGCACTGGGTATCGCATAATTTTCGCAGGTGAACGTCTTTTGTGGGCTGGTTCAAGCCTGTTCATCAGTTGCGAGCAAGGGTATCCATTGTGAGATGAAAACGGAACATTAATCTAAGGGAGCTAAATACATAAATCGTGATTACATTGAGCACTGAGCATGACTCTTTGAGTCGTCTTTTAATATGGATAATTGTTTGATTGCTTGCTGATAGATGGCATCAACTGCAGCGAATAGATGAGTAAAATAGGGATTACCTGTGTTAATGTAGATTTTGCTTTTTGTGGTGTTATTACGATAACCCTCCATGATTTTATTAATTTCGATGAGATAATCACATACAAGGCGTATAGAGGCAACAATGTCATCTAAGGATTCGGTGCCAATACTAATTCTTATGGCATCAGCAGATCCGGGCATTCTGATATATACTTTCGTTGTTTGACTGAATCCAAATCCATCTCTTCCTTCAATGCCTGATTCCATTAAAACCCTATTTACACTGGTAAAGATATGATTGTGAATGTTGCCTGCAAAAAATGCGTTTTTATTGCATTTTATAATAATAAATCCACAACTATTTTGCAGGGTGGTGCAAGAGGGGGCCAAATGTTTGTATGTTGCATTTGAAACAGGATTATCGATAGTAAAATAGCCTGAATTATTCACCAGTTCTTTAGGAATAGAATTAAATACATGCCAGGTTCGTTGGCGAATCAGAGAAGAATAGGCCAGAATTTCTTCTTTTCCATGTTTTAAAAAAGCCTTTGTTAATAACACTGTAGGCGAGCTGTAATCGAAATCACCAGGCCCCCATCTAAGTTCCTCATTAATTAAGGCATCCATCTGGGTAAAATAATATGGGTTGTAGTAACCATACATGAGGGCGGCTAACGCTTTGTCTGTGCCTAAGTGTACGTATTTATTGCCACTGTGAGAAATCAACACGCATAATGTCCCTGAGTTAATTTCTTCGTTAAATTCCATTAAAAAAAACGGAAGATAAACATCATCAAAATCACTCATGGTATTATCGATTATCACGATTAATGGTTTGTCATGTTCTTGTTTCACTCTTCGCAAACGAAATTGATTTTCTACCAATGCATTAATGTCTGTAAATTCAATTCCATTACTATTAAACTGAATATTGGACTCAAAATTGGTGATGATCAAATCGTACATAACGTCGGAAGAATAGGGTATTTCTTCACCAATAAAATCTGTTGAAAAGATATTCGAAGATATTGCAGTGCTTAAATCCTGTTCATGCTGGTATAAAGGCAGATGAAACAGTTTTTTCAGTATATTAACCACTTCAAAATAAATGGTGTGCGGTATAAAAACCGTAATGGGTTTATCCGGTTCTTTGTCTCTAAAATAAGCAAGTGCCATATCAAAAGAAGACCAGATGGCTTGCATTGCAGATGACCTAAGAGTCATCATTTGTGGGGTAATGCCTACTGTATCTGTAATAAATTGTTTGGCTATTTCAGATGTTTGCGAAGCAGCTTCTGCTTCTTGGTTATAGTGTAGTAGTGTCAATAAAATCGTAATTTCATCAATACACGCCTCTATGGTACGTAAGAAGGCGGGATAGGATAGTGCCGTACTGTTTTTTAGCATTTTTTTTATTCGCTGTAATGAAAACAACGAGTGCAGCTGAAGTTGTAAATCAGAAGTGGCTTCGTCAAAGGAAATGGCATGAATTAATTTCGTTAAAAATTGGCTGTAAAATAATCTCTGTTCTTTTTCCATGCCAGTACGATAGCATTGATTGTGATGATTTAAATGCATTAAGAGGGTGTTTTTTTGCTCTTCATAAGAACCGTGTGTATTTTTGATGCGTAGTGCTTGATCCATTTGGGGAATTTGATCGATATACAGAATGGACATGAGGTATAAATAACGATCACGCATCTCTGTGACACTGTCGTATCGTTCTGCAAAATATTTAAGCTGCCAGTCCCGGTTCGGTAAGGCACCTAACATGCCTAAATGATGCAGGATATTGTTTGTTTCCTCACCAGGTATTTGTATTAGCACAACGTGCTCTGTACATTTCAGGTGTTTTATTGGTAAAAGATGGCGAATAAACGTATAAATACCTTGTCCACCACTTTTCATTAATAAATAGCGATAAATGAGCGGTAATAGGAAACGCACTACTGGAATCAGTTTCTTTGTCGAATCTGGTGTAGCAATAATGCAGCTTGATTGAGTAAGACTTAAAACTGCATTTGTCTCAAAAAAAGCTTCACGATGGTAGGCATCGTGAAAGAGTGATATTCCATGTTTTTTGTATTGGGGTATTCCTGAATTGGCTCGACCTGTATCAACCATTTGATACAGTAGTTTTGCAGATCCCCTAGCGAAGGATGCCGGAGGAATATCCGCAATTGATAGCTCCTTGGGCAATTCCATTTTGCATTTCCCCAAGGCCGAAAAACCAGCGCTCAGAGTCATGACTCGCATCGCTTGCGCTTTAAAAATACGGTCCAATTCATGTTCCGTTTTAGACACGTTGTTCGGGTCAGTAGTTGATGAGGCAGCGCTTGAAGCGCTTTTTTTTGTAAGCACGGATAATTACATCAAATCAATTCATTAACTGCTCAATAATATTTTGCAAGACACTCGCATTTTCATAATGAATAACCAGAGAGCCTTTGCCCGCTTTTCCAGGCTTAAGTTTAATTTGCGTTTGCAGACGTTGTGCCAAATCACTCAACTTGTCTTTATACAATGGTGTTGGTTCTTGTTCTACTTTTTGTTCAATTATGCCCGCTTTTACTCGTTCAACCAGTTTTTCGGTTTCTCGTACGGATAAATTTTTGGCGATAACGATTTGTGCCACCTGGGTTTGTTGTTCTTCATCCAGCATCAGTAAGGCACGAGCGTGTCCCATATCTATATCACCGTGTTCTAACAGCTTTTTAACCGAAGATGACAGGGAGAGTAATCTTAGGAAATTACTTACGGCGGTTCTTGATTTACAGAGCAGATCAGCAACTTGCTGATGTGTCAGGGCAAATTCGCTGGTGAGCCTGTGCATGGCGCGAGCTTGATCCATTGCATTTAAATCCTCACGTTGCAAATTTTCCACTAAAGCCATAGCCATAGCAGTTTCATCATCAACTTGCTTGACTATCACCGGTACTTCGTCAAGACCTGCAATTTGGCATGCTCGCCAACGTCGTTCTCCGGCAATGATTTCATACCGACCATCGTTTATTTCACGTACCAAAAGAGGTTGCAACACGCCTTGTTTTTTGATGGATTCGGCCAACTCGTTTAAAGGAGCTTGCTCCATTTCGCCACGAGGTTGATATTTTCCTGGTTGCAGGCAGTTTAGTGCTAATTTAAGGTTATCTGTTTTTGGTTTCTCATGGAGTAGCGTACTTCCAGATGTGCTTAACAAAGCGGATAGATTACGTCCCAGGCTGCTGCGTTTTACTGTCATAAATTACCTCAAATTAACCTGCTACGGTTTGTTTGCTTATCACTTCAGAGGCAAGTACCATATAAGCTGCGGCTCCTGGAGATGATTTGTCATAATGTAAGGCCGGTAAGCCATGGCTTGGTGCTTCTGCCAGCCGGACATTGCGCGGAACGACTGTCCTGTACACTTTACTTGCAAAATGCTCCAATAATTGTTTGGATACTTCAGCGCACAGTCGGTTGCGTGCATCGTACATAGTCCTGAGAACCCCTTCAATATGCAATCGAGGATTTACCGTCGATTTTACTTGCTCTATAGTGGTTAATAATGCGGCCAAGCCTTCCAGAGCATAGTATTCACATTGCATGGGTATTAAGACAGAATCTGCGGCTACAAACGCATTAATCGTTAATGTATTTAACGCAGGTGGACAATCAATAAGAATAAAATCGTAATTATTTTTTATGGGTTGCAGCGCTTTAAACAAGAAGGTCTCACGATGATTGCGGTCCATGAGGCTGACCTCAGCTACAGTTAAATCACCATTTCCCGGAATTAAATCATAGCCGCAGCTGGTAGACAGGCACGCCTGTTCTGCCAGACAATCACGCAACAAGACGTCATTGGTTGTGTGTACCAATTGATTTTTATCCACTCCACTTCCCATGGTTGCATTACCCTGAGGATCCAGATCAATAAGCAATATCTGTTGGCGGTTTGCAGCTAAAGAAGCCGCTAAATTAATGGCGGTAGTGGTTTTGCCCACTCCTCCTTTTTGATTCGCAATGGCAATGACTTTCGCCATAATTATTCCTTGGTTGTGTTTTCAATAATGACGCAGCAGCGCTCACCCTCAACACCGGCAACAGTGTATTGTTCAACATGATAATTTTGGTGAATCATCGATAATTCCGTATCCGGGTAGCGTCCTTTCATTGCCAACCAAATTCCGTTGTCGGCAATAAGATGTTGAGTCCAATAAATCATTTGATCCAGGCTGCTGAATGCTCTACTTGTTACTGTATCAAAACCTCGAGCCGGGTGGTAGTTTTCGACTCGAGATTGTACAATTTCAAGATTTTCCAAGTCAAGTTGTCGTTTTACTTCATTTAAAAAACGAATTTTTTTTCCATTGCTGTCTAAAAGTACGAACTGTTTATCCGGTTGGGCTATGGCCAAAGGAACGCCAGGCAAACCGGCTCCAGTGCCAACATCCAAAATCCGTGTTCCTTTGAGCCAGGGTATGACTGCAAGGCTATCTAAAAGATGCTTGCTTATCATCTCCTCAGGCTTACGGACAGCAGTCAGATTGTAGGCAGTATTCCATTTTTTTAATAAAAGCAGATACTGCCATAACGAATCACCAACGGAGTTTAAGTGACATTGTTGCAGCCCACTGTCCAGTATATCTCTAAGGATTTCATCATTATTCATGCGCTAAGCCGATTCTTTTTCAAATGAACCAGCAACAGTGACAACGCTGCGGGAGTAACCCCGGAAATACGGCCTGCCTGTGCTAGCGATTTGGGTTTTATTTGAGCCAGTTTTTGCATCACTTCACTGGAAAGGCCAGTTACCTTGGAGTAATCGAGATGCTCCGGAAGAATGGTGTGTTCGTACTTACGTAATTTCTCAATATCCTGTTCTTGTCGCTCTATGTATCCGGCATATTTGTTTTGAATTTCAATTTGCTCGGTAACGTCCTGGGGTAGCTCAGGTAAATTCAGTTCTTCGAGCATTAATAAATGCTGGTAATTAATTTCCGGGCGCTTTAAAAATTCAGCTGCTCTATTATCATGCTGCATGGGTTTTTCAAGTACGTGTTGCAAGGCATCATTATGACCCACTCGCACCCAGGTATTGTGCAGTAAAGTCTGGGTTTTTTCTATGGCTTCTTTTTTATTACTAAAGCGTTCCCAGCGGGCATCTCCCACTAATCCCAACTCTCGCCCTTTTGTCGTCAGGCGCAGATCGGCATTGTCTTCACGCAGCAGCAGCCTGTATTCTGCTCTTGAGGTAAACATTCGGTAGGGTTCTTGAGTGCCGCAGGTTACCAAATCATCTATGAGCACGCCGATATACGCTTCATCACGGCGAGGACACCATAAGTCTTTACCTTGCACTTGTAAGGCTGCATTCATTCCGGCAATAATCCCTTGGGCCGCCGCTTCCTCATAGCCGGTAGTTCCGTTGATTTGACCCGCAAAAAATAAATTAGGTATGGCTTTGGTCTGGAGAAAAGAGGTTAATCCTCGTGGATCAAAATAATCGTATTCTATAGCATATCCAGGCCTGGTGATGTGGGCGTTTTCAAATCCTTTGATGGTTCTGATGAATTGGACCTGAACTTCCAGGGGCAAACTGGTGGATATACCATTCGGATAGATTTCCTCGGTAGTCAGTCCTTCCGGCTCAACAAAAATCTGATGCGATATTTTGTCAGCAAAACGGACCACTTTATCTTCTATGGACGGGCAATACCGTGGTCCTACTCCTTCTATAACACCTGCATACATAGGTGATTGATGCAGATTGTTACGAATGATGTCATGGGTTGCTTCTGTGGTATGGGTGATATGACAAGGCACCTGCAGTGGATGATCACTGACTGAACCCATATAAGAAAATACCGGTAACGGTGTGTCGCCTGGTTGTACCGTCATTTGGCTGAAATCAAGGGAGCGACGGTCTATTCGCGGTGGGGTTCCGGTTTTTAAACGGCCAACCGGCAATTCCAGATCCCGCAGGCCCTTTGCTAATTTAATCGCTGGGGGATCGCCCGCTCGTCCACCGGCATATTGATTCATTCCAACGTGAATTGTTCCACCCAAAAAAGTTCCTACAGTGAGTACTACTGCACGAGCACGCAGAGTAAAGCCCATTTGGGTTATCACACCGGCAACGTTACCATTTTCGATTAATAAATCATCTACAGCTTGTTGGAACAAAACCAGATTCGGTTGATTTTGTAATTGCTCTCTTATCGCTTTTCTGTACAGTACTCTGTCTGCTTGCGCTCGTGTTGCCCGAACCGCTGGCCCTTTGGACGCATTAAGTATGCGAAATTGAATTCCGGCTTTGTCTGCTGCTCGAGCCATAGCACCATCCAGGGCATCAATTTCTTTTACCAGATGCCCTTTGCCTATTCCGCCTATGGCTGGATTACATGACATTTGGCCGAGCAAGTCCATATTGTGGGTAAGCAGCAGGGTTTGCATACCCATTCGAGCTGCTGCAAGGGCTGCCTCGGTTCCTGCGTGCCCCCCACCCACTACAATGACGTCATATACTTGTTGAAGATTCATGTCTGACCATTTATTGTGTAACAAAAAGAGCAATTATACACTTTTTTAGCAATTGTCCCAACCAAAATCCGGTTTAACCGGGACAATTTATTCAGGCAAGGCCAGCGCATGGCCCTGGTTTGGGTTCCAGAAATGAGTGATTTTCTTCTTCAATATCGTATTTTGATTCTGCTGACAAGTCCTCTGGCTTGGGTTCCGGTTTGAAGAATTGTGGTGCTTTTGGTACTGATTTTTTCCCCCAATTATCCGGATCAGTGCAAAAAGTTTTATATTCTTCTTCGTCAAAATGTTTGATCTTGGCTTGTTCTGGATTATACAGATCGTCAATCAGCGAATTAGTATAAATAGCCAGAACAAGTGCTGCGCCCAATACAACAAGGCCAGTACTTAGAGGTAAAAATACCAGGCTGGTAAAAATAAGAGCGGGCATTAAGGTCTCTATGATTAACGACCTGACAAGATGCAAGGATTGAAAAACGACAATTTGCATCTGATAATCGGTTTCTGCCAAGGTTTTTTTGATCTCAAGAAACAGCATTTTCTTCTGATTGTCTTCCAGATCAGGATTAGTCAGTACTAAATCATGGAACTCGGCCACTTTCGCTTCATACTCGAGTTGGGCTTCTTTTTTGGATTGGTAGGATTTGTACAGCTCCATTCCTCCCTTTGCGGCGTTATTGAGTACTGTTAAGACAAAACAGATAACGGTTCCTGTGACGCTTAAAGTAACAAGTGCCGCACCTGTAATGGGGAGAAAAGGTAGTGCAACTAAAGCGAATGCCAACATTAAACCTACAGCATATCCTATATTAATTCTAAGGCTTATATTCTGATAATCCCAGTCTTTCTGACACTGCTTTTGGGCTTTTTCAAGGCATTGCAATTGCAGACGATATTCTTTTAATTTCTTTTTTTCTGTTTCAGTAGCGTCTGGATCGTTATTTATTTGTTTTATACGTTGTTTAATGGCTTTGATGTCTTCTTCGTAATGAAGCATTTCATTCAAGAATTGGGTTTTATTCTCTTCATATTCCCAAACGGCGAGCCCAATATCAAAAGCCAGAAGAGCCAGGGTCAGCACGTCGCCCCAGGTTCCCAATGCCCCGCTTCCGGTGAGAATAAAGTAGCACAGGCAGTTTCCTGTCGCCCAGACAAAATCATTGAGTAGGGTAAACTTTCTTTGATTCCATTGGGTTAAAAATCGTTCAGTCCACGGAATGTTGCTCTCTTCTTCGCTCATCCATGAACCTTTGATGGTGTGCTTCAGTAATAAAAACAAATTTAAGGAGCCACGAAAATAATACAATCCCCAGCTGATGGCACCAGTATAAGGCGCAGGCGCTTGCACTGCTTTTGCTGCATTGCCCACATTAAAAAAATCGGCGGGAACGAGTTCAAGTGCCTTGATGAGTAAGCCGCTTTCCCACACCCAGTATAGTCTTTTTTCATTAAACCAACCCATAGCTTCTTTGATGGTTTTAGTTTTACGGCTGGCCATTTCTTCTATTTTTTCACCAAACCAAATTCCTAATTCGATGAAGAGGTATTTTATTGGATAGCCATCGGTTGCACATTCGTTAGTCTCTACTGGTATTATCTGTTCTTCTTTGCAATATTTTTGGTATCCCAAGGCATCGATGAGTTTTTGACATTTAGCGATGTAATATTCGTAGAATTGAATGTTTTCTGTTTTTTGGTGAGTGGATTCATGTCTTTTCTGCGCAAGAAGCAGTAAACAGGTTACTTGAAGTTGGCGCAGAAGCTCTTCTTTCTTTTCTTCTGTCATGAAGGCAAACATGACTTTTTGCGTATTTTTAAGTAAGTCGAGATAATAACCAAGAGGGGTGAGAAAACCAACACCGCCCAGATTTTGGTTATACGCTATCAGATCAGCCACCATGTCTTCACAGCGAAGCTCATTCATCATATCCCTATCTATTGTTAGACTGTAGGATTTGCGAATTAAGCTGCTTGTTGGCATACGATCACCTCTAGGTTGAAGGGTTTTTATGGTGACTACCTGTTAATTATACAAGGAAAAGAACAGAAGTGTATTTTTTTATAACATAGCATTTAATTTAAAAACAAGCTGATTATTTGCAGATTTACAGAATTGATACCAAAGTTTTCAAAAATTTCAGGAAATAGACTGGTACTCTTTGAGTGCGCACTGTAGCCTGGTTTTGTTCGGTGGAATTTGCCAGGCCAATTCATAATGACCTGCAAGAATACCGTTAAATATTCTTGCGCAGGCCTCATAGCGAATGTGATTTTGCAATGAACGTTTGTTAACAAGCGATTTTTTTAACCAGAGATTTTGTTTCTATTGTTTTAAATGCAAAGCTTCGCTTAAGCCGGTTCGGGTTCAACTGTCCTTCTTGAATAAACGTCATCAAAGCGTCTGATATCATCCTCACCGAGATAGTTGCCACTTTGCACTTCAATAACATACAGCGGGGTATCACCTGGATTACTTAACCGGTGCAGGGTTTTTTGGGGAATATAGGTGGATTGATTCACTGATAAGTTAATTTTTTGTGTTCCGTTGATGATTTCTGCCTGTCCTTCCACGACAACCCAGTGTTCCGCTCGGTGCTGGTGCATTTGCAAGGATAATTTAGCCCCCGGCTTCACCATAAGGCGCTTCACTTTAAAGGCTGAGCCTTCTGCTAAAATTTCGTAGTATCCCCATGGCCGGTTTACTCTTTGGTGATCCTGAGTCAGATGGTGGTGATCTTTACGTAATGAATTAACCAGCTCCTTAACTTGCTGCGAATACCGTTTATCGGCAACCAGAACGGCGTCGCTGGTTGCTACAATAATTTGATTTTGAATCCCTACGGTAGTGACCAACAGATGTTCACTGTTTATCAGGCAATTATGGCTGTCTTGTGCGATGACTTTGCCGTTGAGGGTATTGCCGTTCTCGTCTTGTTCATTGGCATCCGCAACAGCAGTCCAACAGCCCAGATCACTCCACTGCATGGCAACGGGAATAACAACTGCTTTATCCGTTTTTTCCATAATGGCATAATCTATAGACTCATCCTTGCATTGCGCAAACACATCCGGTTCGAGACGAATAAAATCATGATGATGTTGGGCGTGAATCAAGGCTTGCTCACTGTGTTGATGAATACTGGGTTCAAATCGCTTTAATTCATCCAGATAAACGCCTGCGGTGCAGACAAACATGCCACTGTTCCAAAAATAATTACCCTCAGCAATAAATTCAGCAGCACGTTGTGCATCTGGTTTTTCTCTAAAGCTTAATACCTGCTTTACATTTGGCGTTAATTGCAAACCGGATTCTATGTAGCCATAGCCTGTTTTGGGGCTGTCCGGCTCAATACCAAAGGTCACTATTTTTTTATGCTCCAGAGCGTACTGAATCCCGGTAACCATAGCGTTTTTCCAGGCACGGTCATCGGCTATCCAGTGATCTGAGGGCAACACCAGCATTACCGCATCTCTTCCGGCACTTTGAACCAGGTGATGGGCAGCGCAGGCGATTGCCGGTGCCGTATTACGAACACAAGGCTCAAGCAAATAGGTCGTCTGATTGGCAAAATCCTGCAATTGCTCCTGGCAAAGGAAATAATGAGCATCGTTGCTGACTATGATTAAGCCCTCACTGTGCAAGGTCATGGCTCTTGCCATGGTTTGTTGCAACAAAGAACATTCACCATTTAACGTGAGAAATTGTTTTGGAAAATTCTGGCGAGACAAAGGCCATAGGCGAGTGCCTGAACCTCCGGCAAGAATTACAGGAAAAAGAGTAGTCGTCATCACAATCCAGATTGCGGCATTATTGGCCAGCATTCTAACAGGAAATTTTAAGAGCAGGCAATGCTCAAATTCAGGTATGAGACCAAAGACCTTATTCCCCCTTAGGTCAAATCGTAACCACCTATTTTTATTGATTTTTTTTGTTCATTTCACCATTCTGCAAGATGTCTTTTAAAAAGACGCTAGCGCAATAATTTGGGCAATAAAAAAGATTTATGTGCAGCTAATGTCGCTGGTTAGATAAATATAGTTCACATTCGATCAAAGAAAAACCAATTTAATTTACACTTTTGTTACAACATCTTGCGTCTTTTTTATTCTCAATCAGGTACATGGTTGTTACAATCCGCTTGAATTTATAACTTTGGAGTAACATTATGACATTTAAGGATTTTGTAAAAGGCGTAGCTTATGCTCCCGCCTGGATTCTTTCCGGTATATTCAAACTCATCCTGGGTTACACCTACCTCGATAAAGACGGTCAAGAAAAAAAAGGGACTGGTTTGTTTAGCATTGTGACTGCTGGTTTAGACATTCTTGCTCAAGGAGTTATTGCTGCTGTTGACTACGTCGCAAGGGGTTTTTCTGGGTTGATAGCCAATCATGCTAAAGCAATATCCGTCGCATTTTGGACTTCATTGGCTGTTGCTGGTCTTGCCGTATTGTCTGTTGCGTTTTGGCCTGCTGCTCTTGCTGCGGTTGTTAATTTCACTGTTGCTGGTGTTTCCATCGCTTCTCTGGTTGGTGCAGGCTATGTGCCACAACTTCTTGCTGTTGGTGGCTTGGCATATTTGGCGACAAGTGCATCAGTCTATGTGGTTGCTGCGGTGGTCAATACTATCAACGGTATAAGAGATTTCTTCACCAAGCCAAGATCATCTCGTGGCCTGGACGATCACTCTGCTTACGATGCTCATTCGAATTTAGATGCAGACTTTTCAAGTACCCAACGTATGCAAAAGGCTATGCAAAACGCTATGGAAATTTTAGAACCTAAAGCATCCGACGATTTTCATGCAGGTGATGCAGAGCCTCAACACTCTCAACCCATCTTTCAGGCGGCTGCTCAAGTTGCAGATCAACCCGCTGCTACGAGTGACCTGGACGCTGCGCCAAGCCCTACCAGAAGCTAATGCGCTAAGCAGGTTTCGTATAAAAAATGCGGCTGAGGCCGCATTTTTTTTAATCTTCTCCCCACCGTTTAATCAGGCCACTTTCCAAATCAAACATATCCAATACCCTGCCAACCGTTTCATCGACTATATCGGCAATAGTTTGTGGTTTGGTATAAAAAGCAGGCACAGGTGGGTAAATAATGCCGCCCATTTGAGTGATGCTAACCATATTGTTCAAATGACCGAGATGCAGCGGTGCTTCACGAGGAATCAAGACCAGTTTTCTGCGTTCTTTCAACACAACATCAGCTGCCCGGGAGAGTAAAGAGCTGCCCACACCGTGGGCAATTTCTCCAAGAGTTTTCATAGAACATGGCGCAATTATCATGCCCATGGTTTTGTATGAGCCGCTCGCAATACTGGCGCTAATATCAGAACAAGGATGATAGACATCAGCCAGGGCTTTCAGTTCGGGTAAACTGAGTTCTGTTTCATAAGCACGAGTTAACTGGCCTGCTTTACTGACCACCAAGTGGGTTTCTATGGCTAATTTTCGTAACACTTGCAGTAGCCTGATGCCGTAAATGATTCCTGAAGAACCGCTAATTCCTATAATAAGACGTGGTTTGTTGGTCATGTTATGTCACTTTGGATATTAGAAGATGAGATTTTACCAAATTATTGGGCATAAAACGTGTTTTGATTTATTTCTTTGGAGCCAGGATCATTACGTAACGAAAAATTTAATTATGCCATCAGTGAATTCTGTATGATATGGAATTTCACTCATCAAATTTCATAACAACTGAGTCGCTGTCTGGAAATGATTGGGGCAAGGTTTGAGGAATAAAAACTGGAGGAATTTTTTTGATTATCCATCATTAACAAAGTATCATCATTGGGAATAGTCT
This sequence comes from Legionella worsleiensis, assembly GCF_001467535.1. Taxonomy (GTDB): domain Bacteria; phylum Pseudomonadota; class Gammaproteobacteria; order Legionellales; family Legionellaceae; genus Legionella; species Legionella worsleiensis. The sequence continues at coordinate 172,326 of NZ_LNZC01000012.1, forward strand.
TTCTTGGACGAGCTTATAGTCAAATATCCAATACAGGTCTTAAGCTCAATCACCTCTATACTGATGGGGTGCTATGGAATCTCACTTATCTGAGGTAAGGATACCAGTATGTTTATAAAAAACCGAATATTTTACATTTACCAGGTCTTGGTTGGATTATTTTTATTGTTTTCGGCCATGTCCATGGTGCACGCAGCTAAACCCTTATGGACGTTTACTCCGGCAGTAGGCTCTAATCCTACCCAGGTGGTACCGGCAAACGGCAGTGCCACAGTACAGTATATCATCGAGAATCAATCCCATAAATCCAAACGGTTGGCCATTTTGGCGTTACCAGGTGTGACCCAAACCACTCTTTGCGTATTAGCCCCCAAAGGACAAGCGGGCAGCAGTTGTACGTTAAATCTTATCATTACTGGCAGCGCTTTGCCTCAAAACGGTGTTCATGGCGGCCCGGTCTTATGTCAAACCAATCCTGACGGCAGCCCTAATCGCAATCAATGTAATCAGCCAAGCCCGGGTAATCAGCTCAACATCACCTTAAGTACGGCACCCCCGACGCCACCAGCACCCAGTGCAACGATTTCCGTTAGTGGGTCGCCTCTGTTATTAATTCCAAATACGACAGGGTCATTAATTGTGACCAATACGGGCAGTAATACTGCACTGAATGTAATGGCAAGTCTGCCTCCTGCTTTAATGAGCGACGTCACTCAAGATGCCAGCAATTGCGCCATATTAATAGCAGGGGAGAGCTGCAACCTTCACTTTACTGTCAATGCGCAATCCCATCCGCCAACGGCAATTACTATTGCGGGCACCAATACCAATACAGTTGGGGCAACGATAACCCTGACCTTGCCTTATGTGACTAATGGGACTGTGAATGCAGTTGTATTGGATGCGGCTAATAACTTCATCTATATAGGAGGGGCTTTTTCTTTAGTAGGCCCTAACGTTGGCAACGGAGTCCCTCTTGACAACAGTACAGGCTTACCGGTGGCCACTTATCCACTCGTGAATGCGGTTATTCATGCGGTGGTGGCTGATGGCAATGGTGGTTGGTATATAGGTGGGTCTTTTACCAACGTGGGTGGTGAACCCCGCAATAGTCTTGCCCATATTTTAGGCGATGGTTCTGTGGATCTCACCTGGAATCCTAACGTCAACGTCGGCGGCACCGTCTTAGCCTTGGCTGTCAGCAGCACCACTGTCTACGCTGGCGGGGTATTCACCTCCGTAGGCGGCCAAGCACGCAGTAACATTGCCGCCGTGGATATCACCACAGGCAATGTCACCGCCTGGAATCCCAACGCCAGTAGCAGTGTCACTGCCCTTGCTGTCAGTGGTGCCACGGTTTACGCCAGTGGGACCTTCACTACTATAGGCGGTCAGGCTCGCAATCGCATTGCCGCCCTGGACGCCAGCACTGGCAACGCCACCGCCTGGAACCCTAACGCCAACAACAGCGTCGATGCCCTTGCCGTCAGCGGCTCTACCGTTTACGCTGGCGGTAGTTTCACCTCTATAGGCGGTCAGGCCCGCAGTCGCATAGCCGCTCTGGACGCCAGTACTGGCAACGCCACCGCCTGGAATCCTAGCGCCAGCACTACCGTTTCTGCTCTTGCTGTCAGTGGCAGCACTGTCTACGCTGGCGGGAATTTCACTAGTATAGGTGGCCAGGGACGCAACCGCATAGCCGCCCTTGATGCCACCAGCGGCAATGCCACAGCTTGGAACCCCAATGCCAATAACAGCGTGTTAGAACTTGCTGTCGACGGCAGCACCGTCTACGCTGGTGGGCTCTTCACCTCTATTGGCGGCCAAGCACGCAATTTCATTGCCGCTTTGGACGCTACCAGTGGCAACGCCACTGCTTGGAATCCCAATCCCAATAGTGGAATCGGCGCTATTGGGGTCAGCGGCTCCACTGTCTATGTTGGTGGAGTATTCACTTTCATGGGCGGTGATACACGTAATAACATTGCCGTTCTGGACGCCACTAGTGGCAAAGTCACCTCCTGGAACCCCAATGCCAACGGTACCGTCTCTGCCCTTGCTGTCAGTGGCGCCACGGTCTACGCCGGAGGGGCCTTTACCTCCATAGGTGGTCAAGCACGCAATCGTATAGCCGCCCTGGACGTTACCAGCGGTAATGCCACCGCCTGGAATCCTAACGCCAACAACACGGTCTCTGCTCTTGCTGTCAGTGGCACCTCCATCTACGCTGGCGGTAGTTTCACCTCTATAGGTGGTCAAGCACGCAATAACATTGCCGCCCTGGACGCCGCCAGCGGCAACGCCACCGTCTGGGACCCCAATGCTAACGGCAGCGTCGGTGCCCTTGCTGTCAGCGGCAGTACCGTTTACGCTGGCGGCGCCTTTACTTCCATAGGTGGTCAAGCACGTAATCGCATAGCCGCCCTGGATAACACCAGTGGCAACGCTACCGCTTGGGACCCTAATGCCAACAATACCGTCTCTGCCCTTGCGGTCAGCGGTACCACCGTCTACGCTGGCGGCAGTTTCACCTCTATAGGTGGCCAAGCACGCAATCGCATAGCCGCCCTGGACGCCACCAGTGGTAACGCCACCGCCTGGGATCCCAATGCTAACGGCAGCGTTTTTGCCCTTGCGGTCAGTGGTACCAGTGTCTACGTTGGCGGATCCTTCTCCTTCATAGGCGGTCAAACACGCAATAACATTGCCGCTCTGGACGTCACCAGTGGCAACGCTACCGCTTGGGATCCCAACGCCAACAACACCGTCTCTGCCCTTGCGGTCAGCAGTAGCACCGTCTACGCTGGTGGTGCCTTCACCAGGTTAAATAACGTACCATTTTTGAGATTTGCCATCATTCCTATGGAACTGATTCCTTGAGGTATTTGCAGGGCTCAGGTATTCGGGCTCTTGGTGTTTGCGTACCAAGAGCCTTTGACTAAATGCAGGTTCATTAGTTTGAAAAATTTTATTACCCTTCATGGGGTATAGATAAAAAAATGATTTTAGATCAGCTGGGAAAGATGCTGCATTAGAACTGGGATCCTAATATTAAACGCCCTTTTTTTTAAACACCTCTACCAGTATCATGTGAGGTAAAGTAAGTGCTGCCAACAGGTATACCGTTAAAAAAAAACCAGCGCCCTGCCAATCCAGGCTACTTGGTAAAAAAGCATATGCTGTTATTGAAAAGATGTAGGTTAGCAAAGTCATTGGCAATAAATCTTTAACGAATGCTCGATAGGATGAATACCCCATATTTTTATAGAGCATAGCAAAATATTTACATGAATGAATACCCACAAAATAAACGGTTAAAAAAGCCAATGGCGGTACTAAAAGTGCAGCCACAAGCACGATAATAACCTCATGAGCACTATCTTTTTTTAAAGTAAAAAGCCCGAGACTAGTTACTGGCAATAAACCACATGCAGCCGACTGCAAAAAATGAGCATATAACACGGCGTGTTCTGAACCGATTAGGTAGGAAAACAAGACACCTATTTGTTGAGTATGAAGTAATGCAGGCAGACAGATAATAGATAAACCAATAACTAAAGCTAAAAAATAACGGTAGAATTTTGCCTGAAAAAAACTTGAATCATAGTAATCCATACCAAAATGATAGGCAGAATACACTAAAAAAAAACCAAAAAAGAAAGAAGAAAACCAGTAAAAACCAAGAAAAACCCCAATCGCCAATGACAAATAGGCAATGAATAACCCAGTTGTTTTAAAACGGCTAATTGCAAATCGTTTTCTTAAAATCCACAAGTCTAAGGCACCATGAGGGATACCAATAAGAAACACCATTACTAAAAAAACGATCATCGCCAATGAGGGAAACAATACGGTCAATAAAGACATCATCATGAAATGTGTAATTAAGACAATAGACTTCATAATACTGCCTTGATAAATGGCCAACTTGGCATTGCTCTTATCACACTCCAGCGTAAAGACCATTCGAGTGTTCCATTCATAAAGCGAGCAAACTGAGATGGATTTAATCTTGAGGCCAATAGCATGAATAGCTTAGGCGAAAGAGGCATTTGACGTAAAAGAACACGACAAAAACACAGATCCATCCATCTGTCTATAGCCAAGTCTAATACCGGCTCCTTTAACGGTTTATTCATTGCAATTTGCTGAGCATGATGCCAGGCTCGCTGTTGGATGCGTAAAAAACCATAGCCGCTTGATGCTCTTAATGACCCTTGGTGCTGGGCAAAAACATGGCATGACTTGGGATCTTGAGCACCTTGCGTAATGCCCATAGGCAAAACGGCGGCCTCTTCCCGTAGGGTATCAAATTCAGTCGCATAGTGATGAGTGAGTTTAAGACATTCTTGCATCAGTTGTTTGGGTTCATGATACGTTGAACTAAATCGTGTTACTTCGAGCAATGCATGATAAGGACTGAATGGTAAGACATAATCAAATTGGCAATAAATATCGTTAGCAACAAGATTATTCATCAGATGAGCTGATGAAGGATCAAAAACAGGTTTTTGGGTTTTTATCTCAACACCATAAAAGATTTGATGCAGCTTTGCTTTGTTTCTAAGGATGGATTGATTGGGTCTTGTATCGATCACCTGACGAGCAACAAATTGACCAATAGAGGTATCCACCACGAAGCAATTTTTTTCTTTGTTTATAGCGAACACTTTGGTGTTCAAGTGTAACTGTTGCCTTGGATCATTTTTGATAGCTGCGCATACTTTATCGTAGTAATCTTTGCTCTTGATGATGGCATAAGGGCTGTCATAATCAGTGTGTTCAACAGTTTTTGAGCCGCAACTTAAGCTCCACCTGGGCCATTGATGAAAAATGATGTCTTTATGGGGAAATTGGGGCATGCTCAACCAAAAACACCAACTGCGATCATCAACATAAGATTCACGTTGTTCCAGAATATGAATGGTCTGTGCTCCCGGTGTTTGACTGTAAAAAAAAGCAGTCGCCAAACCAGCACAGCCTCCACCAAGAATTAATACATCACAGTGGTGCGAGGGCATGATGGTATTTTCCAAAAACAAAATTAAAACCAGCCCAACTGGCCAGGGTTATTTTTTTGAAATTTGGTATGGATAAACGGCCACTCCAGTATTCATATTCCCCTTTTGCAACACTTAGTCCAATATGCCGGTAGAGTCTCATGGCAATAAAGACAGTAAAACGAGAGCGCATCGGTATGAACTTTAAGCCGTGGCATGCGCTTTGGTAATAAGTTTCGGCCAAATTTAGGGTTTTTTTCATTGCCAACTGAGTGGGTAACCGATACTCTTTTTTTAGCACGCAGCCTGGGTCATCAAATCCCAGCCATTCCACCGGTAGGTACAAGCGATTCAGCTTGGCATCTTCCATTACATCACGAACAATATTGGTTAATTGCATGGCAACACCTAAGTGACAGGCATATTGAGTTGCCTGAGCGTCAACACAGCCCAATATGGGACACATCATCTCTCCAACTGTTCCTGCGACCTGATAAGCATATTGAATAAGATCAGGTTGATTGCGAATTCTCACTGTTCCCAGATCCTGTTTTATTCCTTCCAGCAAATTTAAGGCTGAGTTTAATGGAACGTTTTGGTGATTAATGAGTTTAATCATACCTTGAAGCATTACATCATCAGAGCGGTTTACAGATAATGCGCCAGAAATGGCATCTAACTTTAATAGTGCATCAGTTTTTTGCTTATCATCTACAGCATTATCTGCCAAATCATCACAATAGCGGCAAAAAGCGTACAGTTCTGAAGCATGAGCATGTGTCGTTTGTGGCAATAACGTGGCCGCAAAACTAAATGTTTTAGCGTGCTCCTTAAAGACAGTCTTGGCATCCATGTAGTGCTCCTAAATTGCTGCTTGAGGAAGTAATTTCTCTACCAGCTTGGCAGATGATAATACCCCGGGTATTCCGGCACCCGGATGTGTACCTGCCCCAACCAGATACAGCCCATTAATTCCTTCAGCCTGATTGTGGTGGCGGAACCAGGCTGATTGATAAAATAAGGGCGCTACAGAAAATCCGCTTCCCTGGAACGCATGATAATCTGTCTTAAAGTCCATAGGGGTTTTGCTGATGCTGACCGTCAGGACTTCAGACAAACCAGGTAAACAGGTCTGCTCCAGTTTTCTTATCATTCGCTTGATAAAAGGATCTGTTTGTTTTTGCCAGTCAATGTCACTGCTGAGATTGGGCACAGGGCACAGGCAATAGAACGCATCGTGACCATCCGGTGCCATAGTCGAATCAGTTGCTGTGGGGCGATGCAAATAAATCGCCATATCGTTTGACAGGACTTTCTTATGAAAAATATCAGCCAGCAGACTTTGATAGTCATCGCCCATAATGATGGTGTGATGGGGCACCTCGGTATATTGTTTTTTCGTACCAAAGTACCAAACAAAAAGCCCCATAGATGGCTTACTTAAAGCCGTTTTCCATTTAGATACTAAAGGCTGATGCCGGGCATCGATCATGTAACGGTATAAATGCAGGGGATCAGCATTAGAAATAACCACATCACAAGCAACACGCTCACCGTTCTGTAGGATTATTGACTGGACTTTTTTATCCACTATTTCAATGTGTTCTACCGGGCAATTCAAGTGAACCCCGATACCCACCTCGTTCATCAATACTGCTAAGGCTTTAATCAGCTGTCCTGTGCCACCCATCACATAGTGAACCCCCCACTTGCGCTCTAAATAGTGAATGAGGCTGTAAATAGAGGTTGTTTCCATAGGGTTGCCACCCACGAGCAAAGGCTGTACTGAGAAGGCTTGTCTGAGGACTGGATGCTTGATAAAGTCACATACCCACTGCCATACACTTTTGTAAGATTTTAATCGAATCAAGCTTGGTATCAGCTTTGCCATTTGCGTAAACTGATGAAAAGGATGGTCGGCAAGCTGCTCAAATCCGATTTCATAAATCTCTTTGGAATGAGCTAATAATTTAAGGTAGTTGTCTTTATCTTCCGGTGAAATACGACCAATTTCAGTCAGCAGTTCTTCTAGTGAACCACCATAATTAAATATCATCCCATCCGGATATAAAAAACGATACCAAGGTTCTATAGGAACCAAGGTGACGTAGTCTTTCAGTTGACGATCGAATAAAGCAAACAATTCCTCTAAAAGAAAAGGCGCCGTTATTACGGTCGGCCCAGCATCAAAAGTATAACCCTCTTTAACATAGACTTGCGCTCGACCTCCCAGCATGGGGCATTGACAATACAGATCCACTTCATACCCTTTTGCTCTGGCGCGTAGTGCGGCAGCTATACCTCCTAACCCCCCGCCTATAACCGATAATTTTTTGTTCACACAACATCCTTAATCAGTCGAGGCTGAATATTATGGTACAGTTGCAAAAAAGGTTGCCGTATATCCTGGGGTAATTGGTGAATGATTGCCTGAGCTTGATGTAAGTGATTACTTGCCAACTCCTGTGCTTGAGACAGCAATATGGGGTTATCCTGATTAAATACGTTAAAAATAGAAAAATTAAGCTGGTTTTTGTCTTCTTCCATGTCCGTTATGTCATCAACAATTTGATAACTAATCACTAAGTGACGAATGATTGCTTCGAATAATGAGCACTCAGTGAGGTGCTCGCTGATAAGTGTCGCAAGCTTAATGCCCAGCATCATTAACTGGCCAGACTTGAGCCAGCAAATATTCTCATAATGGGGTAGCTGAGGTTTCTTAAGTGTTATTGCGTTAATATCTCGAACTTGGCCTGTGATTGTCTTTGTGACACAGTGATGAATGAGTCGCACAGAGCTACCGATACAGCTATAGGGTAGAAGAGATGTTGTATGATAAGCCATGGAAATAAGCAGATCACCGTATGCTAGCGCTTTAGCAAGACCAAATTGTTGACACAAAGACTTTTGACCACGGCGAAAAACGGCATTATCCTGGATGTCATCGTGTATCAAAGAGGCATTATGAAGCATTTCAACAAGAGCTGCACAATGAATGGCTGTCTCAAAGGGAAGTTGCATGGCTATGGAACAGTTAAAGGTGAGTCGTGCTCTGGTTAGGCTACCGGGTTGTTGAAAGTGAAAACGACTTATTTGCAGCATCTCTTCATCCAGGTCGTTTTCTATCAGCTGTTTGAATTGAGTCATAAATCCATGTGAATCAAACATTGGTATGTAACCTTGAGTCAAGACGGTGAGAGATATACCCAATGCCTTTAGCAGCACTGGGTATAGAACAAATTAAGCTTCAGCGTACCCTTCTTCCGCTGACTTGCTTCGGGCAATAAGAAAAATGAGTATTCCGAAACCCGCTTTGGCAACGATGTCAGCGATAGAGTAGCCTACTTGTAGCGCTACATAACCATCACCACCTGCAAACCCTAAGTTTGGCAGCAAATAAACAATAGGGTAAAAACACCAGGCGAAGACAGTCAAATAACACGCCTTGCGAACGAGTGGTTGTGTTTTATGAGGCTGTTTGGAGATGGATGCACGCAGACCAAAGAAGAGCTCGTAAACGATATACAGGAAAGGAATCATAGACAATACCCACCACATTAAGCGAGTGGTCATATCAGTTGAAATCTCACCAGGGTAACCCAGCATCACCATTACCGCAGCTGCCAATCCTAATTTGATTGAACGAGAGCTTGTCTCTTCGTGTGATAACTTCATCACCAGAATAAGCTCTACAAGCAGTAGTGGCACAGTTAACAACCAGTCTACATAACGGTAGGCATCGTTAAACGGTTTACCCGATAAAGTAACGGTCTCACCCATGACATTATAAGCATGTTCAAATGAGAAAAAGATTTGAAGGTAATGATAAGCTGCAATAAAGGTAACCAGACCGGTGATTGAGATGGCCAGACGATATTGGGCAGAAACACGTCCCAGGTTCAACCAGAAAAATAGCGTTGCCGCCATCATTAAAGCAAATGTAAATGAAAAAACATTATAAAGTAGGTTATACCCTATAAGCCCCATATTATCCATAATTTATTCTCCAATATAAATTTTTTCAAGTGACAACATTTACCAAAACTTCATCAAAATGCCTACATTTTAATTTTATTAAGACAGGAACGTTAAATGTTATTACAACAGTCAAATATAAAATAAAGGTACTAAAATCAGGCAGTTAAAAGAAGCATCATTGGATAACCTAGCAGAAAAAAAAAGTAAATACAATCCGGCCTGAACATAATCGTTTGTGTTGCAGCAATTAATGTGTCTTTACGTTATAATAGAGTGTTTTTCTACTAACGAGTTTTAGAGATCTATGTTGACTGAACGTAAAATGCTGGTAACCAGCGCTCTTCCTTACGCCAATGGGCATCTCCATCTGGGGCATCTGGTGGAACACATTCAAACCGATATTTGGGTACGTACCCACAAAATGCTGGGCATTATGTGCCTCAGTGTCTGTGGTGATGATGCGCATGGAACTCCTATAATGCTTAAAGCCGAGCAAATGGGCATTACCCCTGAAGAGTTGACTGCCCAGATCAAATTAAGTCATGAGCAGGATTTTAAAGCCTTCGCTATAGACTATGATTGTTACCACACCACACATTCCCCTGAAAATCAGGTTTTGGCTTCCGCCATTTATGAACGGTTACAAGCCGGCGGTGATATCGTAAAAAAAACCATTAGGCAGGCATTTGATCCTGAAAAAAAGATGTTTTTGCCTGACCGTTATGTTAAAGGTACTTGTCCCAAATGCAGCGCACTGGATCAATACGGTGATAACTGCGAAGTGTGTGGGGCAACCTACTCCCCAACAGAATTGATTGATGCCGTATCGGCTATTTCCGGAGCAAAACCAATAGAAAAAGATTCGGAACATTATTTCTTTGATTTGCCAAAATACGAAGCATTATTAAAAGAATGGACTGCCAGCGGGCATTTACAAACAGAAGTTGCCAATAAACTGGAGGAGTGGTTTGCTGCCGGATTAAAACAATGGGATATTTCTCGTGATGCGCCTTATTTCGGATTCCCTATTCCGGGGACGAAAGATAAATACTTCTATGTTTGGCTGGATGCGCCTATAGGTTATATGGCCAGTTTTAAAAAATATTGCGATGAGCAAGGTATTTCCTTTGATGAATTCTGGAATAAGGATTCCAAAACAGAGCTTTATCATTTTGTTGGCAAAGACATCGTGTATTTCCATGCCCTATTTTGGCCAGCCATGTTGGCAGCCAGCGATCATCGTATGCCCACAGCCGTTTATACCCACGGGTTTTTGACGGTTGACGGGCAGAAAATGTCTAAATCACGGGGAACATTTCTCGAAGCCCGTACCTATCTCGAGCATTTGCATCCTGAATATTTGCGTTATTATTTTGCTGCTAAATTAAATGGACGAGTTGACGATCTGGATTTGAATTTTGATGATTTTACCAATAGGGTTAATGCCGATTTAGTGGGTAAAGTGGTGAATATTGCAAGTCGTTGTGCGGGTTTTATCAACAAACGCTTTGATAACTGTTTGAGTTCTTCTTTGGCTGAACCGCAGTTGTATGCCGATTTGCTTGCCGTTAGAGAATCGGTAATTGATTCTTTCGTTTCCCGAGACTACGCCCGAGCCATCAGGCAGATTATGGACTGTGCTGATAAAGTCAATCAATACATCGATGCAAATAAACCCTGGGTTTTGGCAAAAGACGACACCAGGCTGGCGGAAGTTCATGCAATTTGCACCATGGGAATTAATCTGTTTCGTATTTTAATGACTTATTTAAAACCGGTTATACCCATGATGGCTCAGGCTGCAGAGCAGTTTTTGGCTTGTGATGCGTTGACCTGGGATTCGGTGAATCAACCATTATTAAATCATCGTATCAATACGTTTAAGCCTTTGATGGTTAGGGTAGAAAAAGAAAAAATTGATGCGATGTTTGCACAAATCAGGGAATCGTCCATGACAACAGCAGCAGTAGAAAAAAAACAAGACTCGATAGAACAGACCATCAGCATTGATGATTTTGCCAAGGTCGATTTGCGTATAGCTAAAATCATTTCCGCATCACCGGTTGAGGGCGCAGATAAACTATTGCGCCTGACCCTGGATTTGGGCGATTGTCAAAAACAGGTTTTTGCCGGAATTAAAAGTGCGTATGCTCCTGAAGATTTAATTGGACGATTAACAGTAATGGTCGCAAATCTGGCGCCACGAACCATGCGCTTTGGTGTTTCAGAGGGAATGGTTCTGGCTGCAGGTGATGGTAAAGGCATTTATCTGCTGCAACCTGATTCTGGAGCGCTTCCGGGCATGAAGGTGAAATAATGGCAACAGTAAAAGAGGTTGATGCGCTTTTGCCACAAACGCAATGCGGCGAGTGTCATTTTTCCGGTTGCATGCCTTACGCCGAAGCCCTGGTTCAGGGCACTGCCTTAATTAATCAATGTCCACCGGGTGGCGTTGAAACAGTTAAGGCCTTGGGTGCTTTGTTGCATGTTGATCCTGTACCTTATCTGGATGAAGCCCTTAAACGAACACGTCAACCCTCTGTTGCCGTGATTCGCGAAGCTGAATGTATTGGCTGCACCAAATGCATTAAGGCTTGTCCTGTAGATGCCATTATCGGTAGCGGTAAACTAATGCATGCCGTCATTACTCATGAATGTACTGGATGCGGGTTATGTGTTGAACCATGTCCTGTAGATTGTATCGAAATGGTCACTTTGGAACAGGCACAATACAACAAAGACAGGGCGCGCCAACGATACCATGCTCGAGAAGCACGTTTGTTGCGAGAAGAGCATGAAAAACAACAGCTTTATCGGGAAAAGAGTCAATTGGCACAGCAGTCACAAGATCTGCTGGATGATAAAAAAGCAAAACAAAATTACATTCAACAGGCGTTGGCTCGGGTTCAAGCAAAAAAAAGATGATGAATAAACAAAAACGACGAGAACTGTTTGAGCGTTTTCGCAATCACAATCCTCATCCAACAACGGAGTTAAATTACCGCTCTTCTTTTGAGTTATTAATTGCGGTGATTCTCTCTGCCCAGGCGACCGATGTGAGCGTGAATAAGGCTACAGAACAACTCTATTCTGTAGCGAATACGCCACAAAGTATTCTTGATTTAGGATTGGAGCGGCTGAAAAGTTATATTAAAACCATAGGATTGTATAACAGTAAAGCGCTTAATATTCTTAAAACCTGCGAGATTTTGATAAAGCAATATCAGGGGGAAGTACCTAATCAACGAGACGCTTTGGAGTCTTTACCTGGAGTGGGCCGAAAAACGGCCAATGTCGTTCTGAATACGGCTTTTGGGCAGCCCACTATGGCAGTGGATACCCACATATTCCGAGTGGCAAACCGAACAGGATTAGCAAAAGGTAAAACTCCCTTGGCTGTTGAATTGGCGTTGCTAAAAAGAATTGAACCTGAGTTTTTACATGATGCCCATCATTGGTTGATATTGCATGGCCGCTATATATGCACCGCCCGAAATCCAAAGTGTACCGTTTGTCCTGTGAGCGATTTGTGTGAATACAAAAGTAAAAATACATCCATTAATCATTCATCAATGGATGATGAATAGACAGTGAATTTGATTTTAGGTCGTTAGAACACGTTAAATGTGCAGTCAATTTTTATAGTGCGTTTTGTTCCTGAGCATTCTTTTTAATAATTTTCATTAAATTGTTCTTTTAAAACACCAATATTTGTGATTTATTATCCTGGAACGTAATTCTGTGCGAGCAAGGAGAGCTTTATGAGTTGGTGGTCAGTAGTTGATCGAGTTGTGGCTGTGGGTGCGAAGTTGAAAAATAGCGCACTATGGGTTTGGAATAATGCCTCAATAGCAAAAATTAAAACAACCTTATACGATTACACGAAAAATACATTGTCACAGATAGTTCAACAAGGCAAAGCCTTGCGTCAAGCAATTCCAAACTTAAGAAATAATCCTGCCGCAAGAGAAGTGGTTAATGGCATGGCCTATGTTGTCGTAAAGGGTGTAATGCCCATCCTTGCTTTGAATTGTGCGAATAATTCCGTACAAAATTACTTTCGTGAAGGCCACGAAGCCGATTCCTGGCTTGAGCCATATTCTGTTTTTTTGGCCGGTTTGTCTTTGGTGGATTATGGAGTTGAGGCTTATACCTACAGGCAAGGTGTGCAATCATTAATTCATATAACCACTCTTGATGCGGTAGGTCCTGCGGCATTTAATGCCAATAAAATAACGCCCCCTCCTTCTTTGTGTAAGGAACTGGATTGTAATTTCAAGAGGATATCCAAAGGCATGTTGCGTGAGCCTTTTATCTTGGCTGCCAATGATTTAATGACCTGGGCTATAAGTACTGTTCCTTATGGTGGTCAAGCAGCATCTCAGATTATGCGGATATTTTTTAACGGTCGCTATATTACTCGGCTGGTTACTCCTGAGCGTTGTGAGCGACACAAGGCGATGATGCAGGAGTCTGTTTTTGCCTTAGGATTAACCTATGAAGCATCAACCTTCATCATGGACTATTTGTTGGAAGCGACGGTTGGAATTCCTCCTTTTCTATTTCATAGAACTTTGAAGCATTTGATTTTGCTAATGCATGTTAACATGGCCGCTCATATGAATATTCCTTTGGTTGAGAATAGAGATACAGCATCGGTAATTGATCCTTTAGATCTTTATGAACGAGTCTGTCGCTTTATTGCTGATGTGATTTTTGCTGGATTAATGAAAAGAATACCTATTGATTTTAAACCGATAAAAGGTGCCCCTCCTTTAATCCCATTATCTCCGGCATTAAAATTTGGTACCGCATTGTTAAATAATGATAAAGAGCGGGAAATTAAAAAGGCGCCAGGGTTTTTTAATAAGGCAGTGCACAGGGTTATTCCCTGGATAGTTCCTCCTGTTTTTCAGAGTTGGCGAGATTTTATTAATGATCCTATCATTGCGACCTATTGGCATGAAATCCAGAAAGGCAGTTTAAATACGGTTCAGATTATACTTAGTTACAAAGAAAGCAAAACTTCATCGACTTTAAGATGGATTCCTCCTAAAGCAGTTGCGGTTGCAATTAATCTTAAGTTTGGCATACCGAAAAAACTGACTCAGTTTTTGATTATGTTAAGTAAAGAAGGCGATTTTTGGGATTTTTTAGAGGCGTTAAAATCCTGGCTGGAACGAAATGGCGTCAAGGGTGAAGTAGTACTGCTTCCTCATAGTGGTATTGATTTACCAGGAGAGAGAAAGCTGGCGGCTGTGCCTGTAGAGCTGAATCAACAACCCGTAGAGGCTCCAGAGCAATTGATTTCGACCCGGGCAGAACAAGACGCCATCCCAGTGGAGCAATTTTTCACTAGAGCACAACCATTAGAGCACGATAATGACATCATTTCTGCTGCAAGTTTATTTGCCCGAAGAAGGGAACTTCCAGATAGCGAGCCGGTTAAAGGCCAAGCTGTTGGCTATTTTGTGTAAGATTGCAATGGGTATGGCTGCTGAAACAGTCTGCATCATGCAGCCTGTTTCAGAATAGCTTTTTACGTTTAAAGTAAAACAGCATTGATACTGCCAGCGCTACCATTCCTGTTAGGACTAGCGGATAACCATAACGCCATCTGAGTTCGGGCATGAACTCAAAATTCATTCCATAAACACCCACGATGAATGTTAAAGGAATGAAAATACTGGCAAACATGGTAAGAATCTTCATGGTCTCATTCATTCGGTTATTTAACGTTGAAAGATAAATATCCAGCATGCTGGAAGACATCTCTCGATGCAAATCTATAGACTCTACCAGGCGAATGCAATGATCATAGAGATCTCTAAAGTAAAGATTGTAGCGATTTTTTATAAATCCACCGTCATCGGTCAATAAAAGATGAACAATATCTCGCAGGGGTGCTATGGTTTTTCTTAGCGTGATGGTACGTCTTTTGATGGTATAAAGTGATTGGAGTTCCACGAATTCGGGTTTTTTGATTAATTGATCTTCTATTTTTTCTAATAAAACGGATGTTTCCTCAACAAAATTAAAGTAATCGTCCACAATATAATCCATGACAAGATAGGTGAGATAATCACTTCCGTGCTCCCTTACCAAAGAGTGCTCGGCACTGAGCCTTTTATAGATAGGGGATAAATCATAGCTATCTGATTCTCTAAAGGTGATGAGCAGGTTTTGTTTAATGATTAAACTGAATTGCTCCGTAGAATAGGTAAATTGGTCTACAGGTGTTTCTAATAACTTAAAAACAATGAACAAATAATCTTCAATGATATCGATCTTCGGTCTTTGCCTGGTATTGAGCAAATCTTCAATTACCAGGGGGTGAATTGCGTACTCATTACATATGTGGGTAATTTTGTTGCTGTCTTCAAGCCCTGCAACATCAATCCAGATGTGTTTTCCTTCTCGCAGAGCCGCATTAATTGCCTCAATATGAAACGTATTAAGCATTTTATAGCTCTGGGTATCGTAAATGTGAACATAAATATGAGTAGGTTTAGGTGGATTTTCGCCAACGTAAACAGCAGTTCCTGGTAATAATCCTGTTTTTGAAGACGCATGTTTTTTGTGATGACTCATATAATAATCCCGGTTGGGTAAATTCAAAGGATATTCCAACTGGATAGGGTGTC
Source organism: Legionella worsleiensis (assembly GCF_001467535.1). GTDB lineage: Bacteria > Pseudomonadota > Gammaproteobacteria > Legionellales > Legionellaceae > Legionella > Legionella worsleiensis. The sequence continues at coordinate 187,951 of NZ_LNZC01000012.1, forward strand.
TGAAATTAAATAGCCTACCCGGTATACAAAGTAACAAAAATCCTTGGCTTACTCTGGTTTTATGTAATTAATGATTAGCTTAGCAGGATTTTTAGGGTGCAGTCGACCAGATTATGCAGGCGTTAAAAATCGCTTAATTTGCTCTACTTGCTTCATCAAAGACTATGATGTTATATTTGCAATCTTACTAGCCTAATAAAGCGCATTTATTTTAGAGAACACGACAGCACCATCGCTTTGTGTTGAGCAAATGCAGTCTGGCGAACCAAGATCGTTAAGATAGGGTCGTGAGTTATTTAATGGAACAAACTCTGAGAATGAAGCAATCCTTGCCAGTACATCACACTTCAGGGTTCTTGTTTTTGGCGATTAGCGTTATTACCTGCTTGCTTTTATTAATCAATGTATCGTTTAAAATAATAATTGTTCAGGGGTTGGTCTGCTCCATAAGTTCTTTGCTTTGTCCTTTAATTGCAGGAATATATTTATTCATACTCAGACATTGTACCTTAAGAGAACAGCGTCACATTCTGAATATTTCCTTGATGGCATTATATATTTATTGCATTGGGGTTTATGTTTTGGTGAATTTACCTGCTGCTGAATTCATGCACGATAATCCAGTGTATGAAATTGTATTTGAAGACATTCCTAAAAAATTTTTTGCAACGACTCTTTCTTTTTTATTAAGTTTTTATTTGCCCCATTTATTTTGGTGTACCACAAAAGGTACATTATTGTCTGCGCCGCAACAAAGTGTGACTTTAGCGATTTTAGGTGGGGTTTGTTTTTTTACGATTGATTTTTATTTACTCTTCTCTAACCCTCATGCTCATAGTTTTAAACAGATTTTTATAGATTCATTCATGATAGCCTCTGCCGTATTATTGATTATTGGCGTGAGCTATTTATCCTTTACCTGGCATAAAAAACAACCCGTCTCAAAACAGATGAATGGGCATTCAAATGAGCCTCTGCCTCTTTATCACTATCTGCTGTGTTGTGCACTTGCGGTCTTGTTTATGTGCCTGGCTTGCGAATATCGCATTGTGTCTTTGACCAAAAATTGTGTTCTTGCAGCCAGTTGTATTTTTTTTCCAATTACCATGACCGTGAGTACGGTAATTGGTGAGTTGTGGGGCTATAAAGCCCATTTAAGATTGGCTCTGACCTTGATTGCGGCACAGTTGGTTTTTGATGTCTTGCTTATGGGGATAGTTGCTCTTCCCTCTCCCAATTTTTATGATTTGAATCCTTTTTACAATTATATTTTACCCCGAAGAGTACCGGCTGCTTCTTTGTCTTTATTTGTTACTTTTTTAAGTAATGCCATGTTGCTGCATTATTTAAAGCGTTTGAGATGGCAGCCAAGCACTGCTGTACGTATCCTGATTGCTAATATTTTTGCCAATTCTCTTTTATGTCTTGTTGATTACAGCGTGCTGTTCGGTGGCATTTATTCTTACGAGCACATCATGATTTTGGTCATTAATGTCTGGCAATATAAGCTGTTGATGACCGTTATTTCTTTACCTTTTATTCTTTGGTTATGTCACAGGCTAAGAAAAAATAGTGCGCCAGTTTATTGTGCATTACAAAATCAGATTCATTGACCTGCAACAAAAAAAGAGCAGTCCAAAATACCACAAACAAGAACCGATGCGAGGGCGCTGAAGTATTTAAAAACACTGGCTGCTGATAAGATAAAGTCACTCCTCAGTACTACGCAGAGTTGTAAGACGAGCAGTATGTGGCTCAGTCGTACAGCTCTGCCAGCGATAGGTTCGTGTTATTTTTCTTGTTTTTCCGGTCTTTTCCATCCGTAAAGGGTTTTTTGTCTTGATTCGGTTAAGGTCAGTTCTTCGGGCGGAACATTTTTGCGGATGGTGCTTCCTGCTCCTATAGTGGCGTTTTTTCCTAGGGTTACTGGCGCAACCAATTGCGTATCCGAACCAACAAAAACCCCATCTTCAATAACCGTTTGATGCTTATTGACGCCATCGTAATTACAGGTAATCGTACCGGCACCAATATTCACTTTTTTGCCTATGGTGACATCACCCAAATAACTTAAATGACTGGCTTTACTGCCTGCATCAAAGACCGCTTTTTTGGTTTCAACAAAATTACCAATTTTACATTCAGCAGCCAGTTGTGTACCTGTTCTGAGTCGGGCAAAGGGGCCAATGTCGCAATGATTGCCTATCTGACATCCTTCCAGTACGCTGTTTGCGTAGACAGTACATCCAGCCCCCAAAGTGACATCTTTTAAGCAGCAGTTAGGACCTATATTGCAGCCATCCCCTAACACTACAGTGCCGGAAAAGACGCAGTTAACGTCTATGAATACGTCTTTACCACAGACAAGATCTCCACGCAGATCAAAGCGACTGGCATCTGCCAATCCCACGCCTTGTTCCAAAAATTGCTCGGCCATACGTTGTTGCCATATCCTTTCAAGCTGCTGCAATTGCAGGCGGTTATTAACTCCCTGGATTTCATAATGATTGTGGGTAGTTAATGAGGTAATGGGTGTTTGATTTTCTACTGCCAGAGCAATAATCTCGGTTAGGTAGTATTCACCCTGAGCATTGTTGTTGCCTAATTTGGGCAGCCATAGAGCCAAATCAGCAGCTTTTGCGCAACAGATGCCAGTGTAAATTTCTTTTATTTTCTTTTCTTGCTCGTTAGCATCTTTTTCTTCTACAATGGCCTCGATTTCACCCTTGTTGTTTCTGATAATACGTCCTAGACCACTAGGGTCTTCTAGGTGGGCAACCAAAAGCGCAAGAACGGATTGATGTGCCTGGGCTGATTTGCTGCATTCAAGCAGTGCTTGGAGGGTATTCGTCTGAATGAGTGGCACGTCAGCAGACAATACAATAACCTGTGCATCAGGTGGAATATGGGGCAAAGCCTGCATTACAGCATGACCGGTGCCCAGTTGCTCTGCTTGATGAACCCAGTGAACTGGTAAATCAGGGAGGGATTTTTTTATTAGTTCACCACCATGGCCATAAATAACATGGATTACATCGGGGTTGAGTTGTAACGCAGTTTCTACTACACGGGTAAGCATTGTTTTACCAGCCAGCTGATGCAGAACCTTAGGTGTATTGGAATACATTCTTTTTCCTTGGCCTGCCGCTAAAATAATAATTTGTAAATTCATAAGATTTGTGATTTCCTTGGTTAGGTTACATAAACGGGCGTTGAAAATAAGCAGTCTGGTTCAAAGTTACTGACTTAAAGACAAGTATAATAAACAAGTTGCAGTTAAAGGAGTAGGGCAATGACAATATTTCTAAAAGCGTTAATTCAACTGATCAGAGATAAATTAAATGCTCTGTCGGCTAGACTGGATTATCAAGCAAGTCATCCTGGATTGTATAATATGACATTATCTTTAGAGAAAAAGAGCATTGTTGCTGTTTTAGATAAGAAACTATTAGATTTTACTGGAACTGGTCATGATCAGAATGATTATAAGACTATCATTGATTGGGTAAATGAGAGTCACCAACACATCTTGGCAGCGCAAGTAAAACATTCTAAATCTAGCGATGGTGATACTCTAAAATTGATTGCTGATTTGGCATTTCAAATTCGCCGTTTTTTTGAAAAAATAGACACCTGCAACCATGCGACTGAATCAAATGCTGCAAGTTCGGCATGCCCGGCGAGATTGCAATTAATTAATCATCCCTACCGCCAAACACCAGAACATATTGTTTATTATTATGCTGCAATATATCTAGGGGAAGAAATTTTTCAGCCCCATGATTGGGCTAAACCCGATATTCGAGATCTCAAAGAAAAAGCTGTAATTGATCGAATTCAATCTATCAGTCTCAAAATTCAATCACAGTTTAGCTTGGAGGCCAGGAAAGAACAGGTTTTAAAAGAGCTTAATGATTTATTGAGAGACAATCATGATATCGTCACTCCAAAATCAACTTCCAGCATAGGGATTCCATTTTTTGACATCGCCTCTTTGATAAAAATTCGAGTACCAACTACATTTTTTGATCCCGGTGAGGGGCGTTTGGCGAGAGTGTTTGGTTTGGCTAAAATCGAGGTAATGCACATGACAGAAAGTAATTTTCAGCCTGAGGTGCATGAAGATAACGTTGCGGCTTCGTCAACGCTATAAGCATTACCCGTATGGGTAACTCGGCATCATATCCGGTCGTTGTGAACAAAGACTATAGAGTTTTAGTTGATTATGAGTATGGGGTGTTGAACCCTTATTAAGATGGTATGATGTTGTTTCATTACCAAACGTCACAATGTCCCGTTATTGTGACGCTTGCGTAAAACGATCCATTTTCGCAAAAAGTACATTTTATTTATGGAGTCAGGGAGTGATGCAATTCCCCACACAAATCGGTATCCATTAATACCTTAATTTGGGAGATGTCTGTGTTTTTGCTTAATAAATACAAGAGTTTACAATGAGCTGCCTCAGGGGTCATATCGTGGCCGCTGATTAGGCCAGCCTCTTTTAGCGTATGTCCTGTTGCATAGTGACTCATTTCAACATGGCCTTGTTGGCATTGGGTGCAGTTTACAATGATGACCCCTCTCTTGCAGGCATCAGTAAGGAGTTGTAAAAAACGAGGATCGTTATTCTGAGCATTTCCGGCACCGTATGTTTCCAGGATTAATCCTTTTAGGGGTTGGTTGAGGATATAGGCTAAAACGTCGGTTGCAAAACCAGGGAATAAGCGAAAATTAGCGATAAATTGCGGCGTTATGGTTTGCAAATGAAATGGCTTTTGCGGTGGTTTTTGTAATAAATGCTGATGCAGTTCAATGTCTATCCCCACGGTTGCCAGATGAGGAAAATTCGGAGAGTCAAAGGCATTAAATCGTTGCGCACTGATTTTTTGGGAGCGATTGCCACGTAATAAGCGTTGATTGAAATAAATACACACTTCGTTAATGGGTTGATGGGCGCATAACCAGAGAGAGGTGATGACGTTATCCAGGGCATCGTTACGCACTTCAGATAATGGAATTTGCGATCCGGTGACGATTACGGGCTTGCCCAAGTGTTCCAACATAAAAGATAAAGCAGAAGCCGTATACGCCATGGTGTCGGTGCCATGAAAAACAACAAACCCATCGAAATGATCATACTCGTTGGCAATGTCACTTGCGATGCGATTCCACTCATGAACGGTCATATTGGAGGAATCCAGCAGCGGGCAATATTCCTTAATCACGTATTCAGGCATGTCCTGATGTCTTAACGCAGGGATTTGCGCCATGGCTTGAGCGACGTAATGCGCAGAGGGTTCATAGCCATGCGGTGTTTTGATACTACTGATGGTTCCACCGGTATTAATAATTAATATGCGTTTGTTCATGAAAATCTATTAAAGTTATTTTTGTTTATTATATCCTGCTTTTTCCGGTATAGCGAAAGAAGCATCTTTATCGGGTTTGCCTGGAATCAATCCGCTTTTTTCCCCTGATACTACTTGACAGTTATGGAAGGGCTCATGTAGAAATTAAAGCCAGGATGGATGTCAGGGAGATGATGATGCTGAGTAAATGGGATTCAACACGTGTGGTCGAGTTGCAACAACGGATAAAAGCGGTTGCCGATCCGCTTTTGACCAGACATGAGCATTATAAAAGTGCTACGACAACAATGTTAACCAGTGTAATCAGTCATTTTTTCAACGAAATGAATAAAGACAAAATCCTGGAAGTGACGCAATTTGTGGCGAATAACCCAGATAAGGCGCCGGTTAACCAAGGTTTTTTACAAAAGCGATTTGCCAGTCTGGACGATTTTACGCAAACCATCCTGGAATCAGGGCTAGGCCTGGAAATAGACCAAGACAGTGATTTTTTTGAATTCAGGCATTCAGAGGGCTTAAACCCTGATGCGGTTGAATTAATGAATAAAATGGCAATAGTCCTGAGCGCATGTCGAGTTTGTATTGGTATAGAGCAAATTTATGCCACCATCCTCAACAGCCCTCATCTTAAAACCGATGAATACCAACATTTTGGCGATGAGGCTAAAGAATTAAAGCAAAAATATTATGCCGGATTATCATCAGGTTTTGCTGACAAAAGTTATTTAAGATCCCATTATCAGCAGGCTTTGTTCATTCAGTCCCGATTGAATGAGCAGCACATCAAAGTGAATGCATGGAAAGAATCTTTTGCAGAACAATTGCAACGCGCTTTAGCCTCAATTTGTCAGGCGATTAAAAGTACTGGTTCAAAATTAATTGCAGCACGAACGGCTTTCCCCGATAAAACATGGCTTGGTGATGGTTGGCGTTCTTTGGTAACGGGGTTGCTCAGTGTACTGGTTAACCGTTATTACAGTTATTCTTATGTGATTGGCGGAGAATTGTCTTTGAATCTTGAGTATTGCGTCGTTTTATCTTCTGAATTGTCCAATTTTTCGCTCACTATGCAAGATCAGATGGAGCATTTGAAGCTTGCTCTGTTAGACGATGCTGATATTGAGTTAGGTGACTTGATTCGACACATTCAAGGTCAAGCGGCTTTGTTTCAAATCGATTTGGCTCCTAAAGCACAAGAGGGTGTTTATGCTGGCCACAATATGCATTTATTTTACTCCGCCTCAGTTGGTCAGGATGCACAAAGAAGGTACTCTGCGGTGCAATATGTATGCTCTGACCATGGATTTCAATAATATTTTCAGAATTAATTGCCAAGGTCTTGTACTTTGTGAAAAAATCAGGATATTAACGGTTTAGTCTAAGCAGTGACATCATGGTGATTGATCGTGCCGGTTACAGGTTGAATGTGGGAATTATCCTCGTCAACAGTTCGAATAGAGTATTTTGGGGTAGACGCAGTGGGCATGATGCCTGGCAATTTCCACAAGGTGGATTGGCTGCGGGCGAAACGTCGCTCCAGGCGATGTTTCGAGAGTTGCATGAAGAAGTGGGCTTGGACAAGCATGACGTGGAGGTTTTGGGTTCTACCAAACGTTGGCTTAAATATCGGCTTCCCAAGCAATATTTGCGGCATGGCAGTGAACCTTTGGTGATTGGTCAAAAGCAAAAATGGTATTTATTAAAGCTTGTTTCCAGTGAGCAAAAGGTGCGATTGGATTTAAGTGATTCACCCGAGTTTGATAGCTGGCGCTGGATAGATTTTCATGAGCCAGAGCAACAGGTGATTTTTTTTAAAAGACAAGTGTATGTACAGGCTTTAAAGGAATTGGAACCCTTATTAAAAATTCGCCGTACACCCTACGGTATGAAACGGAAAAGAGGTAATCATAGGCCATAGATGCTAAAAGTACTTAAACGGATAGTTCAGGACGTCACCACCGCCGATCATTTAACCGAGGCTCTCGGTATATTGGTGCAACATATACATAAAGCCATTAATGCAGAGGCCGTCTCCGTTTACCTTATTGATAATAAAAACGCTGAATACGTTTTAATTGCCACCGAAGGATTAAACAAAGAGGCTGAATTTCGGGTACGTATCGCTCTTGATAGCGGACTAATTGGTCAGATTGGTCGCCGCGAAGAGCCAATTAACATGAAAGATGCGCCCACGCATCCCGATTTTTATCATAACCCCTTATTGGGTGAAGAGCATTTGAATGCCTTTCTTGGCGTTCCAATTATTCAGCATCGCAAACTTTATGGTGTTTTAATTGTACAGCAAGTGGAACAACGCTGTTTTGATGATGCTGAAGAATCCTTTTTAATTACCCTGGCAGCTCAGCTAGGCGGCATTATAGCCCATGCTGAAGCAACTGGTGAATTAGCTGAGTTGACTCAGCCCAAGCCTTTGGGGGCCGTAAGCAAGGTTGAGGTCACCCAGACTGCGCTCACGGGAATTGGCAGTGTCCCCGGAATAGGTATTGGTACTGCTGTAGTTGTTTACCCGCAGGCGGATATTGATGCGGTACCTCGAAATCCTGTTGAAGAACTGGATGATGAAGTACGTTCTTTTTATCAAGCTCTGGAATCTGCCAGAGACGATATGCGTCGTTTAAGCAAGCGCATGAAGGCTACAGTAGCTGAAGAAGAACATGCCTTATTCGATGTTTATTTGCGTATTTTGGATAATGACAGTCTTGGCGCTGAAGTGGAACATGTTATTCGTGAGGAAAAAATCAGCGCTCAGGCGGCATTGGCTACGGTAATTAAAAAACACGTATCCCAGTTTGAAAGCATGGAAGATGATTATCTGCGTGAACGTGCCAGCGATTTTCGTGATTTGGGCAGAAGAGTACTGGCGGCATTACAATGGTCGCAAAGAGAGGAAATCGTCTATCCTAAACGCACTATTCTGATTGGTGAAGAAGTCACTGCAGCAGCACTTGCCGAGGTCCCTGAGGGGCAGCTTGCCGGGGTTGTTTCTGCAAAAGGTTCAAACAATTCACACGTCGCAATTCTTGCCAGAGCCTTAGGTGTGCCGACCGTAATGGGGCTTCGTGGGTTAAAGGTTGAACTGGTTTCTCGTCGAGCTTTAATCGTTGATGGTTATTATGGCCATGTGTATGTTTCTCCTTCTAAAGCAACTTTGGCTGAATTTAAGCAGTTAGCTCAGGAAGAGCAGGAATTAAATCAAAGTCTTATCAGTTTGCGAGACAAGCCAGCAGAAACTACAGACAGCTATCGTGTTTCTCTGCAAGTCAATACAGGGTTGGCTATGGATGCCGGTTTATCCATGAGCGTTGGCGCAGAGGGGGTTGGGCTATATCGCTCAGAAGTTCCTTTTATGAGTCGGGATCGTTTTCCATCAGAAGATGAGCAAACCATCATTTACCGCCAAACACTCAAGGCTTTTGCCCCTCGTTCTGTAACCATGCGCACCCTGGATATAGGGGGCGATAAGGTGCTTCCTTATTTTCCTGTTGAAGAGGAAAACCCTTACCTTGGCTGGCGTGGTATTCGCATTACCCTGGATCACCCTGATGTTTTTCTTGTTCAGGTTCGTGCCATGATGCGCGCCAGTGAAGAGTTGAATAATCTGCGCATTATGCTGCCTATGGTTACCAATTTAAGTGAGGTTGAAGAAGCGACCTATTTAATCGAACAGGCGTTTGAGGAGTTGCTGGAAGAAGGTTGCGTTATAGAAAAACCGAAACTGGGGGTAATGATAGAGGTTCCTGCAGCTGCTTATCTTGCCAGAGAAATGGCCAAACGAGTTGATTTCATTTCGGTTGGCAGTAATGATCTGACCCAATATTTATTGGCAGTGGACAGAAATAATGCCCGAGTCGCAGGTCTTTATGACGCACTACATCCTGCTATGTTGCGTGTCTTGCTCAAGGTTGTTGAAGGTGGTCATGCTGCCGGAGTTGAGGTCAGCATTTGTGGCGAAATGGCCAGCGATCCATTGGCCGTAATTTTATTGATTGCCATGGGTTTTGATACGTTAAGTATGAATTCTGCAAGTTTACCTCGAGTGAAATGGGTGATCAGGAATTTTGCAATTGCCAATGCCCGTAAGATCCTTGCCGAAGTTTTGGAGTTTGAGCACCCGGCTGAAATACGTTTGCATTTGCAGAAAGCTCTGGAAGAAGAGGGCTTGGGTGGTTTGATCCGGGCAGGAAAGTCATGATGGTGTCGCATCTCCTCATAGAACAAGCGGTTTATCTTTTAATTGGCGCTTTTGCCGGTTTAATGTCGGGGGCCTTAGGCATAGGTGGTGGAATAATTGTCGTTCCAGGACTTGTTTTTGTTTTTCAGTACAATCATTTGCTGCCCGCAGACAGTATTATGCGTGTTGCCGCCAGTTGTTCCATGGCTGTGATGATTTTCAGTTCTTTATCTTCACTCCGGGTGCATTCTAAAATGGGTGACATCCTTTGGCCCTTGTTTCATACCCTTTGGCCCTGGCTGGTTATGGGCGTTATTAGTGGGGTCATTACTTCCGATTTTGTTTCAACCAGCGGATTAAAAACGGTGTTTGGTATTTTTTTACTTTTGGTTGCGATGCGGATGCTTTTTATCAAGTATTTGACAAGTTCAGATCGATTTCCAGGTTTTTGGATACACGGCTGTATTACCTACGTTATAGGCATTATTTCCGGGCTTTTGGGCGTTGGCGGCGGCGTTTTAATTGTTCCTTATCTGGAGTATTGTGGGGTCGTTATTCGTAAAATATCACCGGTTTCCAATTTATGTACCCTTGTTGTTGGTGTGATAGGATCACTGATATCCGTGTTTACCGGATATAATGAAATGGCCGCTGTACCTTATACAACGGGCTATATTTATTGGCCGGCTGTTTTTTTAGTAGGTCTAAGCAGTAGCCTGATTGCTCCTTTTGGTGCTAAATTAAATTATATTCTGCCAGTGAATCAATTAAGATACGCATTCATCGTTATTTTAATTTTAACGGCAACTAAAATGTTGTGTCATTAGGAATTTTATAAACCATGTTCATCTTTCCAAATATTGATCCTGTTGCTTTTTCTTTGGGTGCTGTAAAAGTGCATTGGTATGGTTTGATGTATTTGATAGGTTTTGTTAGCGCCTGGTTACTGGGTAGTTGGCGCATAAAACACTATTCTCTGGATTGGACCCCGGAACAGCTTGGTGATTTAATTTTTTATGCTGCTCTTGGGGTTATTCTTGGGGGACGTATTGGTTATATGCTTTTTTATAACATTCAGGAACTGCTGCATCAACCTTGGATGTTATTTAAAATTTGGGAAGGAGGCATGTCTTTTCACGGGGGCTTGCTTGGCGTATTGATCGCTGTTTGGGTATTTGCTCGAAAGTCAAACAAGACTTTTTTGGCGGTTGGCGATTTTGTTGCGCCTTTGGTTCCAGTAGGATTAGCTGCTGGACGAATAGGTAATTTTATCAATGGGGAGCTGTGGGGGCGCACAACAGAGGTTCCCTGGGCTGTAGTGTTTAGTCATGTGGATAATCAGCCACGCCATCCTTCGCAGCTCTATGAGTTTGGTCTGGAAGGCGTGGCGCTTTTTATCTTGATCTGGTGCTATGCGTCCAAACCACGACCAACTGGTCGGGTATCCGCTTTGTTTTTAATCGGTTATGCAGGATGCCGGCTGATAGCGGAATCATTTCGCCAACCCGATCCTCAATTGGGTTTTGTCGCTTTTGGTTGGTTAACTATGGGGCAGATTTTATCTATTCCCATGCTATTATTAGGGTTTTGGTTATGGTGGTGGGCTAAACGATGAAAACTTATTTACAATTGCTGGAGCATATTTTACAGCATGGTCATGAAAAAATGGACAGAACAGGTACGGGTACTCTGTCGGTTTTTGGTTATCAAATGCGTTTTGATTTGCAACAAGGCTTTCCGTTGGTCACTACAAAAAAACTGCATATGCGCAGCATAGTGCATGAATTATTATGGTTTTTACAGGGTGATACAAATATTGCTTATTTAAATCAGAACGGTGTGACCATCTGGGATGAATGGGCTGATGCACATGGAGATTTAGGGCCTGTGTATGGGAGACAATGGCGAAGTTGGCCAACTGCTGATGGGCGGACCATCGATCAGTTAAGTGATGTGGTGCACCAAATAAAAACCAATCCTGATTCTCGTCGTCTACTGGTTAGTGCCTGGAATGTTGGCGAACTGGATAAAATGGCATTAATGCCTTGTCATGCTCTATTTCAGTTTTATGTCGCCGATAATAAATTATCTTGCCAGTTGTATCAGCGTTCCGCCGATGTGTTTTTGGGGGTTCCTTTTAATATCGCCTCTTATGCCTTATTAACGCATATGATTGCGCAACAATGTCGTCTTGAAGTCGGTGATTTTGTGTGGACAGGCGGAGATTGTCATTTATATCTCAATCATTTGGAGCAAGCAAAGACGCAGCTGGCTCGCGAGCCATTTCCTCTTCCATCATTAAATATCAAAAGAACTCCGGCGTCTTTATTTGATTACCATTTTGATGATTTTGATTTTGTAAATTATCAATGTCATCCGGCAATTAAAGCGCCTATTGCGGTTTAGGCGTTTTATTATTTTGTTGACTTAAATTGGGATTAAAGCGACTGGGCACGTCATTATGAAAACAGAGTGCGCAAGCGCTCTGGTAAGGGTATGGATTTGTTTTGGGTATAATCAACCCAGACAATTTTACTGACACCTTGAGCCATGAGAACCTCGTTTTGATACAGATCGTGATCCATGATCATACTGGAATTGCCGAGGCTGTGTATGGCGCTGATAATAGTCACTGCAGCAGGATATATCACCGGTTTTAAAAAGGTACAGGCTACATGAATGACTACTGGGCCAGTTTGTTCTGTCATGGTAATGTTCAGCTCGCTTAGCCATTCAATGCGTGCTTCCTGAAAATAGTCAAAATAACGTGCATTATTGACATGCCCTAATGCATCCATATCTCCCCAGGCTATATTAAACGTTTTTTTATGCACAGTAATTTTTGTGTTGGTCATGATAAGTCCATAGGATCAACGTCCACATTCCAGCGAACACCATTGCTTGGTTTATTTATTGTTAACCAGTTGCGAAGTTGCGTCAATGAACTTTTCAGCGCTTTTCTTGAAGAGGATTTGATGAGTAATTGCATGCGATACTGATTGGCTTTACGAGGAAGCGGGGCCGGAGCTGGACCCATGACCGTCACTGGGTTAAGCTGAATCTGCTCTTTAGCAGTATGCAAAAAGGTTAATACGTTGCTGATGGTTTTACTCTGCGCTCTAATGACCGCCAAATAATGAAAAGGCGGTAATTCTGCTTCTTTACGAGAGGTCAACAACGCATCAGCAAACTCATTGTACCCTTGTTTGATGAGTAAATTAAGCAAAGGATGATTGGGTACATGAGTTTGAATCACTACCTGGCCTGGGTGCTCAGCCCGTCCTGCCCGCCCAGAAACCTGGGTCAATAATTGTCCCAAATGTTCCATAGCTCTGAAATCCTGATTATACAATCCTGCATCGGCATCAAGAATGACTACTAGTGATAATCTTGGAAAGTGATGACCTTTGGCAAGCATCTGGGTGCCAACAATTAGTTGCACCTCGCCTTTGGAAATTTTATCCAGATGCTCGTTCAGTGCATTTTTTTTGCGAATGGCGTCTCGGTCTATGCGCAGGGTATTTACCTGCGGAAAGTGCGCACTTAAAAATTCATGAACTCTTTGAGTGCCTGCGCCAACAGGGATTAATTCCTTACTGCGACATTTTTTACACGCAACAGGCATCCTTTGTGCTAATCCGCAATGATGACAGAGCAATTGCCCTGAGTGTTTATGCAAAGTCAAATGACTGTCACAGGCTTTGCAATCGGCCATCCACCCACATTCATGACACAATAATACAGGAGCAAATCCTCGGCGATTGATAAATACCAACACCTGGTTGTTTTTATTTAAATGTTCAGCAATGATTTTTAGTGTAGGCGCTGCCAAGCCATGCTGGAGGGGCTGGGAACGCATATCGATGAGTTGATAGTGAAGAGGAGTGGTTGACAAGGCTTTATGATTTAACCGCAATAAGGTGTATTTGTTTTGCTTGCAATTATGCACGCTTTCCAGGCTGGGAGTGGCAGAACCGAGAATAATAGGAACATTGGCCAGGTGAGCGCGCATCAATGCGGTATCCCGTGCCGAATAACGCACACCTTCCATTTGTTTCAAAGAGCTGTCGTGTTCTTCATCGATAACGATTAATCCAAGTTTGGGCATAGGAGTAAATACTGCGGCTCTTGTGCCAATAATTATTTTTACCTGATTTTCTTTGGCCAATTGCCAGGCAATTTGGCGTTCTGTTTCATTCAAATTGGAATGAATTACCGCCATGGGCTCTCTAAATCGGGCACTAAATCGGGCTAATAGTTGAGGCGTCAAACCGATTTCAGGAACCAGAATAAGAACCTGTTTGTCTTGTGCCAGAACTTTTTCTATGACGTGTAAATAGACTTCGGTTTTGCCGCTTCCGGTGATCCCCTGTAATAAAAAACAGTGAAAATAATGCAGATGTTCTGACAACACAGACACAGCAACGGCTTGTTCGGGATTGAGATTCAGTGGTGGGGAACACCTATCCGCATCGTTTTGGGGTAGAAGCACCTGTTGCGACAGAGTAATAATTTTTGCAGTGGCCAAAGCCAAGAGTTGACTGGAATTGAAGCCTTTACGGGTTAAATCGTGTTTTGCGACGGGTTTGTGATGTGCGCTGAGTAACTCAATTAATTCCAGTTGTTTCCGAGAGCGAGTTGAAATAGTGCTGCGTGCTATTTCAACAGGTACCGCTAATTGGTAAAAATCCCCGGTAGGCAGACTGCAGGCCTGTCCTAATCTGTATTTTTTTGGTAAAGCCAAAGGCAAAACTTCGGAAAGAGGCGATTGATAATAGCCAGCCATCCACAAGCACAGACTTAGTAGTTCCTGATCTATTACAGGATGCTCGTCTATCACTTCGGTAATGCTTTTTAAGGATGTTGCAGCCTGTTCTATCGTGTTGATGCCAACAACGATTCCTAATTTGGTTTGGTTACGAAATGGAACCCAAACTCTTGAGCCTACGCAGGGTGTAACATCATCGCCAGTGTAGTCAAAAAAATCACGGCTGGTATGAGGGATGCATACCTGATAAACAACCTTCATCTAATCTCTATGCCATTCATGGCTGGCTGATTGTCCAGGAGCCGAGAAGACTTTGACCACAACTTTATCAATACGATGTTTATCCAGTTCTTCGTGTTCCTTGATTAATTCATTAACAAACCAGCGAGACAGCTCTTCAACCGTAATGTTGGTAAGAGGCATGAGCGTTACGTCCTCTTTCAGGAAGGGAATTTTTTTTCCGTTGAAGGTGAAATAATAATATTCCTCATCCTCAGCATACTGTAAAAATGGTGAGAATTGGGGCATAAGAAAGGTTTGGTTCAACTGGCGGCATAATTTATGAATACGTTCTTTATAGTAACGGTAATCAAAAGTCATCCCGTTTTCTTCAACCCAGGTGGATAAGGCCAGATAAACGCCATACATGTGTCCATGCAGAGGTTCTCTTTCGGTTGCAGAGAAAATCGTGGTATGACCTGCAGAAAATTTCATGGATTCTTTTTGTAATTCTACAGTTGTCAGGTATTTTTTCATTTTTATAAACTCACTCGCTTGTCGATCAATAGAAAACCTGCCAAATCAATATCGAGATT
This sequence comes from Legionella worsleiensis, assembly GCF_001467535.1. Classification (GTDB taxonomy): domain Bacteria; phylum Pseudomonadota; class Gammaproteobacteria; order Legionellales; family Legionellaceae; genus Legionella; species Legionella worsleiensis. The sequence continues at coordinate 203,098 of NZ_LNZC01000012.1, forward strand.
TTTGGTTAAGGCTATAACTTTAAATAACTCGCCCATCTCGCTTGGATCGGTTAATTGTTTTATTGCTTGTTTGGCACGAAAAAGCTCTTTTTCATCATCCACAGACTGAATCAAGCTTAACAGACCATTAGCCAGCAAAAAAGAGGCTTGATTGGTGTAACCTGCAATATGAAATCCGGCCTGCTGTCCGGCTTCGGCAACGTGGGTGAAATCCACATGCGCCGTGATGTCTTGTTCTCCGGGATGCAGCAAGGGGTTGGGATGAGTCCGATGCTGGTAGTGACACATGATGGTGCCTTGACTGCGATCGGGGTGATAATATTCGTGCCTTGGGAAGCCATAATCGATTAAAAATACGGCACCATGATTTAACATTTTATAAATATTGGCCAGCCAATCGTCAATAAACAAATTCACTTCAGAGACGTAATCCGTTGCCAAGTGAGGCAGGTTGTTTTTAACGTAAGCGCACAATCTTTGGTTTTGACACGGTTTAAATTGTTCTGATAAATTCCCATCAGGTAGCAAAACAACATAACTTTCGAGTACTTCCTGATCTTTGATCATGAATCGGTTGACGGGCATGGCATCCAGTACTTCATTAGCAATGACGACACCGTTAAACGGAATCTCAGGCCAACGATCCAGCCAGGAAATCCGGTCTGCCAGGTGAGGAATTTTTTGCTGAATTAAATCCTGCTGGCGGCCTCTTAAGTCTGAGCTTACTTCCAAAATATAATAGGTTTGGGGTAAACAGTTTAGATGTTCCAGTTGTTCTAAAAGTGCGACACACAGAGCTCCAGTGCCTGCACCAAATTCAAATAATACGGGTTGTTCCAGGGACGCCAGAATTTGCTGGCATTGATTAGCCAGCGTTTGGCCAAAAAGGGGCGTTAGTTCTGGCGCCGTAATAAAGTCACCCTGTTGTCCCAGTTTGGGTAATCCAGAACTGTAGTATCCTTCTCCTGGAGCATATAAAGCCAGTTGCATGAACTCCATAAATGGCAGTTCTTTTTGCTCTTCAAGTTGAGTACGTAATGTATGTATTAAGCTCATAATCGATTACACTAGCTAAAAAAAAGGGAACCATACCGTGAATCAGAACAACAAACAAGAAGCAAAGGTCGCATTGGTTACTGGGGGTGCAAGGCGCATTGGCGCAGCCATAGTTAGAATATTGCACGCAGCAGAATATAAGGTTGTCATCCATTGCCGTTTTTCTTTAAGCGAGGCGCATGCATTAGCTGTTGATTTAAATAATAAACGTGCGAATAGTGCTTTTGTTTTGCAAAGAGAATTGACTGAACATAACGCAGCTGCTGAGCTCGTTAATGCCATAACCCAATGGAGCGGGCGCCTGGATTTATTGGTGAATAATGCGTCCGTTTTTATTCGCAATGATGCAGATTCATTCAACGAAGCGGACTGGCAAACCTTGTTTGATATCCATGTTAAAGCGCCTTTTTTATTGAGCCTGGCGGCTCAGCCTTTACTGAGTCAGCATTCCGGTGCAATTATTAACATTACAGATATTCATGCACAAAGACCTCTGAAGGGATATTCTGTCTATTGTCAGAGTAAAGCTGCTCTGGAAATGCAAACACGAAGTCTGGCTCGTGAATTTGCTCCGTTAATCAGAGTCAATGCCGTAGCTCCAGGAGCAATTGCCTGGCCAGAAGAATTAAACAGTTTAAGTGTCGAACAACAACAAAAGATTATCGATAAAACGCCTCTGCGGTGTCATGGAGATCCTGAATTCATAGCACAGGCTGTGTTAGCCTTGGCGGATAACCCGTTTATCACGGGGCAGATCGTCAATGTTGATGGGGGGCGAAGTCTGAACACTTAAATGCACTTCTGTTCGGTGCGAACTAAAAAATCATTAATTTTTTCCAGCGAATTTAACTGATAAAATTGATTGAGCAGCGAGGGGGTCAGCCTATCCTTAAAGTAATAGCGTATTAAGGATTTACTTTGTAAAACGGCTTTGAATTCATCCTCCAGAGTTTTTAAGCCGTGCACGTGTTCCATAAAAATCTCCAGGCGTTCAGCAAAATCAATCACTAAATCGCATTGTTCAAGAAGTTCCTTAAACAACCAGGGACGCCCGGTACCGGCACGGGCAATCATCAAGCCGTCACAGCCACTAACAGTCAATGCGTGCTCCACGCTGTCTGGCGAGCTGATGTCGCCATTGGCTATAACTGGAATTTTGATGTTTTGTTTTATTTGTGCAATTTGATTCATATTGCAGGCAATATCGTAGTCATCGACCCAGCGCCTCCCGTGGACTATGAGCGCATCAGCACCTGCTTGTTCAATTTGTTGAGCCAACATCACATCGTGTTCGTTACCTTGAATGCGAATTTTTACTGTCAGTGGTATGGACAGCACGTCACGTATTTTTTGAATGATTTTAACCAGCAACTCAGGGGTATCGAGTAAGGCGCTGCCTGCCCCTTTTTTACGTATCTTGGTTTTGGGACATCCACAATTAATGTCAATCAAATCGGCACCTAAACCTTGAAGTTTTACAGCCGCCTGAGCCATGATCTCAGGATCAGTTCCTGAAATTTGATAAGCGAGTATTTTTTCTGCAGGGGAGCGAAACAGATAGCGAGAGTGTGGTGAATGTTTGTGTAATACATCAACGGCAGAACACATTTCGGTGACACAGTAAGCGGGTTTAACGTAGCGATGAAATAAGGTTCTGAACGGTGCGCAACTGTAGCCAGCTAAAGGCCCTTGAATGAGCCGATGTGGCAGTTCCAGACTGCCGATTTTGAATGGACGAGTAATAATAGGGTGCATGCACTGGTTTAAAAGGGTATAATTCCAATGAATTTTACCACAGATCCGGCATGTTACAGTAGTTGTCATCAACATCACGGGGATTTAATAACTCCCTGTCTTATGAAACAGGAGAAACTCCAGATGGACAAGCGTTATTTATCGCCTTTGGAATTACTCAGCATTGCAACCCAACATGCTTATTGCGCCGATTATTTATTGGAACAGATGGCACAGGGAATTATCCGAAATGGAGAGTCCCTCAGTTCTTTTGCACCGATAACGTCTCTTATGTATCAGGCTTTTCAATTAACGCTTAAAGCGTATTGTTCCCATGAGCACAGACCAGTCAAGGAATATAAAAATTTGATGGAACTGGTTGAGCTCAATATTCATCTGGGCTTTTCTTCACAAGAAATTATCTTGTTAAAAACGTTAGCAAGACAGCAGGTGTTCAATAAAGGCATTGATTACGATTTGTGGGATAACCAGCAACAGCTTCATGTTTTTTGCGAAAAAATACTCTCGCTTTATGAGCGACTTCAAGAAATGATGCCGTTGGAGCTGCATAGTGATTACCAGTAGTTAAGCCCTTCATAATATCTTTTAGTGAGTCGTAAACAAGCGTTTGATTTCAATGACCTGCCTGCCTTAATGCAGATCCTGCTGTTCGTGCTATTCTGCTCTTGGCATCTGGCTTGAATCACGTTAGGATAGGATTTTTTTCGTAAGGTGATTATCATGGAGCAACTGGACGATAAACGTATAAATACGGTGCAGAATCAGATATTGCAGTTAAGTGATCATCTCAACTCACGAATTTTAGGCCAAAAGGGGTTAATCTCCAGGCTGATGATCGCTTTGCTGGCCGATGGGCATTTATTGGTTGAAGGTGCACCGGGTCTTGCTAAAACACGAGCGGTAAAAGAACTCTCTGATGGGGTTGAGGGTGATTTTCATCGCATTCAGTTTACTCCCGATCTGTTGCCGGGCGACTTAACCGGTACGGACGTCTATCATCCGCAAAATGGTTCTTTTGTCTTTCAACCCGGTCCAATATTTCATCATCTTATTTTGGCTGATGAAATTAACCGAGCTCCTGCCAAAGTACAATCTGCATTGCTTGAGGCTATGGCTGAGCGGCAAGTGACCATTGGTGGAAAAACTTATCCTCTGCCCGAATTGTTTTTAGTCATGGCAACCCAAAATCCCATAGAGCAAGAAGGTACCTATCCTCTTCCTGAGGCTCAGTTGGATAGATTTTTAATGTACGTCAAGATAGGTTATCCAGATGCTCAGGTCGAGCACGATATTCTTGCCCTTACTCGCAAAGAGGCGCTAGGCATGGGGCGTGTGCAGCCGAATCAATTTCCAAAATTGCAACAAAGCACCCTCTTTGAAGCACGAAAGCAAGTATTAAAAGTTCATACCAGTGACGCTTTGGAAAATTATTTGGTGCAGTTAGTAATCGCCACTCGTAATCCTGGTGTGTACAGCGAAGAATTGGGGCGCTGGTTGCGTTATGGCGCAAGTCCTCGTGCCACTATAGCTCTGGATAGATGTTCCAAAGCGCATGCCTGGCTTGCTGGACGAGATTATGTAATTCCTGATGATATTCATGTTATCGCTCATGATGTTTTGCGCCACAGAATACTGTTGAGTTATGAAGCAGAAGCTGAAGGCGTAAGCAGCGATGATTTTATTGATTCTTTATTGCGTATGGTTGCTGTTCCCTAGAGGTTGTCTATGGCAAAAGGTGTTGTTGCTGAGCTGAATGAATTAATCGAGTTGAGGCGATATGCCCAGACCGTTTCTTATCAACCCGAAGGCAGAGCACTTCGCTCGGGTGCTCATTTATCTAAAGTGCGAGGCCGGGGAATGGATTTTGCGGAGGTGCGCAATTATCAGGCCGGAGATGAAATCCGACATATGGAGTGGCGAGTAACTGCCCGAACCGGTAGACCTCATGTAAAAATTTATCAGGAAGAGCGTGAACGGCCTGTTGTCATTCTTGCTGATTTTAATCCAACCATGATTTTTGGTACCCGAGTTGCGTTTAAATCGGTAATTGCAGCTCGGCTTGCAGCGTTATTGGCATGGACTGTGATGAAACAAGGAGACCGGGTCGGGGGCTTCTTTTTTTCGGCTACCGAACACAGTGAGTTTATTCCTCGCAGTCGTGATTCAGGTGTTCTTCCCTTATTGGCATCACTGAGTCAATACACCATGCAGACCGAGGCGCAAAAACAAGAAAAATCGAGAATGCTCAGTGATGCGCTGACACGATTGCGTCGGGTTGTAAGGCCTGGCAGTATTGTCGTGCTGATTAGTGATTTTTACACTATGGATGCAGAATGTGAAAAGCATTTGAATCGCTTGCGAGGCCATAATGATGTATTGGCCTATCATATCTGTGATCGCATTGAATTGACGCCACCCAAACCAGAACAGTATGCAATAACCAATGGACAGCATGAACTGGTTCTTGATACTCGTTTATCAGCCGTGAGCACTGCTTATGAGGACTACTGCCGACAAAGAATAGAACAATTAAGTGAGCAGTTTAAACGCTTGCACATTCAATACGTGCAAGCTACCTCTGAGACTGATCTGACCCAACTGGTAAGGCAGACGTTTCCAAGGAGGACACGTGGCTAAGACCGATCCTTTGGCTCAATTAAAAGACATACACTTACCAGATCCTGTAGGGTGGTGGCCTTTGGCTCCAGGTTGGTATGCGGTTATGGTAATAATGGTTTTGTTGCTTAGCTGCATGGTTTATTGGATGCATCAACGCCATGTTAACGGCTTGGCAAAACGTAAAGCTCTGGGTTTATTAGCTGTTTATAAAGAACACTATCTAAAAGATAAAAATGCTCAAGTAGCCAGTGCTCGAATATCAGAATTATTAAAAAGAGTTGCTTTGGTCTACTATCCTCGCATGGAGGTTGCCAGCATTCATGGTAATGACTGGATAAATTTTTTAAATAAAACCAGTAAAAAAATCGATTTTCAACCGGTTAAGGCCATGCTTCTTGATGCACCATTTAAAACGGCAGAGTCAGTTAATCTGGAGCCTTTATTTATTTGTGCGGAACAATGGATTAAGCAAAGGGGAGCGCCATGTTTGAAATAGTCAATCCATGGGTGTTCGTTGCATTACCACTGCCTTTTTTAATTTGGTATCTTGTACCCAGAACTAAAGCTACCTTACCCAGTGCGTTAAAAATTCCGTTCTTTGAGGCAATAGCAGGAATAGTCGAACAAGAAAAACGCTCTGTTACCGCTCAAAAAACATTGATTATTCCTTCTTTGATTTGGTTATTACTCGTTTTGGCTTTGTCCGGTCCTCGATGGGTTGGTGAACCTAAACCCATAACCAGAGAAGGTTACAATATTATGATGGTTCTTGATTTATCGGCCAGTATGGAAATCAATGACATGATGTTACATGGTCGTCCGGTTAGTCGTTTATTAGTAGTCAAAAAGGCAGCAAAACAATTTGTTCAAGACCGAATGGGGGACAGGATAGGCTTGATTTTGTTTGGTACTCGTGCCTATCTGCAAACGCCCCTTACCTATGACAAACACAGTGTATTAATGCGTATAGATGATGCTACAGCCGGGTTAGCTGGAAAAACAACATCAATAGGGGATGCTGTAGGGCTGGCAGTGAAACGCCTGGATGATGTGCCTAAAGAAGGCAGGGTTATTATTCTTTTAACCGATGGTGCGAATAATTCAGGAGTTCTTGCGCCATTAAAAGCTGCAGAACTGGCTCATGATGACGGAATCAAGATTTACACCATAGGCTTAGGTGCTGAGGCAGATCCACGGGCATTGAATATGGACTTTTTTAATCAGAATATCACTGCTGATTTAGATGAAGATACCTTGAAGAAAATGGCCGATATGACTGGTGGGCAATACTTCAGAGCAACTGATACGGAGTCCTTACAGTCCATCTATCAAACCATTAATCAACTTGAAACCGTAAAACACGACATGACTTCTGTTCGTCCGCAAAAAGACTATTATCCTTGGTTTGTCGGATTGGCATTGTTATTTGCTTTTTATTGGCTGAGCAGAAAAGCCGGTGCAAATTTCAAGATGAAAATTAAAGAACAATTCACGGAGCAATTGAATTCATGATGGCTGATTTTCATTTTTTAAGGCCATGGTGGCTTTTATTAATCATTCCCTTAATTGGTTTAGCGGCCATTTTATGGCGGCAAACCCCTCAACTCCATGCATGGGGTGAGGTATGCGATAGCCATTTACTTAATCATTTGATTCAGACTAAACGACAAGGAAGGCGAATCTTGTCTTTGCTTTCTTTATTAGCAAGTGTTTTGTTCATGATCATCAGTAGTGCAGGGCCGAGTTGGTTTAAATTACCTCTGCCTGTCTTTAAACCTGTGGAACCCAGAGTCATTCTTTTGGATATGTCCGATAACATGATGGCAGATGATTTAACACCGAATAGACTGAGCAGGGCTAAATTTAAATTGCATGATCTTTTTTCTCGTAAGGATGTTGGTCAGTTTGGCTTGATTGTTTTTACTGGCGAATCTTTCGTGGTCTCTCCTTTGACCGATGATGGACAAACTATTTCTTCATTGTTGTCTACCTTAACCCAGGACGTTATGCCTGTAGGCGGGCGTAATCTTGCAACAGCCTTGAATGAGGCAGGCAAATTAATTCATCAGGCAGGATATCAACGTGGAGAGATTTTAGTATTAACTGCTGATACACCTGCGACTATTGATATTGATGAAGCAAAAAAACTGGCTCAGTCAGGTATTAGTTCATCCATTTTACCGGTTCGAGCTGATCAAAAAATCAATCCATTATTTCAAAATTTTGCTAATGCCGGTAATGGTCAGTTACTCAAGTATTCCTCTAATTCACAGGATTTGAATGATTGGTTGAGTCGGTCTGGAACAGAAGAATATGTTTTAAGTCAGGATGATGATATCCCTCTTTGGCGAGATGAGGGGCGATGGTTTTTAATTCCTGCTTTGCTTTTATTGTTACCTGTGTTTCGAAGAGGCTGGTTGCAGAGGATGGCTTTATGAACCGTAGTTTGATAGTGATGGCTTTGGTCTTTACTGCCTCACAAGCACACGCTTTTGATTGGACTGATCTGTGGTATACACCAGATCAAAAAGCACAGCATTTGATGGATAGGGGGCAGTTCAAGAAGGCAAAAGAAACGTTCGCACGTAATGACTGGATTGCATCAGCTGCATATCGCTCCGGAGATTACGAACGTGCGGCTGAATTATTTAAAGAGCTAAATAATGAACAGGGTTATTATAATCAAGGAAATGCATTAGCTCATATGGGACAATACGAACAGGCTGTAGAGGCTTATAACAAAGCCTTAAGCCTAAATCCTGATAATCAGGATGCGTTACACAATCGAAAATTGATTGAAGAACTGCTTAAAAAAGATAAAGAACAAAAACAAAACAAAGATCAGCAAAACAAAGATCAACAGAACAAAGATCAACAGAACAAAGATCAACAGAACAAAGATCAGCAAAACAAAGATCAGCAAAACAAAGATCAGCAGAACAAAGATCAGCAGAACAAAGATCAGCAGAACAAAGATCAGCAGAACAAAGATCAGCAAAACAAAGATCAGCAAAACAAAGATCAACAAAACAAAGATCAACAGAGTAAAGAGCAGCAAAAAAACAAACAGAATAAAGGGAAAGACAATCAACTACAGGAAAATGACGCTCAGTCTGAAGCAGAGCAGGAAAAACAACAAGCAAAACAGCAATGGTTACGCTTAATTCCGGATGACCCGGGTGGCTTGATGAGAGAAAAATTTTTACGCGATCATTTGCGGAGAGCACGTGGGTGGTATCAATGAAAAAAATAATAACATTACTCATATTATGGTCTTATGCACTGATTTCATGTGCTGAAATTCAGGTTGAGGTACAACCGTCGCAGGTTGCCATGGGGGACGTTTTTAAATTAATTATTACTGATGATAATCCGCAAAATGGGGGTGTTCCTGATTTAACGGCATTACAAAAAGAGTTCAGTATCTACGGCACAGAACGGCATGTAAATTACACGCTGATTAATGGTCAGGCTCAAACAGCAAGTCAGTGGATTATTTCGTTAAAGCCGCTAAAACCTGGGATACTGACGATTCCGGCAATTAAGCTTGGCATGAACAAAAGCAATCCCATAACCATTAACGTAGACGATAATCAATCCAACCAGGACTTCCCTCAGAATACAGGACAGCAACAAGATGTTGTATTGACTGCGGATGTTAATGAAAAGACCCCTTTTGTTAACCAGCAAATTACCTACACGGTTAAGTTATACAACAGTAAAAGATTATTAGATGCCCAATATCAAGGGCCGCAAGTGGATAATGCTTTGTTAATTCCCCTTGGTGACGCAAAAAGATACCAGACCATACAAAACACTATTAATTATGTGGTAGAAGAACAGAATTACGCTGTCTTTCCGCAAAAAAGCGGTACTTTAAAAATTTCTTCACCAACCTTTACCGCCCTGGTTTACGATTTCAATTCTCAGCGAGTGAAGGTTCGCGATAAGCCAATTGAATTAAATGTGCAGCCAGTTCCTGCACAGTACAAAGGGAAATTATGGCTGCCCGCAAAACAGGTTAAATTAACCGAAGACTATGAAAATACCAGCCAGATCCTGGAGCAAGGCAGTACATTAACCCGAACTGTGAGACTTGAGGGTGTGGCCATACCCGCTCAGTTACTTCCTACCCTTGATTTTAAAGAAACGGATGAATTTAGTGTTTACCCTGAGAAGGGTGCTGATAAAAATCAGGTCAAACAAGGCGAGTTAGTAGGCAGTACGGAATTTAAGGTAACATATTTATTTAATAAAGCAGGTAAAACTACCATTCCTGAATTACGTCTTCACTGGTTTAACACCACAACTAAAAAAGATGAGGTGGCGGTCTTGGCCCCTCGAAGCCTGGAAATAACTCCTTCCTTATCTACCAGCACCGAAAAAACACCACCCCGAAATAACGAGGTAAAGCAGGTTAAGCCTTTGACTCAACCAGTCCCGGATTCCAATTTATCCTCTTCAATAAACTGGGCATGGGGCATTGCCGCACTTTTCGCATGCGCCTGGATGGTTACTTTAGGATTATGGCTATGGCAAAAAAATTACCCATTTTCCACTAAAAAGCATATGAAGCATGCCTTAACTCAATTGGATAAAGCCTGCGTGGAATGTAATCCCAAAAAAGCCCGCGATGCTTTATTGAAATGGGGCCGTTTGCAATGGCCTGATGCACCAATGTTAAATCTCTCTGATTTGACGAAACTGATCAGTGATCCCCATTTAAAAAAACAAATCCATCTATTATCCCAGGTATTGTATCAAAGTAGTGAACGCACCTTATGGCGAGGCGATGAGTTATTGCGTGCCGTGATGGCTTTTAAACGATCGAGTACTGCGAAAAAGAGGAATACAAACGCTTTACCACCCATAAATCCTTTTTAGTGGGAGCGTAGCGAGGGGGAGAGGGTTTATGGGAAAGGGTGATCTTAGGCATAAACCGTAAAGACTGGTAACACTCTAAAACCGGTTGCACGCAGTGAGATTGATTCAATACCATGGGAGTTACAGAATTTGTACCTGTTTCTCGCAATTTGTTTTTTATCATATTATAATTTAATTGCTTGTAGATGAATAATTTTTGGTTGATTTTCTGTGTTCACATGATTGCATCTTGAGTTCTTATCAGAAGTTATCCAAAAATTCCATCACGGGTTCTTGTTTAATTTTATTTGGAAATTCGAAATGTCTGTGAAAGAAACTGGTCACGTTAAGTGGTTTAATGATGATAAAGGTTATGGCTTCATTAGTCGTGATAATGGCCAAGATGATGTATTTGTTCACTTCAGATCCATTATCAGTGGTGCAGGACGTAAAACTTTAGTAGAAGGACAACGAGTTGAGTTCCTGGTTACTAAAGGCGCTAAAGGACTGCAAGCTGAAGAAGTAACAGCTTTATAAAAGCGCTTATTCTAAAATTATCTCACTCCTGCTTCGAGTATAAGTGCTCTTGCAGGAGAGAGGTATTTTGTCAGATGCGTCTGAAGCGATAACATTAAAATTACTGTATTTGGTTGATTCTTAAAAAAGTCAAAAGCTGGCTTTCAAAAAGGACTCGGGTATAATGTGCTCATCTCACCATGGTCAGGATGCCTAATGATTCCCTTCATCACGCTGTTATTCCTTGCTTTATCTGTTAACGTAAATGCCTTAGGTGCTGTTAATGGTACTTTCGAAGCAACGAAAGTATGTCCTGCATATGTTTCCAAAAATAACAAAACAAATCCTGATAATTTAATGGTGCGCATTCACCAGCAGTATGTAATAAAAGAAATTAATAAAAATCCACCCGACTGGCTGCGTATTGTTATTCCAGAACAGCGTAATTCGCTGCGCTGGGTAAGCGCAGATTGTGGGCTTGCTGAATATGCCGAGCGTAATACGGAACGATGTGATTTGCGACCAGGTATGGCTGATTCTCACGTTCTGGCGCTTAGTTCTCAAGCTGGATTTTGTGAAACCTACGGCTATGAGGCAGGCAAGCCTGAATGCAGGAAACTGACCCAGAATTCTTTTCAGGCTAATCATCTCACTTTGCACGGTTTATGGCCAAACCAGGACAATTGTGGGCTACGCTATGGTTTTTGTACGGTTAAACCACGAGCCAATCATTGTGATTATGAGCCCTTGAATTTATCGTCTGCAGTTGGTGAGCATCTTAAAACGCTAATGCCCAGTTATCGGTACGGCAGTTGCCTGGAGCGACACGAATGGAATAAGCACGGCAGCTGTCAGGCACTGAATCCCGATGATTATTTCTCCCTGGCGATGAAGTTGGCTCGTGAAGTCAATGAATCTGATTTTGGGCTGTTTTTAACAGAGCATAAGGGCAGAACAGTGAAAAAATCGGTTTTACGTGCCATCATTGATCAATCTTTTGGAGCAAATAACGCCGGTAAAATTTATTTGGGATGCAAAGACGGTTACCTGGTGGATGTTTTTATTCAATTACCGGCCTTGATTTCCTTTAACGAGTCTTTAGTCTCGTTAATTAATAAAGCTCCTGATAATCAGTACCATGATTCCTGCTCTGTTGATGTAACTGTTTCAGATTTTAATAAAGACTCGTGGTTTTAGGTTGAGGGTGCCTGAATGTTTATCAGGCGAATGACTAATGGGTATACTACCTTGCACATTACAATAACTTGCTCTAATGTAGAGAGAATTGTGAAACAGGAATGAAGATTATGCTTAAGCGATGTTATTCATTGATTCTACTTGTCTTTTTTGTAGCTGGTTGCGCTCATAATCAACAAAAGCCATCGGTGCCAATGACGCATCAACCAAGCAGCAAAGTCACGCAGAACAGACCGGTTTCCGCATTTAATCAGGTTGACGTTCAAGGGCAAATAAACGTTAATTTGCACACCGGATACAAAAAACCAGCGGTAGTATTAATCGGAGATCCCAGAGATTTGGCGCAAGTGAGCGTCACTGTATCACAGGGAACACTGTTTGTGGCATTAGGCAAGGGATTTCCTCGTTTTGGTGCAGTTCAGGCGGATATACGCAGCAAATTTTTAAACAGCATCCGCTATAAAGGCGCAGGATCTGTGCGAGGGAGTCGGCTGCACACCAGTTATTTAAACGCATCTATAGAAAACCCTGGAACGACCCGATTGGCTGGCTCTATAGGGTTACAACGATTAGAGGTAACAGGCAGTGGCTCTACTCAAATTGATGGGATCTCCAGCCGCAACCTGCAGATTGATTTAAAAGGTAACCCCAAGGTTCAATTAACTGGATTTGCCAACCTGGCCAAACTGAATATTGATGGCGATGCGTGGTTGAGTATGTATTGGATAAAAAGCAAAGACTTAACTATCAGAGCAAAACACGGCGCAAAAATACAACTGGCCGGCATAGTCAATAAACTGGATGTTGAGTTATGGGGTGTTGCACAGTTTAAAGGCCGATATTTAAGAGCGCAACGCAGTTTTGTAAAGACACACGATAAAGCCATGGCTGAAATTTCTGCGGTACGTCATCAAAGTGATTTGGCCAAAGACGCCAGCGACATTTATTATTTTAATCTACCGACAACTCGAGCTGATTTTATGGCATTTAACGGTTCAGTACTTGATATGCGCCCATGGAGTGAGTCTGATTGGAAAGACTATAATCAGTATAACAAACAGTTTCCATAGGTTCTGTGAACTGATTTTTTTCAGGGATTAACGGTTTTCTCGCATATCCAGCCCAAACATGGCAGTGACAGCCATTTTTAGTTTAGTATTAAACCGATAAGCCTCAAATATCATCTTCTTTGCCCTTGGTTTTGTATAGAGAATAAAATGATCTGTGGATTAGATTGGTGAAGAAATGACTCTTCGAATGATGGTTCCTTGGAAGTATCAACTGCATTTATTAATGGATTTCTTGTTCATTCCGCATTGATAATGTGCGTCAATTGTACTAACATTTAATTAATAGAGATTGTTTTGAGAAATATCATGACAAATGCAAGCAAGGTGGACAATAGAAAAACACCTAAGGCTAAAGATCCAAGAAAGGTGACAGGACCGCAATCAAAGACTGTGCGTGCTAAAACTTCCAGACTGGGTTTTCGTGCATCTGAATCGCAAGTTAAAGTAATCCGAATGGCCTCTGATATAAGTCATAAGTCATTGACTGAATTTATAACGGATAGTGCGTATCAAGCTGCTGAAAAAATTATTTTAGACCAGAGATTATTTATGGTTTCTGGCGATATCTTTAATCAATTTTCTGAAATTCTAGACCGCCCAGAGCAAGATAATGAAGGGCTAAAGGATTTATTTTCTTCATCATCTCCATGGGATTTAAATGACGTTAAAAAAACCTGAACCTTTAAATAAAGATCATAATGTAACAGATTTTAATAGTAATTACCCAGAATTAGATGAATGGTTAAAAAAACATGCTTTTCAAGCAAAAATGTCCGGTTCCGCTACTACTTTCATAGTTGCTGATGATAATCTGGTGGTTGGTTATTACAGTCTTACGGTTGGGCAGGTGGACGCTGATGAGGCATCTGAACGCATAAAAAAGGGAATGGGCAAATATCCTATTCCTGTTGTCATATTAGCAAGATTAGCTGTTCTTGATACATATCAAGGAAAAGGCATTGGAAGGGCAATGCTTAAAGATGCAATATTAAAAACCTTGCACATTGCAGAACAAGGCGGCGTAAGAGCTTTATTAGTTCATGCTATAGATAAAAAAGCCGAAACTTTTTATAAACGATTTGGATTTGAACCTTCTCCAATAAGGGAGAATCAATTATTACTCCTTTTAAAAGACGCTAAAAAAGTGATATTTGAACAACGGTTAGCTAAATCAACGTAAAGCTCAACGGGTTCAATTCCAGGGACAGGTATGTAGCTTCAAAAGCAGTAGAGCATTTTCTTTCATTGTTCAATTCAGCTTGTTTCAAGTGTATTTTGATTGCAAATATACCAATGAAGCGTATTGAGATGCATAACTACTCAAGGCCTGATGTGAGAATCCGCAACAGGCCCTTCGCTATCATATCGGTTAATCTGTTCCACGTGTTTAAAAAGTGTTGCAAGTGGCTCATTTTTTAATTCTTCTGCATGCAGTTGCCGAAATTCGTTTATATCAAGCTGTTCTTGAATAACTCCAATCAGGTCAAGTGCGGCAGCTATGCTCGGTAAGTCTTTTCGTAAAAAAAATGAGACAGAACCCTGGCGGTTTTTTAATTCATGATGGCACCAGGCTTTAATCGCAGATATTAGCAGCATTTTGGATAACACATTTTCACAGTCTTTGCTGCTGGCATAATCGTCAAGACAATCCATTTGTAACACCTGATCTTTGATGTACAGATTATGCAAACAAGAGGTTGATAAATTGCCAAGAAAATCATGACACACGTCGATTCCAGCTGCGCTATGCAATGTCGTTAAAACGCTCAGTAAATGCGTCATATTCAGGTTATTATTTTTTTCAAACATGATAACAAGAGCAGGGATCATGGCTCTTTGTGCAGCCAAATTTAGTGGTGTTGTAACATTGCCATAATAATTTATAAAATTACTTTCGATGTCTGCGCCGTTATTGACTAATAATTTGATAATTTCGAGATTTTCTCTGTAAATTGCATAGGCAATCGGTGGTTGGCCTGATGTAGGATTATTAGGGTTTCTTGCATTAATCAAAGCCCCATTTTTAACAAGGACATCAACCAGTGCTAATTCACCCCGTAAAATGGCAGCATGAAGAGGTGTTTCATTAGTTAATGAATAATTCACATTTGCCCCTCGGCTAATGAAATAATTAATTAATTTGAGATTGGCAACTTGTATCGCAAACTGCAGCAGCGTTACTTTATCAAATCGGGTGAATATGATGTCATCAATACTCTCATCACACTGATCTAAAAGTAGTTCAATAAGTTGAATAGAGCTGTTTTTTAAGATGGTGTGTGCCAGTGTTTCTTTGATTGAGTTTTGAAAAATTGATGGGTTAAAACTGGATGACTCTTTTAGTTTTTCTATTAATAACTTAACGGTCTTGATATGCTCCCGGTCAGCAGCAATGCTTAAAGGTGAAATTCCCAGACCCCAGTTGTTTTTTTTATATAAGTCAGCACCAGCGTCTGCAAGTAAACTGACAATTTTTCTATACCCAAATTGCGCTGCAATAAATAAAGGCGTCGTCCCTTTTCTCTCATCACCGTTAATTGCAGCACCAGCTGCCAGAAGGAGTCTGACGGCGTTGATGCGCCCGTTGTGAGCGGCTTTGTAAAGAGGTGTTGAACCATCTGAGGTAACAAGATTAAGATCAGATTTTTTTTCTATATAATAGGCAAGAGATTTTTCACAGCCAATATCGGCCGCCATATGAAGAGCAGTGGTATTATCTGCATAGTCTGATAATAAGGGTACAAATGCACTGTTAACAGCAGCCAAAAGGGTTGCCTGTTCGGTATAGGATGCATGAACAGATTTGTTGATAGTAAATACACGAAACTCAAATGGCGATGGTTGATCGGGCAGGTAAGTGATGGATGCGGTAAAAATATCATCTATTAATTGATTTTTTTGGTGTGGCTCATAAGATCTCCAGTGCTTTTGATGATTTGAATCATAAAAATAATAGCGATCATTGCGAATTCGTAACCCCATCGCATGATTATGGGAGCCTAATATTACATCAGTATCCTCTTTGAAAAGCTCGTGAAACAGCGTTGTGCTTCTATCATCAATGTGTATGGGTTTGGTAAAATCATTGGCAGTAAAAAGACCCGCAAGTGAATACTTCAGTTCAATTTTTTTTGGATCATCGTAGTGAGCCAGCAAATGCAGATCACCTTGACTAATAGGGTTGTATTTGAACGGATTTTGAAAGTATTCCAAATGAGAATATAAACGTTCGATGTCTGCTGTATCTTCCGCTGATAAAGAATTTAGATCCTCATTCCATAGGGATATTTTTATATAGGTTTGCTCGAGCCACTGCCAATCATCTCTAGGGTGTGGTTTGCCGTGTTCATCCAGGCGATGCGGTTCTTCTGCCAGTTCCATTCCAAGAAGCGCTAGAGACGTAAAGGCGCTGCAATGCCCTTCCAGGTTTTGTAATGGCGCAACAAATCCATCTTTGCGCTGATCGTGTACCAATTTAAAAAATTTCATCAGTTTTGTGATGAGAATTTCTTGGGCTATGTTTATTTCAGACGAAGACATAATGACCTTATGGATAAAACCTGTTTTGGTAATTATTGTATGAATAACCGTGGTTTTTGTCAATTAAATGACCATTGTGAATCTTGTTTGTTCCATTGCGGGGCAGTTCAATACAGAAGCAACATCCCAAGCTGCCACCAGTATTCCCCTGCCAGCCGACTCAAAATGGTGACCTGATTTTTTAATGGTAAGTAGAGAACAATTTGCTATCGCAGCTTGGGCAAGTGAATGTATGTTTTTGCAACAAGCACCCCAAAGCCATAAATGTCATTGAACAAAGATGGGATGAGCTTTGTTCTTGGTCAGTTAGCCGGTTTGCAGCCGACAGAAGACGGTGATCTCCTAAAATGACGCTGCAATGCATCAAGGTTTGCTTCATGGTGCCTGATTAATGCATTGGATTATTTCTTGAAAATCGTTATCTAAAGGCAATACATGCGCAGAATTTTTAAGCCAGTGTATGGTCACATTAGGCAAAGGAAGGAATAATCGCTCTACTTCCTGGGAAGCAACAACTTCGTCATAGGCACCTAAAAATAAATCTACAGGACAGGTTGGCGGAACCCATTCATATTGTTGGGCAAGGGTCAGCATCTCTATGATTGCTGTAATGGGAAGTGTTCTGTAGGCAATTTCAGCATGTTCGTTGGTTTTAAGATTCCCTGCAGCATTACGTAACTGCCTAAATCCAAAATAGTGAAGCAGTTGCGCTAATTTAAGCATGGAGTTTACGTTCATGTGCAGTTTGAGCGCTGGAGCCAGTAGAAAAAGGTGATTCAGGTTAAAATGTTGACTGAGTTCGCAAGCCAATAATCCTCCCAGTGATAAACCCAACACATCGAGTTTCGTGTATTCTTTACTTAACTGGTCACAGGCATGTTGTGCTGTTGATAACCATTCAGCTGCTGTGGACTGAGAAAATGCTTCTATACTCTGTGCATGACCCGCAAGAGCCGGGCAAACAATGGCATCGTAGTGGGTTAATTGAGGAATAATGTTGCGATAGACCGCTGGTGAGGAAGAAAAACCATGCAAGACCAATAACGCACGTTCTCGACCTAAACCACGCTGATTTACAGGTTCAAGCAGTTTAAGCTCATTTGGGGTTAATCCCGAGAGCTGTTTACCTCGGCGCATGTAGCGAAAGTCATTATTATTCATAATCTACCTGTTGTGAAAAATGTACTACAGCTTTTTAAGTCCCTCAATTTATTATAGAACGTATTTCAACATGATGATTTTTCTTTATATTATTTTTGTATGTTTCCAAAATGTCCTTTAAAAGTGCAAAATAATACCAAATGACTATAATATATCTATTAGTTAGTTCTAACAGGTAATTTAACATGGCAGAAGAAATCTCTCAAAACGCTGAATCTAATCCTACACCATCACCTGAGCCGGGTTCCTCTGGTCCAGGTTTTTTAAATAAAGCGGCTGATTTGGCCAAAAAGGGTGTTGCAATGGCCTCTAAAGCCAAAGAAGGTATAAGCAAGCTCGCTCAAGCCTCGCCTGACCAATTTGCTGAAAATGAGAAAAAACGAAAACAAATTGAAGAAGAACAACAATCCAGTAAAGATGAGAATCCCTTAATACAGCTATATAATGAGCTGTTAAAATCCATTTTTGAATTAAATGGTGCAATATTCGATCCGGTGAGAAATATTGCTGGAAATCTGGCACAAAAAGGCGTTGATAAAATTAAAAGTGCCTTATCATCTGACGAAGAGCCTGAAAATCAAGAATCTCAGGTCAAAAATTCAGAGGATAATGCATCGCTTAAACAAAATGCCGATGCCAAAACATCTAACCAGGTTAAGGCTGAGGTAAGTCCAGGTTTTTCTGGGAAAATGGAGCCTGTGCCTGATACTAAAAAAAGTCCCGAAGACTCTTTGAAGGAGTCAAACACGGCGAGTTATGACACCAAGACGCAAAGTAAGCCGCCACAACCCTCGGGTACAGACGCTAATATCGATTATGATAATGGTATGAATAATGCGATGAAGGGTTAGTAGCGAGAGCATTAAAGTGAGTACTCTCTCTGCACGATGAATTACGCCCCTAAAGTGTATTATATAACAAAGTTAGGGGCAGTGTTTTACAAGGTTATAATTTAACGCTCTAAAAGCTTGTGGGGTAAGCTTTCTATTCTGCCTGCCTGAGTAACCAGTACATAATTTAATTTGCGTTGTAATTCGCTAATGGTATCGGCACCCGCATAAGTTAGCCCTGAGCGTAAGCCGCCAACTATATCAGCGATGATTGCATCAGGATCTTCTTTTAAAGGCACTTCTGTTGCCACTCCTTCAGCGGTTTTCCATTCGTGCATTTGTCCAAGAAATGCCTCCTGTGCTTCTCTTGAAGCCATGCCTCTATAGCGTTTGAATTTTGAACCGTCTTCTTTCTGAATGATATCACCGGGAGTAGGGGTAGATCCTGCCAGCATCCCGCCTATCATGACAAAATCGGCTCCAAAGGCTAAAGCCTTGACTATATCCCCAGAGGTTTTAATTCCCCCATCTGCGACTATAGAGCGGTCTGCACGTGAGCAATCCTGGATGCACGTAAGCATGGGAACACCAAAGCCTGTTTTGATTCGGGTACTGCATACTGAGCCGCCACCAATTCCTGCTTTGATAATATCGGCACCACAGGAAGCCAGGTAGTCCGCACCTGCATAAGTGGCAACATTCCCTGCCATGATGCAGCGATCACCCAGTAATTTACGTAAACTTTTGAGCGTTTTACCGACGTATTTGGCATGTGCATGAGCGACATCCACACAAAAATACTCAGCACCTGCATCACGTAGCGCTTCGGCTCTTTGCAGTTCGGCATCATTACAGCCTATGGAGACAAAAACAGCGCCCTGACATTTTTTGAAGTCCTGAATATTTTCTTCTATGGACATAAAACGATGCAGTGCGCCCATAGCACCTTTACTGTGCATGAAATTAGCCATAGTACTTTCAGTAATTGTATCCATGTTTGAACTGATTACTGGAAGGTTTAAGGAGAGTTTACCCAGGCGATCGGTGTTCGTGGTTTCAACTACCCGCCTGGATTCGTGGTGGTTGTATGAAGGAACAAGTAATACATCATCAAAAGTGATGGCCTGATCGGTCATGGTTAATCCTCGTTTAAACAGGTACTATAAATGTTCGGCAGCATAAAATGCAAGTCTTGAACGCTCGCCTCGGGTTAGGGTCATATGTGCGCTGTGTTCCCAATGTTTGAAGCGATCTACTGCAAACGTCAGTCCTGATGTAGTTTCAGTTAAATAGGGCGTATCTATCTGTTTGATATCGCCTAAACAGATGATCTTGCTTCCAGGTCCTGCACGAGTGACCAGTGTTTTAATTTGTTTTGAAGTCAGGTTTTGCGCTTCATCTATGATGATGTATCGGTTTAAAAAAGTGCGTCCACGCATGAAGTTTAAGGAACGAATTTTGATTTTATTTTGTAATAAATCCTGGGTTGCTCCCCGACCAAAGCTGCCGCCCACCTGAGAACCGTGAAGTACTTCAAGGTTATCCATTAACGCACCCATCCAGGGTGTCATTTTCTCTTCTTCGGTTCCGGGTAAAAAGCCTATGTCTTCACCAACGGGAATGGTAACCCGAGTCATTAAAATTTCACTATACCTGTTGAGATCCATAACTTGGGTGAGTCCAGCCGCAATAGTGAGTAATGTTTTACCAGTGCCTGCAGAACCTTGCAAAGTGACGAAATCGATGTCGGGATCGAGCAGTAAGTTTAAGGAAAAATTTTGCTCTCGGTTACGGGCGGTAATTCCCCAAACAGAGTTTTTAGCCTGTGTGTAATCACGCACCAACTGAACAATAGCCTGTTTACCGTCTATTTTTTTTACCAGACCCTGGAATTCATTATCTTCTGTACTGATGCAGTCATTAGGATTCCATTCAGTAATCAAGGGGCCGCTAACCTGATAAAATGTTTTCCCGCTTTCTTGCCAGGAGCTCATATCTTTGGCATGAGTATCCCAAAAGTTATTATCTAAAATATGTAATCCTGTATGCAGAAGATTAACATCATCGAGTACCTGATCGTTGTAGTAGTCTTCCGCAGGTATTCCCAGTATTCCTGCTTTAATTCGTAAATTAATGTCTTTGGAAATAATAATGACCTGTTTTTTACCTGCGTATTTTTTTTGTAAGCCCAAAGCGGTAGCCAGGATGGTATTGTCTACTTTATGGCCAGGTAGAGTGGAGGGAACGACCTGATCAAATTCATCGGTTTGAAAAAATAATTTACCGCTGCCATTTTTTTTATTAGAACGAATAAAGCTGGGTATAGGCAGTCCTGATACAATTTGTTCATGAGATGCGTTACTCATTAACTCAACCAGCATACGGTTTGTTTGTCGAACATTTCGAGCCAGTTCTGAAGTTCCTGTTTTGTGACTGTCCAGTTCCTCGAGAACGACCATAGGCAGATAAATATCGTGTTCGTCAAATTGATAAATAGCCGTGGGATCGTGCATTAGTATATTGGTATCCAGCACGAATAGCTTTAATCCATTTTTGATAGTATCCATAGGTTCACCCTTTCAGCTAAAAGTAGTATGGCTTTTAGTTCAAGTTGCACCATGTCGCCTGAGTGCCCCTTTACGGCGTATGGAACTTGAACGTTTGGCCCTATCTTTATTGTCCGTATAGGTGACAGTTCAGTCAAGAACTATATTTTTTTTGTTTGGGAACAATGAGTTAAGAATCATGTTCTATAATTAATATGCGACTTCGGCAGTCATTCGTTCTGCCCTAAGTCCCTTAGTGTTAAATACCCATAATGCAGTCAAAGCCAAGGCAAAGAGAATTATTCCGGTAGCAAATAAACTCTCATGGTGCAGTAATTTTCCTGCAAAGGTTCCCAGTGCAGAAAAGCCGATGAGAATCAAACTGCGAACGGCCGAGGCAGAGCCACGAAAATCATCAAAACACTGTAAGGCTCTGGACGTACTGGCACCCCATAGCAGCGCAGAACTAAATACATACAAGCTAATGACCAGTGCGCTGAAAATTGGTTGATTACTCCGACCGTTATAACTGCTTGCCAAGAGTAATAAACTACTGACGAGCGCAATGAGTATCCCAAGTGCCATAGTATTGTCCACGCCAAATTTTTTGAATAATCTTGATGCCGTCATGGCACCTAAAAGAAATCCCATAGATGTAATCATCAGTAAAAGTCCCATTTTATCTGGTGAAATATGAGCATGTGCGTAATAAAATGGCGCTACGGTAAGGAAACACCACTGACCGCAGTTCAACAAACCAAAAAGAGCAATATAGGAAATAAAGGTTTTGTTTTTTAGGATGGTACCGTAAATACGCAACCTTTTATTCAAATCAGGGATACTCACTCTGGTATTTTTCATACTTAATGTTTGTGGTAACAAAAGCATGGCTAGACACAAAATCGCAGCGTAGAACGCAATGCCATATAAATTCATATGCCAACCGTAAAGTACGTCTATTTTCCCACCTATTGCCGGTGCAAAAAGAGGAAGAACCGCTACCAGCGTGCCAACAAAGGACATCATTCGAGCCCCTTCGTCTTTGGGATAAAGATCCTGAATCAGAGCCCATCCTGCAACTGGAACAACAACAGAGCCCGCACCTTGCAGGAAACGACAAACCAAAAGTAAATTGATTGAATCAGCATAAAGACTCATTATGGAGCCTATACAAAAAATTAGCATACCAAGGAATAAGGTTTGCCTTCTGCCAAGCAAATCTGCAATGACGCCCCAAATAAGAACGGTAGATAGCTCCCCTGCCATAAAAATGGAAAGAAGCATTTTTACCTTGTGTGATGATACGGCAAAAGTGTCGGCAATTTGAGGCAGACTGGGCAACAGAATATCAGTCGCTATCAAGGTAAGTATTGATGCAGCAATAACGATAAGCAGTTGATATCTTCGAATCAGCATGATTTTAGATAATTCAAGACCTCTTCAACATGTCCCTTGACTGAAACTTTGCGCCATTCGTGGCGTAATGCGCTGTCCTTGTCAATGATGAACGTACTGCGCTCAATACCACGGACTTGTTTGCCATACATGGATTTCATTTTAATGACATCAAACAAGAGACATAACTCTTCGTCTTTATCACTGATTAATTCAAAAGGAAAATTGTATTTGCTTTTAAAATTCTCATGTGATTTCAGGCTGTCTCGAGAAACACCCAATACGATCGTATTCAACGCCTGAAATTGTGAATAGGCGTTGCTAAAATCCTGACCTTCATTTGTACACCCGGGTGTTGCATCTTTTGGGTAAAAATAAAGAACGACCGTTTGCCCTTTGTAATCATGAAGACGAGCATGAATCTGATTTGTTGCATGAAATTCAAAATTGGGTATTTCCTCACCTATGCGCATTGCATTTCTCCTTATTTATTTTTTTTCATGAGGCGGGATTTATCACGTTGCCACTCTCTATTTTTAATCGTATCTCTTTTGTCGTGTTCTTTTTTACCTTTAGCCAACGCTATTTTAATTTTGATTTTATTTTTTTTCCAATATAAGGACAGCGGAACTATGGTGTATCCTTGACGTTCAACACTACCAATTAAGTGATTTAACTCTTTACGGTTCAATAATAATTTTCGTGTGCGTATAGGATCGGGTATAAAGTGGGTTGATACCGTTTTCAGGGGTTGAATCTGAGCACCTAACAAATAGGCTTCGCCATACTTAACAATAACATGTGCATCCGAGAGATTGATTTTTCCTGCTCTGAGACTTTTTACTTCCCAACCCTCAAGAACAAGACCCGCTTCATATTGATCTTCAATAAAGTAGTCAAAACCGGCTTTTCTATTCAGTGCTATGCTGGAATCGAATGGTTTTTTGGTAGTCATAAAACGCCTGAACAATAAAAAAAAGATAGTATAACCGAAAGAGATAATGAGTAACATGCACGCTGTGTTCATGCTGCGTCTTAACCAATCTTTAGTGTGGCACACTTTATAGAGTTTTAAGAAAAAAACGCTGCAAATGGAGGTTTTGTTCATTGGGTCTTGGCAGGAACAGAACAAAACCCCTCCATTCATTCGGGACAAACGATATCGCTTCCGTTTATTTAGGGTATCTTTCTTCTTTGTAATCTTGAGGCAGCTGAGGATATACTCGCTCCAATTTTTGATCTACAGCGACTCGGTCATCAAAAACAAAACATTTGCCTTCCCATAAAGAATTCGCTTCGGGAATTTTTTCTATGTAATTGAGTATGCCGTCATGCAGTTGGTATACCTGCTGAAATCCTTGTTCTTTCATGAACGCCGTTGTTTTTTCACAACGAATTCCACCGGTACAGTACATTGCTATTTTTTTATCTTTTTTGTCGCTTAGATGTTGGGCAACGTATTCTGGAAATTCCCGGAAATTTTCAATATCTGGATTTATCGCATTTTTGAATGCTCCCAGCTCATATTCATAATCATTACGAGTATCTAATAAAATGACCTCGGGATCTTGAATGAGTTCATGCCATTGTTCCGGGCTTAAATAGGTTCCTGCGTTTTGCTCCGGATTAACATTTTGGACGCCCATAGTAACGATTTCTTTGCGAAGTTTGACTTTGGCTTTTTCAAAAGGATTGGCTTGGTCAAATGTTTCTTTAAAGTTCAGGGCAGAAAAACGAGGGTCGCTACGCATGTAGTGGTAAAAATTATCCATTTGCTCCCTGTTGCCTGCAAATCCACCATTAATGCCTTCATGAGCAAGGATAATGGTTCCTTTGATGCCCAGTTCATGCATTTTAGCCAACATTGGCTCTCTTAGCGTTTCAAAATCGGGCAGAGAAATAAATTTATAAAACGAAGCAATGACAATTTCTTTCACAGTATTACCTAAAAATAACAAAAAAATATGGTAAAAATTAACATTTACTCACAATTTAATCAATAGGGATGAATTCAATGCATTATTTGAACACAATAGGTCTAAAAATTTTTCTGGACATGGCTGTTTTTTTATTCTCGTATAGCGTAAAAATTCCTAATGCGTTGACAAAAATTTCATACCGATTGTACCCTTAGTATGGAACCACTGTTCCTTTAAAAATGAATGAGCGAGTTTGCTGGAATACTTTGCATTCATCTTGGTGTGATTTTACCGTAAATCGGAATGCAATACAGACCGGAACTCATCTGGTTCATGGTGACGGAGCAATAGGGTTAAATTGAGTTTGCTGGCTCTTATAAGGAGATTTGTATGTTGAAACACAATAGAATGTGTCGCTGGCTGTTTGTTGTGCTGTTTTTTTTCCCATTTTTTAGCGTCGCATCCATTCCTGTTAAATCTATGGTTGTCTTTGGCGACAGTTTATCTGATACAGGCAATACTACTCATCTGCTAAAAAGTCTGCGGAATGAAGAAAATCCTGCTTATATTGTTGCCCCTTTCAAAAATTTTGTTATCAACAAGATGATTGAATTCGCTAATGATTATTACGTTCCTCAAGTCATTCTTGATGCGGGTATCTACACCGTAACTGATTTTTTTGATAACGATTTGGCACCTTATATAGTCAATTTGATTGCACAGATTAAATTGGTACCTGTATTGCCAGGTAAGCCCTATTGGAATGCACGATTTTCAAATGGTCGTGTCTGGAATGAATATCTGGCAGAAATGTTGTCCATTCAAAAAGACGATGAAGAGTCTTATTTGAACAGAGCGTTTGGTGGAAGTTGGGCTGCAACTTACGATACTCAATTAACCGTATGGAATATGATACGCCATCCTTTAGGCATTATTAAAACGTTAATCGTTGGAAAATTGGTACCCCCAAGCCTCGGATTAACTGTTCACGCTTATTTGCTGGAGCATCAAAAATTAAGTAATCAAACCGTTTATTTTGTTTTTTCTGGTGGTAATGATTATATTAATGCGTTGCAGTATGAGGATAAATACGATCCTGATGTGATGAGCGCCTATATAGACAACATTGTGGATGGAGTCAGTTACTCTGTGCTTAAACTGACCCAGGCTGGAGCCAGACGGGTCGTTGTTTTAGGGGTGCCCCATATTGGCGATACGCCCAAATTTGTTAACTCAGCCGACCGGGATTTGTTGAACTATGCCTCAGAGGTACACAATGAGCGGCTGGCGGCTCGAGTAGATGAATGGAAAGAGCAATATCCTGATGCCGATTTTCTTTTTATCAATACTCAGGAGTACATGGAGCGAGCGGTAACTAATCCTGATGATTATGGATTTGCTAATGTGAATGATGCCTGCATAGACGTTAAATTCCCTATGTTCCAGGGGCTTGAGCATTCCGTTTTTGCTAAAAACTTTGTTCTAAGATATGCGCAGACGCTGCAGTACGTTGATAAGAGTTTTGCTCCAGGCGAGACGAATTATCATATGTGCGATAAACCCGAAGGCTACTTGTTCTGGGATGAGATTCATCCGAGTACTAAAGCTCATCGTCATTTGGCTTTTGAAGTGTGTGCCGCGATGAAAGATCATGGCTATGCTGTAACTTGTAAGAAGTAACACATCCCTCAAGTATGATTAACAGAGTGCCTGAACAAAAATTGCGGTATTGTTCAGGCAATTGATTTAGTGATTTTCTTATCTTTATGGCATAATTCCTCTTTTTAATTAAAAGAGCTCATCTTCAAGGATGAGTTTTTTTCGCAATCTAAATTGAGTTATGACGTGTCACTGAACATGAATCATCAATTATATTTAGGTACTGTTAATCAGTTGTATAGAGCATCTATAAAAGCGGTTTCGGAAACGAGGAGCGGGTTATGTGTGGGATTATGGGAGTTGTTTCAGAAAGGGACATCAGTAAGGTTTTGCTGGAAGGATTGCGACGTCTGGAGTACAGAGGATACGACTCTGCAGGTATCGCAGTAATAGACAATAACTCGCGATTAAAACGAGTCAGAATAAAAGGTAAAGTACAGAATTTGGCAGATGCCATGCAAGAGACGGCAATTTCTGGTAATACGGGCATTGCACATACTCGTTGGGCTACTCACGGCAAACCCTCCGAGCAAAATGCGCACCCACACTTGTCTCATGGTCAAATTGCCTTGGTTCATAACGGGATTATTGAAAATCACGATGAGTTAAGACAACGGCTTATTACTGAGGGATATCAATTTACTTCCGAAACTGATACTGAAGTTGCTGCACATTTAATTCATTTTTATTACGCACAACATGAAAATTTATTATTGGCCGTCCAAACTGCCGCAGCAGAAATGCATGGGGCTTTCGCTCTGGGTGTAATTCATCAGCAAAGGCCACTCGAATTAGTCGCTATTCGTAAGGGTAGCCCGTTGGTTGTTGGTCTTGGAATTGGTGAGAATTTTATTGCATCAGATGCTTTGGCCTTAAGGTCTTTTGCACAATCGGTTCTCTATCTGGAAGAAGGGGACAGCGCATGCGTCACTGCTCATCAGGTGCAGATTTATAATCTCGCAAGAGAGTTGGTTGAGCGAACAGCCCACCCTCTTACCAGTGATGCAGAAATAGCCAGTAAAGGCCCTTACAGGCATTTTATGCTGAAGGAGATATTTGAACAGACAAAAGTACTTGCTGATACCATTGAAGGCCGTATTAGCAGTATAGAAGTGCTGAGAGCAAGCTTTGGCGAACGTGCGTCTCATATCTTTCCAAAAGTAAAACAAATTCATATTGTTGCCTGTGGTACGAGCTATCATGCCGGTTTAATTGCCAAATACTGGTTGGAGTCTCTGGCTGCAATTCCAACTCAAGTAGAAATTGCCAGTGAATTTCGCTATAGGGACGTCGTTGTTCCAGAAAATACTTTGTTTATCACGGTATCTCAATCGGGTGAAACTGCGGATACTTTGGCTGCCTTGAACAAAGCTAAAAAAATGGATTATTTAGCCAGTTTGGCCATTTGTAATGTAGCTACCAGTACCATGGTGCGTGAGGCTGATTGCATCTTTTTAACTCGTGCTGGAATTGAAATTGGTGTTGCTTCTACTAAAGCATTTACAACGCAGTTGGCTGCATTTTTGATGTTAGCTGCTGCACTGTGTCATGACAGCAGGTCACAAGACGTTTTAAACCAGTTGCAGGAACTGCCCGTGTGCTGTGAGCGCATTTTGCAAATGAATGAAGAAATTGAGGCATTGTCTTCTTTGTTTGTTAATAAAGCGCATGCGTTATTCCTGGGGCGTGGGGTTCAGTATCCGGTTGCATTGGAGGGGGCTTTGAAACTCAAAGAAATTTCATACATTCATGCTGAGGCATATCCAGCCGGTGAATTAAAACACGGTCCTTTGGCATTGGTCGATAACGATATGCCTGTAGTTGCCGTAGCACCAAATGATGAGCTATTGGATAAATTAAAATCCAACTTGCATGAAGTTAGCGCCCGGGGAGGGCAATTGTTTGTTTTTGTAGATGCTTCTCAAGACTGGAAAGGAAATGGCGCACGGTTGATCAAAGTTCCTGCATGCGGCTCCTGGACTGCGCCCATAGCCTATACTTTACCCTTACAGTTACTGGCATATCATGTGGCGGTTGCAAAGGGTACCGATGTGGATCAACCCCGAAATCTTGCGAAATCGGTGACTGTAGAGTGATTTGGGGATGGCACTCTCGCAACCTGGTTATGGCCAGAGGGCGAGAGTGGATTTTGAGATGATTATTGGATGGTTTTTATATCGCAACAGAACCTGTTGAGTATATAATGTGTCGATTTTTTATCATGTTTTACGGGGATATGAATGGCTCAAGAGATGTTGGCGTCAGCTGCGATTATAGCGCAAGAACTTAAAGTAAAAGTATCGCAGGTTGAAACTGCTATTCGCTTGCTGGATGAGGGAGCAACCGTTCCTTTCATAGCTCGCTACAGAAAAGAAGCGACTGAAGGACTTGATGACACGCAATTGCGTTTTTTAGAAGAGCGATTGTTCTACTTGCGTGAATTGAATGAGCGTCGTGCGGTAGTCTTGCAATCAATAAAAGAACAAGACAAATTAACTCCTGAATTGGAGCAGAGTATTCTTGCAGCAGATACTAAAACGCGACTGGAAGATTTGTATTTGCCCTTCAGGCCTAAAAGACGCACTAAGGCTCAGATTGCCGTTGAGGCTGGTTTAGAACCTTTAGCCCGTTCCTTGTGGACGGATCCCACTCTTAATCCCCAAGAACAAGCGGTTCAATACATTAACTCCGAAACAGGTGTTGACGATGTGAACGCAGCGCTTGAAGGTGCTCGTCATATTTTAATGGAGCACTTCGCTGAAGATGCCGATTTGATCAACGAGTTGCGTGAGTATTTATGGCAACATGGAATCGTTAAATCAGTAGGCAGTTCCAAGAAAAAAGAAACAGTAAATAAATTTTCTGATTATTTTGACTATGCGGAACCTATTAAGAAAATTCCCTCGCATCGAGCTCTGGCTTTATTTCGAGGCAGACGGGAGAGTGTATTGCAGGTAAGTTTGACTTTACCAGAACAAGAGCAGAACTATGGAGAAAATCGTGTTGCAGCTCGCTTCAACATTGCAGATCAGCACAGAAATGCAGATGCCTGGCTTTTAGAAACAGTGCGCATGACCTGGAAGGTCAAATTATTTACTAAATTGGAACTGGAGTTATTAACTCGTCTGCGTGAACTTGCTGATGAGGAAGCAATCAAGGTATTTGCCAGAAATTTGCGTGATTTATTACTTGCTGCTCCTGCAGGACCACAAATAACTATAGGTTTGGATCCTGGTATTCGTACCGGTGTAAAAGTAGTTGTGGTAGATGCCACTGGTAAATTACTCGATTACTCAGTCATTTTTCCCTTTGCCCCTCAAAATGAATGGCATCAATCCATAGCCGATTTGGCAAAATTAGCAGCAAAACATCACGTCAATTTAATCAGTATTGGTAATGGAACTGGCTCAAGAGAAACCGAGCGTCTGGTTGCTGATTTGATAAAAATGTACCCCGATCTAAAACTGACGAAAATTATCGTCAGTGAAGCAGGTGCATCGGT
Organism: Legionella worsleiensis; assembly: GCF_001467535.1. Taxonomy (GTDB): domain Bacteria; phylum Pseudomonadota; class Gammaproteobacteria; order Legionellales; family Legionellaceae; genus Legionella; species Legionella worsleiensis. Next base: position 232,726 of record NZ_LNZC01000012.1, read on the forward strand.
GTATTCTGCTTCAGAATTAGCCGCTCAGGAATTTCCAGATCTGGATGTCACGTTAAGAGGTGCTGTTTCAATAGCCCGACGTGTTCAGGATCCTTTGGCAGAACTGGTTAAGATAGAGGCGAAATCCATAGGTGTTGGGCAGTATCAACATGACGTCAATCAAGCAAGGCTTGCTCGTTGTCTTGATGGGGTGGTTGAGGATTGCGTGAATGCTGTAGGTGTTGATGTTAATACAGCTTCTGCTGCACTGCTCGCTCACGTCTCAGGACTAAACGATACTTTGGCAAAGAATATCGTGCAATACCGTGATGCACACGGAGCATTTGTAAATAGAGAGCAATTAAAAAATATCAGCCGCATGGGGGATAAAGCATTCCAGCAAGCGGCTGGTTTTTTGCGTATTATGAACGGTGACAATCCACTTGATGCCTCTTGTGTTCATCCAGAAGCCTATCCACTGGTTGAGCGTATTATTGCTGATCAACATCTGGATATCCCACAACTTATTGGTAATAGGGACGTATTGCTCAGTGTGAATGCCGAAAAATACGTTGATGACACTTATGGCTTACCCACGATCAGAGACGTTTTACGCGAGTTGGAAAAGCCAGGACGTGATCCCCGACCGGAATTTAAAACCGCTCAGTTTAAAGAGGGCGTTGAAGACATTAATCACTTGCACGAGGGAATGATTCTTGAAGGTGTAGTCAGTAATGTAACCAATTTTGGTGCGTTCGTTGACATAGGCGTACATCAGGATGGATTGGTTCATATTTCTGCCATGACCAATAAGTTTATTACCGATCCACGAGCGGTGGTAAAAGCCGGTGATATAGTCACCGTTAAAGTGGTTGAGGTAGATAAAGAACGTAGACGTATTGGTTTAAGCATGAAATTAGGCGAAGAGACTGCTGCTGTAACCAAAAAGTCGGTTAAAACCCCGCCGCCTAAAAAACATCCGGAATTGAAAAAAGTAGATCATAAGAAAAAACCGGAAGCGGTGAAAAAAGCTGAGCCGGTCAAGAAAACAGTCTTTAATACGGCTATGGCAGATGCTTTAGCAAAATTAAAACGTGGCGGTGAATAATGACTCGATTACCTAAAGGTGAGCTGACTATCCAGACTCTGGCTATGCCTATGAGTACCAATGCCAATGGCGATATATTTGGCGGATGGATAGTTTCTCAGATGGATTTGGCTGCAGGAGTACTGGCAAAAAAAATGGCGCACGGGCGGGTTGCGACCGTAGCCATTAATTCCATGTCTTTTTTGCGACCGGTTCATGTAGGTGATGTGGTCAGTTGTCATGTTGAACTGCTAAAACAGGGAACGACTTCAATGACTATAGCTGTTGAGGTATGGGCGCTTTCTGCAGATCAGAATGAAAGATATCAAGTAACCGAGGGTACTTTTGTTTTCGTTGCAATTGATGAGCACGGTAAACCAAGACAGGTGCCAAAGCATACATGACAAAGCAACCCGAACTTTTGCATCGCCTGATCGCAGAGATGGCAACATTAATCGAGCGTGATGATGATCCGGATCCGCAATTATATGCCTTGTTTTTTCAACATCCTGAATATGCTCTTGATCTGATTGATTTATTAAATAATCTGGATGAGGAACATGTTCATCAAGGCCCTTCGGTCTATTCTGCATGTGTGTTTGCTTTGGATATTTGCGTGGCTCAATTGCAGGCTGCCTTAGATGCACATAATAAAGCGACATCAAAACCTTTGAATCAATTGATGAACCATCTTGCAGATGTGATTCAAACTCAAAAGCACAGTTTAAGTTTTTGGTTACCGGTTTTAAATGCGTTCTACGAAGTGCATGTCGAGCTTACCCAGAAGTTAAAAGACGCCTATTTTGATTTAGCCAGTCAGGAAGACGACCAGGATTATGATAGCGATCCTGTCTCTCATCTGGATTCTATCCGTGATTTAATCCATGAATTATCCGATCTTTCCATTTTTGATATTGCAGAGAATTTTTTTGCCCAAAGTTATGCGATGCCTGCCGACTTTTTTGCAGATTTAATCATTGATTTATACAACATTGATGAAGGACATGACATTGCTCTGTTAACGCTACTCCACCCTAAGGCCGACGTACGCGAGATTGCTGTTTTAACTTTGGATCAGTTGATGGATCAAGTGACTTTGACCTCCGAATCATTATCTCGCTTACAGGTCATTAAATATTGGTATCCCGATCGTTATCACACATTTTTTGATCGTTGGATAAAGATTCAACGAAAAAAGGGGGTAGTATTTGCAGCAGAACCTGAACCAGTACAGATGGTAATCAAAGCAACCGAAGTTGATGGAACTGGTTCACAGGGCATTTTTGTGCATATCCGTAAAAACAGAAAAAATAGGCTTTGTGGTTTGTTATTAAAATACGAGATGGGTATTAAAGACTCCTGGATTACTCCGTTTATTCCTTCTCAAGAAGTAACCGATTACTATAAACAGGCTTTTGCAGAAAATGTGACCCTGCGTGAGGTCGATACGTCCTATTTACAACAAATGGTTGAACATTTTCTTGCCATAACGATTGAAAAGGGCGAAATTCCATATTTGCATTTTCTGGAAATTCAAGAATTATCCGGTCTTCGTTTAAGACCCAATAAATTAGATTTAACCTATCTTTTTGATAAGCTTAGTGTGCAAATTACTCCCTTTACCGAAGAAGTGATAGAGGAGTCCTTGCAGCGCTCTAAATCTTGGCTTAAAAGTAAACAATTTACAGAGTCATGGTATATAGAAAATCCATTAATCGATAAAATTGTAAATCATAACAGTAGTTTTGTAGATGGTGTTAAAGTTTGTCGGTTAGCCGATGCTATGGACGCTGTTTTTGTTGAAGAAATGGAACTGCATCGCGAAAAATGGCAATTTCATTTTCTCTGGATTGCTTTGTGGGTTAAAGCCAAATCCCGAAAAAATGAAAAAATATGGCAAGATAGTTTTTTGATAGCTTACACCATACATGAGGGAAGGCCGCTTAAAGACATACCGGTAATGAGAGAAATTTGTCATCAAACGGTCATTAACAGCGTAGAAACCATGCAAGACAGACGAACGCACCTAAGTCAGGAATGATGATTCAGGGGCGCATCATTAACACATCTGTAGGCATATACCGAATAGACGTCTTTGGGCGTCGTGATTGTTTGCACAGTTAATTGCACACACTTATCAAAATAGTTGCTTAAACATTGACTCCTGTTTATCAAATCGATATAGAGAATCTCTCGTTCTGTTTTATGAGTAATTTGTTTGTTGATGTTCTCACTCCACAGGGCGTATTGATTTTGTAAAGAACCGCAATCCAGCGTGTAGATCAACGGCTTGTTTTTTAAAAAGAATAGCATTCGTGCCTCAAACCATCCTGAGGTAAATACCTTGTCTGGAATATCTGTTAGTTGATTATTTACCTGTTGCATTAAACGATAATAGATTTTTTTCTTGGCAGGAATCAAGGTATGTTGGTAGCCGTTATTGAGAACGATTAAGACACTGATGACGGCATAAACCGCAATTAATCCTATAGCGGATTTTCTGTAGTGCAAGTATTGATAACAATATCCGCCTAATAATGCGGCAGTAATCAGGTATGGTGTCAGCCAGCCGCCTCTTAGTTCTGCCTTAGCCGCCGTTAGTAAATAAAAAAAGAAAAAGGTTGCGCTGATTACCCAACATAAAGTAACAATCTGGTGCTTTGTATTTTGTAAAAAACGAGAGGGTGTTACTGCTGTTATGTGCATTTTACACAGTAAGGAAGGAACAAGCATAAAGTTTAATAATGGCAGCAAGGTTCCAAAAAAAGCATAAGCCATGCTGGATAAGGGATGAATATCTTTGGTGTGTTGATGAACGGTTAATTGATAAAGAAATGATTGCCACTCATGTTGGTAGTTCCAAATAATAACGGGGCTAAAACAAAGTATCGCAAGCAATACAGCCAAATAAAAATGAAAGGACTTAAATAAATTGCGGTATTGGGTTGATATCAGAAAAATAAATAAAGATAAAACCAAAACAATGCCTGAATATTTAGACAATAACATCAAGCCAATACTGAGGCTAATGCAGTATAAAATTCGAGTTTCCTGAGTCTTGATGTAGCGAACAACATAATAAACACTTAGCGCCCAAAATAAACATAAGGGAGTGTCATAAGTTGTTTGCTGCAATAAATCTACAGTAACCAAAGGTGAAAAGAGCCAGAGAAACATGGCAATGTAACTGGCTTTTATTGAAATAAACTGGCGTGCTGTACGATAAATAATCCAGCTGGTGGCTGCAGTAACGCATATACCAACCAAGGTAAGTGAAAATAAAGTATTACCAAAAAGCAAAGTGGATAATTTAATGAGATAGGCTATCATAGGCGAACCGTCATAATAGGATAAATCCAAATGACGACTCCAATCCCAATAATAATAGGTATCAAAAGAAGCCAAATTAAAGGGAGCGGTAACGAGTAATAATGCACAATATGCAGAGAACAAAATACTGTTTTTATTGATCACAACCCATCCTTAATGTACGTGCAGTACTTATGTGTATGTATGGTAATTTGGTGTTTTTCCAGTGTTTTATCAAAAATACCAAATGAAAAAGCATTAGGGCGGGTTGACATTTGCCCCCCCTGCCTACGTGCCTTGGCTTGTCCGAGGCATTCAAGAGATGCTCAAATTAAAAATACAGCTAAATTAAACGCATTAATCCGTTGATTAAAAGGAGCGAACTCTTAATATAACGGCTCTAACACCAAGTATAAAACGAGTTTGCAATGGCTAGATTTATGCTCAATGATGCGCTTTGGGCTAAGCTAAAGGGTATCATGCTACAACATAGGATTTATGACAAGCCTACTCTTCGTTTAATCGTTGAAGCGATGTTATACCGGATGCGAGCTGGTTGCCCTTGGCGAGACCTACTAGCAGAATTTGGATGCTGAAATTCAATTTATCATCAGTTCAAATGTTGGCAATAGCATGTTTATCTATTTGGCTTCCTATGTCCTCAGCTCAATTTGAATAATGTGATTCAAGTGACCCAAAACTCGATAACAAGGAAGAATAAATGAACGTATTTTACGTCTATATGAAATATTGACGAGATTTATTAACCTGTTTTGGCTTGATTATTCATTAGGCATGAGAGTAGGGCTGGGTGGTTAACAAAACCCCTGTTATCTTTACTTATGTATTATTTAACTTGATGTTTGATGCGCAACGCGCTATATTTAGTTATGATTAAATCATTTAAACATAAAGGTCTTAAAAAATTCTTCGAAAAAGGGGATTGCTCTGGTATTCAATCGAAACATGAAAAGAAAATAAGACTACAATTAGCAGCGCTAGATACTGCAACAGTTATTGAAGATATGGATTTACCAGGATACAACTTACATCAGTTAAAAGGGCAAAGAAAGGATTGTTGGTCAATAGTCGTTAATGGTAATTGGCGTATAACTTTTGAATTTGAAAATGGCGATGCTTATATCGTTAATTATGAGGATTATCACTAATGACTATGAATAACCCACCACATCCAGGGGAGTTTATTAAAGAAACTTACCTTGAACCACTGAATATAAGTTTGAGAACTGCTGCATTTAAGTTAAATGTAAGTCCTTCAACTTTTTCGAGGCTTGTTAAAGGAGAGGCCGATATTTCGCCTCAAATGGCATTAAGATTAAGTAAAGCTTTCGGAAGAACCCCTGAAAGTTGGATGCAGATGCAATCAAATTTTGAATTATGGAAGGCCAAGCAGTATGTTAATTTAGATCTTGTTTCAGTTATTTACGCACATCCTGGTAGTTAATTCAGCCTCTGCGTTAATTATTTTGAAGACCGTATGAACCTGAGACTTAGATAGTCATTGAGGTGACACAGTTAGATGAACACTCCCCACTTGATTATTTATGCAACCAATAATTTGAGCTGCCACATGCTTCCATCACTATTTTACACTTGGGTAACTGAGCTCTAATGTTTTAACTGGTTATGATGTGTTATTCGCTCAGTCCATATATGGCGTGTGTAAGTAAAATAGTTTAATAATGAACCAAGCCCAATTCCTGTGGCTAATAAAATATTTTCCTGCAAAGCTCCGCTGCCAAGATAATTGACCCCCAGTTTAACCCAAAAACTTTGAACATAAATCATGACCAGAGAGTAGAGAATAAAACCGGCAAGTTTTTTCATTTTGAACGCTCGCCCAACTAATGATTTACTTCGAAAAGTAAAGCGGTTGTTTAGGATAAAATTGTTGATAATTGCTGTTATTACTGCAATTTGTGATGCGTTGTATGGCGTTAAATAGTCACGTAGCAGATTATATACAAAAAACTGGACAAGCATGCCCATAGAACCAACAAGACACATACTAAAAAACTGTTTTAACTCATAATAGCGCAGCGTAAAAATAACTTTGAGTGTATCGCTGATGCAGTTTTTGGGTAATTTACTAACGCCTTTTTCTCTGTCTATAAAATCTATAGGATATTCACTTATCCTGGCGTGGTTTTTATGTAATAACCAAAGAAGCTGAACTTTATAAGCATAATGATTTGAAAGAAACTTTTTGGGTAATATTTTTTGGAGAATATGCCGTCTTGTAGCACGAAAACCGCTGGTGAAATCTTTATATTTAGGGGTGAGTACCAAGCGAGTGATGTAGTTGCCAAACACAGAGAACAGTTTTCGATGGAAAGCCCAGTTTGCAGGAATACTTCCCCCTTTAATATAACGGCTGCCTACAACGCAGTCACATTTTTTAATTCTCTCCAACATGCCATTAATGTATTTGGGTTGGTGCGACAAATCAGCATCAAACTCAAATACTATATCCGCATCCAGAGTAGATAAAGCATAATTTATTGCTTGTAAATAGGCAGACCCTAAACCTGATTTTTGGGGTTCACCATGTAAATGAAGATTGGGGTATTTTTTTTGTAAATTTTTAACCAGATATTGAGTATTATCCCTAGACGCACTGTCAAAAACCAATATGTGGATGTCATAATTTTTTTGAGACGCTACGGAATCAAATACCTGAGTTATCGTTTCCTCAATAACAGCGGCTTCATTATATGTAGGAATAATGATAATGACTTTTTCAGGTGTTGCTTGGTGCTGTTGCTCTAAATGAGTGGTAACGAATTTATTCAAATCACGAGTCAAAATTATATATCTCGAATTAAGGGAGCAATATGGCGGTGATATTATCAGTTGAGTTCTAAAAAATAAAGAGTTGACACTGGTGTCCCCATTCTGCAGCCTCACTGCGCTCGAGGTCGGGATAACCTGGGATGTTTATCTTTGGTATACAATTTCGGCCATCATGCATCGTACACTGCCACCACCAACGTGTTCAATGGTTTTTATATCCATAATAGCTAATTGGGAAAAGTTCTGGATGAGTTCTAACTGGCTTTCGGTAAAGTGATTTTTAGCTTGCGCAGACATGACGAGGATGCTCCTTCCCTTTTTATTAAATAGTTCTAACACATTAGCGCACATATGTTGGGTTTGCTCATAGGTTATATCGATTATTTGTTTCCCAGTTATTGTAAAACTGTACAGCAGGGCGGATTTTTCTAGGGGATCTTTTACCGAATCCAGACAGATAATAGCGTAATGTTCCGTAATGCTTAATATGACGTTAGTATGATAAACAGGATGACCATGTGCATCAATACTGTTAAAAATAATGGGCTTATAATGGAGTATTTCTGCTAATCGATGAACCATCACCGGCGATGTTCTGGGGGATAATGCTGCATAAATTAATTGATTGGCACGGTCTAAAACCAAACTTCCCGTCCCCTCCAGAACAAGCGATTCTTTATTTCTTAAATCAATCAGTTTATTTACTGTGAAGTGAGCTTCATCCAATACGTGACACAAGCCGTCTATATTAACCTCCGCCTGACGATTTGGAGTCAGCATGGGATAAACGATAAGAAGATTACGTCCCGCAGCATCTGTATGGGTAGAAAACCAGTTATTAGGAAAAACAGCATCTGGTAACTCGTGATTTTGGTTTAAGATTAATACGTGAATTCCTAGTTCTCTTAAATGCAGTACCATGGTATTAAATTCAACCATGGCGTTATTCTTTGTACTGACAGAATGCTTTTGGGATTGAAATCTGTTGCTGGCCGCTGTTTCGGTATTAAATTGAAAGCCCTGAGGCGGTACCATTAAAACCGTTGAGCATGGCGTGTGCATATTAAATCCTTTAATGTAGTGATGTCTTTGAATAGTAATTGGGAAGAATCTTAACCGTATAATATAAAATAAAAAGACACTTCATGCACTGTTTGTGAGCTGTAGTTTTATTGAATTAATATCCATTTTTTATTGGCAAGAGAGGTGTACGAGGTTTTAGATATGTTTTACTTGGGCAAAAAAAACGCCTTGTTCATTTATAGATAAGAATATCTGCAAACGAGCAAGGCGAAAAATAAAATGAATTAGACTACTTCAACTTCTTCAGCTTGAGGACCTTTTTGTCCGTTGCTAGCTTTGAACATAACAGTTGCACCTTCAGCAAGTGTTTTGAAACCACTGCTTTGGATTGCGCTGAAATGCACAAAATAATCTTTACCGCCACTTTCTAAGAAACCGAAACCTTTGGACTCATTAAACCATTTTACTGTACCGCGAATTTTATCTGACATGTTATTTTCCTAAATTGTTACCCCTCCATTGTAGCATTATTTTATTACTTGTGCCGTTTTTTTATGATTTTTTTTTAATATTTTTAAAATTTAAACTTAATTGTTCATTAATTGTCAATATTGAGCTAATTTTGTAGTAAATTTTAGTCCCAACTTTGGACTATGAGCTCTTTAGCGTGCGATCGAGTTTGTTCGGTGATGGTTAATCCACCCAGCATACGTGCAATTTCGTCGATTTTATCATCAGACTGTAAAAGCATAATGTGGGTGAGTGTTTGTTTGTTGTCACTTTGTTTCTCTACCATAAAGTGATTATGAGCAGAGGCAGCAACTTGAGGTTGGTGAGTTACACAAAAAACTTGCAACCGCTCTCCTAATTTACGCAACATTTTTCCGACCAATGCCGCAGTTGCACCACCAATTCCTACGTCAACTTCATCAAATAGCAGTGTTGGCGTTGAGCCTCTTTGTGCGGTGATCATTTGAATCGCCAGGCCAATACGAGACAGCTCGCCACCAGAGGCAACTTTGCTCAGTACATCAGGTTGCATTCCCGGATTGGTGCACACTTTGTATTCCACCTTATCTCGGCCATGAGCTTGCATTTTATCCAAGGGGGATATGTCTATTTGAATCCAGCCTTTTGGCATACCCAGTTGTTGAATACTTGCGGTGATTTCCTGGGCTAATTTTTTTGCGTGTTTCTGTCTGGATTCAGTGAGTTTGAGCGCCGCAGCATCATATGCTTTAGTTAATTGCTGTAGTTGGATGTTTAGTTGAGTCAGTTGCGATTCTGCATTGTGTAACGCATCCAATTCAGTTTGCATGATGCTGATCTGTTCTCTAATAGCGTGACTGTCTATATGATATTTGCGGGCCAGATGATGGATGGCGCTCATTCTTTCCTCGACCTCTTGCAGACGTTGGGGATCGAGTTGAACACGCTCACTGAACTGCTGCATTTCATCGAGCGCTTCTTCGCATTGAATCAGTGCGCCGTTCACCAGTTCAAATGCGTTTTTTACTTGGATTTGCTCTTGAGGAAGTTGATTAATTAATTGCAGAACCTGATTAAGTCCAGAGCAGATATTGGTTTGATCATCACCATTTAATAAAGTATTGATGTAGTGACTGTGTTCCAGATATTCCCGGGCGTGATGCAGCATCTGATGTTCTTGATGTAATGCTTCTATCTCGCCGTCGTGCAAGTTCAAAGCGGCCAGTTCTTCTATTTGAAATTGTAACAGCTTAATTTTGTCGGCTTGTTGTTCTTGATTGCGCAAATGATCTATTTGTTGCTGTATGTGCAGACATTCTTTATGCAAGCGGGATACTTCATCCAGTAAATGCGGATGATTCGCATATCTGTCCAACTGCTGTCGGTGCGTTGGATGCTGCATGAGCGTTTGGTTTTGATGCTGTCCATGAATATGAACCAGTTTGTCGCTTAGTTCTTTTACTTTTTGTAAAGGAAATGGCTGGCCATTAATATAGGATTTTGAGCGTCCTTCTGCATAAATAACCCGCCTGAGCAGGATCTCTCCTTCATCACAGGAAATGTCATGTTCCATCATCCATTGCGCAGGTTCAGATAATTTATCAAAAATAAAACCAGCGGTAATGTCGCATTTTTCCTCACCAGGCCGTATTACTGAAGAATCGCCTCGTCCACCTAAAGCCAACATCAAGGCGTCTATCATGATGGATTTACCGGCTCCAGTTTCACCGGTGAAGGCGGTCATGCCCTGAGAAAAATCCAGTTCCAGTTGTTTAACAATAGCGAAATGTTCAATGCGCAAGGTTGTGAGCATGATTTATCCCTGATGTTTTGATTCCCACCCAAGTTTACTGCGTAATGTATCATAATAATGGTAATCAAGTGGATGTAACAAGCGTAACTGGTTGTTGTTTTTGTGGATGGACACCTTTTGGCCTGGCTTTACCATTCTGGATTCATGACCATCGCAACTGATGCGTAATTCCGTTTCATTAAACTCGGAGATGTGGAGTTCAATTTTTGCTTCCCCATCAACCACAAGTGGCCGGGAACTTAAGCTATGGGAAAACATGGGAACCAGAACAATGGCATTGAGCTGAGGGTGCATGATGGGGCCACCAGCAGATAAAGCATAAGCAGTGGAGCCAGTAGGAGTCGATAAAATCATGCCATCAGAACGATAATGACTGACCAGTTGGTCATTTACATAAACATCAAATTCGATCAGATGGGTTTCATTACCTCTTCCCAAAACAACATCGTTTAACGCATCGCCTGAAAAATAGGTTTTATTTTGATCATAAATCCGGGTATGCAGTAAAAATCTTCGTTCTTCTGTATATTCACCGTGCAATACCGCACCCAGTTGCGTTTCTATATCCTGAGGCAGAATATCGGTCAAAAAGCCAAGACGACCTCTATTGATTCCAATTACGGGGGTGTTGACCTGTATGGCCATTCGGGCTGCTGAAAGCAGGCTGCCATCACCACCTACAACAATAATCAGATCGTTTTTTTTTCCCATATCTTCTCTGGCAAGTACGGGTATATTCATCATAAAACCAGTGGTTGTGTCCTGATCCTGATAAATTTCTATCTGTTGATTTGTTAAAAAATCAACCAGGCGGTGTAAACTTTCGTTTACACCCTGATTGGCTCTGTGTTGACGAGCATAGAGAATCGCTCGTTTAAATTTTTGTTTCATTTGGTTTTTATTCTTCACTATTGGCTGTGCGAGATGCCTTTTTTCTATCGTGCTCTTTTAATGATTTTTTACGCAAACGAATAGAAACAGGGGTAACTTCAACCAGTTCATCATCATCAATGAACTCCAATGCCTGCTCAAGGGTTAGCTTGATTGGCGGAGTCAAAATGATGTTCTCATCACTTCCTGAAGCACGCATGTTGGTTAGTTGCTTTTCTTTGGTTACATTGACCACCAAATCATTATCTCTGGCATGAATTCCTACAATCATTCCTTCATAACATGTCGCCTGAGGGTCTATAAACAAACGGCCACGTTCTTGCAGGTTGAATAAGGCAAAGCCCCGGGCAGTTCCCTGGCAATTGGCAATCAGAACCCCATTGGTACGTTTTCCTATGCGACCTTTAATGGCAGGGCCGTAATGATCGTAGACGTGATACATTAATCCCGTACCTGAGGTGCACGATAAAAATTCATTGTGGAATCCTATTAATCCACGAGTAGGAATCACGTAGTCAAGTCGAACTCGTCCCTTGCCATCGGGAACCATATTTTGCATATCGCCTCGACGTTCACCCAATTTTTCCATAATGGTGCCCTGGTGGCCTTCTTCGACGTCTACTGTCAAGCGCTCATAAGGTTCTTGTAACTCACCGTCAATTTCCCGAATAATAACTTCCGGCTTACTGATGGCTAGCTCATATCCTTCACGGCGCATGTTTTCGATTAAAATGGATAAATGCAACTCGCCTCGACCAGAAACCCTGAATTTGTCGGGATCTTCACAGTCTTCAACACGTAATGCCACATTGTGTAATAATTCAGTATCCAGTCGTTCACGAATTTTTCGCGAAGTAACGAATTTACCTTCCTGACCAGCAAAAGGTGAGTCATTAACCTGAAAAGTCATGCTGATTGTTGGTTCATCGACCATGAGGGCAGGCAATGCCTCAACTGTATTCGGATCACATATTGTATCAGAGATGTTTAGGCTCTCTATTCCGGTGATCGCAATGATGTTTCCGGCTCCTGCCTCTTCAATTTCAACCCGTTCCAGGCCTTTAAAGCCAAGTAACTGTAACAAACGGCCACTGCGCATATTGCCGTCTTTATCAATGATTTTGACCGGGGATTTCGCTTTAATTTGTCCTCGGGTAATTCGTCCTATGCCTATGGTTCCGACGTAGGTAGAATAGGCCAGTGAACTGATTTGCATTTGAAATGGGCCATTAGGATCAACATCTGGTGGCGCAACTTTGTCTACGATCGTTTGCAGTAAAGCCGTCATATCGGTAGCTTCATCTTCCAGATTAAGTTTAGCAAAGCCGTTAAGAGCAGATGCGTAAACTACAGGAAAATCCAGTTGCGTATCATTGGCTCCAAGATTATCGAATAAATCGAACACTTGATCCATTACCCAATCAGGTCTTGCTCCTGGTCTGTCAATTTTATTAATAACAACTATGGGATTTAAACCTCTGGCAAAGGCTTTCTGAGTTACGAATCGGGTTTGAGGCATAGGCCCGTCAACTGCATCAACAAGCAAAAGTACACAGTCAACCATAGACAGAATACGCTCTACTTCACCACCAAAATCCGCATGTCCCGGGGTATCGACAATATTGATTTGATATCCGTTCCAGTAAACACAGGTATTTTTAGCAAGAATGGTAATGCCTCGTTCTTTTTCAAGCGCATTGGAGTCCATTACTCGTTCTACCTTGGGTGCTCTTTCGTTTAATGTTCCTGTTTGCTGGAGCAGTTTGTCTACAAGAGTGGTTTTGCCATGGTCAACGTGAGCGATAATGGCGATGTTGCGAATCTGTTCAATCATAAATAACCTTTAGTTGGGAATAGCTGGAATTAATGTGTATGGTCAATGCAAGGCATTTGTTCATAGTTTCAACATTATACACGAATTACTGATTAAATCCTATCCGAGACCAAGGGTTAATTGTATCAGGAGCAGTGTCTTTCTGGTTTATAAATTTATGTTGAAGAGATAAAAACATTTAAATAGAATGAAGGCTTACTCAGGACGTAATCACCCTGTATCCAGGAGAAGTCCGCCATTTTAAACACCCTAAAACGCTCGTTCGAAACAATTCGTTTTTGTTTGGGGCAGTGTTATCCGTGTTTGAATGGGTTTTTTCTGGAGAATGGTGTGTTGTTTTTTTAAGGTTTTAACATGAATAACTTTAAGGGATCTAAAGTTGTACTGATGATGTTTGCGCTAATGCACGGATCTGTTTTTTCTGCCTCATTGCCTGCTGTTTGTGACTCCACTATAGAAAATCCTTGCATCGTTCAAGACAGTAAAAGTCAGCATTCGCCTGTGGAATGGATGCGTGATGTCGCTGCAATTGCTGATGCGTATGCTGGTAATGTTTCGGGCATTCACGATTTGTATCTATCAGGAAGTGAAGAGCCCAGTGAAAAAGGATGGCGCAGTATTGCTGAATATATTTTCTCGCACCGACCTAAAAGTGGAAGTCCTGTGGTGGTTTTGGACTTGAGACAGGAAAGCCATGGCTATCTGAACGGAAAAGCGATTACTCTGGTCAGTGATCATAACTGGTTAAATCTTGGCAAGACCAACGATCAAAGCCTGCAGGATCAAGAAAATTGGTTGGCGACACTGCGTTTAAGAAAATCCATTCCTGGAATTTTAACAGTACCTCAATACAGACAAAAAGAATACGTAAACGGTAAATCAATAGCTGTGGGTACTGTTAGAAATGAAGAATATTACGTTACCAAATGGGGTTTTGAATATCATCGTCTGTTCATTACCGATCATCGTGCGCCTCGTGATTCTGAGGTAGATGCCTTTTTGAGTTTGATTCGCAGTAAACCAAAAAAGACATGGTTTCATGTTCATTGCCGAGGTGGTAAGGGGCGAACGTCAACCATTCTGGCCATGTTTGATATGTTGCATAATGCCGATAAGGTCAGTTTTGACGAAATAATTGAACGTCAGGCATCTATTTCGCCCTATTATAACTTGTTAACTATGGAGCGCAGCGACCCAGAGCTTACTCCTTATTATTTGGAGAGAATCGCATTTCTGAAGCGATTTTATGAGTTTTCTCGTCAGTCTTTGTTGGGTTACTCTGGAACCTGGACTGAGTGGACAGCCTTAACCTCGTCGTATTAAATGAGCATTTCTTTCATATGGCGAATGAGGTTATTCACTTCGCCGTATGTCTCGTCAAAATCGAGGCGGTTAGTGTCATTTTTTCAGCATTGCTCGGTTACCTAGGCCTACCGGCTTGCACATTAGTTGTTGCGTCTTATCTTTTCTCATCGATTTTACGCTGCGCCACTTTTTTTTCACCTTATCATCGGTACTTTTCTGATTAAATTCTATGATTTATCTGATCTTTTGGTATGAGCTTTGCTAAACTAAACATAGGAAGTAAAAAAAGGGGGCGTTTATGAAACAACTAATTTTACATCCCACCGACATCAGTCAATGGCATGCTTTAGTGAATGAGGCACAGGCCGCTACTCGTTTAATTTTAAATGAAAATACTGAAAGTTATCTTGTTTTCTTATTGATGCGTTTCTCCCAGGGGCCTAAATTGATTGAGTCTATTGTGGCTTTGGACTTTCTCGAGTCCATGCGTAAACCTCGTCAGTTGCAACTGGAGTTATTACGCGACGTAGGCGATAAAAGTTTATTATTTTGTGGTCTTTTTCCGGGAATTGCTAAAAAACGCCATGTTAGTCTCAGCTATTTTTCTGATATGGGTCAAGCAGCATATTTAACGGCTGGTGAGTTGCACGATCGTGAATCTGCTGATTTGTATTTCCAGTTAAGTGCGCAATTTATGACACTGCAGCAAATTCTGCAGGCAATGAGGGGAGAGTACGTGCAGTTAAGCTTGATAGATAAGGGCATCTTATCCGCCCAAGATTTAACACTGCAGTAGGGGCAATAAAACCAACTCTGCGCTGTTGTATCTCTTTTTTGAGCGAAGTATTTATCTGGTCAGGGTGTTGTTTCATCTAGCGATGAAACAACATGGTAACGTCTATAGAATCGAAAGTGTATTTCTGATTACAGAAATCGCA
The DNA here is from genome assembly GCF_001467535.1 of Legionella worsleiensis. Lineage (GTDB taxonomy): Bacteria > Pseudomonadota > Gammaproteobacteria > Legionellales > Legionellaceae > Legionella > Legionella worsleiensis. The sequence continues at coordinate 248,208 of NZ_LNZC01000012.1, forward strand.
GCCTATTTCGATAACACCTTGTTCTTTTAATAAGGCCTCAGCATCATCTTTGCCCAAGGTGGTAATGACCTGTTTCATTTTTTCATGAGAACATCGGCATTGAAAGCGAGTGGCACGAGGTTCAAATAATCGCAGTTCCGTTTCGTTATAAAGTCGGTAGAGCAGGGTTTGATTGTCCAGTGTTAATAATTCTTCTTCGCTAACTGTTTCACCCAGTTGTACAGCATATTCCCAAAATTGTTCTTTTTGCAGGCTGTCTTGTCCTGGCATCAGCTGCAGGATCATTCCGGCTGCCATTTCATGATTAACGGCCAACCAGACTCGGGTTGCTATTTGTTCTGAATGAGCAAAATAGCCCATCAAATTTTCACTCATGGATGTTGATTGCAGTGGGACGACACTTTGATAAACCTGTGTTTGATTGTGTTGCGAAATAGTCAATACCATTTGACCTTGCAGGAATGCGGTTGCGTAGTCGATGATTTCCAGATCTTCAGCGTATTTGGCAAAAGCTCTGATATTCAAGTCATGATCGCATTGCACAAGTAATAAAGGCAATCGTCTGTCGCCTTGAAACTGTAAATTTAAACTGCCTTCAAATTTAATACTGCTGGCTAATAGCAGGCAGGAAACAATCGCTTCCCCCAATAAATTTTTAACCATTGGCGGGTAGCTGCGTTGATTCATTAGTGTTTGAAAGGTTTTTTCAATATGGACAATTTCACCACGAATATTCGCGTGTTCGAAAATAAATCGTTGCAGTGTATCTGATTCTTTCATTCAAAAAGCTCGTTTCACAATTTTGCCCAGTATATCACAATATGAGCATAGAACTCACACTTGAGTCTTGCACCATAGAATAGAAATGACTCATGCCCACAGGCGGATGAGGGCGCTTTAAACCAATGGAGAAACACACTTTTGCTGGTGGCAAAGGAAAACTGCGTCATTAATTTTATTGTAACCCCCCATCCCTCGCTGCGCACGGGATGGGGGGTTACATTTTTTTTGATTATTTCCTGGAATTTTAGCCATCTTGTTCTATTCTTGTATCATCCCTTAAATGAACTCAAGGAGTTATTATGAACACGAACAGCATACTCATGCCGTTATACAGAACACTGGATAAAATACTGTTTGGTATTTCCGAGATCAATGAAATCGAAAAAAAGGATGAATTCATTGAATCGGATAATGACGAAGAGTTTGATGTAGTGCGTTCCATGAATTAAAGGTTGATTACGAAAGACAGGGTAGGTGATAATGCCCTCTTTTTGATCGAGATTAATGTATGTTGAATAGCCAACAAATGGCTGCGGTACACTATATTGATGGGCCATTGTTGGTTCTTGCTGGGGCTGGAAGTGGTAAAACACGAGTTATAACCCAAAAAATTGGGTATCTGATTAATACCTGTGGTTACTCTGCTAAATCGGTATGCGCTGTAACATTTACTAACAAAGCGGCTAACGAAATGCGTGCTCGAGTGGCTACGGTTCTTCCAGCTGCAAACAGGCGTGGGTTAAAAGTAGCTACCTTTCATACCCTGGGGTTAAGCATTATCAAACGCCATGCGCAGTTGTGTGACTTAAAAAAAGGATTTTCTATTTTTGACAGTGAAGATTGTTTGCAGGTTTTACGGCATTTTTTGACGGTTAACAAAGCCAACGAACGCGATTACATTTTGCAGATTCAACAACAAATTTCCCGTTGGAAAAATGATTTATTAAGTCCTGAAACTGTATTAAAGCAACATCTGCACAACCCCATTCAAGCAGAAGCGTCTTTAATTTATCCACGTTATCAGCAGGCATTAAAATCGTATAACGCTGTGGATTTTGATGATTTGATTCGATTACCGGTTGGCCTGTTAAGCGATCATCCGGAAGTATTGGAATACTGGCAAAATAAAATTCGCCACTTACTCGTGGATGAGTATCAGGATTCAAATACCAGCCAATATTTACTGGTTAAAAAACTTGTTGGTGTCAGGGCTCATTTTACTGTGGTTGGTGATGACGATCAGTCTATCTATGCCTGGCGTGGCGCCAAGCCTGAAAATCTGGCGCAATTACAACACGATTACCCGCAGCTTAAAATCATTAAACTGGAGCAAAATTATCGTTCTACCAGTCGTATTTTGCATACCGCAAACCACTTGATTGCCCATAATCAACATCTGTTCGAAAAGAAATTGTGGAGCGAGCTGGGGCATGGGGAATTACTTCGGGTGATCAGCTGTCGCGATGAACAGGATGAAGCAGAGCATGTAGTTACCGATTTGATAAGCCATAAAATGCGTTTACGAACGAATTATGGTGATTATGCCATCTTGTATAGAGGCAACCATCAATCACGAATCTTTGAAAAAGTGTTAAGACATTATGGAATTCCATATCACATTAGTGGCGGACAATCCTGGTTTGCCAAGGCAGAGGTAAAAGATGTATTTGCTTACTTAAAACTGTTGTGTAATGAAGCGGATGATGCGGCATTTGTACGAGTGATTAATACGCCCAAGCGAGGTATAGGTGATACGACTCTTGATGCTTTGGGTCGTTATGCTCAATCACGAGGTTTAAGTTTATACGCTGGCGCAGATCATCTGGCATTAAGTGAATTTCTTGCAGAAAAACCAAGGGCTGCGCTACAGACGTTTAAAGGCTGGATGGAGCAGATTAAGGGAAGGCTGTCTTCTGGCTCCATTCTTGAGCATTTGAGACAAATGGTTGAGGACAGTGGTTATGAGGCTCATGTTTATGAGCAATGTGATACGCCAGCAAAAGCACAAAAACGAATGGATAATGTATGGGAGTTGCTGGAATGGGTAGACCGATTATTAACCAAAGATCCGGGACAGACTCTTGCTGATGTCGTAAATAAATTGATCTTAATTGATATTCTGGAGCAATCCGATGAACAAGACAGCGATACGCTGCAATTAATGACTCTCCATGCGTCCAAAGGTTTGGAATTTCCCTATGTTTATCTGGTCGGTATGGAAGAAGAATTATTACCGCATAGAGTCAGCATAGACGATGATCAGATAGAAGAAGAGCGGCGTTTGGCTTACGTGGGGATCACCAGGGCACAAAAGGGTCTTTGTTTTACTCTGGCGAAACAAAGGCGTCGAGCTGGTGAGCTGCAAGACTGCATTCCCAGTCGCTTTCTGGATGAGTTGCCGCAAGATAATCTGGAGTGGTTTGGGAAAAGCGGCGAACGCTGTGAAGAAAAATCGAAACACATCGCCAAATCGCATTTGGCTGGTTTAAAAAACATGCTGACTTGATCTTTGGCGTATTTTTCATCCAACCCGACGCTCATCTTGCTCTTTTGCTCCATCAGAAACACAGCTCCTTAGAATAAAGATGCGCCTATTTTTCTTCACGTTCAAAATTGAAATCCAGGCATCAGATTTTTTCAACTGGTATAATGGCCTCTTTCAGATTACAATCCTGCATGGCGTAGTTCCTTTTGTTGATTATGTTCTTGCCGAACAATCAACAGAATACCCTACCTAATTTATTTTTCCCCACACATCATATTCGAGCATATCTCCAGGTTATCCGACAAGCATGGAAGTAAAACACAGTCTTGTTACCAGGCTACTTCAAATTTCTGGTGTGTATATGCAAGGGCTGAATGCTATTTAGGTGCGGCGGTTGTATCATTTTTATCTTGTGGAACACACAGTACGTAACTCGGAGTAAGATATGAAACCTGAAATACTATATACGCTGGAAAGCCTTCTGCTTAGTAAACGCACCATGCGTTTTTCGCAGTCTTCTGGTTTGGAGAAAAAAGGCGTGGTGATTTCATCGCAGTCTGCCAATTCATTCAGTTATGACGATTTAAAAAAATGTGCGATCAATCAGGAAATTGATGAAGAAATAAACGCACTCATAGATGCGCTAAATCAGGGGGCGGATACCTTTCCTGATTATTTTATACAGCGCTGCAAAATGCGATCAATTCGAAATGCAGACAGTTGTTTCAGTCTATTTGCAGATCCCGAGGGTGAATGCAATCAATTGTACATCAATCTCGTTGAGATTCTGTTTCAGCCCCAAACTTTGGCAGCACTACTTCATTATCTGGAGCCAGGCATTACAACATTAATCACTCCTGTGCGCTATGCTACGGCTACCTCTCTTGATGAGCACCCAACAGGTGAGCACATTCAGTTGATGAAGCACTCGGTTCAAACCCTCACCCAAGCCCCTACCACAACTGAGTTAATGTATTTCGCTGTGGCAGGGCCTTATCTGTTTGATGTTCGGTGCCTCAGCGAGTTTTCATTCTCATTACATCAACGTCTGCACCACGAGCTAACATTGGATTATCCCGATCTGGCTATTAAAATCTACCAACAACATAATAGTGATCTGAGTAAACTGGAAGAGCATATCCTAAGGGTAAATGGTAAAGGGGATACGCCGTTAATGGTTATAAAAAAATGCAACCTCGAATACGTCAAACAGGACCTTTTCAAAAATATAAATTTATCTCCCGACACACAAAAAAAACCTGTTTATACTGATTTGCTATTTTACCTGGACACCGTTATCGAGGATGAACAGAAAAATAAGCTATTGGCTTTAACATACTACGGATCTCGTTATACATTGTCTTCGATTATTGTTGATTATTTGGAAGGTAAAAAATGGACTAGTCTTGGCTGTGCCTTATTGGAAGACGTGATAGCAACGCCGGCTAATCAGGATCTTTTAACTCAGTTACCATCGTGCTCCCAACGATACTTGCGCATGCTCAATTCACAGTATGACCAGCATACCCCGCTGTCTTCGTGCAGAGAGAAGACTAGTTTACCCTTGCCTGTTTATTTTTTTAGTATTAGGGCTTTATCTCGTTTAAATATTTTAAAAGCACGTGATTTGTTAACTCTATTACTGTCGAGTCCCTTAAGTTCTTATTCCACATTGTTGCAGTATGCACACATTAATTTAACAATCTTTTCTCATGAAGTAGCGCTTGCAGAGATGATACGTCACGAGATATTTAATCCAGAAAGGCTGCATGCTTTTAATACGGCTGTAGTGGCTAATAGTGAACGATTGGGCGGTATACATACTTTATTGGCGTTTGCAGCCTACTGTAATCCTGATTTAATTGAAATGCTTCTCGACACCTTACCAACAGAAGACAGGTTTTCGGCTTTGCTGGTTGCAGAAGAAAGATTTGGTTTTAACACTTATCACATTGCAGCACGGTATGCACCATCGATGCGACGTATATTACAACTGACATTGCCGCAAAACAGGCTGCAAGCTTTATTCACAGCCTCAGATAGTCATTGGTTCGTGTTGCATAGAGCTGCATGGGAAGCAGACGTATCTTTAAGCTCCATTTTTGAATTATTGTCACCTTATGAGTGCCATACAGCCATCACCAAGGAAGACAGTAACGGGCATGATTTGTTATGTCATGTCGCATATAATTATGAAAATCTGCGTTTGGTTTTGCACAAACATCCTGAATCTGACCCCGTTGTTGTGTTAAGACGAAAATATGCTGATGGAACAACCATCTTTCATTTTGCTGCGGGAAGGTGTCTTGAATCATTAAAGTTTCTTTTGGGACATTTCTCTAAAAAAACAGGGTTGGAAATTTTATATGAACAAGATAATTCAGGTAGAACGGCATTGAGCTATGCTCTGGGCAATTTATTGGATGCTGCAGTTCTATACATTTTGCAGTTGACTCCCCAGGAGCAACGACTTAATGCCATGTTAACTACCAGTTGTTCCTATAATAAAAGTAACTTGATTCTCCATATGGCTAGGAGTAGGTATTTTTGTGACCTTCTTGCCTTACTGTCAAAACCGGATGGTGTTATTGCCGTGATGCAAGTAGCTCAAGATGGTGATAATTTGTTTGGTCGGGCATGTGCAAATGCCAAGGCCTTGGCCGTTATCTGGGACTTGTACCCAGAAGAAAAAAAATTAACAGATCTTTTAAAAAAATTAAGATCATTTTCTATCATCAAACGGGAATTCGCTCTTGATATTATTTTTCATCGGTTAATTCCCCATCCTAAATCTTTAGCTTTTATTTTAAGAGCGATTCAGGATCCTGCTTCTTGTCAAAAACTGTTAGAAATAAAAAATGCATTTGGTCAAACCGCATTTCATATTGCCACTTCAAATCCCAGGTCATTAAAAATCATATTGAATTCATGCCCTCCAGAATTAATCCATAACCATTTAAAGGAAAAGGATGATTTTGGTTGTGACGTGTTTTATTACGCCAATAAATATCCCAAATCAGAGCGTATTATTTTTGACTTTTTACCTGATGTACCTCAAGGTCGTAAGCCGTTAGAAATTGGATTTTTTAGCCAGGCGGAATGTTCAAGTGAGCCTGCTTCAAGTACCTCGTCATCCAGTCAAATAATAGTACAAGGCTCATCTGATCATCAACGTGTACAAACCAGGTTTTTTAAAGAGATACCTTCTGATGCAAAGATAACAACAATTTCAACGGCACGCCATGACAATGAGTCTATTGGACGATCTCCGACTCATCAGCGCAGCAATTCGTTATAACTCGACTTTAGCCATTTTTAATGTTTTTACCCCCGAGCTCCGTTCGCCCCGAGGAGGCGCAACCACTGATCTTAATCATTAAACACTGAAGCTCAGTGCGCCGTCTCGAGGGGTTATTCCTGAATTAGGCCGCCGAAGACAGCTGATAGATCAAAGCGAGAGTTTTTTCATCAATGCATTTATCTAAATCAGGTTTAAGGTCAGACTTCGAAAAATACTTTTCTGACCCAATGGAACGCCGAGCGATTAATAAGATATCCGAAAAAGTTAGTTCACCTTTTTTATCGTACCAAGAGGCTATTTCTACACTGACAAGTTTGATTAACAATCCAAGCAAAATTTTAGCCAATGCTAAACCATTCCACTCTGCTCGGTTTAGTACGCAATGATACTTAGAGAAATTACGTATCGATGCAAGACCCATAATGCGCAGCACACTGCTGACACGCCTTACACCGCTACAAAGTGTTGCTCCAATTAAAAGAGTTTGAATGTTTTTTAGAGTTGGTCGTGAAAATTCAGATGCAAATGCAGCTACTGTTGTTATAATCTCTGTCGTCATGCTGGTATATCCTTGTACCTTAGATTTTTGCGAACCTAAAGATACGCTGTTTCCCAGCATTGGCAACTGCTTTGTAATGGAATCAAAGGAACAAGTCCACATGTTTTGGGTATACATTCTTCGATGTAATGATAACAGCTATTATACTGGCCATACTGATAACCTAGAGATACGTCTGCAACAGCACCATAATAGAATTTTTCCGAGTTGTTATACTGCGACAAGATTACCTTTTGAGCTTTTGTACTCAGCCCCATTTCCCAGCAGAATAGAAGCATTGCGTGCCGAAAAACAAATCCAGGGATGGAGTCGCAAAAAGAAAGAGGCTTTGATTAAAGGTGATTGGAATGAATTATCTCTTCATGCTAAACGAAAGAAAAAAATGGCTTTGAGTTGAAAAAAAACGCTTTACCCAGCCCCTCGAGACGGCGCACTGAACTTCAGCGTTTAATGATTAAGATCAGTGGTTGCGCCTCCTCGGGGCGAACGGAGCTCGGGGATAAAAACATTAAAAATGGCTAAAGTCGAGTATAAATTGTTTGGCGCTATTGTCTGAGAAACAGGCAATAGCTATCGTGGAGTTGATAAACTCTAATCAGATTGCCAGCACATAAACCAGCGTTTCTGAATGAATCTAACGTAGGGGCAAAAAAATGATTATATTTTTATCTCTGGCATAACTTTTTCCAGTGTTTCTTCTATTTTTTCGGCTTGGATACTTATTTGTGTTTTATCAAAAAAGCCAGTAGCTTTCCCGACGGTAATTTTAGAGTAAATTAATTTACCAATTACCGCTAATGCACCAATCACAGTAAGGCATATCGCAATATTCGCTAATACCATTGATTCATACTCATCCCTATAATATTCCGAAAAAACGGATTCTGAGTCTTTTGATCGAAGTTGTAAGTTAAACGATTCTTTAAATTGATTATACGATGATTCTGAAAAATCACCTTTTTTAAGATAATTTGTAAGCGTATTATTGAGGTTCTTTATTACCGCCTTTGCCCAATCCTGCCTACTTTCGAATATTTCATTGTCTTCAATTGTCACTATTCCCGCTTGTGAAGGATATAATGCGCTAATTGATTGTCTTAAAGCACGAATTTCTGGCAAACTTTCAAGCTTCTCCAGGTATATTTTCTTTCGAGTTAAATGGCCTCTTACAACCTTTTGAATGGTAATAACTGATTGCAATTCTTTTAATTTAGCCGACAATTTTGGCAACGAGTGCGCTACCTTTAATTCAAGCTCTTGTCCGGTGTAACCTTTATCTTGCCACGCATTACGCAATGGCGTGATATCATAGTCTTTATTTTTGAGGATTGCCTGTAAGTGATTTTCTTCCATTATTTTGTAAGCTTGATTGATAACCTCTTCTTGCTCTAATTTTTTTACCCTGAGTAATTTAACAAAATCGTGGCATGATTTAGCTATTTTATAGTCAAGATGGTTTTGGGTGTATCCTTTCTCTTGCCAGATTTGCTTAAAATGTTTTTTTAGAAAATTTACCTGTTTTTCTTCATCCTTAGCTGGGAAATTGACTAAACGGCCATTTTCGTAATCATCGTAAACCGTTAAGAGCACCGTTTTAGTTTCTTCTGTATCAGCAAGCAGTTCTTTGGGTAATTCTTTTAGTTGCTCTGGGTGTAATGAAATGAACAAATGAGAGTCATAATGTGTGAGCTTATGTCTTCTTTCGGCTAATGTAATAGTTCCATACCTTAATTTGTAAGTGGTAAAAGATGAAAAACTCGTATTTACAACAACAGCCAAGACCGTATCCTTGCAGTTAATTGTTATACCGCATTCTTCATAGACTATTTTTTCACTAGGATAACCACGCTCAATAAGCTGTTTTACGAATGCCTCAACCTGTTCTTTTTTATCTGTGTAACGATAGTTAGAGTGTGATTCAGTATATTCTTTATAAGGGAAGAAAAATGTATTCATTGTGGGATTCAATTAACTGATTTGAAAAAATTATATCACTATGATCGCAAATGGGCCAATATGTTGGGGTGTTTGCTGACTTCTTGTCTTCAGCAGAGGCACTCTTAATCGAGCACGCCACACAATTGGTTCACAGAACCCAGGTAATCAATTTTTTCTACAGAGTATTAGGGTCTTTTGACAATTCACCGCTGCCTACGTGCCGTGGCTTGTCCACGGCATCCAGCAGCTCTCAATCATTGGCAAATTTCTTCATATAGATCGCACCGTTCGGAATTAATTTTTTCAATGAGATTTAATTTCCACTGTCTTGGCCAATTTTTGAAACGTTTCTCACGGCGAGCTGCTTCAATATACAACTCATCTATTTCATAATAAACCAGCATGTGTAGGTTATATTTGGCCATGAAGCCGGGTATGAATTTATTTTTGTGCTCCCAAGTACGCTTATTAAGGTCTGTCGTAGCTCCCACATAAAGAGTGCCGTTAGTCAGAACCGTTATATTATGAGTTTGCTCCTCTTAATCAATCTTTTAGAAAGTTCATATTTTAATTTGACCATCTACTGGATGCCGTGGACAAGCCACGGCACGTTGGTGTTGGTGAATTGTCAACAGATCCTAATTCTTTGTGGCAGTTCCTCAATAAACTCCTGGGTCTGTGTTTTTGCATGGTGTTGAGCAAACAGTCTGTGTTGGTTATAAACAGGTTGATTTTGGGCTGCATTTAACAATTGTTCCAAGGATTCGCCATTTTGGGGGTGGCGGATGTTGTGTTGTAATTGTTCCAGTTTTTTCATTTTTTCCTGTGCTTTGTCTTTGTCTACCCAAACATTCTGGAGATGCTTTGTTTTAAATTGCTCAATACGTGCCACAGCATGCTCTTCTTGCCAGTTTTTTGAGGGACGTGTTTCTTGGGGGGGGAGTTCAATCGAGTGTTCTTTACCAATGCCACGTTGTTTGTTCCAAGCTTGAGTGAAGGATAAAACCATTGGTTTTCTGCTTTTTTGATTTTCTACCAGGCTGTCGGCAGGTTCATTTTGTTGGGATTCATTAAGCTGGCTTGCTTTACAGTCCCATAGGGCTGCCAGGGCGTAAAGAGGTAATGCCAGCGTTTTAATCACTCGTGTTGGAATGTCCGTATTGTGATCGTGTCCATCTTCTCCATGCAGACGATCGTGCAGAAGTTCATCCAGTTCTGGTTCGTTTTTGCTGGTCTCGTGGGGGAGAAAATAGTGCGCATCTTCAAACCCTTCGCAAATTATGGCGATGAGCATGGAGATTATTTGCGGAACTCCTGGCATACGATCTGATGTCAAGGCAATACTGAGCAGATGTCCGAGAAAAAACAGTACAAGTATTGGTGTGACGGTTAATTTAAGAATAATACGAAACGGGTTAATTATTTGCAGCCAATGTTCCTTTTGGCGTAGCTTGTCAAATCCATTGACCAAATAATCGTACACCGTTTTAAACGGATTGGTTTTGCTTTGTGAGGCTTTTTCTACCATTTCCAATGATTCTGAAGAATTCTGGATATTAAAAAATACAGCGGATAAGCCTGTGACTACCGGATTAATAACCCCCATGATAAAAGTGGGCATTTTCTTCATCCAGTCGAACAGGGGGCGGGCATTCGTTGCGATAGTCCACCAGGTTCCTGCGGTACATATTGTGAGTGCCAGAGCTAAACTGACAAGGAATAGAGCGGTAGATGCAATGAATACGTTACGCAGGCTCAAACCCTTGCTTAAATCCTCACGTATTTTGTTATACCATTTCACAACGGTATTGTTATTAATCAAGTCGGTGATGGCATTAAACGTCAGCATGGCGTAGGCGGCGCCTGCGATAACGGCCATAGGCACTATGATCATCGGCCACAGAGCAAAAGGAATGGCTGCGAAGAACGGAATAACAGCAAATGCTTCAACAATGAGGTAGGTGCTGCCTAAACCCATGAATATGCCGGCCAGGACACTAAACCCTTTGACCAAAGTATAGCGCAGCGAGCGTTGCTCCAATTTTTTTTGATAATCGCTTTGGTGGTGTTCAGCGAGCCAAATTTTGAGTTCCGCAGCATACGGCGATTCGTGATCATCCGGGTTCTTTTCATGTGCGAAAAGCTGCTGCGCAAACCAATGCTCCATATCTTTGAGCGTTTTTTCAACCTGCCTTTTATTTTCTTTACTTTTTGCATCCAGTTTTTTGGTGCCAAAAGCACGAAGTAGCTTCAGTTGTGCTAAGTAGTCTTTGAAGAATTGAGGCGCTTTTTCATCTGTGCTGTATTCCTTTAGGTGAGTAAGTAAGTACTCTTTGGCGAGTAAGTTCTCAAGATAATTTTTTTTGAACCACTTATTGAATGCGCCTTTAATATTTTGCAGGTATATTTCACCTTCATAGAGCACTGAAAGACCGAATGCAGCTCCTGCCAGATATAAAACAGGAAACAAGGCGTACATTCCGCTAAAACTTAAAAAACCTAAAATGATGCTGGCACCAAAGGTGAGAAGTAACAACGCCAGATTAAGAGGGATTTTTTTGAGATCAATAAGAGATTTTTTTAATTTCATTGCAATATCTTTGTTCATTACTATTCAAGGTTGAACTTTATACTAAATGAAAATGATTATCAATAGCGTTTGGGCGAAAAAACAGGAGAGCGCCTTGACGAGCCCTTCTTTTTATAAAAGTTTGCTTGCATCATTTCGTTCATCATGTACTATCGACACTGCAACAGGATTTAGAAAAAACGCCAATCTCTATAGTTGCACGAAATTGATAATTGGGTCATTCAGGTTCTTTTAAGCTGTCCTTGCGTCAATTTCTTTGCTTCGACATTGACGTGTTCTAAGTCTTGCGAACTATAAATCAGGAGAGCATATGCGTTTAAACCAATGGATGACCTGTATTACTACAGGCTTAGTATTTGCCGCTAATTCACTTTGTGCTGCTGGCATTCCAGCACACGAGCAACTTCAGGTACCCCAATGCCTGGCTGTTAAAATTGCCCTGCCCCATGAAGTATTAGCCGAAAACAAACAATTCAAAATTATTGACTTACAATCCAGTGATGTTGAAAAGCTGGTTTTGTTGGCTGATGAAGCTAAATGCGGTCATTTTGTCAATGTCAGTCATAAACTCCAGGGAACACCGTGGGCCGTTAAAAAACAAGTGGCACAGAAGCTGTTGCAAAAAAATACTTTAAAGCCGTTTACTGCCAAAAAACCTAATCAAGATGCCTATAAGATAAGACATCAGGCAGAAGTGAATGCTGCGTTGCAGGAGGTTGTTTCTGATAACATTTGGCAAACGTTGACTCATTTAACCTCTTATCATAACCGTTCCGCTACCAAAGATACTGGTGTAGAAGCAGCAAAATGGTTAAAAGCTACTTTTGAAGCAATGGCCGTGGAATACGGACGTAATGACACCGAAACGTACTTTGTGAAAACAGGCTGGTACAAGCAACCGTCATTGGTAACCGTTATAGGTAAAGACATAAAAGCACCTGGTATTGTTATTGGTGCGCATATGGACACTCTTGACGGCCGTATGCCCGGTGCTGGTGATGATGGCAGTGGCTCATCAAGTGTAATGGAAGCTGCCCGTGTTTTATTGGCTTCAAAAGCACAATTTAAACGACCTGTATACATTATCTGGTATGCCGCTGAAGAACGAGGTTTAGTTGGTTCTCAACATGTAGTAGAGCATTTCCTCGATCATTCCATTCCAGTGAAGGCCGTCGTTCAGTTTGATATGACGGGCTATAGAGTCAAGGCTGACGATCCGACCATGTGGGTCTTTACCGATTACACCGATAAGAGTTTAAGTAATTATATTGCGCAATTAATCGATACTTACATCAAAGTGCCTGTCGATTATTCGTACTGTGGTTATGGTTGCAGTGATCACGCTTCCTGGACTGAAGTAGGAGTACCTTCCGCATTCCCCTGTGAATCAAATTTTGAAGAACATAACCCGTACATTCACAGTTCTTCAGATACCATGTCTTTATTAAGCCTGGAGCACATGACTAATTTTTCTAAATTAGCCCTGGCCTTCGTTATTGAATTGGCATCAGAGTAATTAATTTTCTGTTTTGTGGTGCTACGCTATTCCTTTTAAACAGGAATAGCGTAGTTGATAATGTTATGTGTTTGCCCGCATTGACCTGTTTTACCAGGTGTTTGGTGCGTCTTCTTAAATAATCCAGTTCACCTTCTGCTTCATTGATCTCTTTGGTGTGCCATCGGTTGATACCCTGGCGAGGGGAACTATGTGTTAATTTAATATTTGGAGAGTGACCAACACCGGTATAAAAAGATATTTTTTTGAGTTTGTTGTAGTAAATTTAATCATAACCCGTTAAAATCCCCCATCATTATCTTATTGACTACACAGCTAGGTATTTAAACTAAACTTTAATTTTGTGTTGGCATCTGTAATTGCTTGAAAGGATGCAAGATTAGATTACTGATTACAGCGCTGTATGAGTTAAAAAATTAAATGGGGAGAGACATGCGTCGATTTATCGTGATGATTACCGTAGGTTTAGCATTGGCCAGTTATTCACTTTTTGCAGATGATCAGTCGTTCCAGGACGGTTCGCTAGCTGGTTCGTCTCAAGCTTTTGTGAAAGAAAAACACAGTGAGTATGAAATCAAGCACACTAAAGCAGTTGATGCCGTTTTAAAAGCTGTGGTACCTGATAACATTTGGCAGACATTAAGCCATTTAACATCTTATCCCAACAGATCTGCAACCAAACAATCCGGACTGGACGCTGTTAATTGGTTAAAACTGACTTTTGATGCAATGACTATTGAATACGGACGAAACGATACAGAATCCTTTTTCATTAAAACGGGTTGGTACAAACAACCTTCTTTGGTTACTGTCATTGGCAAGGATCTTCAGGCTCCTGCCATTGTTATTGGCGCTCATATGGATACACCTGATGGCACCATGCCTGGTGCTGATGAAGGGAGCGGGGCTGCAACCATTATGGAAGCTGCTCGTGTTTTATTGGCATCTGATTTAACATTTAAGCGCCCAATTTATATTATTTGGTACGCAGCTGGAACACGAAACTTCGCTGGTTCTCATTACGTGTCACAATATTTTCAGGAAAAATCCATTCCGGTTAAAGCCGTGATTCAGTTTGATATGACGGGTTATCGCGCCCATCCTGATGATCCAACGATGTGGATCTATACTGATTATACTGATAAGCCTTTATCACATTTCATGGCGCAATTAATAACCTTTTATCTTCGAGTTCCGGTAGGGTATTCGCAATGTGGTTATGAATGCAGTGATCATGTTACCTGGAATGAAGACGAAATAGCCACTGCTTTTCCTTCTGAATCTGATTTTGCCAAACGCAATCCTTACTTTCACAGTTCGTCAGATACCATGGATTTTCTCAACCTGGATCACATGACTCAATTTGCGAAATTGGCTGTAGCTTTGGCAATAGAATTGGCGTTATGATTTATTCAAGCTTGTGAGACGTGTATAGGGTAACTGTACCCATCCTGAATCAGGATGGGTACAGCCTGTCTCATGGTCATTATTGTCTTTTAATGAGGCGCTTTTGCGGGCGCTGGCGGACATCTGTACTCGGCGGCAATTTTGTTTTCAGCATCTACCGATTGGAGCAGGACTGGAAACTTCCATAAGTAATGAAGATGTCTCAGCACATCAGCTGTAGATTCCCCGAGCGGCGCTCGGTTTTGCTGCGTATGTCTTAGTGTAAGTGAGCGATCTCCTTGTAAATCAACGGAGTAAATTTGGATATCCGGTTCCAAATAACCCAAATTATACTGTTTGGATAGTGCTTCTCGTATTTTTTGATAGCCTGGCTCATTATGAATGGCGTGTACATAGAGTTCAGGGCTGCGGTCATCATCTACTATGTGAAATAATTTTAAGTCTCTGATGAGTTTGGGCGATAAATATTGAGCAATAAAACTCTCATCTTTATAATTTCTCATGGCGGTATCCAGGCTGGTCAGCCAATCGGTATTGGCCAGGTAGGGAAACCACTGTTTGTCTTCTTCGGTTGGATTCTCACAAATTCGTTTGATATCCTGCATCATGTGATAGCCTAAAGTGTAGGGATTAATACCGTTGTAATAGGGGCTGTTATAAGCCGGTTGCATAATCACATTAGTATGGCTTTGCAGAATTTCCAGCATAAATTCATCAGTAACCAAACCTTCATCATAGAGCGCATGTAAAATGGTATAATGCCAAAAACAAGCCCATCCCTCGTTCATTACTTTAGTTTGTCCCTGCGGATAAAAATATTGAGCGAGTTTTCTGACTATGCGGACAATTTCTCTTTGCCAGGGCTCCAGAAGTGGGGCATTTTTTTCTATAAAATACAAAATATTTTCCTGAGGCTCCTCTGGAAAACGCTTATTTGGATCATGTTCGTTTACGTGTTTGCCTTGCGGAATAGTGCGCCATAGCTCATTTACCTGAGATTGCATGTAAATCTCTCTGTTCTGCTGACGGATTTTTTCTTCCTGAATGGATAATGCAGCAGGATGTTTGTAGCGATCCACGCCATAATTCATTAAGGCATGGCAGGCATCAATAACCGCTTCAACTTCATCAATGCCATGACGTTCTTCACATTCACCAATGTATTTTTTGGCAAAAACCAGATAATCAATGATGGCGTCAGCAGATGTCCACATTTTAAATAAATAATTATTCTTAAAAAATGAATTATGCCCATAGCAAGCATGGGCTATTACTAATGCTTGCATGGCCATGGTATTTTCTTCCATAAGATAGGAAATACATGGGTTTGAGTTAATTACCAGTTCGTAGGCAAGCCCCATTTGTCCTCGTTTATAACTCTTTTCTACGCCTACAAAATGTTTGCCAAAAGACCAATGATGATATCCTATGGGCATGCCTACAGAGGCATAAGCATCCATCATTTGTTCAGCGCTAATGATTTCAATTTGATTTGGATAAGTATCCAGGTTAAAACTTTTGGCTATTCGAGCAATTTCACGGTCATAAGCCTGTATTAACTCAAAAGTCCATTCTGCACCAGTTGATAAAGGCTTTTTTTTCATGCCGTTTTCCTCTTGAATAATTCGCGAAATACTGGATAAATATCGGCAACATTATCAATATTTTCCATAGCAAAGTTAGGATAGTGCTCTTTAATCTGTTGATATACTTCCCACAGACTTTGGTGATGACGGGGCATAATTTCAATATAAGCAAAATACTGCAGTAAAGGCATGATTTTTTCCTGCAATAACTCTTGGCAATAGGGCGAATCCGCATTCCAGTTGTCGCCATCCGAGGCCTGAGCAACATAAATGTTCCACGCTTGAGGGGGGTAACGGGCTTCGATTAGGGTATGTAATAATTCCAGAGCACTGGAAACTACTGTTCCCCCTGTTTCCCGAGAGTAAAAAAACTCTTCCTCGTTGACTTCCTTTGCTGAAGTGTGATGACGGATAAAAACCAACTCAATTTTGTCATAATTTTTGGTGAGAAACATATACAGTAAAATGAAGAATCGTTTCGCAATATCTTTCTTTGCTTCATCCATAGACCCTGATACGTCCATTACGCAAAACATGACAGCTTGCGTTGAGGGAGCAGCTATGCGCACCCGATGATTATAGCGAAGATCAATGGTATCTATAAAAGGAACTGTTTTTATTTTTTTCTTATAAAAGGCGATGTCTCTTTCCAGTCTTGATAGCTCTACTTTATCAGGATTTGCGTGAGATTTGAGACGTTCCAGTTCTTCTTCTACCTCTCGCAGCCTTCTTTTGTAGGGTGATGCCAAGGCAACACGTCGACCCGTCGCCTGCTTCATTGAACGCAGTATATTGATGTTGTTGGGAATGCCGCTGGTTGTAACCCCTGCTCTAACGGTTTTATAGGTGCTGATGCGGGCTAATTCCTTTTTTACTAAATCAGGCAATTCCAAATCTTCAAAATAAAGTTCCAAAAACTCCTCACGAGAGAGCTCAAAAACAAAAGTGTCTTCACCTTCACCGCTATTACTGGCACTACCACCATCTCCTCCAGCACCGCCTCCGTTGGGTCTTTTTATACGGTCGCCCGTAATAAAATTATCATTTCCGGGTAACACTCGCTCTATATGGCCGCCTTGTCCTTTGTGAAAAGAGGGTTCGGAGATGTCTTTGGCCGGAATAGTGATTTGTTCACCCTGGTCTATCTCAGTAATACTGCGCTTGCCAACAGCTTCAGAAACGGCTCGTTTAATTTGATTTTTATATCGGCGCAAAAAGCGTTGGCGGTTGACCGTACTTTTTTTACCGGCATTTTGTCGTCTATCAATCAATTGCGACATAATAGTTGCTCCACACCTTGTTCAGGGTAAGGTTTATTTAATGTCAAGGTTGGGTGAGGAGAGCCTCCTCCCGCCTGTAGAGTGAATTGGCACCCAAAACACCAACCTTGATTGGTTTCACAACCTTTAAGTTATGGATAAGACCCTTATTGTGATTTGCGTACTCGCAAGTACCACTCACAAAGTAACCGAACTTGTTTGCGGGTGTAGCCTTTGTCTACCATGCGAGAAATAAATTCCTCATGCTTTTTCTTATCGTCTTCTGATGCTTTCGCATTGAAGGAAATAACGGGCAGCAAATCTTCGGTGTTGGTAAACATTTTTTTCTCTATGACCGATTTTAATTTCTCATAACTGTTCCAAACAGGATTTTTGCCGCGGTTATTGGCTCTGGCTCTCAATACGAAATTGACAACCTCATTACGGAAATCTTTAGGGTTTGAGATGCCCGCTGGTTTTTCAATTTTTTCCAGTTCAAGGTTTAACAATCCGCGGTCAAAAATTTCTCCAGTATCTGGGTCTCTATAGTCTTGATCCTGGATCCAGAAATCTGCGTAAGTAATGTAACGGTCGAAAATATTTTGTCCATATTCTGAATACGATTCGAGATAAGCCGTTTGGATTTCTTTACCAATAAATTCAACGTATTTGGTTGCTAAATATTCTTTAATGTAACTTAGGTAGGTTTCATGCACTTCTTGCGGGAACTGCTCTTGCTCAATTTGTCGTTCCAGCACATACATTAAATGCACCGGATTGGCAGCAATTTCGGTATGATCGAAGTTAAATACTTTGGACAGTATTTTAAATGCAAAACGGGTAGAAATTCCGCTCATGCCCTCGTCAACACCAGCAAAATCTCTATATTCCTGGTAAGATTTTGCTTTGGGATCGGTATCTTTTAAGCTTTCACCGTTATAAACACGCATTTTAGAATAAATGCTCGAATTTTGCGGTTCTTTCAGCCGGGTTAATACGGAAAACTGAGCCAACATGTCCAGAGTCCCCGGTGCGCAGTGGGCCTTGGCCAGAGAGCTGTTGTCTATGAGTTTTTGATATATTTTAATTTCTTCTGAAACACGCAGACAGTAGGGCACTTTGACTATATTGATGCGATCTATAAACGCTTCGTTATTTTTATTATTTCTGAAGGTTTGCCATTCGGATTCGTTGGAGTGAGCCAGAATGATTCCTTCAAAGGGAATGGCAGATAAACCCTCTGTGGCATTGTAATTCCCTTCCTGGGTTGCGGTTAATAGGGGATGCAAAACCTTGATAGGTGCTTTAAACATCTCTACGAATTCTAATAACCCCCGGTTAGCCCGGCACAGTCCTCCGGAGTAACTGTATGCATCCGGATCATCTTGAGAGAATTCTTCCAGTTTGCGAATATCCACTTTACCCACTAAAGACGAGATATCCTGGTTGTTCTCGTCTCCTGGCTCTGTTTTGGCAACAGCGATTTGTTTCAAGCGAGAGGGTTTTACTTTAATCACACGGAATTTACTGATGTCCCCGTTAAATTCTTGCAAGCGTTTTACTGCCCAGGGCGACATCAGATAGCGCAGGTAACGTGTAGGAATGTTGAATCGTTCTCTGAGCAATTCCCCATCTTCCTGAGGATTGAACAAGGATAAGGGCGATTCGAAAACAGGAGATCCTTTAATGGCATAAAAAGGGGTTTTTTCCATGAGATCTTTTAATTTTTCGGCAATAGACGATTTACCGCCACCAACAGGACCAAGCAAATATAAAACCTGTTTGGTTTCCTCAAGCCCCTGGGCTGCGTGTTTTAAGAAGCCAACGATTTGTTCTATGGGCTCTTCCATCCCATAAAATTCTTTAAATACAGAGTATTGATGAATGATTTTATTGGAGAATATTCGTGATAAAACGGGATCGTGCCGGGTATCTATTAATTCGGGTTCACCAATTGCCATAAGCAGCCTTTCCGCTGGGTTTGCATATGCAGAAGGATCCGTTTTGCATAACTCCAGGTATTCGTCCAGGCTCAAATCCTCTTCTTTGTTTTCTACAAAGCGCTTGGTATAGCCGGCTAAAAAATCTTGTGTATTCATATGCCATCCCCTTTTACTTATCCTTGTTCAGGATATAACGTGATACTTTATTATTAATTTTTGCATTTTTTGCTTATCGCTGGTAAAACCAAGATATAACATCTTTTATTACTAAGTATAGTAGACTAAACCAATTAATTTGATACATAAATCAATAAACTATATGTTTTTTTTATAGGAAAGCAATGACTATGCCAGACACTACCGTTTACTTGAAAAATTACCAAGCCCCCACTTTTACTGTAGATACAGTCGATTTGAATTTTGATTTATACGATGACCATGTTTTGGTTAAAAGCTCGCTCACTCTGCACCGTCAGCACGATGGCGCTCTGGTTTTATATGGTGACGAGCTTGAGCTTGTCGAGATAAAGATGAATGGCACCTTGCTTGAATCCTCTTGTTATACTCTTGAAAATGACAGTCTTATTATCAAAGACTGTTCTGATGAATTATCGCTGGAAATAATCACGAGGATCGAACCTCAGAATAATACGCAATTATCCGGTCTTTATCGTTCAAATCATTTATTTTGCACGCAATGTGAGGCTGAAGGATTCAGGCGCATTACATTCTTTCCCGACAGACCCGATGTTTTGGCAACTTACACGACAAGAATATCTGCAGATAAAAATCAGTATCCTGTTCTATTATCGAATGGTAATCTGATAGACAGTGGCGCAACAAATGACGGTCGTCATTGGGTCATCTGGCACGATCCTTTCAAAAAACCTTCTTATCTGTTTGCCTTGGTGGCGGGTAATTTAGCGTCTATTCACGATCAATTTATCACCTGTTCCGGTCGAACAGTCGATTTGCATATCTACGTCGAACCCGGCAATGAAGATAAATGCGCACATGCTATGGCATCTTTGCAGCGATCCATGAAATGGGATGAGGAAGTATACGGTCGTGAATACGATTTGGATATTTTTATGATAGTGGCAGTAAGTGATTTCAACATGGGGGCTATGGAAAATAAAGGATTAAATATATTTAATTCCAAATACATTCTCGCCAGACCTGATACCGCCACCGATCAGGATTTTGCCGATGTTGAAGGAGTAGTTGCTCATGAATATTTTCATAACTGGACGGGAAATCGGGTCACGTGCAGAGACTGGTTTCAATTAAGTTTAAAAGAAGGGTTAACGGTATTTCGTGATCAGGAATTTTCTCGTGATATGAATTCTCGAGATGTAAATCGAATTATGGATGTCAAGGCATTGCGCAGCCAGCAATTTCCAGAAGATGCCGGTAGCATGGCACATCCCGTTAGGCCTGAATCCTATCAGGAAATCAATAACTTCTACACTGCAACAATTTATAACAAAGGGGCTGAAGTTATTCGTATGCAGCATACGCTGTTGGGAAAAGAAGGGTTCAGGCGTGGGATGGATCTTTATTTCAAACGCCATGATGGCCAGGCAGTAACCATTGATGATTTTGTTGCTGCCATGGAAGATGCGAATGGGGTCAATTTAACCCAATTTAAACGATGGTACAGTCAGGCAGGCACTCCTGAAGTACGAGTTACATCAAATTACTTAAATGGATGTTTGACATTGACCTTGCAACAAAGTTGTAAACCCACACCAGAATGTCATGATAAAAAACCATTTCATATTCCCTTGCGAATTGCATTATTCGATGCTAAAGGCCAAATAATGCCCATAGATAATGAAATTTTAGAATTGAAAGAAGCACAGCAGAGTTTTGTATTTAAGGGATTAACTGAGCAACCCGTCGTTTCCTTATTGCGTGAGTTTTCTGCTCCTATTCGATTAAACGATGAATTGACTCAGGATGACTTATTATTTTTGTTATGTCATGAGACAGATGGTTACGCCAAATGGGATGCCGCACAACGCCTGGTCTTAAATTGCATCAAGGACTGTTTAAGCCTGCCAGAAACGCAGTGGCATGTTCCGGAGCGTTTGATTGCCGCTTTTGCTCACGTATTGCTTGATGAGTCTTTGGATGCTGATTTACGAGCAGAGTTGTTAACTCCCCCAGGTTTTGAGGAGGTTGCGGCTTCTTTAACACAGGTTGATGTCGGTCAGGTTGAAGCGGTGCGTGATTATTTTCGTCAACAACTGGGAATTCGGTTGTATGATTCTTTATCTCAAGTTTATCAACAATTATGGCAGACAGAAGATCATCAAATGCATGGCCAAGCCTATGGTCGCAGAAAATTAAGAAATATTTGTTTGTGGCTGCTGATGAAAGCCAATGAAGAAAAGAACCTGAATCTCTGCAAACAGCAATTTGGTGCAGCGAAAACAATGACGGATCAAATTGCAGGGTTTTCTCTATTAGTGAATGCGGCAGATGAATCCAGTAGAATCAAGGCTATAGGTGATTTTTATCAACAATGGTCGCACAATGAATTGGTATTGGATAAATGGTTTGCTTTGCAAGCCGCTGCAGAGCTGCCCGGAACTCTTGATGCGGTAAAACAATTATTGAACCACTCCGCATTCAGTATTAAAAACCCCAATAAAGTACGGGCGGTTATAGGCGCATTCTGCATGGCTAATCCACGGAATTTTCATGCGGTTGACGGAAGTGGTTATCAATTTCTCACCGATATGTTACTAAAAATTGATCAATTAAACCCTCAAATTGCCGCCAGGCTGGCAACGCCGTTTACCCGTTGGCAGCGTTATGATGCATCAAGACAAGCCTTAATGAGAAAGCAGCTGGAGCACTTGGCAAAACAGGATCTATCTCGTGATTTGCGTGAAGTAGTTGATAAAAGTCTGGTTATAACCTAAGACGCAGGATTGTACCGGATATGCCTTGAGTCATTAGGCTCAATCTTTTGATATTAACATGGTTTATTTAATTTATATCAGAGCATGTTGATTGATTATTGATCATATGCTAGATTGAGCCCCATTATTTAACACATATCCATTGCATTATGACACGGTCTTCAAGCTCTAATCCCTCTGAATTCAAACGAAAGCTGCAATTTTTATCTGACTATTTTCTTAATTCACATGAGCGACGTAAGGCCTGGATCTTGTTATCAGGTTGTGTCTTAAGTCTTTTAGCAATGACAGGCCTTCTTTTTGCGTTGGGCTTTTGGTTTTTTCCCTTTATTTACGCAGCGTTTATCGCTAAAGACGTTGTTTTGTTGCTTATTGGGGTAGGCGTTGGTCTTTTGATCGCCAGTGCTATGACCGGGATGAATTATTTAGCGAATTATTTTAAAAATAAGTTGTATGTGAGTTGGCGCTCTTGGTTAACGAAGCACATAATCAATCAGTTCCTGAATAATAAAACAAACTTTCTCACTATTGCACGAGTGTATCGAGATATAGATAATCCTGAACAACGCATACAGGAAGATATTGACAAATTGGTTGAGTCTTCTCTGGAATTGGTTTTAGGATTTATTAGTAATTTTTCTAATCTTGTTATCTATACCGTGCTATTAAGTTTAGCCGGTGGTTCACTATCTTTGGTTCTTTTGGGAACTACCCTGGTAATTCCTGGATTTCTAGTATGGGTAGCACTGGGGGTAGGTATTGTAACCTCGCTGATTGGCTACTACATCAACAGGTCATTACGGGAATCGACAAATCAAGAAATCATGGCGCACTCAAATTTACGGGCTGATTTACAGCATATTCAAACCTCTTCTGAAGAGATAGCACTAGAGCATGCAGAACACTACTATCAAAAACGGTTGGAGAAAGAAGTCGATGTATTAAATAAAAAAACGGCAAAACGTTTATCGATACAAAATGAAACAACTTCGTTTAATTTGTTTAATAGCGTTGTTCAAGCAATTATACCTCTCCTTGCTGCGGCCCCTTTATATTTCATGGATTTGATTTCTGTGGAGGTATTTTATTCAGTAGGATATTATTTTTCCATGATGACGCAATCGTTAAGCTGGTTTATCAATTCTTTTGAGACTATCAATAAATTTCAGACCAGTTTAGACCGTGTTATAGGCTTGCAAAATGTTTTGGAAAAAAATAACAAAGGTCAATCTACTGGAAAAATAATTCGTACTGTAAATCATCATGATGGAAATTTGCTGGTCAAAAAACTGCGGCTTAACTTGCATGAGAGTAATTATATAGTGATTAAAGGACTTAATCTGCAATTTGCTCCTGGAGTTCATACCCTGATTCAAGCCCCTTCTGGAGCAGGAAAAAGTAGTCTTTTTAAGGCGATAGCAGGAACCTGGTTATCTGGGGAGGGAGAAATTATTATTCCTAAAAGCCTTGAATCTGTTTATTTTTTACCACAGAAGCCCACTCTTCCTCAGGATACTTTAAGAAAAGTGCTCGTTTATCCTGATGCCAAGTGCCATTATTCTGATAGTCAATTAATTTCAGCTTTAAAATCTGTCAATATGGAAACACTTGCAGATAAATTAGATGAATATGTTGGCTTTAAATCACTAGGTGAACAACAAAGAATCGCATTTGCTCGGGTGTTGTTAAGAAAGCCTGACTGGATATTTTTGGATGAAGCAACCGCATCTTTGGATGAAGACGTTGAAGAGCAGGTTTATTGTCGTCTCAAGGAGCTCCTGCCTGATTCAACCATTATAAGTATTGCGCACCGTTCTACAGTCAGACGTCATCACGATAATGTATTATTTTTTAAAGTGAATGAAGATAAAGAGGTTCAAGTTGAAGAACAACACAGTTTGTCTGGTCGTGTTGCTAGAGATTGTGTTTCTGGTTTTTAGTTTTTCCTATTTTAGAAATACGTGTTGACAATTACTCCCGCCTACGTGCCTCGACTTGTTGACAATTGCTCCTGCCTACGTGCCTCGGCTTGTCCGAGGCATCCAAAAGATCTCGATTAAGTACAAGTTTCCTCATACAGATCTCGCCACTCGGGATTAAGATCTTCAATCAAATTAATTTTCCATAGAGTGCCATTGCGCTTACTCGCCATCATATAGACGTAAAATACGTTCATTTATTCTTTCTTGTTATCAAGTTTTGGACTCGCTTGAATAATATCATTCAAATTGAACTGATTACAGAAGAGTAGGCTTGTTATAAATCCTATGTTGTAGCATGATACCCTTTAGCTTAGCCCAAAGCTCATCATTGAGCATAAGTCTAGCCATTGCAAACTCGTTTTATACTTGGTTTCAGGGCCGTTATATTATGAGTTCGCTCTTGTTAATCAACGGATTAATGCGTTTAATTTAGCTGTATTTTTAATTTGAGCATCTCTTGGATGCCCCGGACAAGCCGAGGCACGCAGGCGGGGGGCAATTGTCAACACGCCCTATTAAAATAGATACTCAATTCAGCGCAATGCAGCGCTTTGGAATGTAACGAATGATTCAACGCTTTGCAGTTATTGGTAATCCAGTCGAGCACAGTCTGTCGCCATTGATTCATCAACTTTTTGCGCAGCAAATGAACACTGCGCTGTCTTATGAAAAAATTACTGGCGATTCATCTATTTTTGAACGACAGATTATGACGTTTTTTGCAAATCAGGGTAAAGGGTTAAACGTCACTGTGCCTTATAAACAAAGAGCGTTTGAGCTTGCTCAAGTGCGCACGTCTCGTTGCTCTCTGGCCGGTGCAGCCAATACTTTATGGATGGACGAAGCGGTTTTATATGCAGATAATACTGATGGAGCCGGCTTAGTCCGGGATTTAACACCAAAATTTGCAATAGAAAACAAAAAAATATTAATCATAGGGGCAGGGGGGGCGACTCGTGGAATTTTACATCCTTTATTGGCCATGAATCCCCAATCAATAACGGTTGCCAATCGTACCGTTGAAAAAGCGGAGCAATTGCAGCAGGCTTTTCCCCAAATCACGGTGAATAGCCTTGCCAGAGTCAATGGTTTTTTTGATTTGATTATTAATGCAACCTCAGCCAGCCTCGATGGACACAATCTGGCCTTACCAGAAGAATTAATGAGTTATCGGCCTTTCTGCTATGACTTGGCATATAATTTGCGTGACTCCACGCCGTTTGTTCGCCATGCTCAAGCGCAGGGATGCGGCGCTGTGGATGGTCTGGGGATGTTGGTTGAGCAAGCCGCAGAAGCGTTTAACATTTGGCATGGTTTTATGCCGGCAACAGCACCAGTGATACAGTTTTTGCGACCTGTTTAACTAAAAAAAGCTGTTACTTCGTCTGCGCAGGCAATGGTGTCATTGTATCCTAAGTCAATAAGTGTGCGCGTAAACTCTTTTTCAAAAAGTAAAAAACTCAACAGATCGCCCGAATGGTTTTTGGCGCCTAAAATATTCAACAGATAACGCAGCAAAGCGGGCATGCTTTGAAAATTCTCCTGGGCAACAGAGGCCATGTCTCGGCTTGGCCGAAGATGCAGGGTGGCTATAGGGCGCCAGGGTGACCGTCGTTTTTTCCACATGGAAAGAAGGGTTGCGATTTCATTCATGCGATTGACCATCTCAATATCTCTATCCAGATTATCCAGAAATACCCCATTCATCATGTTCCCCAGTATGTGGGCAAATGCGATGTCTCGGTTTCGCAAGGTTTCAGGATCAGTGAATTCGGGCAATTGACGTGTTCCCAGAATCATAATTTTATCAACATGAGCTCTAATGGCGCCTCGTAATGGTGTGCCGAGTCCGACACTCCCATCGCCGTAATGAAATCCGTCAAGTTGGATGGGTGGAAAAAAAAGAGGCAATGAACTGGATGCCAGAATATGTTCAATATTGATGGTTGCTCGTTGACTGCTGTGCCGAGGATAATGCCAATCTTCAAAGTCTGGTTCATGGTGATCGTAGAAAGATATCGTGTGGTGTGTTTCGTAGCGGGCAGTTATTACCTCGAAGGTATCCACAAATCCTGCAGCAATATTTTCCTTGATACGAGAAAAATCAATGGTTTCATCGAGAAATTGTCTTAAGGGCGAAGTATCAAGAAGATGACCGGATTGACGTTGTTTTATTATTAAGGTGCTTAGGTTGCGCATGACGGATTTACCCAGCTCGTAATTACTCGCTTTGTAGATCTGTTGGCAATGAATTTCACTCCAGATGGATTCGAGTTTATCGAGGCCTGCGGGAAAGTCATCTGCATTTTCGACAAGAACTGCGGCATTAATACTGCCTACACTGACCCCGCTTACCATGTTAAAGGGAATTGTTTTGGTTTGTAATATATGACCAATAGCTTTCAGCACACCTGCCTGATAAGCACCGCGGGCACCACCACCTGCTAAGTAAAGGGCTTTTTTAACCATCGTGATTCATTTTTTATTCTTATATTAAAAATATAGCTGATTTTAAAGCAAATTACCAAAGAAGAAATAGATACTTCATTTTTCCTTAATAATTAATTGTTATATTATTTGTATGATATTTAATCTGACAATTTAACTATGATACAAAATGGTAGTGGGCAAAGTGAATTGAGCATAATAAGATACATTGAGCGTCTTAAGGCTATGCAGCGCCCCATTGATTATCATGTGAGTCTGAAGGCAAAACAATCATTGTTAAGAACAGCTGTAGAACGTATTCCCTGGTTGTCAAAAGTATCCCTTAGCGTAGATGATGCTGCGGAAGCGGTGATTAAAATAGGTGAGCGAGTCAGTGATTTGAATGATTCATTTGGCAATGAGTCCGTCGCTCACGGCTTTCATCAAGCTGCATTGGTTATGTCCGCCCTTGATTTTGTGCGCATTCCATTCATTTATCTTGCTGCTTTTATCCTGAATGAAAAAATTCCCTTTAAACTGAGCAATAATGCTCGATGGATGTACTCTGGTTTTCTTTTGAGTCTTACCATTATTGCTCTGGTTATTCCTGTGACCGCTCCTGTGATTGCTTTTGTTGGCGCTGGCACAGGTTTTCTTTTTGGTGGATTTTTATTAATCAGAACGCTCTACACTCGATATACCTTGGGCAGGGAGCAAAGAGAGCTCCACATGCAACTATGGGAGGAAGAGGAAACCATGCGCTTGCTGCAAAGTGCTGCAAGTAAATTGGAAAAGCAACTAAGTGCTTCTCCTCATGATGAATCAATGATTTTAAAATGTACCGAATTAGAGAAAGATTATGAGGCACAAAAATCATTAATCCTTGAGTTAAAAAATAAAGAGTTGCGCATCAACCAAAAAATTGAACGTGTTGGAATGATGCCAGTTATGGATAAGACGGTCAGTCTTGGATTGACGTCATTATCTATCATTGGCCTCGTCCTGAGCCTTTTCTTTCTCTCCACTGGGCAGACTGTCTTGCTGGGGGTCGCAATAGCCGGCGGCATTTATCTTTTTGCACGATTGACTCCACCGCTATTGAGAGCTTTTGGTCATTGGTTATTGAATAAATTTAACTCATCTGAAGATTCGGCGCAAACAGACGAGCAATTATATGATGGCAACACACTAGCGAATTTGCACCGAGAGGTGCTGGATGAAACTGAAGAACTCAACGAAGAGAATTCTTTAACTGCCGAACACTTACATGCTGACAAAAATCCGACTGTCTCGCATGAGCAAGAATCAGACAGTGCTATGCAAATAAAAAGTCACAGGTCTTTTGATGACACAAGACAAGATGAATCTTTAGCTCTTAAACAGGTTATTGAGCAAAAAACTTCTGATGATCACAAAGAAGCCGAAACCGAACATCTCTCTAATACCACAAAGAACCAGGACCAGACAAACGAGACAGGTCTGGAAGGAGAGCAACATCCTTCTGAAAATCTTCATGGACTTATGGGTGAAATCCAAGCATATCCTCATTTTTTTACCCCCAAGTCAAAACAAAAATTAATTTCTGAACCAAAACCTCAATTGGTGGCAGTAGACGAGGCAAGCAAAGATGAGGAAGAACAAGAGGCTCCAGGAGAACACCCATAAGCCTCTTAAATAATCTTTGAAAGTTCATTGCAAAATCGCCCAATTTCCTTTAATTTAAAATTTTACCATCCTTAAGGAATGAGGACTCATGCTGAATTTATTTCGTGAACAACCGCGCGCATTTCACATGATTTTTATGTTGGAACTTTGGGAACGATTTGGTTTTTACACGGTTCAGGGCATTCTTACTCTTTATTTTGTGCGATTTCTAGGTTATAGCGATGTAGATTCGTATTACACCTTCGGTGCTTTTTCGGCTTTGGTGTATGGTATGGTTGTTATCGGTGGTTATTTGGGCGATAAGGTTCTAGGTACTAAAAGAACGATAGTCCTGGGGCTTTTTGTCCTTATTGCCGGATATTTTTCTCTGGCTTTTACAGATAAAGAACATGTTTTTCTGGCGCTAGGGTTGATTTGCGTGGGCAATGGGTTGTTTAAGGCAAATCCATCCAATTTGCTTTCAAAATGTTACGAAGAACAGGATCCTCGTTTGCATGGTGGGTTCACTTTGTATTACATGTCCATTAATTTGGGCAGTATGGTTGCTTTAGTCCTTGGGCCGAATATTTCCAGTAAATACGGTTATTCTTATGCCTATCTGATCAGTGCACTTGGCCTGGTTTTGGGGCTTGCCAATTATTGGTTTCAACACCACCATGTCGCTCACATCAATACAGAAGCCGATCAGCGCAAAATATCCCTTGCTCGTTGGTTTTTCATTCTGCTGGGTATAGGCTTACTCACCCAGTTTTCTGCTTATTTATTGCAAAACGTAGCGCTTGCTCAAAATCTTTTATGGCTTATCATCATATCGGTTCTAATCGTTTATGGTGTGATGATGAGAAAAGAAAACAGTATTAATCGTTGGAAAATGCTGGTCGCTCTGATTTTAATGGTCGAGGCGATTATCTTTTTCACCCTTTATCAGCAAATGCCAACATCACTTAATTTATTTGCGGTTAATAACGTGATACCCAATATGTTTGGAATAACTTTTGATGCGCAAAGTTTTCAGGCGTTAAATCCCGTTTGGATAATCTTGATGAGTCCGGTATTGGCTTATGTTTATAAAAATCTGAATCGCAAAGGGGTCATGTTTTCCATTCCTTATAAATTTGCCTTGGGAATGACGATGTGCGCTGTTGCCTTTATGATGCTTTACTTTTCCCGTTTTTTTTGTACAGACAATGGCATGGTCTCTTCTGGCTGGCTTGTATTCAGTTATTTGTTTCAAAGTCTTGGAGAGCTTCTTGTCTCGGCTCTTGGTGTTGCGATGGTTGCCGAACTGGTGCCAACACAGATTGTAGGATTTGTAATGGGCATGTGGTTTTTGACATCTTCTGTAGCCGGTTTTATAGGTGCTTATGTGGCGTCATATACCGCCTTGCCTGAGCACATCAAGCCAGGCGTTGAATCTTTGTTTATATATACTGATGTATTTGCGTGCATAGGAATTGTCACGTTTGTTATTGCCTTGCTGATGTGGTTTTTGGCACCCTGCCTAAACCGCTATATTACGCAGGATAAAAAAGAGCCAAAGGATGATATTGAATCGCTTGAGTTTTCTGCTACCTATATTCCGAGTCACTAAATCCTGTCATTATTTTTCTGCTATCTAAACGATGTGCCGCAGTCAATTCTGCGGCATTGTTTTTCAGGATTTGATGCTGAATTACAGTTTTCAAAAGCAAGCCTCTTTCAATCTATAAAAAAGGTAACTCGATTAAGCCCCAGCTATTTATTTAGCCGTAAACAAGCTTAAATCAATCAGGGGAGTTACTTTAATCGTATTAATTGGTTAAAATAGAGCCAAATTCAGGTTGCTACACAAGATAACAAAAACAAACAGCACCTTATATCAGCATTTCAAATTCAAAAGAGTGGAGAACGGCATGAGGTGGCAGGTTGAACTGAGTGATAGGTCACAACAGTTGATTAAGAAATTGGCTGATCTGCGCCTCCTTGAAGCAATAATTCCCGGCCATTCAGCGCCTTCATTAGATGCAAGTCAGCTGGTTTTATGGTTAGCTGATGATATAGACGCACCAGATAGTTTACCTAAATATTCTAAAAAGCAGTTTCATTATACTTTGGCCTTGTTACGAGCTGAATTATTAAGCGATTTGCTGGCAGCCATGCCACATCCTGATGTTCGTATTGAAAAAAAAGAGTCTTCTACCTCTGTGACCAACCAAAATAAATTGATTCTTTTGGCAATAGCAGGAACCTTGCTGGCCGCCTGTGAAGGTTTTGACAGTATAATTTCTCTATTATCTGCCTTGTCTATACCTGCTTTAGTCACATTAGTTTTTGGCGTATTTTTTTCTATCTTGTCGGTAGTTGTCTTTTATGGTTTTGATCTGGTTCAGGTAGTGCAAAATCTAGGCTTTAAGTTTCGAGATACGCCAAAATTATCGGACATTTATCTTGCACAGATAAACGAGATTAAAGCGATTAGGCGAAAAATAAATGCAATGGATCTGACGAAAAAGACACTATCAGAATTAGAAATCTATGGGCAGATTATTTTCATGTTGCAAAAGCGCCTGAATTGGTCAGTACAAGCAAGTAAACAATTTGAAAAAGCGCTTTACAGTGAAAAGATAATTATCGTCGAAACCATTGTCTCCTGGGTGGCGGGTATCATGTTTTTTGGCGGCGGGTACTTTGCAGGTCAGTCAGTTGCTATTTTTGTGTTGGAGTTGTTTATGGCGGTTGTATCGCCAACTTTTTTACCCGTTGTCTTATTCAGTTTGGGTATAGGTTTGGCTGCATTCTGTATTTACTGGAACGTGGAACGAGCCGGCATCAAACAACTTATTACTTCCTGGTTTGGCCTTGATGAAGAAAATATAGAAAAATTATGTGATTCTGCAAACATGGCAAATCAAGAACAAAAACTTGAACATTTACTGGAGCGTGTATCAAGCACAAAAGAATTAATCAATGAGATTGCGCTATTACGTCAAACAACCCAAGATTCAGCCTTAAAAAACACGTGCAAATTAAAAGAATCAATAATCACCAAGGAAGACGGTATGCGTATCTATGCGATGAGCAGTAACAGCTACTTTTTTCATCCCAAGCGTTTAACACCCCTAAATGAGACCACTGTAGGAGAGCAGGAACCCATTCCAACGTACAGTCGTCATTAGAGTCTCACAAACCATAGTCTACTGAATATGAATGGTGTCCATTCATCCAATGCAGCTTCAAATATTCAACGTATTTTTAACAAAAGGAATAGTAATTTTACGATGAGCTGCAAGAGATGCATCGTCTAACCGGTTAAGTAATTGATGTAAATCATGCATATTGCGTGAACAACGATTTAACAAAAATTGCCCCACACTTTCAGGTAGGTCTATACCCCGTTTGAGTGCATGCAGCTTCAGCGTATTAATTTTTTCTTCATCGCTTAATTCATTGAGTTGAATTACTAATCCCCAGGCAAGCCGTGATCGGAGATCTGCCAGATTTATCGGACTCTGCGCTGGTGGAAAACTACCTGAAATAATTAATAATCCTTTTTCTTTGTCTTTTATTCTATTGTAGAGGTGAAATAGAGCCTCTTCCCAATCGGGATTGTGGGCAATAACGTCTATATCATCAATGCAAATTAAGTCTTGCTCCTCCAGGCCTTCTATGGTCTGCGGCCCCCAATCTTTGAGCAGGGTTAAGGGAAGGTACATTGCGCAGTGCTTTAAATTCACTGCCTGACAACAGCCTTGGAGCACGTGAGATTTTCCACTTCCTCGGGTTCCCCAAAGATAGAGTATCCTCTCTTCTTTATGGGTGAGCATATTCTCTAATTGTTGCTGTAATAGCCCGTTGTTCTCCCAATTAAAATCGGCAAGAGTTGCTTCATCGTTGAGTTTTATTGCTAACGCCAGTTGCTTGTTCATTGTGACCGTTCTTTACCGGGCCAGGCTTTATTACCCCAGGTCCAGATGTAATCTATATAGCTTGTGGCGGTAGTAAATGCGGTGAGACAAATTAAGACATCGACCAAGTAGGGGGAGAATTTAAAATATGCCAGTTCAAACAAACATAAAGTGACTAAAATAAGCTGAAACGTCGTATTAAATTTACTTAACAAGGTCGGTTCAAAATCCATTTTACGTTGAATGAACCAAAACCAGGCCAGTACTCCCATTGAAATAGTAAAATCTCTAAGGAATACAAGGACAACCAGCCACCAGGGCAAAGAGCCTATAAGCGCCAATGAAATAAAACTTGAGGCGACCAACAATTTATCAGCCATGGGATCTACGAAGGAACCAAAAAAACTTTGCCAATTAAAATGACGAGCCAACCAGCCGTCAAGACCATCAGTAATTCCCGCCAGAATAAAGGCGTAAAAAGCATTAACGTACTCATGATGGTATAAATACATCAAAAAAGGAACAATCAGCCCTAACCGAAACAATGTTAACGCATTGGGAATGTGTTTTAGTATCATATGTCATACGATATTTTTAGTTACTCTCAAAGTATTGCATGATGAGAGTAAGTTTATTGCGCCAAATGTTTCCCTGCGTGCAGGGATAAGACGTGGCAGTGATACGAACTAGTTTATACAATACCGCTGCCTGTGTCACGTGATTGAGACATGTATCTTGCATTCTGTGCTGAACTACAGCAGATACCTTCTCTGAATTTGATGCGTCCAAGTGACTGTTAAGAATATGGAGACATCAGTAAACTCGTTTCGTGCTGGCGTTTAATTGTGCTTGTCGTCATTCTTTCTGTAAAGGATGACGGTATTGCCTATCATCTGCACTAAATCCGCATGCAATTGCGCACACAATTCATGCGCCATTACCAGCCTATCTTCCTTTTCAGCACCGTTAATTTTAACTTTGATTAACTCATGAGCAAGCAAGGCTATGTTGGTTTCCGCAATCACCGCTTCGGTTAATCCTTTAGCTCCTAACAGTATTACTGGTTTTAAATGATGTGCTCTTGCTTTAAGCGATTGTTTGAACGAAGTATCCACTATGATGTTCCCGATAGATAAAATGGCAAATTATTGCACGTTTTGCTGGGAAAAGGTAGTAGAATTCAGTATCATAGGGCAATTTGCTAAAAGACTTTAAGGTTATGAGCCGTACAAAAAGCAGTAAGCGGTGGTTACAAGAGCATTTTGATGACGTTTATGTTAAAAAAGCACAGACAGAAGGCTACAGAAGTCGTGCTGTGTATAAACTCAAAGAAGTGGATGAAAAAGAGCAGCTTCTCAAGCCAGGCATGACAGTCGTTGATTTGGGTGCGGCTCCAGGCGGCTGGACGCAATATGTCTCTGAGCGCCTAAACGGCAAAGGTCACATTGTTGCTTTGGATATTTTGTCTATGGACGCATTGCCTGATGTTCATTTTATTCAAGGTGATTTTAGGGAAGATAGCGTTTTGCAAGAGCTAATCGATTTAATTCCAGAACGCAGTGTAGACTTGGTATTATCCGATATGGCTCCAAATATGAGTGGAAATACGGCGATAGATATCCCGAGAGCCATGTATCTGGTAGAGTTGGCGTTTGATTTTGCAGACAAGATGCTAAAACCGGGAGGCTCTATGCTGGTTAAAATTTTTCATGGCTCAGGTTTTGATGAATTAGTGAAACAAGCACGAGCATCTTTTGAGCGAGTGGTTATTCGTAAGCCATTAGCTTCAAGATCTCGTTCAAAAGAAACCTATTTGCTGGCAAAGGGCTATAATTTATAGTAGCTTTATATATATCTCTCGATATCGTTAAAGGTGTGCCAACACTGGCATCTTCTTTTACAAGAGATGTATTATCGTTCTCATAACAAAGCTGTAAGTAACTAACGAGGTTAATACTTTGAACGACATGGTTAAGAATTTATTTTTATGGCTGATAATAGCAATTGTGCTGGTTTCTGTTTTCAGTAATTTTGGTCCGAGAAACGCTGTTGCGGAGAAGGTTTCTTACAGCCAGTTTTTGAAAGAAGTCGATCAAGGCATGGTGAACTCAGTTACTATTGAAGACAGCAAAATTATCAAAGGAATGACAAAAAATAACAAACGTTTTGTTACTTACATGCCTATGCAGGATAATGCGCTTTTGGGCGAACTGCTAAAAAGTAAAGTAGATGTTAGTGGCCAAGAAAAGCAACAAGAAAGCTTTCTTCTTCATCTGTTCATAAACTGGTTCCCTATGTTGCTTTTGATAGGCGTGTGGATATTTTTCATGCGTCAAATGCAAGGTGGTGGTGGTCGAGGCGCAATGTCTTTTGGCAGATCCCGAGCCAGGTTACTGGGTGAAGATCAGGTCAAGGTTACTTTTGCCGACGTAGCCGGTGTTGATGAGGCCAAGGAAGAAGTCAAAGAACTCGTTGATTTTCTCCGTGACCCTACCAAATTTCAAAGCTTGGGTGGCCGAATTCCCCGCGGAGTTCTTTTGGTGGGTTCGCCTGGCACGGGTAAAACCTTGCTTGCCAGAGCAGTAGCAGGAGAAGCAAAAGTTCCTTTCTTCACTATATCCGGTTCTGATTTTGTGGAGATGTTCGTAGGGGTAGGTGCATCACGGGTTCGTGATATGTTTGAACAAGCCAAAAAACATGCTCCATGCATCATTTTCATAGACGAAATTGATGCGGTAGGTCGCCACAGAGGGGCAGGCCTCGGCGGCGGGCATGATGAACGTGAACAAACGCTTAACCAACTCCTTGTTGAAATGGATGGTTTTGAAGGAAGCGAAGGTGTTATTGTCGTGGCAGCGACCAACCGTCCCGATGTCCTGGATCCTGCTCTGTTACGCCCAGGCCGCTTTGACCGTCAGGTCGTTGTTCCTTTACCTGATATTCGAGGACGTGAGCAGATACTAAGGGTTCATTTGCAAAAAGTACCTGTAGATAGTGGTGTCGAGGTGATGGATATTGCCAGAGGTACTCCCGGGTTCTCAGGAGCTGACTTATCCAACTTGGTCAATGAAGCCGCTCTTTTTTCAGCTCGTGCAAATAAGCGTAAAGTTGGAATGATAGAGCTTGAAAAAGCTAAAGACAAAATTATGATGGGTACAGAACGCCGCTCTATGGTAATGGATGATAATGAGAAAAAACTCACAGCTTATCACGAGGCAGGTCATGCTATAGTTGGGTTATCCGTCCCTGAACATGATCCAGTTTACAAGGTTTCTATTATCCCCCGAGGCAGAGCTTTAGGTGTGACCATGTTTTTGCCTGAGCAAGACCGATACAGCCACAGTAAACGCCGCCTTGAAAGTCAGTTATCCAGTTTGTTTGGCGGAAGAATCGCTGAAGAGTTAATTTTTGGTGTAGAAAGCGTCACTACCGGAGCTTCAAACGATATCATGCGCTCTACC
Organism: Legionella worsleiensis; assembly: GCF_001467535.1. Lineage (GTDB taxonomy): Bacteria > Pseudomonadota > Gammaproteobacteria > Legionellales > Legionellaceae > Legionella > Legionella worsleiensis. The sequence continues at coordinate 283,927 of NZ_LNZC01000012.1, forward strand.
GAAATAGCCCGTAAAATGGTAACAACTTGGGGTTTGTCGCAACTGGGTCCACTTACTTTTGGCGAAGAACAGGAAGAAGTATTTTTAGGGCGATCCATGAACAAACATAAAGAAATGTCCGATCGCACCGCACAACAAATAGACGATGAGGTCAGGGCTATTATTGATAGAAATTATCAAAGAGCAAAAGAAATCCTTGTTGCCAATATGGATAGTTTGCATTTAATGGCTGAGAGTTTAATTAAATACGAAACGATTGATGCAGATCAGATTAAAGAAATTATGTCTGGAAAAGAACCTACTCCACCAGCTGGTTGGGGTGCTTCCAAGCCATTAGACAAACCAGAATCAATCAATGAGACACCTGCGAAATCAGTGAATGGTGAGGCCATAGAAAAACCAGCTGAAGAGCATTGATTTGTTCATTTGACGCTGTTACCAGAGGTACTTAGGTGACTTCAGAAGACTTTATAAGCTGGCTTGAGCAAAAAAGCCAGCTTGAATCAAATTCTGGTTTTCAAAAACCATTAATAATGGGAATACTGAATGTTACCTCAGACTCCTTTTCCGATGGTGGATGTTATCTGTCCCACGCTAAGGCTTATGATCAGGCTTTTAATTTAATTGCTCAAGGTGCCGATATTATCGATATAGGCGGTGAGTCAACAAAACCCGGAGCATGTGAGGTATCTCTTGATGAAGAATTGGCAAGAGTAATTCCTCTAATCGAACAGATCAGAAAAAATTCTGATATTTGTATATCCATTGACACCTACAAACCTCAAGTAATGAAACATGCCGTATGTGCCGGTGCGAATATCATTAATGATGTGTATGCTCTAAGGAAGGATGGGGCGCTTGCTATGGCAGCTCAGTTGAATGTGCCTGTTTGCTTGATGCATATGCAAGGTGATCCTCAGAATATGCAAAATAATCCTGCTTATCCTGACGGAGTTATGGTTGCATTAAAGCGTTTTTTTTCAGAACGAATGATTGCTTGTGAAAACGCAGGTATTGATAAACAAAAACTGATCATTGATCCGGGTTTTGGATTTGGAAAACGAGTTGATAATAATCTTAGTCTGATGAACAAAATTGATGAATTAACTCATTTATATAGACCGATACTTCTTGGCGTATCTCGAAAAAGTACTATTGGAGCAATTCTGGACAAAAAAGTACATCAACGAGTAGTCGGCAGCATCGCTCTTGCAGTTTATGCCGCATTGAAGGGTGTGAGTATGTTAAGAGTACATGATGTAGATGAAACACAACAGGCATTACTCATGATAGATGCAGTGTGCCAGGCTGGTTAAATGCATGGTATTGAACAAGGTGTGCGAACAGTTCAAAATTCACTATTCCACAATAGTGATATTACTTTAGGTCAGGGAATAGCGAATTGTAGAAACACCCTGATTTGGATGAATTTTTAAAAGGTAGGTAGGATGAATCAGCGTAAATATTTTGGTACTGATGGCATAAGAGGACATGTGGGGTTGTCAAGTATTAATCCCGAATTTGTATTAAAATTGGGTTGGGCTGTTGGTCGTGTGCTCGGTAACGGCGATAGAAAAAAAGTGGTTATTGGTAAAGATACTCGTGTATCCGGCTACATGCTGGAATCGGCTCTGGAGGCTGGATTATCTGCTGCTGGTGTTGATGTAGCATTATTAGGCCCTATGCCAACCCCTGCAATTGCCTATCTGACGCAGACCCTCAGAGCAAATGCGGGAATTGTGATAAGCGCCTCACACAACTTATTTGAAGATAATGGCATTAAGTTTTTTTCTGCCGATGGCGGTAAACTTCCAGACAGTGTGGAGCTATTAATCGAAGCAGAACTGGATAAGCAGTTGCAAACAGTCCCCTCTGTTGATTTAGGTAAAGCAACTCGAATTAATGATGCGACGGGTCGATATATAGAGTTTTGTAAATCAACCATTCCGTCCATGTCACGGTTATCTGGTTTGAAAATAGTTGTCGATTGTGCCAATGGAGCTACCTATCACATTGCACCTAATGTGTTTGCTGAATTGGGAGCTTCTGTTATCTCTATTGGTGATAAGCCCGATGGCTTCAATATTAACGAGGGTTGTGGTTCCACCTCTCCTGAATTATTACAAAAAAAGGTGCTGAGTTCCGGATCAGATATTGGTATTGCGCTTGATGGTGATGGCGACAGGCTCATTTTGGTTGATGCCAAAGGTAATCTGGTTAATGGCGACCAAATTCTTTATATCATTGCTAAAGATCGCCAACAAAGAGGTTTGTTGCATGGCGGGGTTGTAGGTACGTTAATGAGCAATTACGGTTTAGAATTAGCCTTATCAGCTCTTAACATTCCTTTTATTCGTACCAAAGTTGGTGATAGGTATGTATTGGAAGCATTACGTGATAATGAATGGAAAATTGGTGGGGAAACTTCAGGACATATTGTGTGTCTGGATAAGACTACAACAGGTGATGGCATAGTTGCTGCACTTCAAGTTTTATCAATTATGATGAGGCAGGATAAATCGCTTGAGCAATTAACGCAAGGCGTTACATTATTACCGCAATCATTGCTGAATTTAAAAACAGATCACGCCGCTTTATTGGCATCTCATCCCCAGGTCATTAAAGCCGTGCAAACTATGGAAGCCAGACTTAAAGGCGAAGGTCGTGTTTTGCTGAGACCATCAGGCACGGAACCTCTGCTCAGGGTCATGATTGAGGGGATTGATGAGTCTGTTGTGAAGCAATATGCACAAAAGCTATGTGATGACATCAGCCTGATTGATGGTGAAATCAACAGTACCAAAACCCCTGTTTAAGGGGTATTTAGAGGTAGCAGATTCTGAAGTAACTCATCTGCTTCCTCTATGAGCTGATGTGATTTAGTCTTAAAAAAACAAGGCTGATTGCAGTATTTATATTCAGGCAGGTTGTGTATTTTCCCCCAAATTAAATTGTATAAATCCTCAAGTAGTTCCCACAGACGAAAAAAACCTCTGTGACGCTTTAACGGTTCATAACGTGGATCGGCGGTGAATAACGGAATTTGTTGAGCGCTTAGCTTTTGATCTGTTTGTTTGGAATAAAGCAACATAATATGCACGGAGCGAATTGCCTGTAAAAACAGTTCGGCTTCAACGGGATGTTTTTTATTTAATACATCATAGTGCTGATAAAGTCGTTTTAATTGTTCAGGACTATCATACAATATGTCAGTTTCATCAAAATATGAATCATCTCTTATCAATAAAGAAGGCTTTAAAGCGAGTAAAGGCCGGATATCTTGCTCAGGATCAGGGCATAGACGTATGTATGCATCAAGAACATCCAAAGAATGTTGATGTTCAAGTTCAAACAAAATGTCACGGACAATATGAGCCGCCTTGTAACTGTATAACTCGTCACAGAACAATTTTTTTACTTGTAGGTAAACAGCATCGTACCATTTTTGCATGTGTTCAGGGTGCGTCTGCAAATAATATTTAATCTCTTTGTGGCACTTGGCGATAAATAAGATATTAAAATCCAAGGGAGTAAATCCTTCATCAATGTCAACGCCTAATTCATTTTTAGGTGATGCAGAGTTGTCATTCCTCGCCTGCGATGTATCCGTATGATCTTCTGATGAGGTTCTTGCTTCATCGGGAAAATTACTGGATGCCGAAGAGATTGAATTGGCCGATGGTATTGGGCTTGGTGAGGAATGAATAACATCGTGCTGGTCTTGATTTATTGCCAGAATAATTGGTGGTGAATCACGGGTCAATTTTATTGATAAATAAGGAGAGCCATCAGGGTCTACTGCTTCTTCAGTTGATTCATCGTTTGTGGCAAAAAAATTACTGTAGTATTCATCAGCAGATGCTTCCTGATAATCCGTTAATGGATTTGGTGGTGAAGAAGTTGGTGAATGACTGGATAGAGATTGAGACTCTTCATCGTCTGATTCAGTTGACGAGTAAGACGAACTGGTAAAGGAATCAGAATTTGTTTCATCCTCATCAGAATAAAAACAAGACGATCCAGAATCGTGCCTGGAATCAATTTCATCATTTGCAGATGAACCATACAAATCATTAACTTCCTGATTTGGCGACGTGGCTTGTGAGTGGTTGAGCTCAGAAGATGCCCCCTCATATACTCTGGACTGTACACAATTCATTAGTGAATCATGATTGGTGTGAATTGTGCCATCAACATCTTGTACTAAAAATTCTGCTGATGCGTGTTGGGGTAATTGTGGTTCGCAGGCAGGTACTGCTTCTGCTTCGTCAGTATTTGCCGGTGGGAAAAAGGATGGAGATAACTCAGCTAACTGCTGCAGTTTAACAGACATTGCATCGGTTAGTGTGACCAAATATTCTGCAATAGAGTCGATTTTTCGCTGTTTGGGTGGATTGGATATCTGTAGTTTTAGATTATTTTGCGATTCAACGAGTTTCATTAGTTGTTGGGTTTGTTGATGGTAAATATTGGCAGTACCAAGATAGGTCTCGCATAAAAGTAACAGTTCCTGGTATTGCGTTTTTAGTGCTTCATATTCAGCAAAAGCGGCTTGTTCTTTGATGGCGTCTTGAAGATCAGGTAAAAGAGAGTCTTTGTCATAACTTAGGTTAAATTCATCTCTTAGCCGATAAATCTCATTTTCTACGGAGATTAATGCACCAAGTTTAGTTAGGGTAACTGATGTTTTTTCAAGAGCATGGGATATGGTGGGTATATTCAGGATGAGCGTTTCGAGAATATGGATGTCCGATGAGTGTTCATTGAGCTCAAGAGTAGCCGTATAGTCTGCGGAAGCTATTTGCGATAACAGCTGTAATGCGTCAGAAACCAGTTGAGCACGATCTGGATGACCGTTCTCCAGGTTATTCCTGGCAAGATGAGAAGATAATGAATTATTTTGAGATTTATTTTGTTCACTACTTAAGGCCGCAATACTCGTTTCTATTTTTCGTTGTGTGTTTTCAAGTTCGCTTTTTTTAGTTAATAATTCGAAAAAATCAATTGATAAAGAAATGATACGCTGTTGTTCCTGGTGTTTTGTAGTACTATTTTCTTGGGTGATAAAGCTCATACCCCATTTAATCCAGGGTCTTGGATCAAATAATGTCAGGAATGTGTCCAGTTTATTACGGTAGGAGTTAATCAAGGCGGTTTTATCTGAACAGGAAACAAAATCCTGTTTTAATTGATTTTTCATCTCATCAGGAAGATTGTTTTCAGCGAGTTGCTCATCAATGAGTCGTAGGGCTTGTTCCAGTTCATTTCTCTCGGCTTTTAATTCCTCTATGCGAATTGGCAGGTGTTCATTGGATAAAAACTCAGAAAATTTTTTTTGTAATAAAAGAGCTGTTTTCTCCATATTCTGAAAAAACTCTTGCTGAGTGCTTAGCTTATAAAAACGCTCTTCTAATTCTTGCAGTGGTTGGTCATGCTCGATTGCACTGTCTAAATTGTTTAGGTCAGTACGTATTGTTGCTAATTTATCGTTATTGATGACCAGGGAAGCTTTAGCAAGACGGATGTCGATTTCGGCAGTCATATCCTTGAGCTTTGCGGACATAGCCGAGATCATCGCATTGATATCCGCAAAAGATTTATTATGCCCGATATTGGGGGCGCAATCCAAGGCTAGCGTCAAGCGATTGGCTGAATGTTCCAGCTTTTGATATAAGGAAAGCAATTCATTTTTTAGGCATTTATTTTTTGTTTGTAATTCAATAATGTGATTATGATTTGTTTTGATTTGCTCCGATAAAATGGCATTGGACGTTATCATGGACTCAAGGTCAGTTAATTGCTTGCTGTAGTTGCAATAGTCGAAGGAAAACTTTTGTAATCGAGTCAACAAACTATAAAGCTCTTTAAAATCAGAGGATAAATCAGTATCAGTCAATGAATAGTTCTTGAATATTTGTTGTAATAAATGTGGATTAATGGGGGGAGTTAAGACAAGAATGTCTTTTACTAATTGCAATATGCTCTCATTCATCGGTATACCCTCCTTGTACAATCATTAGGATTCTAGCGAAATAACCATACTAAGCAAGTATTAAACTTAGATTTTATGCTATAATATGCAGTTAATATTGTTGAAAAAACAGTAATAGTGCTACACATCTGAGTCAAGTTTGGGTATAGTCTCATCCTGAAATAAAAGGGGGCGCTATGAGACATAAAATGGTTGCAGGTAATTGGAAAATGAATGGTAGCCTTGAGCAAGTCATTCAATTAACACGCCAGTTAGCGGAAGTGATTACTGCCGCAATAAAAACCAAGACTGTAATCATGCCGCCTGCGATATATCTCCCTTTAGTCAATGAATTATTAAGCGATTCTCCTATAGAAGTAGGTGCGCAAAATGTGTACCCCAAGGATTCAGGCGCCTACACTGGCGAGCTTTCAGCACCCATGCTTAAAGATTTTGACTGCCGCTATGTTTTAGTAGGGCATTCTGAGCGTAGAAACTATTTTCATGAAGATGAAAATTTTATCGCACAAAAATTCCACCACGTGAAAGAACATGGTATGATACCTGTTCTTTGCGTAGGTGAAACGCTTATTGAGCGTGAAAAAGGGCAAACCGAGCAAGTAATAACCAAACAAATACAGGCAGTGTGTGAAAACAACAAAAATTGCTTTGCCGATTGTGTTATTGCTTACGAACCTGTCTGGGCAATAGGTACCGGTAACACGGCAACACCTGAGCAGGCGCAGGTTGTGCATCAGTTCATCAGAGGGCTGGTTGCCGAGGTTAATAATAGTGATGCTCAGCGTTTAACACTTCTCTACGGAGGCAGTGTAAACGAAAGCAATGCAAAAGCATTGTTTGCCATGCCAGATATAGATGGCGGTTTGGTTGGAGGCGCATCGTTGAGTGCTAAACAGTTTGTGGAAATTGTGAAATGTATCAATTGATTTTAATGATTCATGTAGTAGTTGCTGTAGCCTTAATCGGCTTAGTGCTGATACAACATGGTAAAGGCGCAGATATAGGCGCAGCATTTGGCTCTGGCGCATCAAATACATTATTTGGAAGTCAGGGAACCGGGGGCTTTTTATTTAAATTAACCGGTGGTTTGGCAATGGCGTTTTTTGTTACCAGTTTAACGCTCTCCTATTTGGTATCTACTCAGTATCAAAAAGCAGAGCAGCAAGCTATCCCTCAACAAACTAATGCACCATTAAGCTCAGTGCCAGTTCCGGTTGATAGCAGTACAGAAGTAAAAAAATAAGACAGTTAATTTACTTTGATGTTGTGTTGTTCCTGCTGATAGCATAAGGGACTTGAGTTACAGATTAGCCTGTTTAAATAGGTTGTCTTGCTGATGTAACCAGTATGCTTTGGAACCAAAATGATTAGAGTAATTTTAAAGAAACATGCCGAAGTGGTGGAATTGGTAGACACGCCGTCTTGAGGGGGCGGTGGCGTAAGCCGTGCCGGTTCGAGTCCGGCCTTCGGCACCATTTTTTAATCCGAGCAAGGTGAACTGATGCTATCTCAATATTTACCCATTCTCGTTTTTATTATCGTTGGCTTACTGTTGGGTCTAGCGATGATAGGTGCTGGTTCTTTATTTTCAAAGAGAAGCCCTGACGAAGCTAAGAATTCACCTTATGAGTGTGGATTTGGCGCATTTGAAAGTTCGCATATACCTTTTGATGTGCGTTTTTATCTTGTTGCGATATTATTCATTATTTTCGATCTTGAAACTGCATTCTTTTTTCCTTGGGCTTTAGCACTACGTAAAATTGGGTGGTTTGGCTTTTTTGGTATGATGTTCTTTTTGGGATTGTTAGTTATAGGGTTTATTTACGAGTGGAAACGAGGTGCTTTAGAGTGGGAGTAACCTGCTCTCGTTTCAGACTAGAGAGTTATTGGGTTTTTTATTAATATTTAACTGCTTAGAGGCTAGCTATGGCGGTTGCAGAATTGCAAAAAAATGGCTTTATCACGACTTCGGTCGATAAACTTGTCGGGTGGGCACGCAGTGGGTCCATGTGGCCTATGACCTTTGGTTTGGCGTGTTGTGCGGTTGAGATGATGCACGTGGGTGCAGCTCGTTATGATCTTGACCGATTTGGAATCATATTCAGACCAAGTCCTCGACAATCAGATGTAATGATAGTTGCAGGTACCTTATGTAATAAAATGGCACCGGCTTTACGTAAAGTCTACGACCAGATGCCAGAACCACGTTGGGTAATTTCCATGGGGTCATGTGCCAATGGCGGCGGTTATTATCATTACTCCTACTCAGTAGTTCGCGGATGTGATCGTATCGTGCCTGTAGATGTTTATGTGCCTGGATGTCCTCCAACAGCCGAAGCACTTCTCTACGGTATCATTCAGTTACAGAATAAAATCAGAAGAAAACAAATTATAGAAGCTTAAGATCATCAAAGGTGCGGATTAGATGACTAAAAACGATTTTTTGGTTGAACAGCTCAATGCTGAATTAACAAGCCATATTAGTGATATAACTGTTGCTTATAACGAAGTGACCATAGAGTGTAATGAGCACAATTTGTTACCCTTAATGCTTGAGCTACGAGACAGAGAAGTTTTTTGCTTTGACCAGCTCATCGATATTTGTGGTGTTGATTATTTGCTCTATGGTGAGTACGACTGGGAGACTGACTCAGCTACAGAAAATGGCTTCTGCCGTGGTGTAGAACGTCAGGAGGCCAGAGCCTACGCACTTGATAAACCAAGGTTTGCTGTTGTATATCATTTACTTTCAACTAAAAAAAATCACCGTTTACGGGTACGGTTATTCGTTGATGAAGCACGTCTAATGGTTCCTTCCATTCATCATTTGTGGAAAGGTGCTAACTGGTTTGAGCGCGAAGCTTACGATTTATATGGCATTCTTTTTAACGGGCATCCTGATTTACGACGAATATTGACAGATTATGGATTTGTTGGGCATCCGTTCCGTAAAGATTTCCCACTGAGCGGACACGTTGAAATGCGCTATGACGCCAAACTTCAAAAAGTAATCTATGCCCCTGTTGATATTGTACCTAGAATTGGGGTACCTAAAGTTATTCGTAATGATAATCGCTACACTGGTAAAGAGGCTGAAGGCAAATGATCGAATTAAAGAACTATACTTTAAATTTTGGCCCCCAACACCCCGCAGCCCATGGTGTATTACGTCTCGTTCTTGAGCTGGAAGGTGAAACAATAGTCCGAGCAGATCCTCATATCGGTTTGCTGCACAGAGCAACAGAAAAGCTCGCTGAAACGAAACCCTATCTCCAAAATATAGGTTATATGGACAGATTGGATTACGTTTCCATGATGTGTAACGAGCATGCTTATGTTCGCTCCATAGAAAAATTATTAGGCATAGAGGCGCCTATTCGTGCTCAATACATTCGAACTATGTTTGATGAAGTCACTCGTATACTGAATCATTTGCTTTGGGTGGGTGCTGTTGCGATAGATTTAGGTGCAATGACCGTATTTTTGTATTGTTTCAGAGAGAGAGAAGATCTGTTCGATTGTTATGAAGCGGTATCAGGTGCGCGCATGCATGCTACCTATTACCGGCCAGGCGGTGTAGCCAGAGATTTACCAGAATCTATGCCCAAGTATAAGCCCTCCCGCTGGCATAATGAGCGTGAAGTTGAAAAAATGAATGAAAATAGAGAAGGAAGTCTTCTTGATTTTCTTTGGGCATTTACCGAACGTTTCCCCAAGTGCGTCGATGAATACGAGACTTTGCTAACAGATAATCGTATTTGGAAACAGCGTACTGTAGATATCGGTGTTGTTTCACCTGAAGATGCTTTGCAATGGGGTTTTACCGGCCCTATGCTCAGAGGATCGGGCGTTGCATGGGATTTGCGTAAAAAACAAAGTTATGCAGCCTATGATAAAGTAGAGTTTGATATTCCCGTTGGTAAGAAAGGCGATTGTTATGACCGCTATTTGGTCCGTATCGAGGAATTAAGGCAGTCAAACAAGATAATCAGACAGTGTATTGAATGGCTAAGAAAGAACCCTGGACCGATCAAACTGGAAGATCATAAAATTACACCTCCACGACGTGTCGAAATGAAACACGATATGGAAGCTCTAATTCATCATTTTAAATTGTATACCGAAGGTTTTTGTTTGCCACGTGGCGAGGTATATTCCGCTGTTGAGGCTCCTAAAGGTGAGTTCGGCATTTACATGATATCAGATGGTGCAAATAAGCCATATCGCATGAAAATTCGTGCGCCAGGTTTTGCTCATTTATCCAGTTTTGATGAAATGGTAAGAGGTCATATGCTCGCTGATGGTGTTGCAGTACTAGCCAGTCAGGATATTGTATTCGGTGAGATAGACCGCTAGTCTGGTTGGCTATAACCAAGAATTAGCAGTAGAAAATAAACAAGATAAAGGTTTACATATGTCTGATACTTCAGAAAAAATATTACACCAGTTTATGCCAGCACAACGAATGCTCGAAATTGATGAGTGGATTGCAAAATATCCTACTGATCAGAAACAATCAGCAGTGATGAGTGCTTTACGTATCGTTCAAGAAGAACATGGATATTTAACTTCGGAATTGATGGATGCAGTAGCTGAGTATCTTGACATGGCTCCTATTGCTGTATACGAAGTCGCCAGTTTTTATACCATGTACGAACATAAGCCGTTAGGTAAGCATTTAGTTAACGTATGTACAAACATATCCTGTTTACTGCGCGGTTCTTCAGATGTAGTCAAACATTTAGAGCAAAAATTGGGTGTCACACTCGGCGGAACAACTGAAGACGGGCGTTTTACCCTGAGATCAGTGGAGTGTTTGGGTGCTTGTGTTAATGCACCGATGATGCAAGTAGACAAAGATTATCATGAAAATCTGACTGCCGATTCGATAGACGCAGTATTGGAACAATACCAATAGAAGATAGAGGTGCTTAACATGGTTGAATTAAATCAGGTTTGTTATCGTACAGTTCATTTACCAGAGCCATGGACTTTATCTAGTTATGAAAGTATTGGCGGCTACAGTGCGTGGCGTAAAATTCTGCAAGAACAGACTTCCCCCCAACATATAATAGACGAACTTAAAACATCCGCTTTACGTGGTCGGGGTGGTGCTGGATTCCCTACTGGACTGAAATGGAGTTTTATGAATCGTAATGCTCCAGTGCAAAAATACGTCGTATGTAATTCAGATGAAGGTGAGCCTGGTACCTGTAAAGACAGAGAAATTTTGAGCCTTAATCCCCATCAACTCATCGAAGGCATGGCTATTGCTGGTTACGTGATGGGAGCAACAGTTGGATATAATTACATAAGGGGAGAATTCTGGCTACCCTTTGAACGAACAGAGCAGGCTATCAAAGAAGCCTATGCGGCAGGATTGCTCGGCAAAAATATTCTTGGAAGTGGCGTAGATTTCGATTTATACAATCATTTAGGTTTTGGTGCCTATATATGCGGTGAAGAAACGGCGCTGTTAAATTCTTTGGAAGGTAAAAAAGGACAACCCCGTTTTAAACCGCCATTCCCGGCAAATTATGGTTTATACGGTAAACCCACTACGATTAATAATACCGAAACATTTGCTTCTGTTCCTGTAATCATGGAGAAAGGAGGTGAGTGGTTCCTCAAGTTGGGCAAACCAAATAATGGCGGAACTAAATGTTTTAGCGTAAGCGGCCATATAAATAAACCAGGTAACTACGAGATCCCCTTGGGTACGCCTTTTAAAACCTTGCTCGAGTTGGCCGGTGGTGTACTGCAGAATCGTAAAATCAAAGCGGTCATCCCCGGAGGAACGTCCATGCCTGTACTGCCTGGCGATGTGATGCTCGGGCTGGACATGGATTACGACAGCATTCAAAAAGCAGGATCAGGACTTGGTTCTGGCGCAGTAATTATTATGGATGAAACGACCTGTATGGTTGATGCTTTATACCGTATTTCCGAGTTTTATATGGAAGAATCATGTGGCCAATGCACGCCTTGTCGCGAAGGTACAGGCTGGTTGGTTAGATTGTTGCATCGTATCCGACATGGACATGGAGAGCCTGGAGATATAGAACAACTGGTCAATGTGGCAAATAATATTGAAGGAAGAACTATTTGCGCTTTAGGTGAGGCAGCTGCCTGGCCGGTACAAAGTTTTATTAAACATTTTTATAACGAATTTGAGTATTTCATTAAGCACAAACGCTCGATCGTTGCAGCATAATTGAGAAGGTTAGACCATGGCTACTATTGAAATTGACGGTAAAACATTTGAAGTCGAAAACGGTAAAATGATCATTGAAGTAGCAGATGAGGCGGGCATATATATTCCCCGTTTTTGCTACCATAAAAAACTGTCAGTCGCGGCTAACTGCCGTATGTGTTTGGTTGAGGTTGAAAATGGCAGAAAGCCCGTTCCTGCCTGTGCTACTCCAATTACCAACGGGATGAAAGTATTCACTAAATCAGAACAAGCCCTACATTCTCAAAAAGTAGTTATGGAGTTCTTGTTAATTAATCATCCACTCGATTGTCCTATATGCGACCAGGGCGGTGAATGTGAATTACAAGATATCTCAATGGGTTTTGGCGATGATCACTCGGAGTATGCTGAAACGAAAAGATCAGTTGAAGATGATGATTTGGGGACATTAATATCAACGGAAATGACACGTTGTATTCATTGTACTCGTTGTGTGCGCTTTGGTGATGAAATTGCTGGAGTAAGAGAGCTTGGAGCTACCGGTCGTGGCGAACACATGCAAATCGGTACTTATGTAAAACACAGTATGACCTCAGAAGTATCGGGAAATATAATAGACTTGTGTCCAGTTGGTGCATTAACATCTAAACCCTACAGATTCAGTGCACGTGCTTGGGAATTAACACAGCATGATAGCATTGCCCCACATGATTGTCTGGGCTCGAATGTCTACCTGCATACCCGAAATAATACCCTGATGCGCGCAGTTCCCAAAGAGAATGAATCAATCAACGAAACATGGTTATCTGATCGGGACAGATTCAGCTATCTCGGTTTAAAAAGTACACTTCGTGCAGGAAAACCAAAAATAAAGCGCAACGGTTTATGGGAAGAGGTTGATTGGGAGACCGCTTTAAAGTTCACCGCAGAAGGCATAAGTCGTATTATTAAAAACTACGGCGCAGAGCAAATGGCAGCTTTCGCATCCAGTTCATCTACATTGGAAGAACTGTTTTTACTACAGAAATTGATGCGTGAAGTAGGGGTACAAAATATCGATTATCGACTTCATCAAATTGATTTTCGTGATCAGGAAAACCAGGCTACGACACCGACAAGTTCTTTGCCCTATGCTGACCTGGAACACCAGCAGTCAATTTTGCTGGTTGGTTGTAATGTCCACAGAGAAGTTCCACTGGCTGGGACCAGAATTAGAAAAGCATTTAGAAATGGCGCCAAAATTCATGCGCTCAATCCTGTCGCTTTCGATTATCATTTTGACTTAGAACAAAGTGAAGTCATTTCGCCACTAGAGATGCCTATGCAATTGGCAAGGTTGGCTCTAGCGCTTGCAGAAGACACTAAAGTTTTGCCTGCTGAAGTACAAAAATTGTTGATAGGTTTGCAGGCAGATGAATTCTCATGCAAGGTGGCGCAGTCGTTAAGACAAGAGAAAACCTGTATCGTTACTGGTGCAATCTGTGAAAATCACCCCGACGCATCAATAATCCGTACTCTGCTCTTCGTTATTGCTCAATTAAGTGGAGCTAGAGTCTTAAGGTTAACCTCTGGTGCAAACACTGCTGGTGCATGTATCGCAGGAATGCTGCCGCATAGAACAGTCGCAGGTAAACCCGTCGCAGAGCCTGGTTTGAACGTTCAAGAAGCACTAAATGCTAAATTGAAAGGTTATTTTTTAATGGGGGTAGAGCCTGGTTTTGATTTTGCTAATCCATATGGTGCAAGGCAATCCATGCTTGCAGCAGAATTTGTGGTGATGTTATCAGCATACCAACATGAGTCAATGCTGGACTATGCCGATGTGATACTACCGGTAGCTCCTTATGCTGAGACATCAGGAACTTACATTAACGTAGACAACACATGGCAAACTGTTAAAGGTGCTTTAATGCCTTATGATGAATCAAGACCCGCATGGAAAGTCATTCGCGTACTTGGGAATTTATTGCATTGTAAGAATTTTGAATATACTTCCACAGAAGAGGTCTTATCAGAGGTTAAAGAGAATGCCGCAATGACCATGGAGCATCAGTATACTCCATATTATCCGGAGTCTCTTCCAGTTATAAATCAGTCGCTTGTTCGAGTTGGCGAATGGCCTCTCTACAGAATAGATGCAATTGTGCGTAATGTTAAAGAACTGCAACTATGTGCGGCTTCTGACGCAGCTTGTATAAGGATTAACCCAGTAACAGCAGATAGATTAAAATTAGACGATATTGCTACTGTTTCTCAAGGTGATATTGAGATAACATTGCCGCTCAAACGTGATGAGCGCATTGCGGCAGACGTGGTATGGGTAGCAAACGCAATGCCTGAGACGGTTGATTTAGGCCATTCCTTTGCTGCAATAACTATTAAGCGCTAGATAGGTAATAAAATGCTTCAGAATATTAGCATACTGATTTGGATTATCATTAAAATACTGGTAATTGTCGTACCATTACTTTTATGTGTGGCTTATCTGACTTACGCAGAGCGAAAAGTTATTGGGTATATTCAAGTACGTATTGGTCCAAACAGAGTGGGCCTTAAAGGGTTACTCCAGCCCTTTGCTGACCTGATTAAGTTGATTACTAAAGAAATCATCGTTCCGACTAAATCTAATAAGTACTTGTTTGTTATTGCGCCACTTTTTGCGTTGGCTCCTTCTCTTGCTGGTTGGGCTGTAATTCCTTTTGATGAAGGTATGGTCATGGCCAACATTAATGCAGGAGTTCTTTATCTCTTTGCTATGAGCTCATTGGGCGTATACGGTGTTCTTATTGCCGGATGGGCCTCTAACTCCAAATACGCCATGTTTGGAGCGCTAAGAAGTACTGCACAAACTGTATCATATGAAATTGCCATGGGATTTGCCTTTGTAGGCGTTTTGTTGGCTGCAGGAAGTATGAACGTCACCGATATCGTTCTTTCGCAAAAAGGAGGAATTTTGCACTGGTGGTTCGTTCCTCTCTTACCGTTATTTATGGTTTTTTGGATAGCAGGTATTGCCGAAACAAACAGAGCGCCTTTTGACTTGGCTGAGGGTGAATCGGAAATTGTAGCTGGCTTTCATGTAGAATACTCAGGGATTGGCTTTGCGTTGTTCTTTCTTTCTGAATACGCCAGCATGATCCTTATTTCAACTGTTATGGCACTGCTGTTTATGGGAGGATGGCTCTCTCCTTTTGACGGTATTTCATTTTTAGATGATATTTTTTATGTAGTACCTGGATTTGTCTGGCTACTTCTAAAAATAAGTTTCTTCCTTTTTGTGTATTTATGGATAAGGGCTACGTTTCCTCGATATCGTTACGATCAGCTCATGCGTTTAGGATGGAAAGTACTGATCCCGGTCACCATAGTTTGGGTTATCGTTACAGCCGTAATGGTTGTTGCTCAGGTCAAACCTTGGTTTTAATGGTTAATAGAGAAGCCGATGAAAAAAGCATATAAATATATAAGACATTATGTACGCAGTTTTCTTCTGTGGGAACTTTTATCAGGTTTAAAGTTAACAGGTAAATACTTCTTCAAGAAAAAAACAACCATACAGTTTCCGGAGGAATTTACTCCTATTTCTCCACGCTTCAGGGGGCTTCTGGCGCTTCGTAGATATCCCAATGGCGAAGAACGTTGTATTGCATGTAAGCTTTGTGAAGCGGTGTGTCCTGCTTTGGCAATTACAATTGAATCAGAGCAACGTGAAGACGGTTCTCGCAGAACAACTCGCTATGATATCGATATGTTTAAATGCATCAATTGCGGATTGTGTGAAGAGTCCTGTCCAGTTGACTCTATAGTCGTTACTCCAGTGCATCATTACCATATCAGTGAACGTGGTCAGAACATAATGACCAAAGACAAGTTATTGGCATTGGGTGATTTAATGGAACCAAAGCTTGCAGCAGATCGTACTGCTGACCATAAGTACCGATAACGGGGTGATATATGAATGAAGTATTACTGCAAGTAATTTTTTATGTTTTTGCTGCGTTAGCAGTAGGATCTGCGCTGATGGTGATTAGCCAGAATAACCCGGTGCGCTGTGTGCTTTTTTTGGTGTTAACTTTTTTTGCCAGTTCCGTTCTTTGGATATTAGTCACTGCTGAATTTCTGGCGCTTATTTTAGTGCTTGTATATGTCGGTGCAGTAATGACCTTATTTTTATTCGTAGTCATGATGTTGAATATTGATGTCGAGAGTATGAAAAGTCATTTTATGCGATACCTTCCTTTCGGTTTGATAGTTGTAGCGCTTCTAGTTGGTATTCTGATGGTTGCAGTTCCCGCAGACTCTTTTAAATCCAACGTGCAGGTTCAGGAGATAGTTACACCGGACGGTTCGGAACTCGTCAGTGATGCAAATGTCCAAACCACCCAGAACCAAGTCTCTAATACAGAAGCATTAGGTCTGGTCTTGTATACCGATTACTTTTTGGCTTTTGAATTGGCTGCGGTATTGCTTTTAGTTGCTATCATATCAGCAATCACCTTGGTGCATAGACCAGTTCTTCGCTCTAAAAGACAAAATATAACACAACAGATTATGACTCAAAGTACTGATAGAGTTGAATTAGTCCGTATGAAATCAGAGAAATGAAATTGGGGAACACTTTATGATACCGGTTATAGATTATCTGATATTAGGTGCGATTTTATTTGGTTTAAGCCTTGTTGGAATCATGCTGAATCGCAAAAATATCATTTTACTTCTTGTATGCGTTGAATTGATGCTATTAGCAGTAAATACTAATTTTGTTGCTTTTTCTCATTATTATAATGAGCTTGGTGGTCAGGTATTTGTCTTCTTTATTTTGACAGTTGCGGCGGCTGAGGCAGCGATAGGTTTGGCCATAGTGATGTTGCTTTATAGAAATCGTGGCAACATAGACGTAGATAAGATGAATCATTTAAAAGGTTAAAATTGTGAGTATACAACAACTTTGTCTAATTATTGTTTTAACTCCGCTGTTTGGCTCATTGATTGCCGGTTTTTTCCGTAATCAAATTGGCAGGGTCGGGGCTCAGAGTGTTACTATATTGGGTGTTTCAATATCGCTTGTTCTGTCACTGTACATAGCATGGGGCATTTTGGGGGGACATCTTCCGGCTACTAATTCCGTACTATACAGTTGGGCTAGTGGTGGCTTATTAATACCCTATGATTTTAGTATAGGTTTTTTAATTGATCCTTTAAGCGTTGTGATGTTGGTTATTGTGACCTTTGTATCTTTGCTGGTTCATATATACAGCATAGGATATATGGCAGACGATGACGGATACCAACGTTTTTTCAGCTACATTTCCCTTTTTACCTTTATGATGCTGATGCTTGTCTCCTCTAATAACTTTTTACAGTTATTTTTTGGGTGGGAAGGTGTAGGTTTAGTATCTTATCTACTTATTGGTTTTTGGTATAAAAAAGAGTCCGCACTTGAGGGGAGTCTCAAAGCATTTCTAGTTAACAGAGTTGGTGATTTTGGCTTTATATTGGGTATTGCCCTGGTTTTTGCTTATACCGGAAGTTTGGATTATCAAACGGTATTCAAAAGTGCTAGCTACCTTGCGAGCCAGAACATTCAGCTGTTTAGTGGGCACAGCTGGTCACTCGTTACGGTTATTTGTATTTTACTTTATGTCGGTGCTATGGGTAAATCAGCACAGGTTCCCCTTCATGTCTGGTTACCAGAGTCTATGGAAGGCCCAACACCAATTTCAGCTCTGATACACGCTGCCACCATGGTAACTGCCGGTGTGTTTATGGTAGCAAGGGTATCGCCACTAATGGAGCTATCTACAACAGCACTTAGCGTCATACTCGTTATTGGTGCAACAGGAGCACTGTTTACGGGCATTCTTGCTCTGGTGATGAATGACATTAAACGTGTTGTAGCTTATTCCACTTTATCTCAATTGGGATACATGATGGTAGCAATGGGAGTTTCCGCTTATAGTGCCGGGATGTTTCATTTGTTGACTCATGCCTGTTTTAAAGCACTTCTATTCCTTGGAGCTGGTTCAGTTATTATTGGCATGCACCATGAGCAGGACATGAGAAAAATGGGAGGGTTGTGGAATAAAATGCCAATTACCTACGCTACTTTCGTCATCGGTAGCTTGGCTTTGTGTGCTTTTCCTCCTCTTTCAGGGTTCTATTCAAAAGATACGATTATAGAAGCAGCTGGTTTATCTCAAATTCCAGGTAGTAGTTATGCTTATTTTTGTGTCACTGCGGGTGCCATGGTTACTGCTCTTTACACGTTTAGATCTTTGTTTATGACCTTTCATGGAAAACCAAGAATGGACGAGCATACTTTAAGTCATGTACACGAATCTCCTTGGGTTGTCTGGTTGCCGTTAGTCCTTCTGGCTATTCCATCGGTTATTTTAGGTTACATATTGTATATGCCTATGCTTTTCGATAATCCGACATTACTCAGTGCATCCTTGTTTACTTTGCCTGAGCATGATGTTTTGCTGGAATTAGGCCGGGAGGTTAAGTCCCCCATGGAAAGCGCATTACATGCCTTCCACTCCTTATCATTCTGGGTTACTGTTGCTGGTGCTCTGATTGCATGGGCTTGTTATATCCTGTTCCCATCTATTCCGTCCTATTGTTCCAGACGTTTATCATTGATATACAAAATTCTTATGAATAAATACGGATTCGATACCTTTTATGATTTCTTTTTCGTTAAAGGATTAAAAGGACTAGGCCGTACGCTATACGCTGTTGGTGATCAGCGGCTAATCGATGGGCTGGTGGTTAACGGTAGTGGTCGATTTGTTCGCTGGTGTTCTACCAAAGGACGAGCGTTACAAAGCGGTTATTTATACCACTATGCAACGGTTATGGTATTTGGGTTATTAGGTTTTCTTTGCTGGTTAATTCTGGGCTAATGCGAAGATGGTTTATACGTTGTTACAGTAATTAAAATCTCGTAACTCGTTCTATCGTTTAATGACTGGCTTTTAATCTGCTAAAGAAAGAACTGATCAGATGATTCTAATAATCAATGACTGGTTTTCTTAGCTAAATGACAGTGAAGATAAGGTGAAGGTATGCATCATTTGCTTAATTTATTAATTTGGTTGCCTATATTAGGCGGCGTTTTTGTTCTGCTTACTGGCGACGATAACAATCCTAATGTTGCACGGTATTTAACACTTTTTACCGTGCTGTTATGTCTTGTTTTGTGCGTTCCTCTGCTTAACGGATTCGATCTTCAATCAATTAGCATGCAATTTGTTGAAGATATTGCCTGGATGCCTTCTTTGGGCATAAATTATACTCTTGGAGTTGATGGTTTGTCCCTTCTCCTTATAGTGCTGAGCATTTTTACCAATCTTATCGTTGTGTTAGCAACTTGGGATAGTGTAACCAAAAGAGTATCACAATATATGTCTGCCTTTTTGATTATGCAGGGTTTATTGGTTGGTGTTTTTTCGGCAATGGATTCCATCCTCTTTTACATTTTTTGGGAAGCTACATTAATTCCAATGTACTTAATAATAGGAATCTGGGGCTCAGAGAACAGAGTGTATGCCGCTATTAAGTTCTTTCTTTATACCTTCCTTGGGTCAGTGTTAATGTTGGCTAGCTTTCTTTATATGGGCTATATTGCCGGCTCATTCAAGATCGAAACATTTTATGCAATCAAGTTATCAATGACTGCGCAAACTCTTATTTTTATTGCATTTTTCCTTGGTTTTGCAATAAAAATTCCAATGTTTCCAGTGCATACCTGGTTACCAGATGCGCATACAGAAGCACCTGCTGGCGGTTCAGTTATTCTAGCTGCAATATTGTTAAAATTGGGCGCATACGGTTTTATCCGTTTTTCTTTGCCAATAGTCCCTGACGCTTGCAGTAAATATGCAACCTTAATGGTGGCCTTATCTCTAATTGCGGTGGTTTATATTGGGTTAATTGCCATCATTCAAAAAGACATGAAACGTTTGATTGCCTATTCGTCAATTTCCCATATGGGATTTGTTACGCTTGGTTGTTTTGCTATTTTTGCCATAGCAGATCATTCAGGACTGAGTAGTGCTGGTTTGGTTCTTGAAGGAGCCATCGTTGTCATGATTTCTCATGCTTTTGTTTCAAGCGCCATGTTTGCTGGTGTAGGTTACATTTATGACCGTATGCATACAAGAAATCTTGCCGATTTTGGCGGCATTGTGAACACCATGCCACTGTTTGCATCCTTTTTCATGCTGTTTGCAATGGCTAATGCGGGATTGCCTGGTACATCAGGATTCGTCGGTGAGTTTATGGTTATTCTGGGTAGTATAAAAGCTGGTTTTTGGGTTGCCTTCTGGGCTGCAACAACGCTCATAATAGGAGCTGCCTACACACTCTGGATGTATAAGAGAGTAATTTTTGGAGCTGTAGCTAATGATAAAATTGCTGAATTAAAAGATATATCAGGTTTCGAGCTAAGTGCTTATGTTTTACTTGCTTTGATGGTTATAGCCATGGGTGTGTATCCAAAGCCTATGCTGGAATATGTACATCAAACAGTAAGTCATACATTGGCATTAGCTGATAAGTCAAAATTGTAATAATGCAAGGTTAACAATATGATAGCAATACTTGAAAATCTCCATGTAGCACTTCCTGAAATCATCGTGCTGGTCACCGCATGCCTTGCTTTGCTTGCTGATTTATTTGGTCGTCACAAACATTCAGATATAGCCTTTTACATTGCATGTATTGGCTTAATTCTCGCTGCATGTGTGAGTTATCTTTATTTAGGCCAGTTCAAGTTACTGATATTTAATAACTTGTTTATTAGTGACGACGCAGGCAATCTGATGAAACTCTTCATCTACATGACCGTATTGCTTAGTTTCGTCTATTCAAAAGGCTACATTAACGAGCGTAAAATTCCTTCTGGGGATTACTATATACTAGGCCTGTTTTCTACGCTTGGAATGATGATTCTGGTATCTGCGCACTCTATGCTTACTGTTTATCTTGGGCTTGAATTAATGTCTTTGCCTCTATATGCCATGACCGCTATCAGACGCACCAACAGTGATGCCTCTGAAGCTGCAATGAAATATTTTGTCATGGGTGCTATAGCCTCAGGTATGCTGCTTTACGGTATATCACTTGTCTATGGTGCTACTGGTAAACTTGATTTGTTAGATGTTGCCAATGCTGTCGCAGCAAACTGGCAAGAGAAAAATACGTTAATGGCATTTGCAGTTGTATTTATTCTGGCCGGTGTTGGATTTAAATTAGCTGCGGTTCCATTTCATATGTGGGCTCCAGATGTTTATCAGGGCGCTCCGAGTTCAGTTACTCTGTTTATAAGCACTGCACCCAAAGTTGCTGCCTTAGGTATGGCGTTCAGATTGCTTACCATAGGTTTAATCGATATTACTGTTCAGTGGCAGCAAATTATTTTGGTTATGTCACTGCTTTCTGCTGGACTAGGGAATTTATTCGCTGTTATTCAAACCAGTTTAAAAAGACTGTTTGCCTATTCCGCAATTTCTCATATTGGCTATGCACTATTTGGAGTTTTAGCTGCGAATGCTTCTGGATATTCAGCTGCACTGTACTACATTCTGGTTTATTCCTTGATGTCAGCAGCTGCATTTGGTTTATTGGTCCTGATGTCCAGACAAGGTATGGAAATTGACAATATTGATGATTTAAAAGGTTTGAACAAACGAAATCCGTGGTTGGCATTTATGATGCTCGTTGTAATGTTTTCTATGGCTGGAGTTCCTCCAACTGTTGGGTTTTTTACAAAGCTGCTTGTTTTGAAGGCCTTAGTCGATGTTCAGTTGACCTGGGTCGCAATAGTTGGTCTTTTATTTACAGTGATAGGTGCTTATTATTATTTGCGAATAGTTAAAGTGATGTATTTTGATCAACCACTGAATTCAGCAAAACTTATAGTGAGCAAGGGTAACACGTTGGTATTTTCATTAAATTGCCTTTCACTATTGTACTTGGGTATCTTCCCAAGTGCTCTGATTGCGGCATGTATCAATGCGTTTATTAATTAATTGATTATCTTTAATGAAAATACTTGCCAAGAGGCCTAAATGTCCGTATAATTGGCCTCAGTTGACGCGGGGTGGAGCAGCCTGGTAGCTCGTCGGGCTCATAACCCGAAGGTCGTAGGTTCAAATCCTGCCCCCGCTACCACTTTATTAGAACCCCATTTATGGGGTTTTTTATTATGTCTAATAGGGTACTGTACGAATCTAAGTTGTTGTAATGACTTGGGCGTGTGCGCCCTTTTTTTGTTTGTAAATACTATGATGCAAGATGAATTGGTACAGTTGCTGGCACCTACCGTGGAGTCTATGGGATATGAACTCTGGGGTTGCGAATATCTATCTCAAGGAAAACATTCGTTATTAAGAATTTATATCGATAAACCTGAAGGAATTGGTATTGAAGATTGTCAGGAAGTGAGTAAGCAGGTTAGCGCTTTACTTGATGTGGAAGATCCAATTCCTGGGAATTACAGTCTGGAAATATCCTCTCCCGGTATACCACGACCCCTGTTTAACGCAGAGCAGTACCAGCGCTACACAGGACAACCAGTACAGGTCAAAACGTTTAAACCGGTTACTGGAAAACGCAAGTTGTTAGGAACTATTGTCTGTGCAACAGAACGTGCAGTGGTACTTGATATTAACAACGAACATCATGAAATACTTTTTTCAAATATTGTGAAAGCATATTTGACAGTCTAGAGAGGCGAACAATGAGCAAAGAATTGTTATTAGTTGCTGAGGCGTTATCCAACGAAAGAGGCGTTAGTAAGGATGTTATTATACTTGCCATTCAGGCTGCATTAGAGTCTGCTACTCGGAAGATCTTTGGATTGGATATTGGCGTTCGTATCAAGCTGGATCCAAAAACAGGTGAATATGAAACATTCAGATACTGGGATGTCGTTGAAGAAGATGAATTAGAGAATCCAGAACAGCAGTTAACCTTGGAACAAGCTAAAGAACGTAATCCTGCTGCAACCTTGGGAACACGTATAGAAGAATTAATCCCATCTATAGAGTTTGGCCGCATTGAAGCTCAAACTGCTCGTCAGGTCATTATGCAAAAGGTTCGAGAAGCGGAACGTGAGCTGGTTATTGATCAGTTTCGCAGTAAGCTCGGACAGTTAGTATACGGTACTGTCAAAAAAGTAACTCGTGACAATATTATCATTGATTTGGGTGGTAAAGCGGAAGCTTTTTTACCTCGCTCTGAAATGCTACCCCATGAGATGTTTAGACCCAATGATCGTGTTCGCGCTTATTTGTATGAAATTACGCCACAAGCCCGGGGTCCTCAACTGTTTGTTAGTCGCACACGTAACGAAATGCTAATAGAGTTGTTTCGCATTGAAGTTCCTGAAATTGGCGAAAACATTATCGATGTTAAAGCCGCTGCTCGTGATCCTGGAAATAGAGCTAAAATCGCTGTTAAAACAAACGACGGACGAATAGATCCTATTGGCGCTTGTGTTGGTATGCGTGGTGCTCGCGTACAGGCTGTTTCTAGTGAATTAGGTGGTGAACGCGTTGACATTATATTGTGGGATGATAATCCCGCCCAACTCGTTATCAATGCTATGGCGCCTGCTGACATTACATCTATTGTTGTTGATGAAGACAGCCATACTATGGATTTAGCAGTTGAGAAGGAACAACTTTCTCAGGCTATAGGTCGAAATGGTCAAAATGTCAGGCTGGCCAGCCAGTTAACTGGTTGGACTCTTAACGTGATGACAGCAGATGAGTTCGAAAATAAAAACCAGGAAGAATCCAGTAAAATAATCAAACTGTTTACTTCAGCATTAGAAATAGATGAAGAAATTGCCGCTCTTCTTGTAGCTCATGGGTTCTCTTCACTTGAAGAAATAGCTTACGTACCTAAAGATGAATTATTGGCAATAGAAGAATTCGATGATGAAATAGTCGAAGAGTTAAGAAATAGAGCAAATGATACATTGTTAACTATGGCACTTACCTCAGGAAAGGGGTTATCTGGTTCCCCTGATGATTCACTACTCTCTATGGAAGGTATGTCCGACGAATTAGCCAATAAATTGGCCAGCAAAGGAATTACCTCTATGGAAGAGCTAGCAGAACAATCTGTCGATGAATTATTAGAGATAGAAGGCATTAGCGAAGAGCAAGCCGGTGCACTAATTATGAAAGCCAGAGAGCCTTGGTTCCAATGAACACATTTTTTCTGGAAAATAAATACACCATTTTGGTGCCAGTAGTATTAGAATATATGCAGTAAACAAAGAACTGCTGAAAGGGGATTAAAATATGGCGGATGTGACGGTTAAACAATTAGCTCAAGTCGTTGGTATTCCGGTTGAACGCTTATTGAACCAGTTACAGGAAGCAGGATTGTCTTTTAATGATGATCAACAGACTGTAAACGAAGATCAAAAGCGAATTTTACTCAATCACTTAAAAGGCAGTTCTGTGCGTGATACCAGCGCCGCACCTGAAAGAATCACCTTGAGACGTAAGAGTTTAACCCAAGTTACTGTAGGCCATGATGCCCATAGTGGAAAAACGGTGAACATTGAAGTTCGTAAAAAGAAGACTTTTGTAAAACGCAGTGCTCTCATAGATCAGCCTGAGATTGAAGAAAAAGATGAAATAGGAATATCCGTTTCCTTAAATGAAGATCATGAACACACTTCGGAACAGGCAGAACATCCTACTGCTCAGGCTGATGAAGTAATGAGCCAATCTGACGAAATGAATTCAGAGACTGAAACAGCCTCCCAGGATACTTTGCATGAATCAGCTGCCTTAACGGAATCAATTGAAGAACCAACACCCGATGCTACAGCAGAAGCTGCATTACTTGTTGATGGGATTGCAACAGAACTGACTGATCTAGATACTGTTGCGGAAATCATTACCGAAAAAACGGTTTCTGAAGAGACCAAATCAGAAAAAGCAGCTAAAAAGAAACACGCTGAGTCACCCAGTGCAGATTCCGAGTCTGCTGAATTCAAAAAAGCCAAAAAGAAACCTAAATATCAAAGTTTTGAACGGGAAGATGATGATCAGGATTCTCCTCGAAGAAGTGGGCGCAGTAAGTTTAAAAAACGTAAAGGTTCTGAAAAATCGGATAAATACAGAGAAGCTGAAGAGTCTTTAACACATGGATTCGCTCTTCCAACAGCACCTATTGTGAGAGACGTAATCATTCCTGAGACTATTACTGTAGGTGACCTTGCGAAACGCATGTCTGTAAAAGTTGCCGAAGTCATTAAAGTCATGATGAGCTTGGGAGCAATGGCAACAATCAACCAGGTTATAGACCAGGAAACAGCTGTTATTGTCGTTGAGGAAATGGGTCACAAAGCTAAAATTATTAAAGAAGATGCAATAGAACTTGGTTTAGGTGAAGCGATATCCAAAGGCAGTAATACAGAATCCAGAGCTCCTGTTGTAACGATCATGGGCCATGTGGATCACGGTAAAACTTCTTTGTTGGATTACATTCGCCGTACCAAAGTTGCAGCCGGTGAGGCTGGCGGTATTACGCAACATATAGGCGCTTATCACGTTAGTACACCTAAGGGTGATGTAACCTTTTTGGATACTCCAGGACATGCTGCGTTCACAGCGATGAGAGCTCGTGGTGCTCAGGCAACTGATATCGTTGTCTTGATAGTTGCTGCAGACGATGGTGCAAAACCACAAACAATTGAAGCGATTCAACACGCCAAGGCTGCAAAAGTGCCTATTATTGTCGCCATTAACAAGATGGATAAGCCTGATGCAGATCCTGAAAAGGTGATGAATGAGTTAGCAGTTCAAGAAGTCATTCCTGAGGCATGGGGTGGTGATACCATGTTCGTCAATATCTCTGCCAAAACGGGTATGGGTGTTGATGATTTACTTGATGCAATTCTTTTGCAATCTGAAGTCCTCGAACTGACCGCTCTTACCGATGGGGCTGCCAAGGGGGTAGTTATTGAATCACGTCTGGATAAAGGAAGAGGTCCTGTTGCGACTGTTCTCGTTCAAAGTGGTACTTTGCACAAAGGTGATATTCTTCTTGCAGGATTCCAGTACGGACGTGTTCGGGCTTTGGTAAGCGATAATGGGGATATGGTCGACAGCGCAGGACCTTCTATTCCTGTTGAAGTATTGGGATTATCTGCAATTCCGCATGCTGGTGATGAGGCTGTTGTTGTTCCTGATGAGAAAAAGGCACGTGAAGTTGCTTTATTCCGCCAAGGAAAGTTCCGTGATGTCAAATTGGCAAGACGACAAAAATCCTCAATAGAGGGGATTATGGAAAATATGACGGCTACCGAGTCGAAAGTATTGAATATCGTTTTGAAAGCAGACGTACAGGGATCAATAGAAGCAATTTCGGATGCTCTTGTTAAATTATCAAACGAGGAAGTTAAAGTTGAAGTTATTTCCAACGGCGTAGGCGGAATAACTGAGTCCGATGTTCACTTGGCTATTGCTTCAAACGGAGTATTGATTGGTTTTAATGTGAGGGCTGATGCCAGTGCCAAACGGTTAGCTGAGCAAGAATCTGTTTCTCTCCATTATTACAGCGTCATTTATGATATTGTTGACCAAATTAAAGGTGCTTTAACCGGAATGCTTGCACCTCAGTTTAAAGAAGAGATTATCGGTATAGCTGAAGTGCGAGATGTGTTTAAGTCTCCCAAAATTGGTGCTATAGCAGGTTGTATGGTTATTGAAGGATCAATTAAACGTAATAATCCTATCCGTGTATTACGATCTAACGTTGTAATTTATGAAGGAACTCTTGAGTCTCTTCGACGTTTTAAAGATGATGTTCTCGAGGTTCGCCAAGGTTTTGAATGTGGAATTGGTGTGAAAAATTACAATGACGTCAAGCCGGGTGATCTTATAGAAGTTTATGAAACAGTTGAAATCAAGCGTGATCTGTAAATGAGTAATAACTTTAAACGAACCGATAGAATTGCCGAAATGATACAGCGTAAGTTGGCGCAGATTATTCCTATGGAAGTCAGAGATCCGCGCCTGAAAGGTTTTGTTACTATTTCAGCAGTTAAAGTTGCTGCTGATTTAGGGCACGCTAAAGTCTATTTTACTATTTTTGATGTTGACAAGGTTTTGGCAACCAGTATTCTCAACGCAGCTGCAAGTTATCTACGTAGTGCCCTTGCACGAAGTATCACGCTTAGAACGGTACCACAGCTTCATTTTATCTATGATGAGTCTATAGAATACGGTGAGCGATTAAGCCGGTTAATTGACGAGGTCAATCCTCCATCTTCTGAACACGATGAAACGAACTGAAACACTTTCTGCAATTAACGGAATTTTTTTGTTGAACAAACCAGAAGGGATGACGTCTAACAGCGCACTGCAAAAAGTAAAGCGCCTGTTTGCTGCTAGAAAAGCAGGTCATACTGGTAGTTTGGATCCGCTGGCTACTGGAATGTTACCCATTTGTTTTGGAGAGGCAACAAAAATATGTCAATACTTGCTTGATGCGGATAAGTGTTATGAAACTACCGGTTTGTTGGGAATTAAAACGGATACATCTGACGCAACGGGACAAATTACTGCCACAGTAGACGGTTTTTGCATCGATGAGGCACAGCTATTAGAAGTTTTGTCGCACTATAAAGGAGCTATTAGCCAGATTCCTTCTATGTTTTCAGCGCTTAAACACAATGGAACTCCCTTGTATCGTTTTGCCCGAGAAGGTGTGGATATAGAGCGTCAACCTCGAAATATTTTCATTAGTGAGTTGTTGCTCAACAGTTTTGATGGTCGGTCGTTTGCTTTGACCGTCCAATGCAGTAAGGGTACGTATATTCGAAATTTGGTTGAGGATATTGGGGATAGTTTACACGTGGGAGCTCATGTTACTCGATTACATAGACGGTATACCTCAGGATTTGAAAATCTTCCTATGTACACTTTGGAAGAGCTGACAAATATGTCTCCATCAGAGCGTCATCATTGTCTGATTCCTATGGATCATGCTGTACGTTATATGAATTCGGTACTACTTTCTGATGATGAAGTTCTTACTATTCGTCAAGGAAAAGTTATAGTTAATAAATTAGAAGTTAGTGAAGTGGGGTGTGTGCGTCTTTATGATGGACGTTCGCAATTTATAGGTTTGGGTGAACACCTGCCAAATGGCGATTTAAAAGCAAAACGGTTACTTTCGTTTCCATCATCAGTTACTGAACTGAATTTTACGATGTGTAATGATGAATAAACTTGGAATTTTTTGCACAAATTAATTTCTAATACTTGTTTCGTTTAGCTTGCCTTGGTAGAATGTCCGCCTTTAAATGAATACTTAGCAGTTCCAGGAGTGTATAATGTCGCTAAATAGCGCGGAAAAAGCAGCAATTGTTAACCAGTACAAGCGTGCCGATAAAGATACCGGTTCGCCTGAGGTTCAAGTTTCTTTAATAACCGGCCGAATTAAATATTTGACCGACCATTTTAAAGAAAATAAAAAAGATTTTCATTCACGACGTGGCCTGCAAGAGCTGGTTAATAAGCGTCGTAAGCTTCTGAAATATTTGAAGCGAAATGATCAGTCCCGTTATCAAACATTGATTCAAAGTTTGGGATTGAGAGATTCTTATTGATTGATAAGTGTGTTGTCTTAAACAAGACAAATTCAATATTTATTATCCTTTAAAAAAAGGCGCAGTTTTCTGCGCCTTTTTTTTCGTTATTATTATTTAATGGGGACATTACGTGGCTAAAATTACAAAAGAGATTGCATTTGGTGAGCATACCCTGGTATTAGAAACTGGAGAAGTAGCGCGGCAAGCCGATGGCGCTGTATTAGCGAGCATGAACGGTACGCAGGTA
Source organism: Legionella worsleiensis (assembly GCF_001467535.1). Classification (GTDB taxonomy): domain Bacteria; phylum Pseudomonadota; class Gammaproteobacteria; order Legionellales; family Legionellaceae; genus Legionella; species Legionella worsleiensis. The sequence goes on from NZ_LNZC01000012.1 coordinate 312,986, forward strand.
TTGGTTACCGTTGTAGGTAAAAAAGACGGTGCGGAAAATAACGGTTTTTTTCCCTTGACCGTTAACTACCAAGAAAAATTTTATGCAGTTGGCAAAATCCCTGGCGGTTTCCAAAAAAGAGAAGGTCGACCCAGTGATAACGAGACATTAATCTCTCGATTGATCGATCGTCCCATCCGACCATTATTTCCTGATAATTTTCGTAATGAAATTCAGATTATAGCAACGGTACTCTCGTTAAATCCTGAGGTGTCGTCTGACATTATTGCAATGATCGGTGCGTCCGCTGCTTTGGCGATATCCGGTGTCCCATTTAATGGGCCAATTGGAGCTGCACGTGTCGGTTATCAAGACGGTATTTACCTGCTTAATCCCAGTAGAAAAACTCTTGAACAATCTCAACTTGATTTAGTTGTTGCGGGAACTAAAGACGCCATTTTGATGGTTGAGTCTGAGGCAAAAGAATTAAGTGAAGACATTATGCGTGGCGCAATAATGTATGGTCATGAAATGATGAAAACAGTCATTAAGGCCATTGAAGAATTGGCAAAGGAGGCAGGAAAATCCCGCTGGGATTGGAAACCAGCTGATGTTAATACCGCATTACAAGAGCGTATTGCTGAAATGGCACGAGAAGGAGTCGAAGCCGCTTATCTGCTCAGAGACAAACAAGAGCGCTATCAGCGTCTTGCTGAACTTAAAGAGCAAACCGTTTCTGCATTAATTGCTGGAAATGATGAATTATCCTCTTCAGAAATTGAAGAGATGTTTGGCGAGTTAGAGCGTACAACCGTTCGTAATCGCATCCTCAATGGCGAGCCCCGCATAGATGGCAGAGATCATAAAACAGTAAGACCCATTTCTATTCGTACTAAATTCCTGGATAGAACACATGGCTCTTGCTTGTTTACTCGTGGTGAAACCCAAGCCATAGTAGTTGCTACTTTAGGTAATGATAGAGATGCGCAAATACTGGATGGAATCACTGGTGAAACCCGTGATCGCTTTATGCTGCATTATAATTTCCCTCCTTATTCTGTCGGTGAAACAGGCCAAGTAGGTAGTCCCAAACGTCGTGAAATTGGCCATGGTCGTCTGGCTAAACGTGCTTTGATGGCGGTTTTGCCTGATGGTTCCGACTTTCCATATGTATTGCGTATAGTATCTGAAATTACCGAATCTAACGGTTCCAGTTCTATGGCTACAGTTTGTGGTACCAGTCTCGCCTTAATGGATGCTGGTGTTCCTTTAAAAGCTCCAGTTGCTGGTGTGGCTATGGGGTTGATTAAAGAAGGCGAGCGTTTTGCTGTTTTGACGGACATTTTGGGAGATGAAGATCATTTAGGTGATATGGATTTCAAAGTGGCAGGAACTGAAAACGGTATTACCGCATTGCAAATGGATATTAAAATCACTGGTATTACCAATGAAATTATGGAACAAGCTCTAGAACAAGCACTTGCTGGTCGTACCCATATTCTGGGGGTTATGAATAATGCTCTTGCCGAACATAGAGATGAATTGTCGCAACATGCTCCAAGAATCACTACTATGAAAGTAGCTGAAGATAAAATCCGTACCATTATCGGTAAGGGTGGGGCAACTATAAAAGGATTGATAGAAAGTACTGGTGTATCAATTGATATTGATGACAGTGGTACGGTGCAATTATTTTCACCCGATATGATGGCTTTAGAAGAGGCACAACGGCAAATAAAAGCTCTAATTGCTGAGGTCGAAGTAGGACAAACCTATAAGGGGAAAGTGAGTAAAATCGTAGATTTTGGTGCCTTTATCAATTTGTTACCTGGAAAAGATGGTTTATTACATATTTCTCAAATTTGTAATGACAGATCCCAAAAAGTAGAAGACGTTCTAAAAGAGGGCCAGGAGATAGAAGTTTTTGTTGCAGGTGTTGATAAACAAGGTCGAGTGAAATTGGAATGGAAAGACAAGCCGCAAACTGAAACCAAAAAAGAAGTTGAAAATGAGACTTCTGCTGTTGTTGAAGAGAACAATGATCTGGTAGATACACACACCAGTTCTGAAGAAGAGTAGTTGTTCTGTGTCGCCTTAGAGTATCTTCATAAGGCGACACATCATATTCTTTGCACATAAAGATAGACAGTAAGTCAGTTAGAATCATTACCCAAAATAGAAAAGCTCGCAGAACTCCAGTTTTGCGAGCTTTTTTAATGGGATATTGAATTTCCAAAAATACCAGAATGGTTTAATTGCGAGCTGTTCTTTAAAGTTTGGATACGTGAACTAATTAGCGAATCAAATTCAAAAATTCCAACCGACAGCTAGAGTTATGCCGCATTTCACCCAGCATTACCGATGTAGTCATTACTGAATTTTGTTTTTCTACACCTCTCATCATCATACATAAATGTTTTGCTTCCACTACTACAGCCACCCCACGTGCTCCCGTGATCTGTTCTATACAATGAGCTATTTCACCGGTCAATCGTTCCTGAATTTGTAACCTTCGAGCATAAAAATCAACAATACGCGCTATTTTGGATAAACCAATCACTTTACCATTGGGCAGATAACCCACATGACATTTTCCAATAAAAGGCAATAAATGATGTTCACATAATGAGTAAAGCTCAATATCCTTTACAATGACCATTTCGCTCATATCGGACTCAAAAAGAGCGCCGTTAATAATGTCATCAAGGCTTTCACTATACCCTTTAGTTAAATAACGCATTGCATTAGCAGCGCGTGCTGGAGTTTCCACCAGTCCTTCACGCTGGATGTCTTCGCCAATATCTTCGAGCAATTTTTTATAAAGTTGTTCCATAGTAAGAATTCCTAACCGGGTGGCCAAGTCATTTGACGTCCACCGAGTAAATGTAAATGAATGTGGTAAACCTCCTGCCCGCCACCAGAATTTATATTAAATACTAATCGGTAACCTACTTCATTCAATGCTTCATTATGGGCTAATTTTTTAGCTATTAATACCATTCTACCCAAAAGTTTATCGTCTTTCGCACTGGTGTCATTGATAGTGGCTATATGACGTTTAGGTATAATCAAAATATGAGTTGGTGCTTGTGGTTTGATATCCCTAAATGCCAAAACCTCCTCGTCCTCAAACACAATTGAGGCAGGAATTTCTCCTTGTATAATTTTACAGAACAAGCAATTCATAGGTTATGAGTTTGATAAGTTTAAAGTGATATTATACATTCCCTTTTGCAGATTGCGACAGCTTGTCTTTGCCTTTTGGTGCGATTTTTCGCATAATAGCGGTTTTTCTTAGTATAAGGTTGCATAAATGAGTTTAATGGAAATCAACAGTGGCCGTGATGTGCCAAATGAAATTAATGTAATTATTGAAATTCCTATGCACGGCGAACCAGTTAAGTATGAGGTGGATAAGGAAAGTGGTGCTCTTTTTGTTGATAGATTTATGTCTACCGCTATGTTTTATCCTACAAACTATGGATATATTCCCAATACTCTCTCTGAAGACGGGGATCCAGTTGACGTCTTGGTCGTAACGCCTGTTCCATTGATCAGTGGTGCCGTAATTCCTTGTCGAGTTGTTGGTATGTTAAAGATGACTGATGAATCTGGAATTGACGCCAAGCTGCTGGCGGTACCTACCACAAAACTTAGTAAAATGTATCAATCCATAGAAACTTATGAGGATTTGCCTCAGCATTTGTTACTTTCCTTAGAGCACTTTTTCAATCACTATAAAGATTTGGAAGAAGGTAAATGGGTGAAAATTGACGGATGGGTAGGTCCTGAGGCTGCTCGTGAGGAAATTGTATCGAGCATCGCACGTTATAATCAAAATAAAAACTAAAGCTTGATTTTCTTTTACAGGGAGATTTGCATGCTCCCTGGACGTGTGACTTTCAGATTTAAAGAGTACCAACCAGTTGCAGAGCCTTACTGGGAGGTACCACCGTTTCCTTTGCTTGTATTTTAAGGAACAGTACTGGCAAATCGTCTCGAATCTCTTTACGATTTGATATGAGAATTTTAATTTCAGCGCTCTAGCTTAAGGAAATTCAGTGCAAATCCATACATCATCTTTATTAATCATGCTGGTTTCATTGATTATTCTGTCTGCCTTTTTCTCTGGCGCAGAGATAGGGATGATGTCCATTAACCGTTATAAACTAAGGTACTTGGTTAAGAAAAAAAACAAACAAGCAATTCGTGTGAATCGGATGCTGGCAAGACCCGATAAATTGCTGAGTGTAGTCTTGATTGGCAATACTTTGGCAAACATTGTTGCCTCGACAATTGCCACTTTAATAGGGCAACGATATTACGGTGATGCAGGTGTTGCAATCGCAACGGTGCTGCTGACTCTGATTATTTTGGTTTTTTCTGAAATGACCCCCAAAACTTTAGCCGCAATCAATCCACAACAAGTCGCTTTTTCCTCTTCCTTTTTCTTATATCTTTTACAATGGGTCTTGGCTCCTTTGGTTTATGTAATAAGCCTTTGTTCTAACGGTATTTTACGAGTGTTTGGTATCTCCATTAATCGAATTCAAAAGGAAGCATTAACCGGCGAGGAATTGCGATCTGTAGTACATGAGGCGGGTGGATTACTGCCAGTTGAACATAAAAGTATGTTGATTAGCTTGTTGGATCTGGAGCAGGCAACTGTTGAAGACATTATGATTCCAAAGGCTGATATTGTAGGAATTGATTTAGAACAACCCTGGTTGCAATTATTGGAACAGCTGGAAACAGCGCAACATACACGCTTACCTATTTATAAGGGGTCTATAGATAATCTTGTAGGAATGATTCATGCGAGAAATGTATTGAATTTAGCTTTGGAAGATAAACTGGATATTGACAGTTTATTAAATACAGCAGATAGCCCTTATTTTATCCCTGAAGCAACTCCATTAAATGTACAAATTTTAAATTTCAGAAAAATGAAGAGAAGAAGTTGTTTTGTCGTTGATGAATATGGTGACATATTAGGCCTGGTTACTATGGAGGATATCCTCGAGGAAATCGTTGGGGAATTCACAACGGATATTGCCGCATTAAGCCGTGACATTATTCCTCAGGATGATGGCACTATCATTGTAGATGCCAGTTTAACACTCAGGCATTTAAATCGAATGATGAGTTGGAATTTACCATTAATAGGCCCAAGAACCCTAAGTGGGTTAATTATAGAATATCTAGGATATATCCCACCTTCCGATTCGTGCTTGACTATAGAAAATTATCGAATTGAAGTATTGAGGGTGAGTGATAATACAATTAAAACGGTGAAAATGATAAAAGTAGGAAAAAAGAGAAAATAGGCAGTTGTGCTTTCTGGTGGGCTCGTTTATGTCAATTCTAATGCATCGTATCGCAAGAAAGATTGATTGCATTGGGTCGTCTTTTAGTCTTATAGTGTTGTTCTTCCTCACTAAAATACAACTGCTTTAAAGGAATAAAAGATGAAAAAAATACTTGTGATGCTGATGGTTCTGCTTGCAGGTTCCGTTAATGCGCTACCCTATTGTTCCGGTATTCATACATGGCACAACGTTTATGCAAAAAATGGCCAATGGAAACTGACGTTACAAGCAATAAATCAAGAGGCTTCTTTTGCTGATTCCACATGCAATTCGGTTAAGGGGGCTCTCCTTGATTCTGAGTCACCGTTTGTTTATGGATTTGGATTTTCTCAAGATGCTGATTTTGATATTGCGTACACACTTACCGCCGTGCAGCAAGGGCCTGCATTTGAATCCAGAGTTTGTGTCTTTGTCATTTCCGCTAAAGGACCTGCGCAGCCTGATATTACTGCTCTTAGTTATCATGGAGCAGAGTGTGAATGGAAAAAAATACCCGGTGTAGGAGAAGATTTTTTTGTAGGTTGAGGTTTAAAGCAACTAACTCATTTACCGATGATTTGTTATTAAGAATAAATCATCGGTATAGCATTTATTAATGACAGTATTTGTTAATAAAGTGAATAATTACTTTTGAAAAATTCGGGCTGCTCCATAAATTATGATGATCATAATCATCGATAGTATGTATTTTTTTAGGTTGTACTGCCGCATGAAACAGTTTTAATCCTTCTGAATAAGGTACTATCTGATCTTTGGTGCCATGCAAAATCAGTAATGGAGCATTCATTGTTGCAATGCGCTTGCTGGAGTTGTATTTATCCCAGGGCGAAATGAAGAGCCATGGATAATGATAGCGTGAGAGGTTTTCCAGAGAAGTGAAGGGTGATTGAAGAATCACAGCACAAAATCGTTTTTTATTGGCTATTTTAGTGGCAACTCCAGTACCTAAAGATTCACCGTACACGACGATTTTTTTAGGTTCTATTCCATGTTGAATTAAATAGTTCAGCCCAGCTTCTGCATCTTTGTACAAACCCTGTTCTGTTGGGCTGCCTCTATTACCGCCATAACCACGGTATTCCAATAAAAGCACACCAATACCTGAATTAATAAATTGACGAATCAACGGCATTCTATATCCAATATGACCGGCATTACCGTGTAAATAAAGTAGTGTTGGTTCATTTTTACGGGCCATTTTATACCAGGAGTGAAGTATCATATTATCTGCAGTGCGTATAGCGACAGAATGTAAGTCTTGAGCGTGGAATTTTTTTAAATTGGGTACGTGTCTATCAGGAAAATAGATTAAATGTCTTTGAAAGACATACATGAGTAACAGGACTGTCCCAAAAATGACACTTGCGATTAAGAGTATTTGCTTTAGCATAAAAAATTCCGCTTCGATTTGGTAAACTTTATTCTCTAGCTGGATGTATCCATAAAAATCAGCGTAGTTCTCTAAGTTTAGACCTGCCAGGCAATCTTTGGATGCGTTATGCAAAAAATCAGTTTTTTATTCAGTGTCGCTTTCTTTTAGAGTTACTACCCTTGGAGTAAACATATAGCCACCATTGCGTATGGTTTTAATCAGGGCGGGTTTTTTAGCATCGACTTCTATTTTTTGACGTAGTCGACTGATTTGTACATCAATTCTTCTATCAAAGGGGGTCAGGTCAGTATTTTTGGTAATTTGCAGCAAAAATTCTCTATCTAAAACTCGTTGAGGTTGTTGGACGAAGGTTAAGAGTAAATCATACTCTCCCGCACTTAATTGCAGCTCATGGTTATTCTCACCGAAGACTTGTCTGGATGCGGGATAGAGCCGCCAATTTGTAAACATTAATACATCTTTGCCGTGGGCAATTTTTTGTTGAGCTCTTGTAACTCTGCGAGCGATTGCTCCAATCCTTGCATGAAGTTCGCGAGGATAAAGAGGTTTGGTTATAAAATCATCAGCACCAGCTTCAAGCATTGCAATACTGGCTTCCTCGTCAAGCGAGTCGTTTATGATAATAAGAGGAACTGGATAATTATTATAAAGTTGTTCAATGGTTGCTGGCTCATTTTTTAAAACAGACCAATGAATGAGTATGGCAGTTGGCATTCCATGTTCTACCGGAATGGGGAAAAGGGTGGTTTGTTGAATAATATCCAGATTAAACTTGGCGAAATAATCTTTCAACTCATGACTGGCTGGTGTTGGATCAATAATAAGCAAATAGTGGCTTTGCGACATCAATTTGCTCCCGAAAGTTAATTAAATTATGTTTTAATTTTGACAAGATTATCATCTTGTTGCAAATTATTTTGAATATTTATTAAGAATAGTCCAATCTGATAATTAAAGAGTTACATATTTTGAATTTCAGTGCTATTGTTAAAGTTCAAGCTTCAGGATGATGCTTGAGGAGAAATGGATGACGCAAAAAATACCCGGTTTGTCGTATTGGTTTCTTACGGATGATTATCGAGCTAAAGCACAGCTAAAATATGAGCTAAAACAACTGGAAACTCGCCTGCATCAACTTTTAAAGTTTGATCAAGAACAAACCTCATGCCACCAAGAGATAACAATGTTATGCGCACATCTGGCGCAAAAGTACATGAATTATTTAAAGTTAGTAGACCTTCATGCGCATTTTATCGATCATAAACCCTCTTATCAAACGAACACACTTAATTGGACAGAACAGTATTCGATTATTGCTAAGCTGAAACAGCGTTTATCAAAAATGGCTAATCAGAATGAGGAATGCAAATTGATTGCAGAAATCGCTTTTCTATACCGCCAATGTGCAAACCAAACTGATATGGCTGTTTCAGGTACTGAATCTACCGATGAATTAAAACAGTTGTTCCGTTGTACTCACTTGAAAAAATGGTTCTCTTCGTTAGTGACCTATTGGAATAGAATAGCCTGTAGAGAAGATGATTTGTCTCTTTTGTTTGATAATTGGCAGTATAATGAGTTGCAGTCAGCGCTTAATTTTTTTTCTGAGCCGCAATTAGTGAATCTGGCTAATGCATTATTTTTCTATAAGTTATTTCCAGAGAAGTTATTTGATGAATTAATTCATCCTGAAAAATTGGTATCAGTCCGCATGCGACTGGGCGTTATCCATGAGTTCATTGAATTGCTGCAACAGAAATTGTATCGAGTAGCATCACAGCATGGTTTAAAGTCCAAAATTGATTATTTATTTCACGGAGATGATCTTCCTCAGGGAATTCTTATAGATGTTGATGCCGAATATAGAGAAATTATTCAAATAGCGGTCAAAAGTTTAAAAATCAAATCTACCCCAGAAAATGAAGAACAGATCACCATTGAGCGTTTGCATGATTTGGGTCGTGCTTATAAATATTGGTTTAATCCAAACCGATTAATTGATGCGGTCATGATATTACAACAGCGTCTCGTTAAGTGTTCAGTTCCTGATAATGAGCGACTTTCAGTATTCCATCAAGAAATGCTTCGTCTCTACAGTCAGTTAACTACAACAAAATGTCTGGATCTTTACGGGTATTTTGCAAATAATGACAGTCGATATTTGTTGTATACGCTTTTTACTATAGTCCAGGACAAAACGCTGGATTGGCTGCCTTTGTTAACCGCATCCGAAAAGAATGCAGTAGTATGTGTCTTTAATGCGTTACGATGTGTCATGGAGGCATTGCGTGAAGAATTAAAAAACAGGCATGTAACAACAGAACCTTATGCTTACGATTTGGAAAAAAATGGCGTAAAAGTGCGGCGGCGCAATCGAGATGCTGTACTGAGGCTTATTGCCATTTATGGACGGGCGCCAATTACTGTAAGTGATTCATTAAAAAAATTATTCGATTTTATTGAAGATCATGATTAAATACACACCAGAGCTTAAGACGTTGATGGGCTTTTCAAGGAACTGGAAATGCCAGTTTGGCTCCATAGAAATTCTTGAGCTTTTGAGCGAGTTGAGCTGCGGGTGTTGATTGAGCAAATTCACTGTCGAGGTTATCAATCCATTCCCCATTTTCTAGATTTTGAATCACCGGTATATAAGAATGATCATCGGGATACAAGGCGAGGATCCAATGGCCACGAATGACTCCATAGAGTTTATCTCGATTTATTTTAGTTAATTCTTTAGGTTTTATTTCGAGTTCCCCAGTTTGGGGATTGACGTTATAAATTTGATGGCCAATTTCTATCGCCTTTTTTTTGGAAAAATCTTGATTAGGATACATACCACTTTCTATAAAAAAAGTGCGTTGTGCTGGAAGTGATTTAGGGTTTAGTATTGAATTAAGTAACGAAATTCCGTCCATAACAGATAGAGAGCGAATATTTAAGTAGTTTAACAAGGTCGGTGCTATATCTATTAATGCAACCCGTGTTTTTATTTTTGCCTTCGCCGTAATCTCTTTACCATTCTGGATTATCTTGAACGCTAATACGCTGTGGTATTGTTTGGGACTTAATATATCAGAACCATGGCCCGCACTTTTATCCAGTTCTGTGGCTGTTTTATTTTTAAAATACTCAGCCAGTCTGCTGCTTAATGAACTCTGATAATTTTGATAATTGGTTAGTCTGGAATCAGGGTAATATAAGGCTTCTCCATGATCGCTTAAGATAACTATAAGACTGTTCGTGAAATAATTTTGTTGTTCCAGATAGTTATAAAATGAATGAAATTGCTTATCTACCCGTTGCAGTGCGCTTTGATAAAGAGTATTTCTTTTACTGAGACTAAACTCATTATTCACCTCTTCGGGTGATGATTTTGCCCAAGCATAAGGCCAATGGGGAAGGGCAAAATGAACTGCTAAAAAGAGAGGTGTGCCATCAGATACAGGCCCTAATTCACGTTCCAGTTTGGCACTGAAAGTAGAGGGGTAATATGAAAAGAAACTGGCTCTGTTTGCATAATTGTATGGAAAGAACCAGGAGCTGATCGGCGCATTAATCAGTAAATTTCCCAGAGGAAAATCGTTAAACGAACCTAAAATAAAATCATTGATTCCTGTTTTGGGGCCAATTATTTTTTGAAATCCAAAATCTTTACCCAGGTTGTTAAATCGTCTGTCATCGGTTGCATATATCGTTTTATACCCTAACTTATTTAACTCCCAAACAATGCTCGCACTATTATTAACAGAGCTTTTGGCAACGAGGTTTTCATAGGCGTGATGATGCTTGGGATATAAACCCGTTAAAATAGAGCACCATGCTGGATAGGTTCTGGCAAGAGGACTAATAGTATTCGTAAACTGAGTGCTGTTATTTAATAATTGATACAGAAAAGGCATGTTTTTTTTATTGATGCTTTCTGGGCTTAACGAGTCTATTCCCAGAATAAGTATATTCGGTTTTGTATTGGTCGCTGTGTTAGATTTGTGTTGTGTATAAAAGAAACTCATACCAAGAACTATGGGAAGCAGTACTGTCAAGGCAGCAAGGCTACTTCGATACAATAATCTGTTCAATACTAATAGTCCTGCACCGCATAATGAAACAAAGTACAAAATCTGAATATACTGCTCAGGTACAGGAGGTGAAAATAATTTGCTAAACATGCTTAAGGGAAAATAGTAGGTATTTGCACTGAGAATAAGACAAACAAATAATGACCATATACCGATAAGCCATTGTTCTTCAGGGAAATGATGCCAGGAGCGTTTTAATACCCCTGTCAATAACCACGTTTGGACAATTGATACAATCAGGTAGAGGACTAAGTGAACACCCAATGTTCCCGCTAGTTCAAGGTAGATAGGTAAAGGAAGTTTAATTGAATTGACCAGGCTTTCTGATTGAGAATAAACAAGAAGCAATTGCAAAACAAAAAAGCAAACATTGTATAAAAAAAAATGCCAGAAGAAGGAAAGCGCAGTTCGAGCCTGCTTCATGATGTTTGAACGGCTGGACAGTTGATGTGCCAGTTATAAACGTAACTGTCTATAGTATTGATGTGTTTGAGTTGGCTAAGCAATGGTTCATGAGCAAATTGCAGTAAATGTCGGATTACGTCATGCTTTGTACCGCCATAATCTTCTTCATACCAATCATATAATTTGGAAATAATCAGCTTTCCTTCGATTACTTGTACTCCTCTTAGTGAGTTAATGTAAGTCGATGCGGCTGCGTTTAATTGGTGCTCCAATTGAGCTCCCTGATATGCTTGTTTACTTAAATTAGATGCACCTATGGTTGCATTATTGATTGCATAATGAGTGCGTGGATCGTTCCAAATTGGGCGAATAATTCGGTTATTAATGTCATCCAGAGATAATGTTGTTTTTTTAATTGTTAGAAGATTTGCGCCCCATGGTCCAACACTAAATAATCCAGGTGAAATATTAATCTCCTGAATACTGGCAATGGGATAGTAGCTTGCAACTGTTTGCACCGTCAGTGCATTGTACAGGTTAATCCAATAAGCCAATTGTTCCTGGCGGTTGTAATTGTCAATGTCTACTTGTGACATTTCTTTAATGTATTCTTTTAATGTATGTAAATCGTGAGGTGTGAGATGTGCATAGTCAATGAGATTTATTCCTTCTTCATTGGTTACAATATGCTTATCTAAAAAATTTTGCCAGATTTTATGAGATATAACTTGAGTTGACAGTGGATTATTTACTTCCCATCTTGGCCAAAGACTTTTATGGAAGGACGCATGGACTATTCCTGTCATAATAAGCAACGTTATCAGAATGATAAATTTTTTGAGCAATTTATTGGTGCAACTCAAATTAAACATTAATCGTGGCTCGGTTTCTTAAGGCGTTGCCTATGGTATTTCCATCTAAAAATTCTAATTCACCACCGGATGGTATGCCATGTGCCAGCTGACTAATATTTACTGACTCATTTCGTAATAATTGGTGAATGAAATGAATTGTTGTTTGACCTTCAACACTTGGACTTAATGCGACAATCACTTCTTTAATATTTTCTTGTTTAATCAGATTCTTAAGTCTGGGCAGGCCTATATCATCAGGGCCAAGTCCATCGAGTGGGGATATTTTCCCCATCAAGACAAAATACTTGCCTTGAAAAGCATTGCTTTGTTCTACAGCAGAAACATCAGCAGGGCTTTCTACAACACAAAGCAACTGAGAATCTCGTTCAGGATTTTGGCACAGTGTACACAAGGTATGTTCAGTATAATTATTGCAGCGTTGGCAATGATTGATGTAATTCATGGCCTGTTCCAGACACGATGCGAGGTGTAAACCTCGCTGTCTTTGGTTTTGCAACAGGTGAAATACCATACGCTGAGCGGATTTGGGGCCTACGCCTGGAAGACAGCGCAGCGCTTCAACCAGGCGAGATAGTGTATCCATATTCTGGTTTATTCCCCTTTACCGCCTGCGGCTCCGCCCATCAAATCAGTTGGAATATTAAGTCCTGCTGTTAATTGGCTGATTTTTTCTTTGGACGCTTTTTCAATTTTACGTACCGCATCGTTGATCGCAGCTGCAACGAGATCTTCGAGCATTTCAACATCATCATCCATTAACGTGGGTTTTATTTTAACTTCGGTAACATCATGTCGGCCATTCATCTTGACGTGAACCATACCACCACCAGATTCGCCGCTGACGACCAATTGGCTTAATTGTTGTTGTGCCTCTTGCATGCGCTGTTGCATTTTTTGCGCTTCTTTCATCAGATTACCAAGATTTTGATTAATATCCATCACTGCCTCGTTTTTTTAGGGTTAGTTAGACTATTATATGTCATCTTTGAGTGGGACAATAGAATTTTTGACCAATTCGGCAGAAAATTCTTGCTGAATTTGCTGAAATAATGGGTCATTGTGTAATGCGTTCTCTGCTTTTTGCTGTTTTTGTTGGGTGGCTCTTTCTTTTTGTTGAGCAGGTGTAGCGTGTACCGCTTCAGAGCTGTTAAGAATAATTTTAACAGGGCTTTGGTAGTAATCCATCAATGCAGCTTCAATACGACTGGTAGTCGTAGGTGTAAATAGGGATTCATGCCCTTTATCAACTCTTAATGTAATGTCACGACCTTCCTTACCGATAAATTCAGCATTTTCTATCGCATTCAGAGCAAAGCCTGTCAGTTTAAGTTGTGGAATGATGCTGGCCCAGTTTTGAGTTTCTATTGGAATGGTGGCCTTTATTTCTTGAGCAGTTACAGTATCGTGTTCATCTGCTTGTTCAGATGCTCGTGCCTGATCAACTAGAACAGTGGGATTTGTAATAAGAGGATCAACATGTTCTTGCGATGGTTTTTCATCCGGTAATTGGAGTGGGGTCAAACACTTATTCTGTTCAGTGACCTGTGGGGGTAGTGTTACAGTTGGAGCGGGTCTGAAGGTCAACATGCGTAAAAGAGTCATATTAAACCCAATGGCCAAGGTTGGAGCAAGATGAATTTCTTCACAGCCTTTAAGACATATTTGATAAAATAACTGAATGTCCTCTTTTGAAAAGTTCTTAGCAAGCTCTTTGATTTCATCTTTAGGGCTGATTAAAGGGTTTGCATCTCCCAAGCACTGGTAGACGGCAATTTGATGAAGGTAATTTAGCAGTTCATCAATAACGTAATTAAAGTGTCCTCCCTCTGCAGCTATATACTGACTTAATTTCAGCATTTGGGGCCCGTTATGTTGAGCCAGGGCATCCAGGATCTTGGCTGCATAATCCTGTTGTGTGTATCCCAGGATTAATTTAACATCACGGGCAAGCAACTTATCAGTACAACTGGTAATGGCCTGATCCAATAGACTCAAGGCATCACGCATACTGCCGTGGGCGGCGTGAGCCAGGATATCCAGAGCATCTGGTTCATAATCCAGCTGTTCATCATTGAGAATGAGCTGCAAGTGGCTGCTGATTACCTCTGTTGCTAAATGCTTTAAATTAAATTGCAAACAGCGAGACAATACTGTAACTGGTAATTTCTGGGGGTCCGTTGTTGCTAAAATGAATTTAACATGTGCTGGTGGTTCTTCCAGTGTCTTAAGAAGTGCGTTAAAACTGTGTTGAGACAACATATGCACTTCATCAATCAGATAAATTTTAAAGCGCCCATTAGTTGGTGCATATTGAACATTATCCAAAACCTCACGAGTGTCTTCAACTCGTGTTTTAGAGGCACCATCAATTTCAATAAGGTCAATAAATCGTCCTTGCTCGATCGCAAGACAGGCATCACATTGAAGGCAAGGTGTTGAGCTTACCCCCGTCTCGCAGTTAAGTGCTTTGGCAAGAATACGGGCAACGCTGGTTTTACCTACACCGCGAGTCCCTGTGAAAAGATACGCATGATGTAATCGCTGTTGATTTAGCGCATTGATTAACGCTTTGTTAATGTGTTCCTGGCCAACCAGTTGGGAAAAAATGCGTGGTCGCCATTTACGGGCAAGTGCGAGATAGCTCATAAAGGTTTTCACTAATTGGGTGGCAGCTCTAAGAGCCACATCTCGGCGCCCGAATCAATCGTTACCGCTGCTCCCTTCCGGGCCTGACGGGGTTCACGATCTATCGTCGCGAGAGGACCAATAGAGCCACCATAGTTGAATTGGGAAGAGTAACAAAAAAACCAGTGAAGCGCTAGATCCAGAATAAAGATTTTATTCAGGCTTCAAGAGAGACAAAATCAAAGAGAAATTGGGGGGTTTACATAACCAGGCTAAACATGGTGACATAATGTTCCAGTTGTAAGGTAGTATATTCAGCGAGAGGAAAAACA
>NZ_LNZC01000012.1:330545-348903 GCF_001467535.1 Legionella worsleiensis
TGTGATTTATCATTGAATGGAGTAGAACAATCTGGGAAGGTTGGCAATAGAGGGTGAAAGCCCCGTATACGCAGATTTGATGAGGAACTAAGCACACGAACAAGTAGGGCGGGACACGTGAAATCCTGTTTGAAGATGGGTGGACCATCATCCAAGGCTAAATACTCCTTACTGACCGATAGTGAACTAGTACCGTGAGGGAAAGGCGAAAAGAACCCCGGAGAGGGGAGTGAAATAGAACCTGAAACCGTTTGCGTACAAGCAGTGGGAGCATGTTTTCGGACGTGTGACTGCGTACCTTTTGTATAATGGGTCAGCGAGTTACTTTCAGTGGCGAGGTTAACTGAATAAGGAAGCCGTAGAGAAATCGAGTCTGAATAGGGCGCGAGTCGCTGGGAGTAGACCCGAAACCGGGCGATCTAGCCATGTGCAGGATGAAGGTTGGGTAACACCAACTGGAGGTCCGAACCGGGTAATGTTGAAAAATTATCGGATGACGTGTGGCTAGGAGTGAAAGGCTAATCAAGCCCGGAGATAGCTGGTTCTCCCCGAAAGCTATTTAGGTAGCGCCTCGTGAATGATTACTGGGGGTAGAGCACTGTTTCGGCTAGGGGGCTGTCATGGCTTACCAAACCGATGCAAACTCCGAATACCGGCTAATTGAATCACGGGAGACACACGGCGGGTGCTAACGTCCGTCGTGAAGAGGGAAACAACCCAGACCGCCAGCTAAGGTCCCCAAGTACTAGTTAAGTGGGAAACGATGTGGGAAGGCATAGACAGCCAGGAGGTTGGCTTAGAAGCAGCCATCCTTTAAAGAAAGCGTAATAGCTCACTGGTCGAGTCGGCCTGCGCGGAAGATGTAACGGGGCTAAAACTAGTCACCGAAGCTGCGGATGTGCACTAAGTGCACGTGGTAGGGGAGCGTTCTGTAGGCTGAAGAAGGTGGATTGAGAAGTCTGCTGGAGGTATCAGAAGTGCGAATGCTGACATGAGTAACGATAATGAGGGTGAAAAACCCTCACGCCGGAAGTCCCAGGTTTCCTGCACGACGTTAATCGGAGCAGGGTGAGTCGGCCCCTAAGGCGAGGCTGAAGAGCGTAGTCGATGGGAACCAGGTTAATATTCCTGGACTTTTTATAGGTGGTGAAGTGGGGACGAAGAAAGCTAGATGAGCCAGGCGTTGGTTGTCCTGGTACTTGCATGTAGGAGGGGAGACTTGGCAAATCCGGTTTCCTGTTAACTCTGAGGTGCTAAGTGGTTCTGACATTTCGGTGTACAGAGAAGTCATTAATGCTCGGCTTCCAGGAAAAGCTGCTAGCCATAACCTATAGAGAACCGTACCGCAAACCGACACAGGTGGACAGGTAGAGAATACTGAGGCGCTTGAGAGAACTCGGGTGAAGGAACTAGGCAAAATGGTACCGTAACTTCGGGAGAAGGTACGCCCTTGCTGGTTAGTTTACTTGCTAAACAAAGCTGGTGAGGGCCGCAGAGACCAGGTGGCTGCGACTGTTTATTAAAAACACAGCACTCTGCAAATTCGTAAGAAGACGTATAGGGTGTGACGCCTGCCCGGTGCCGGAAGGTTAATTGATGGGGTCATCTTCGGAGAAGCTCTTGATCGAAGCCCCGGTAAACGGCGGCCGTAACTATAACGGTCCTAAGGTAGCGAAATTCCTTGTCGGGTAAGTTCCGACCTGCACGAATGGCGTAACGATGGCCACACTGTCTCCACCCGAGACTCAGTGAAATTGAAATCGCTGTGAAGATGCAGTGTACCCGCGGCTAGACGGAAAGACCCCGTGAACCTTTACTATAGTTTTGCACTGGACTTTGATAATCACTGTGTAGGATAGGTGGGAGGCTTTGAAGTGAGGACGCTAGTTCTTATGGAGCCGACCTTGAAATACCACCCTGTTGTTATTGAGGTTCTAACTTGGTCCCGTAATCCGGGATGAGGACAGTGTATGATGGGTAGTTTGACTGGGGCGGTCTCCTCCCAAAGAGTAACGGAGGAGCACAAAGGTACCCTCGGTACGGTCGGACATCGTACCAAGAGTGTAAAGGCATAAGGGTGCTTGACTGCGAGAGTGACGGCTCGAGCAGGTACGAAAGTAGGTCTTAGTGATCCGGTGGTTCTGAATGGAAGGGCCATCGCTCAACGGATAAAAGGTACTCCGGGGATAACAGGCTGATACCGCCCAAGAGTTCATATCGACGGCGGTGTTTGGCACCTCGATGTCGGCTCATCACATCCTGGGGCTGAAGCAGGTCCCAAGGGTATGGCTGTTCGCCATTTAAAGTGGTACGCGAGCTGGGTTTAGAACGTCGTGAGACAGTTCGGTCCCTATCTGCCGTGGGCGTAGGAAAATTGAGAGGAGCTGCTCCTAGTACGAGAGGACCGGAGTGGACGAACCTCTGGTGTACCGGTTGTCACGCCAGTGGCATAGCCGGGTAGCTAAGTTCGGACGGGATAACCGCTGAAAGCATCTAAGCGGGAAGCCTCCCTCAAGATGAGTTTTCCCATGAAGCCCGTTGAAGACTACGACGTTGATAGGCAAGGTGTGGAAGCGCAGTAATGCGTGTAGCTAACTTGTACTAATTGGCTGATTGTCTTGACCATATAATCTGAGTTGCTTTGGATTATAGAAGTAGACGAATAAATAGAGTAGAATGTGTTACCTCGAACTTTACCAGGCCTGAGCCGTGTTGAATTAAATAAATCGACACGCTTAAGGCAACCAGTTTTCCTGGCGACAATAGCGGTTTGGAACCACCTGATCCCATCTCGAACTCAGAAGTGAAACGAACATGCGCCGATGATAGTGTGAGGTTTCCTCATGCGAAAGTAGGTCATCGCCAGGGTTTTATTTAAGGCATACGTTAATAAAATAAAAATGTATGAACCTTTGTTATGTTAAAGAAGTATAAAAGCGTAGAGCTGGCGTAGCTCAGTTGGTAGAGCAACTGACTTGTAATCAGTAGGTCCCGGGTTCGATTCCTGGTGCCAGCACCATCTAAGTAGAAAAGAATGTCAACTAAATAGTTGACATTCAATTCATCTTAAAAGACAATAGCGTTCTTTTTGGAGGGGTTCCCGAGCGGTCAAAGGGATCAGACTGTAAATCTGACGGCTCTGCCTTCGAAGGTTCGAATCCTTCCCCCTCCACCAGATAAATGAAGAAAAGTAGAAAGCGGGTGTAGTTCAATGGTAGAACTTCAGCCTTCCAAGCTGATAGCGTGGGTTCGATTCCCATCACCCGCTCCATGATTGTAGTAGAAATATTTGCTTGTCAGCATGAGTTAGCAAGCTGATATATTAAGCCCACATAGCTCAGGCGGTAGAGCACTTCCTTGGTAAGGAAGAGGTCGTTGGTTCGAGTCCAGTTGTGGGCACCATGTAAATATCAATTAGCAAACGGGGAGACTTTCCGATGGCGAAGGAAAAATTTGAGCGTAAAAAACCGCACGTAAATGTGGGGACAATTGGTCACGTAGATCATGGTAAAACAACTTTGACCGCTGCGATCACAACGATTATGGCAAAGAAGTATGGCGGAACTGCAAAAGCATACGATCAGATTGATGCTGCGCCTGAAGAAAGAGAGCGTGGAATCACTATTTCTACAGCCCACGTTGAGTACGAATCTGCCAATCGGCACTATGCTCACGTAGACTGCCCAGGACACGCTGACTACGTTAAAAACATGATCACTGGTGCAGCTCAGATGGATGGAGCAATATTAGTTGTTTCAGCTGCTGATGGTCCTATGCCTCAAACAAGAGAGCACATTCTATTATCACGTCAAGTTGGTGTACCTTACATTGTTGTGTACATGAACAAGGCCGATATGGTTGATGATGCTGAGTTACTTGAACTGGTTGAGATGGAAGTTCGTGATTTGTTAAGCAGTTATGAGTTTCCTGGTGATGATATCCCTATTGTTGTTGGTTCAGCACTTAAAGCCCTTGAAGGTGATACTAGTGATATAGGCGTCCCATCGATTGAAAAACTGGTAGAAACTCTGGATTCATATATTCCTGAGCCAGTACGAAACATTGATAAATCATTCTTGTTACCAATCGAAGACGTATTCTCAATTTCTGGTCGTGGTACTGTTGTTACCGGACGTGTTGAGAGTGGAATAATTAAAGTAGGTGAAGAAGTAGAGATTGTCGGTATTCATGACACTCAAAAGACAATATGTACTGGTGTAGAAATGTTCCGTAAACTTCTTGATGAAGGAAGAGCTGGGGATAATGTCGGTGTATTACTGCGTGGAACCAAGCGTGATGAAGTTGAACGTGGACAAGTGTTGGCAAAACCGGGTACAATTAAGCCGCACACCAAGTTTGAAGCTGAAGTGTACGTATTGTCAAAAGAAGAGGGTGGCCGTCATACTCCTTTTTTCAATGGATATCGTCCGCAGTTCTATTTCAGAACGACTGACGTAACAGGTACTTGTGATCTTCCATCTGGAATTGAAATGGTAATGCCAGGAGATAACGTTCAGTTAGTTATCAACTTGCATGCGCCTATTGCGATGACAGAAGGTTTACGTTTCGCAATTCGGGAAGGTGGCCGTACTGTAGGCGCCGGTGTTGTCGCTAAAATTATCGAGTAATTAGAATGAGTAGCAATCAAAACATTAAAATTAGATTAAAATCCTTTGATCATCGGTTGATTGATTTATCGACTCGAGAAATCGTTGAGACAGCAAAACGTACAGGGGCTCAAATTAGAGGCCCTATACCCTTGCCTATCAGAAAGGAAAAATTCACTGTATTGACTTCTCCGCATGTGAACAAAGATGCACGAGATCAATATGAACTACGTACTCATAAACGTCTGGTCGTTATCGTTCATCCAACTGAAAAAACAGTAGATGCTTTGATGAAATTAGATCTGGCTGCTGGCGTTGATGTTCAGATAAGCCTTGATGACTAAATGTTAGGATGAAGGATATTTAAGAGGTATTACAATTATGACGGGTTTACTAGGCCGTAAAATCGGTATGACACGTGAATTTACAGCAGAAGGTGTTTCAATACCAGTAACTGTTGTAGAAGTTCAACCAAATCGTGTTTCTCAAATCAAAACTCCTGACGTTGATGGTTATTCAGCAGTTCAATTAACCGGTGGAGTAAAGAAAGCTAGCAAAGTGAATAAGCCTATGGCAGGACACTTCGCCAAAGCTGAAATCGAAGCTGGTGACATGTTAATTGAGTTTCATGTTGATACAGAACATTCCTACACAATGGGACAAGTAATTTCTGTTTCTGATCTCTTTACTGCTGGTCAATACGTTGACGTATCAGGTGTGAGTAAAGGTAAAGGATTTGCCGGTACAGTCAAAAGACATAATTTTAGAACTCAAGATGCAACTCACGGTAACTCAAGATCACACCGTGTACCCGGTTCTATAGGTCAAAATCAGACACCAGGTCGAGTATTCAAGGGTAAGAAAATGGCAGGACATTTGGGTAATGTGCGTTGTACAACTCAAAGTCTGGAACTTGTGCGTGTTGACGCTGAGAGAAATTTACTACTGATTAAAGGTGCTATTCCTGGTGCTCCGGGTTCACGAGTAGAAATCAAGCCTGCGATCAAAAAGCAAGCAAGAGGTGAGTGATGGAAATTACTACTATAGATACAAAAGCTCAATTGCAACTTAACGATGACATTTTTTCATACTCTTACAACGAAGGTCTGGTTCATCAAGCCGTTGTAACTTATATGAATAATGCCCGAAGTGGTAACAGTGCACAAAAAACCCGCTCTGAAGTTAGAGGGGGAGGACGCAAGCCATGGAATCAAAAAGGTACTGGCAGAGCACGAGCAGGAACAATCAGAAGTCCTATTTGGAGAAGTGGTGGAGTAACTTTCGCTTCTAAAAAACGAGATTACTCACAAAAACTTAATAAAAAAATGTACAAACGTGCATTACGTAGTATAATCTCCGAACTTTGTCGTACAGGCAATCTGGTAGTCGTTAACGATTTCCAATGTGAGAGCCATAAGACTAAAGATTTCATCAATAAAATGAACCAACTGGCTATTAAAAATGCTTTGGTTATTATGAATGAAGTCGGTGAAAACGAATACTTGGGTTCAAGAAATCTAATTGACTACGATATCTGTGATGTTACAACTATAGATCCTGTTTCCTTACTCAGATTTGAAAAAGTTGTTGTTACAGAAGCTGCAATTAAAAAAATTGAGGAACAGTTACAATGAATGCTGAGAGATTGATGATGGTTCTTCGTGAACCACATACTTCTGAAAAGGCTACTGTCATGGCCGATAAGTTTAAACAGTTTACCTTTAAGGTTTTAAAGACTGCGACTAAAACTGAAATTAAAATGGCTGTTGAGCACATATTTAACGTTAAAGTTAAGCATGTATCTGTTATCAATGTAAAGGGCAAAGCAAAACGCTTCAAACAAACTTCTGGAAAAAGAAGTGACTGGAAAAAAGCATTTGTTTCCCTTCACGCTGATCAAGATATTGACTTTACAGTTACCGAATAAGGCAGATTAAGATGGCACTACTAAAATCGAAACCGACATCGCCTGGTAAACGTGGCGAAATACGTGTTGTTCACCACAATATCCACAAAGGTAAGCCACATGCGGCTCTAGTTGAAAAGTTAAAAAAAACTGGTGGTAGAAACAACCAAGGCAGGATAACTGTAAGGCATATAGGTGGTGGTCAGCGCCAAAAATACAGACTGGTTGATTTCAAACGTGACAAAGACGGAATAACTGGAAAAGTTGAGCGTATTGAATACGATCCTAACCGTACAGCTCTGATTGCTCTTATCGCCTATAAAGATGGCGAGAAGAGATACATTATCGCACCCTCTAACCTTGAGGTTGGCGCAACTGTAGTTAGTGGAGCCGATTCACCGATTAGTGTCGGAAATTGCCTTCCACTTAAAAACATTCCAGTAGGTACAACTATTCATTGTGTCGAAATGAAAGCAGGCAAAGGTGCGCAAATGTTACGTAGCGCTGGCTGCAGTGGACAAATTGTAGCTAAAGAAGGTATCTATGCAACCTTGCGTTTACGTTCAGGTGAAATGCGTAAAATTCATGTTTTATGCAGAGCTGTAATCGGAGAAGTAAGTAATAGTGAACACAGCTTACGTTCTCTGGGTAAAGCAGGTGCTAAGCGTTGGAGAGGTATAAGACCAACTGTTCGTGGTGTAGCTATGAACCCTGTTGATCACCCACATGGTGGTGGTGAAGGTCGTACTTCTGGTGGACGTCATCCCGTATCTCCTTGGGGTGTACCAACTAAAGGTTATAAAACCAGAAGTAATAAGCGTACTGATGGCTTTATTGTCAGAAGACGTAAAAAGAAATAATTATTGAGAGGATATCAAGTGGCTCGTTCTATAAGAAAAGGTCCATTTATTGACCATCATTTGATCAGCAAAGTTGAAGCTGCAATCGAATCAAAATCTAAAAAACCAATTAAAACTTGGTCTAGACGTTCGACAATCGTTCCTGAAATGATTGACTTAACTATTGCTGTGCATAACGGCAAAGATTTCGTACCTGTCTATATCACAGATAATATGGTAGGTCACAAACTAGGTGAGTTTGCCATGACTCGTACATTCAAAGGTCATTCTGGAGACAGAAAGGCTAAAGGCAAGTAAGAGGGTATGATGGAAGTTACAGCTAAATTAAAAGGCGCTCCTTTATCTGCTCAAAAAGGTAGATTGGTAGCCGACATGATACGAAATATGAATGTATCAGGTGCACTTGACGTTCTCAAGTTTACACCAAAAAAAGGTGCTCAATTGATGTTGAAGTTGTTGGAATCTGCGATAGCAAATGCTGAAAATAACAATGGGGCAGATATTGATGATCTTAAAGTAGGTATGGTATGCGTTGATGAAGCAGCAACTTTAAAACGTATTAGTCCCAGAGCTAAGGGTCGTGCAAATCGAATTTGTAAACGTACCTGCCATATCACGATTAAAGTGTCTGACGAGGAATAGCAATGGGACAAAAAGTTAACCCTATAGGCATACGCCTTGGAATAATTAAAGATTGGAACTCCAAATGGTTTGCTGGTAAACGCTATGCTGAATTTTTGATTCAGGACATTAAATTGCGTAAAGAGCTTAAAAAGAAATTAATGGCTGCAGCTGTTAGTCAGATTCTTATTGAGCGACCAGCAAATAATGCTGTTGTTACTATTAAAACAGGTAGACCAGGAATCATCATCGGTAAAAAAGGCGGTGGAATTGAATCACTGCGTAAAGAAATATCCGATAAACTTGGTGTTCCAGTTCATTTAAATATTGAAGAAATTAAAAAGCCTGAGCTTGATGCAACACTGGTTGCAGAAGGTATTGCTCAACAGTTAGAGCAGCGGGTTATGTTTAGAAGAGCTATGAAAAGAGCGGTTACTTCAGCTCTGAAAGCCGGTGCTAAAGGTATTAAAATCTGTGTAAGTGGCAGACTTGGTGGTGCTGAAATAGCTCGTTCTGAGTGGTACAGAGAAGGACGTGTTCCTCTTCATACCTTTAGAGCGGATATTGATTACGGTACAGCTGAATCAAAAACTACCTACGGAATTATTGGTGTAAAGGTCTGGATCTTCAAAGGCGAAATACTGCCTCAAAAGAAAAGAATATCTGACAGCGCCCAGTGAGTGAGGAATAAGTATCATGTTGCAACCAAAACGTACTAAATACCGCAAGCAGATGAAAGGTCGTAATCGTGGTCTTGCTTTACGCGGTAGCAAGATTAGTTTCGGTGAGTTTGGTCTGAAAGCATTAGAGCGTGGTCGTCTTACAGCTCGTCAAATCGAAGCTGCACGTCGAGCAATGACTCGTCATATCAAACGTGGCGGTAAAATCTGGATTAGAGTATTTCCAGACAAGCCAATCACCCAAAAGCCTTTAGAAGTCAGACAAGGTAAAGGTAAAGGTAGTGTTGAATATTGGGTAGCTCAAATTCAACCAGGTAAAGTTTTATTTGAAATGGAAGGTGTTTCAAAAGAACTTGCTATGGAAGCCTTTGACCTAGCAAAGGCAAAACTGCCTTTCAAAGTAATATTTGAAGAACGGACGGTAATGTAATGAAAAAAATCGATGAATTGCGCAATTTGACTGTTGAAGAATTGCAAACTGAATTGCTTTCATTACGTAAAGAACAGTTTAATTTACGAATGAGAAAAGCAAGCGGCTCACTAGATAAAACACATCTCATCACTCTGGTGCGTAAGTCAGTGGCAAGAGTTAAAACAATGTTGACTGAAAAGGCAGGTAAGTGACATGTCTACTAATAGTGAATCAAACGCTAGAACTATGGTTGGAAAAGTAGTTAGTGACAAAATGGATAAAACAATAGTAGTTATGGTTGAACGTACTGTTAAGCATCCTAAGTACGGTAAGATCATGAAACGCAGAACTAAATTGCATGCTCACGATGAAAATCAAGTATGTCAAATCGGTAATACTGTGAAAATCCGTGAGTCAAGACCGCTCTCTAAAACGAAAAGCTGGGTATTAGTCGAAGTTATTTCTTAATCATCTCGGTTGATATACTTTTAAAACCCTAAAAGGCCTGATATAATCAGCAACCTTTTTCTGGTCGAAATTAGAGCTGGAGAATATAATGATCCAAATGCAGACAGTGCTCGAAGTTGCTGATAATAGCGGAGCACGAAAGGTAATGTGTATTAAAGTACTAGGTGGATCGCACAGACGGTATGCCCGTGTTGGCGATGTTATAAAAGTAAGTATTAAAGATGCTATACCAAGAAGTAAAGTAAAAAAAGGTGCTGTTATGAAGGCTGTTGTTGTTCGTACTGCTCAAGGTGTACGAAGAGATGACGGTTCTTTAATTCGTTTTGACGGAAATGCAGCAGTACTTTTAAATAACCAAAACGAGCCCATTGGAACTCGTATTTTTGGCCCCGTTACTCGCGAGCTACGAGAGAAGTTTATGAAAATAATTTCTCTGGCTGCTGAAGTTTTGTGAGAAGGATTAAAGTATGAAACGTATTAGATCAGGCGATGAAGTGATTATAGTCGCCGGTAAAAGTAAAGGTCATGTGGGTAAAGTCCTACGAGTAATCGGTAACACAGTAGTTGTTGAAGGTGGAAATTTAATCAAAAAACATGTTAAAGCCAATCCACAGCAACCAGAAAACAAAGGTGGAATTATTACACGTGAGGCTCCACTAGACGTTTCAAATGTTGCTCTTTACAACCCTGTTACAAAAAAAGCAGACAAAGTAGGCTTTAAGTATCTTGAAGAGAGCGGCGTTAGCAAGAAAGTTAGATACTTCAAATCTAACAATGAAATAATTGACCGTGTTTAATTAGGTGATTGAAATGGCGAGACTTAAAGAGTTTTACAAGAAAGACGTCGTCGCAATGATGATGAAACGGTTCAACTATTCAAGTGTTATGGAAGTACCCAAAATTACCAAAATCACCTTGAATATGGGTGTTGGTGAAGCTGTTGGTGACAAAAAAGTAATGAATCATGCTGTTGAAGACATGACTTTAATATCTGGCCAAAAACCAGTAGTAACCAAGGCAAAAAAATCGCTAGCGGGATTCAAAATCAGAGAAGGATGGCCTATAGGCTGTAAAGTTACTCTGCGCCGCGAACGTATGTATGAGTTTCTTGATCGATTAATTTCTGTTACTTTACCTCGTGTACGTGACTTTAGAGGATTAAACCCTAAGTCCTTTGATGGTACTGGTAACTACAGTATGGGTATACATGAGCAGATCGTGTTTCCTGAAATCGATTTTGATAAAACTGATGGTATAAGAGGTTTAGACATTTGTATCACTACAAGTGCTAAAACAAACGAAGAAGCTAAAGCTTTGTTAGAAGCATTTAATCTTCCATTGAAAGATAGAGAAAGAAAATAAAAGGGTGAAATTGTGGCTAAAAAATCAATGCTTGTGCGAGAGTTAAAGCGTGGAAAACTGGTAGCAAAATACAGACAACGCAGAAACGAATTAAAACAATTGATTAAATCATCTGATGATTTCCAGGTAATTATGGAAGCTCAGGCAAAATTAGCAAAATTACCAGTAAATTCTAATCCTGTTCGTCATAGTACTCGATGCCAGTGTTGTGGTAGGCCACACGCCGTCTATCGTAAATTCAACCTTTGCAGAATTTGTCTTAGACAACAACTAATGGTTGGCAATGTACCCGGCGGAAGAAAATCGAGCTGGTAAATTATTTTGATTGGAGAACGATTGTGAGTATGCATGATCCAGTTGCTGATATGCTGACCAGAATACGAAATGGTCAACAAGCGAAACATCAGCAAATAACATTAGTTTCTTCTAAGTTAAAAGAGGAAATAGCTCGTGTTTTGAAAGAAGAAGGCTACATCGAAGACTTCTTTGTCGAGACATTAGACAATAATCTTAAGTCTATAACTGTTAAGCTTAAATATTATCATGGCAGACCAGTTATTGAATTAATTAAACGAATTAGCCGACCTGGACTAAGAGTATATAAATCTTACAAAGATCTTACATCTATTCCTGGTTTTGGTGTGGCGATACTGTCTACATCCAAAGGTATAATGACTCATATATCTGCTAAATCTAAGGGTGTTGGTGGCGAAGTCATTTGTGAAGTGGCTTAATTCTTGCGAGGAATGATATGTCTAGAGTAGCAAAAGCCCCTGTTGTTCATCCTGCAAATGTTGAAGTGTCGTTTGCTGATGGAATGATTACTGTTAAAGGGCCCAAAGGAACACTAACCCAAAAAATAAACAGGTTAGTGAGTATTACTAAAAGTACTGAATCTAACCAGCTGGAATTTTCTCCTGCTGCGAATGATCCTAAAGCTTGGGCTCAGGCTGGTACAGCCAGAGCTTTAGTAAGCAATATGGTTCATGGTGTTACTGACGGGTTTACCGTTACGCTTGAGCTAGTTGGTGTTGGTTACAGAGCACAAGCTAAAGAGAACTCCATTACCTTATCATTAGGTTTTTCTCATCCTATTGAATACAATTTACCAAAAGGCGTAAGTGTCGAGACTCCAAACAATACAACAATTGTATTGAAAGGTGTTGATAAACAAATTTTGGGACAGGTCGCTTCTGAAATAAGAGCATTTAGACCACCAGAACCTTATAAGGGTAAAGGCGTTCGATATGCTGGCGAAGTAATTTCACGAAAAGAAGCCAAAAAGAAATAAGGTATAAGTCATGAATAAGCAAAACTCGCGTGAAAGACGTGGATTAAAAGCCAAAGCGTTAATCCGTAAATCGGGTAGAGCAAGATTAGTTGTTTATAGAAGTGGTGTACACATCTATTCTCAAATTGTTCAAGCTGATGATCTCGGTGATAAGGTATTAGTAGTCTGCTCTACTAACGATAAAGAACTAAGAACCAGTCTGTCTGGAAAATGCAAGGTAGAACAAGCCACTTTGGTGGGTAAACTGCTTGGAAAACGAGCCAAAGAGCAAGGCATAAGCCAAGTTGCATTTGATCGTGCTGGTTATAAATATCATGGCCGAGTGAAGGCACTTGCAGAAGGTGCGCGCGAAGCTGGTTTAGATTTTTAAGGAACGATTATGGCATTCGAAGAATCAACCAAGTCAGATGGATACCAAGAAAAGCTGGTATCAGTAAACCGTACCGCAAAAGTAGTTAAAGGCGGTCGTGTTTTCGGCTTTGCTGTTTTGGTCGTTGTGGGTGACGGTAAAGGTAGAGTAGGTTTTGGTCGTGGTAAAGCACGTGAAGTTCCTATTGCAATTCAAAAAGCAATGGATCAAGCCAAAAAGAATATGGTTTATATTCCTTTGTCTGGTACAACGATTTTCCATGAGATTACTTTTAACTATGGTGCTTCCAAAGTATTCATGAAGCCTGCTAGTGAAGGTACCGGAATTATTGCTGGTGGTGCAATGAGAGCAGTACTTGAAGTTTTGGGTGTTCAAAACATCCTTGCTAAAAGTATTGGTTCTACTAATCCTAGTAATATCGTACGTGCGACCGTTGGTGCTTTAACTAGTATTGGTACACCTGATTACGTTGCTGCCAAACGTGGTAAAACTGTTAATGAAGTAATGGCGGGCTAATTATGGAAAAGAAAATAAAAATTACTTTGGTTAAAAGTACTATCGGTAGAAAACCAAAGCACATAGATATTGTTAAGCAACTTGGTTTAGGTAAAACAAATTCCTGTGTATTTCATAATGACACGCCTTCTATACGTGGTCTTGTGAATGCGATAAACTACCTGTTGCTCGTTGAGGAGAGTGTATAATGAATCTGAATTCACTATCACCAGATCCTGGTTCAAGACCTCCTAAGAAACGTTTGGGAAGAGGAATTGGTTCCGGTTTAGGTAAAACAAGTGGTAAAGGTCACAAAGGGCAAAAAGCCCGCGCTGGTGGTTACCATAAAATCAACTTTGAAGGCGGGCAAATGCCGATTCAAAGAAGACTGCCTAAGATGGGATTTAAATCCAGAGTTGGTCGTACTGTAGATGAAGTTTGTTTAAACGAACTTGCCAAGATAAATGCTGATGTTATTGATATGGTTACACTACGCGAAGCTGGTGTTATTAATCATTCAATTAAAGAAGTTAAAGTTATTCTTTCTGGTGAGTTAACTAAAGCCATCAAGCTTAAAGGATTAAGAGTCACTAAAGGTGCTCGTCTTGCTATAGAAGGCTTGGGTGGCAGTATAGAAGAGTGACTATGAGAAACCAAAAACATAATGGTAGCCAATCTCGTGGAGGATTGGCTGAATTAAAATCAAGATTGATGTTTGTTATTCTTGGAATATTAGTATATAGATTAGGGGCTCATATACCAGTTCCTGGTTTAGATCCCAATAAGCTTGCTAATTTTTTTAATGAACAACAAAACACCATTTTTGGCTTATTTAATATGTTTTCTGGTGGAGCCTTATCTCGTGTTACGGTTTTTGCTATCGGTATAATGCCGTATATTTCTGCTTCAATTATTATTCAACTTTTTTCAGTTGTTTCACCTAAACTGGAACAACTAAAGAAAGAAGGTGAGTCCGGACGTAGAAAAATCAATCAATACACCAGATATCTCACTCTTTTGCTTTCTGTTTTTCAATCATTGGGTATGGCTCGATGGCTAGCAGGACAGCAGATCGCCATGCAACCGGATCTGTCTTTCTATTTCACTGCTGTAGTTACCTTGGTAACAGGAACTATGTTCCTAATGTGGTTAGGAGAACAGATTACTGAAAAAGGTGTTGGTAACGGAATTTCTCTAATAATCTTTTCCGGTATTGTATCCAGTATGCCAACCGCAATAGCATCTGTGTTGCAGCAAGTTAAAGAAGGGCAAATGCAGGCTTTAACACTGGTTGTAGTCACAGTTGTCGTTGTAGTGGTCACTGGTTTTGTCGTGTTCATGGAAAGGGCTCAGAGAAGAATAAGAGTCAATTATGCGCAAAGAACGCAAGGCAGAAAAGTGTATGCGGCTCAAACTAGCCACTTACCCTTGAAAATAAATATGTCTGGTGTCATACCACCCATATTTGCATCAAGCATCATTCTGCTGCCTGCAACCTTAGCTCAATTCTTTTCACACAGTAAAGGGATGAGCTGGTTATCTGATGTAGGTATGGCTCTGTCTCCAGGACAGCCTCTATATCTAATTGTTTACGCCATTGCGATACTATTTTTTGCGTTCTTTTATGCAGCTTTGGTATTTAATCCCAAAGATACCGCAGAAAATTTGAAAAAGTCTGGGGCTTATATACCCGGCATTAGACCTGGTGAGCAAACTACTAAGTATATTGATTCGGTGATGACCCGTTTAACCCTCGTAGGTGCTTTATATTTAGTTTTAGTTTGTTTATTACCTCAGATCTTGATGTATACATGGCATGTCCCCTTTTATTTTGGTGGAACATCATTGCTCATTATCGTTGTTGTTATTATGGATTTTGTAGCTCAGATACAAGCTCATTTAATGACCCAACAATATGATTCTTTAATGAAAAAGGCTAATTTCAAAGGTACTAAACTACCTGGTCTATTATGATTTTTATCGGAGTTCGGAATGAAAGTAAGAGCATCAGTGAAGCGCATTTGTCGCAATTGCAAAATAATTAAAAGAAGTGGCACTATACGAGTAATTTGTAAGGATGCCAGACATAAGCAAAAGCAAGGTTAATATCTGCTTGATTTAATTTTATAAAAATAGTATTCTTCTGTCCCTTTCGACAGAACAAAATAACGTTCGGAGAAGCTAATGGCTCGTATTGCAGGAGTGAACATACCTGATCACAAACAT
The DNA here is from genome assembly GCF_001467535.1 of Legionella worsleiensis. Lineage (GTDB taxonomy): Bacteria > Pseudomonadota > Gammaproteobacteria > Legionellales > Legionellaceae > Legionella > Legionella worsleiensis. The sequence continues at coordinate 345,844 of NZ_LNZC01000012.1, forward strand.
GTGGTTATAGCTTTAACTGCTATTTATGGTATTGGTAAAACCACATCTTTAAAATTATGTAAAACAGTTGATGTTGATCCTTCAGCTAAAGTTTCGCAATTGTCCGATGCTCAACTTGAGTCATTGAGGATTGAAATTGCAAAAATGACTGTAGAAGGTGATTTGCGTCGTGTAGTTACAATGAATATTAAACGACTGATGGACTTGGGCTGTTACAGAGGCTTAAGGCATAGAAGAGGTCTACCCTTACGCGGACAACGTACGAAAACAAATGCTCGTACTAGAAAAGGCCGTAGAAAAGGCACTAGTAATTGATTTTTCATGTAGGAAAATAAGATGGCAATAACTAAGTCAAAACAGCAAAAAGTACGAAAAAAAGCAAAACGTGTTGTATCAGATGGTATAGTTCATGTTCATGCATCTTTCAATAATACAATTGTTACCTTTACTGATAGACAAGGTAATGCGTTATGTTGGGCAACGTCAGGTGGATCAGGTTTCAGGGGTTCACGAAAAAGTACACCTTATGCTGCACAAGTTGCAACAGAACGTGCTGCGGTTGTTGCTAAAGAATATGGTATGAAATCTGTAGCAGTGTTTGTTCATGGTCCTGGTCCAGGAAGAGAATCCACCATTCGTGAATTGATATCTCAGGATTTTAAAATTGTTGAAATAACCGATGTGACTGGCATACCTCATAATGGTTGTAAGCCACCTAAAAAACGTCGTGTGTAAGACTCAGGAGTAATTAATGGCTAGATATCTTGGTCCAAAATGTAAATTATCACGACGTGAAGGTTGTGATTTATTACTAAAAAGTGGTGTACGTGATCATAAATCAAAATGTAAATCTGAAAAATTACCTGGTCAACATGGTGATAAAAAGCCACGTTTGAATGGTTACGGAATTCAGCTTAGAGAAAAGCAGAAGATTCGCAGATTATATGGTGTACTCGAGAAGCAGTTCCGCAATTATTATAAGCTAGCTGCTCGTCAAAAAGGTTCTACTGGTGAGAACTTGATGTCTCTTTTAGAAAGACGTCTCGATAATGTAGTATATCGTATGGGTTTTGCTAGTACTCGTGCAGAAGCTCGACAACTGGTTACTCATAAAGCAATACTTGTAAATGATAAAATAGTTAACGTACCTTCATTTTTAGTAAGTCCAGGCGACGTTATTACCGTTCGTCAAAAAGCTAAAAGTCAAGGTCGTGTTCAGGCGGCATTAGCATTATCTGAACAACGAGCTCCTTGTGACTGGATTACTGTAGATACTACCTCTTTTAAAGGTACTTTTTCTACAGCACCAACGTTAACTGACTTATCTTCAGACTACAACGTTAATTTAGTTGTAGAACTTTACTCTAAGTAAGCTCGGAGAAATAGCTGAATGTATACTGAAATCAATGAAATGCTAACGCCTAAAGTGCTTAAGGTACAGGCTGAGTCACCTTATAAAGCTAGAATCGTTCTAGAGCCTTTGGAGAGGGGTTTTGGTCACACACTCGGCAATGCGTTGAGACGTATATTATTGTCATCTATGCCTGGAAGTGCCATTACTGAAGCTTCAATAGACGGTGTTCTTCACGAGTACAGTACTATTGAGGGCGTTCAGGAGGACGTAGTAGATTTACTTCTTAACCTGAAACTGGTTGCTATTAAATTAACAGTCGGTGAAGATGCACTTCTCACGCTTAATAAACAAGGTCCTTGCCAGGTTACTGCTGGTGATATTCAATTAACACATGGTCAGGAGATAGTGAATCCTGAATTAGTGCTTGCCAATTTGAACGAAAAAGGCAAATTGAATATGACTTTGAAGGTTGAGAGAGGCATAGGTTTTCACAGTACAGATACCTTCGTCAGTCACCTTGATGATGAAATTGAGAAGAAATCTGTTGGTAAATTAAAAATCGATAATAGTTTCTCTCCTGTTAAAAAGGTCGCTTATTTTGTCGATAGTGCGCGTGTAGAAAATCGTACTGATCTTGACAAGTTAACTATTGAATTAGAAACGAACGGCACCATTGATGCGGAAGAAGCAATACGCATATCAGCCAGCATTCTTCAAAGACAGTTGCATTCTTTTGTCGATATGAAATTTGAAGAATCACGTACTGATAATAAAGAACGTAATGATTTCGATCCCGTATTGTTACGGTCTGTTGATGATTTGGAATTAACTGTTCGTTCTGCTAATTGTTTAAAAGCAGAAAACATTCATTATATTGGCGATTTAGTTCAAAGAACTGAAAATGAGTTGTTAAAAACACCTAATCTTGGAAAGAAATCTCTTACGGAGATCAAAGATGTATTAGCTTCTCGTTCTTTATCGCTGGGAATGAAACTTGAGAATTGGCCGCCAGCGAGTCTTGGCGAGTAATATTTAGGAGTCTTTGTTATGCGTCACCGTAATTCGGGCCGTAGTTTTAGCCGTACAAGTAGCCATCGTAAAGCTATGTTTTCTAACATGTGCTGTTCTTTAATTGAGCACGAGTTAATCAAAACAACATTGCCAAAAGCAAAAGATTTACGTCGTTACATTGAACGTTTAATTACTGTAAGTAAGGGCGATTCAGTAGCATCTCGTCGTCATGCTTTTAATTTTTTGCGTTCTAAATCGGCAGTCGGAAAACTGTTTACTGATTTAGGTCCACGATTTGTCGAAAGACCTGGCGGATATTTGCGAATTATTAAGTGTGGATTTAGAGAGGGCGATAATGCTCCTATGGCTATCGTAGAGCTATTAGACAGACCAACTAATACTGCATCTGAAGATTAAATCTGCAGATTAAGCCTAATCTGATGAGAAACCCGCTTCATGCGGGTTTTTTTATTTACTTCTTTTAATATTTTTTTTCTGTAATCATAGAATGATTGGATAAGAGAATATTAATTTAATGTGCGGGATAATTAAACCTTGATTTCGCTATCGCTGCATCAAGGCTACAAGGTGTTACTCGTTGATTATTATAAAAGTAGATACTGTCTTTAAAGGCAAGCAAAATTTTCATTAAAAGGTTGCTTGCTTTTAAGTACTCCAAAAATGATATGAGCTAA
>NZ_LNZC01000012.1:348913-366368 GCF_001467535.1 Legionella worsleiensis
ATAAGTGTGGCATTCAGATTACCCCAAAAGCCACGCACTATACACTATGATCAAAATTAACTCAAATGGATTTTATATGGATAATAAAATATCAATTGCTTTTTGATCGTTCTTCTCCTGTCTGATGGATTTAATAAAGTCATTAAAGGGTCAAATATCCTCGGGTAAGGACATCAAACTGGCATTTCCTCCAGCAGCGGTAGTGTCTACCGTGTAGGTTCTTTCATGACATAAACGAACAAGGTAGTTAGGTCCACCAGCTTTAGGCCCTGTTCCAGATAACCCTTCACCACCGAAGGGCTGCAAGCCTACTACAGCACCTATCATGTTTCGATTGACATAACAATTTCCGGCATGAACACGTTGGCGAATGTATTCTACCGTTTCGTTGATGCGACTGTGGATCCCTAAAGTTAAACCAAAACCGGTCTGATTGATTTGATGAATAACCTGATCCAGGTTTTTTCTTTTAAATTGAATCACATGCAATACAGGGCCAAAGACCTCTTTTTCCAGAGCATTAATATGATCAATAGCAATAGCTGTTGGGGGCATAAAATATCCCGATTCGCACTCATCACCTAATTTGCATTGATACAGAATTTCATACTTCTTTTTCATCTGTTCAACATGGTTGGTCAATGACGATAACGCATCGTGATCAATTACAGGACCAATATCCGTTGTCAGCCAGCAAGGATCACCAACAACCAGTTCCGCCATAGCCCCTTTTAGTAATTCTATGGTTCGTGGATACACTTCTTCCTGAACAAACAAAACACGCAAAGCAGAGCAACGTTGGCCTGCACTACCAAAAGCAGAAACTACTGCATCAACAACAACCTGCTCTAACAAGGCTGATGAATCAACCAGCATGGCATTTTGTCCCCCGGTTTCTGCAATAAGTGGGATTATTTCCCCACCACGCATTGCCAGAGTCCGATTAATCAGATTGGCCGTATCCGTTGATCCGGTAAACAAAACTGCTTTAATACGTTTATCAGCAACCAGAGCCGCACCTATGGTCTCACCAGCTCCGGGTAGTAACTGAACGGCTCCTGCTGGAATTCCAGCCTGATGCATCAGTTTCACGGCATAAGCCGCAATCAAAGGCGTTTGTTCCGCTGGTTTGGCTATAACGCAATTACCCGTTACCAAACCGGCAACCACCTGGCCGGTAAAAATTGCCAAAGGAAAATTCCAGGGGCTGATACACAGAATGGTTCCTCTGGGATGTAAACTGAGTTCATTAATCTCACCGGTATAACCATGAAGTCTTGTTGGCTCTGCCATCAACTGCTGAGCCATATGAGCATAATATCGGCAAAAATCTATAGCCTCACGTACTTCGGCAACACCATCATTCCAAGTTTTTCCCGCTTCAAGGCAGGCTAAAGATAAAAATTCCATCATATTCGCTTGCAGCAAATCAGCAAACCGACTCAAACATGCAGCACGCTCTCCAACTGGGGTTTTGCTCCACAAAGGAAAGGCTGACTCAGCCTGAACCAGAGCCTGTTCAACGTCATCCAAACTGGCAAGTTGAACATTGCCAACAGGTCTTGATGGCTGCTGGGGTGAAGTAACTGTCTGTTGATCATCACAGGACATTTTACCACCTACAATAGGCCCTGCCCTCCATTGATTCAAATCCAGTCGAGATAATTCCTGCTGTAGCAAAGCCCGCTCATACCGATTGCTAAAATCAAATCCTTTTGAATTCTTGCGTGTTGGTAAAAATAAATGTTCAGGTAAAGGGATGTTTTTATTGATGCTATGTAACAAAGACCTGGTTTTAGAAACCGGATCGTCTACCAAATCGCTAATGGGTGCATTATCATCAACAATCCGGTTAACAAAAGAAGAATTCGCTCCATTTTCCAGTAAACGACGAACCAAATAAGGAAGCAAATCCTCATGACTTCCTACAGGAGCATAGATTCGACATGTAATGCCGTAATACTCCTGTGGCACTACTTGCTCATAGAGTTCATTTCCCATTCCATGCAAACATTGAAATTCAAAATCTCGGTACTCTCCTACAATATTCAAAATCATCGCAACAGAATAGGCATTATGTGTAGCAAACTGGGGATAAATTGCATCTGTCATGGTTAATAGTTTTTTAGCGCAAGCCTGAAACGATACATCAGTAAATACCTTACGAGTAAAAACAGGATACTCGGATAATCCTTGCATTTGCGTTTTTTTAATTTCGCTATCCCAGTAAGCACCTTTGATTAATCGCACCATCATTCGGCGATTTTTGCTTCGCGCCAGAGCGGCAACCCAATCCAGAACATAAAATGCTCTTTTTTGATACGATTGAACAGCAAGTCCAAAACCATCCCAACCATCCAGACTGTTATCTTTGAATACTTTTTCTATAACATCCAAAGATAAATCCAGGCGTTCTGATTCCTCTGCATCAACCGTAAGCGCAATACCATAGTCTTTTGCCATGCGAGACAATACAAGCAGTCGAGGTGGTAATTCTTCCATAACCCGTTCATATTGAGACTCGTTATAGCGGGGATGGATGGCAGATAATTTAATGGAAATGCCTGCTCGCTGATAGAGATTTGCGTTTTTATCAACCTGTTGACCAATGGACTCTATCGCTTTTTTATAAGCATCAAAATAACGCAGGGCATCTGCAGATGTTAAAGCCGCTTCACCCAACATATCGTAGGAATAACAATATCCTTTAGCTTCTTTTTTCTTTGCTCTGGTTAGCGCTTCGTTTATCGTACGCCCCATAACAAACTGCTTGCTCATGATACGCATTGCTTTTTCTACTGCAGTTCTGACTACTGCTTCACTGCTGCGGTTTACTACTTTCATTAAGGCTTTTGTCAGTATATTTTCTGCTTTTTCAGGTGTTAAAACCTTACCAGTCAACATCAAAGCCCAAGTGGTGGCATTAACAAAAAAAGAATCACTTTGCCCTCGATGAGCGCTCCAATCTCCTCCTGAAAGCTTGTCTTTGATCAAATTATCTATGGTTGCATTATCAGGAACTCGTAATAAGGCTTCAGCCAGACACATCAAAGCAATACCTTCATCACTTGATAACGCATATTCTGTAAGAAAAGAATCGATGCCTGTGCTTTTTTTTCTTTCCGACCTAACAGTCTCTACCAATTTCATAGCACTTGCACGAATAGCAATCTGTTGTTCAGGCTCCAACGCTGCTTTATCACAAAGTTCTGTAATTAAAGAAAGCTCATCAGCACGATAAGCTTTATTAATGGCAGCTCGCAAACCTTCAGGCACATTAATGGACTGCTTTTCCAGCATAATATTCTCCGAATTCAGGTAATCAATTTCTGCGAACAATCTTAGTGCAGAACCAATCCAAAGGAAATGAAATTGTTAAAAATTAATATGGATTACATGCCTTTGATAGTGTCTAATACAGTTTAAAATTGCTGATTAAGCACCAAAACATAGATTAAAAAACAAACAAAAAGGATTGATTTGCATCTTTTTGGTAGTTAAAAACCACTCAAATTTGCATTAAAAACAATCTAACTGGACACAAATAATACAATTAATTTATTTCACCACATCGTAACTTATTGAATTGAATAACTTTATTTCTTTTTGGGCAAGGAAAGATCTTATGATTTTACAAATGGGGCATTTGTATATATAATCACCACCTTTTTAATGACCAATAACGGTGATTTAACAAGAAGAAAGGAGCAGTATGAATACATTATTTACTCTAATCTCAACCGTCATATTGACAAGCAATATTACTTCCAGCGTCCCTTCATTTGCGAAACCTGGAACCGATTTGAATACTCAAGTTCAGCACCTGGGTTCAAAAGCGCCCAAGCTAAACCGAAATGTTTTAAAGCTTGCCTTAACTGCTTACAAAAATGCAAGCAAAAGAGGTAATGTTAAAAAACCAGTTCTTACCGTGATTGATTATTCACTGCCATCTAACAAACAGCGCATGTGGGTTTTCGACTTAAGAAATGAAAAGCTTTTGTATAATACCTACGTAGCACATGGAAAAAATTCAGGAGTTGTTGCGAACCATTTCTCCAATAGAGAATCAAGCAAACAATCCAGTCTTGGAACTTATATTACCAAAGATACATATGTTGGCCATAAGGGGTATTCATTAAATTTACAGGGTCTGGATAGAGGCTTTAATGATAACGCATACAACAGACGTGTTGTGATCCATGGTGCCTGGTACGTAGAACCTGACTTTATCAAAAAATCAGGACGTGCTGGTTTGTCCTGGGGATGCCCTGCCATAGCTCAGACTTTGGCAAAACCGGTGATCAATACCATAAAAAATGGCTCTGTAGTATTTGCTTATTATCCAGATAAAAAATTCTTATCACATTCTGGATATCTGGTAGCCTAAAAAAATAAAGCCAGGGCAAGCCCTGGCTTTTCGCAGTCATCCGTATAAGAACATCCCGTTCTTAAAGTCATCCTGACATATCAGATCCATCTGATTACAAATCCTTTTGATTGACTTATATCCTTACAAGCCATGTGTATAATTTAGCAATCGATGATCTATATCGCAAGGACGTTTCCAAGCCTTTTCTTCGTTTGCCAGGCAAAAGACAGTATCACGCTTTCACAAAAAAATCATTTAATACATAGAGTTACGATTAAACCAAGTTATATAGTGTCAAATAAATTGACATTGTCTCTATTTGAATTGAGAAATTTCTTACACGAAATAGAGCAATTAATCTCATAACAAAAGCACCTTAATATCAATAAGTAACTGCATTTATCTGTAAAAGACAGTATGAGAGGCTTGATTATGCTGTAAGTTGTGTTAGTTTATTCAAGTTAGAATGTATCCGGGTAGAATTATGAACCAGCAGATAAATCAAGTGAGAAAAGATAAGCTGCAAATTATTGATTGGCTTATTGAACATTTTCCTCATGCTTTTTTTAAAAAAGGAAATCAGGTAAAACCGCTTAAAATAGGAATCTTTGACGATATTATAGATTTTTATGAACGACTGGATTCTCCACCCTTTAGTAAAAAATCGCTTAGAGAAGCCCTAAGTTATTACAGTGCGTCACCAGCTTATCTTAATTGTCAAAAAGCAGGTGCAGCTCGAATTGATATTTACGGTAATGAAATTGATGTAGTTACACCTGATCAGGCTAAATACGCCCATCAACGTTTTCAGGAACGCTACACCAAAAAGAAAGAAACGGAATAATTCATATCAAAATCAGGTCGCTTCGCAACACTGTTTAACCCCCTCTCCACCATGCTACGCACGGTGGAGAGGGGAAAACTTGGTAAGTTCTATTTAGTACGTTGGGAGTTACTCAAACAGAATCAAATAACTTTTTTATGATTCTTTTCGTAAAGCCATCAGATAATTCACCGAAACATCCGTACACAAAGAGGCTACTCTGGTAATGGGATTATAGTTAATCCCTTTTAAATCAATTAAAGTAAATCCACAAGCACGAGCCATGGATGCAAGCTCACTGGGTCTTATAAATTTATCATAATCGTGAGTTTGTCTTGGCAAAAGTTTCAATAAATATTCAGCAGCAATAATTGCAGTAGCATAGGCTTTTGGAGAGCGATTAATCGTTGATAAAAACAACAAACCCTCTTTTTTTAGTAACCTGTTGCACTGTTGAAGTATGTGTTCTGGTTGGGGAACGTGCTCCAAAAGTTCCATACACGTTATCACATCAAAGGGATCATCTTTATACTCTTCTATAGGCGTACACAAATAACGCAAGGGTAAACCCTGATTTTGGGCATGGAGTTCTGCGGCCTTAATCACTTCAATTTCTGCATCAACTCCTGTGACATCTGCTTGTTTTTTTGCCATGGATTCAGACAGTATTCCCCCACCGCATCCCACATCAAGCACACGAACACCAGTCAGATTGACGCAATCGGAAATAAATTCAAGCCGGGTGCTATTGATATCATGTAATGTTTTGAGAGGGCCTTCGGTATCCCACCAATGCGCTGAATGTTGAGCAAATTTTTGCAGTTCCTGTTTATCTATTGTGGATTCACTATTTGTCATATGCCAATAAGTCCAGTGGTTTAAAAAAATCAATAACATGCTGATTCGTGATGAAACTGATGTTATATGGATGTTCTGCCTTAAGACCTACAGATAGTATATCCTGCGGAATCATGTTGGCAATCTTACCTAACAAGATTAACTTAACTGATGGTTTTAGCAACTTTATTTGCTCCAATAAGCACTTCATGAAAGGAAACCAGTATCGAGCGTGATAAGGTACTTTGCCTTCGAGGTACACGGGGCAGGCATTGAGTAATAATATCCCTTTATTCATCATACCTCTAAAAAGATCATTGGCTGTTCGGATCAAATGTTCCTTTTCTACTTGAGCTATAGCCTGTTGCGACGTGTCATCTTGCAATACGCCTCGTGCAATTAACAACATTTTAAGCATGTTTCTCAAGGAAGTGGCTTTATTCACCGATTTAGCCAAACCATTATTACTCCAGAGTTCATGTACTGAATTATCCCAAAATGCATAACCATTCGCAGATTCAATGCGAGGGTACGGCGATTCACCAAAAAGAATATAGTCCGTTTTGGAAAGAGGAAGACTAAACGCTGAAAAAAGGTTCATGATGCCCGGTAGCCATGAAGTGTCATTAAGCAACTCATCCAGATAATTTTTGTCCATCACCTTAATTGCGGTATTTAAAATGGTAAGCCACTCCGGATGACACCCATCCAAAAGAACGTGATAACTCATATTAAAACTCATGTCTTCTCAAGAGTGCTAAATTATAAAGTCTTCATGTCCTGTTCACTAGAACTATTTCCAGGTCATGCCAACCCTATACTGTATAAAGCCCAGGATGGGGATATTTAGCCTTGCAGGCAGGATTTTTATATCGTGCCAGTTGAACAAATACCTATCATAAGAAGCTGTATTTTGTTACAATCAATGCAAATATTGGGCTTTGTATATTGTGAGTACTGATTTGTTGACCGAACACACTCCATCCAGTGATATGCTGCATAATCTTAACTGTTATGCTTATCTTTGTGAGCTTCGCCCTTTCTTGTCTGAAAACGTGATCCGTAGTTTACCTCGATTGGCGGCTTTAGCTAAAGTTGATGAGCCATATAATGCCTCTTTTGCTTATGGAAATTTGTATTCGTTTATTCTCACCTATCTCGAAGATGAAATTGATGCGGCATACAGAAATTCAGGTTCCAATAACACCAGAGAATTGGATTCTCTCATTTTCAAAATTTATCATAATGACAATCATATTCTCGAAAATGGGCCATGGATAAACAAAATCGGCGCAAAAATAAGACCGAGCCAACTGGATATAGGTAATGAAATTGCAAGAACTCTGGCAAAAAAAGAAAAAAATTCGGTAAACCAGTTAACCCCTACTAAAGCTGAAAGTATGTGGAATCGTTTTTCGACTCTATTTACACCTAATTTTAAGCCTCAGTTGGATACTAATCTGCCATCAATCCGGCATTTTTCCTATAATATCAACCAAAAGAATACAGAGTACCGCTTTAGTACTCAAGCACAACGCCATAAAGGAAGTGTGCGCATCAGCCCATTATTTTTACGTTGGTTGGAAATAAATGCGAGCAAATACCCAGAAAAACAACCCATTTGCCATGTCTATTTTAATAATCTTGGATTGGATAGATTCAAGATTTTGGATATTCCTGGATATAACGAAAAACAATTCAGTCTTGAGCTTCATAAACTGGAAGATAATCCCAAATACAAAATTGCGATTATTACACTTCCTGCAAGCCACGCATTAATGGATGTGGATTTATATAAAAAGCACGATGATCAACTGGAATACTCTTCTGTTTTTAATGAGCTACTGGATGTTGCTGAAGGTAAGAAACATAAAAGCGGCGTATCCGATTTTAAATTAAGCCCAGCTCTCCGCTCCATACTCTTTACAGAAGATCAGAACCAAACGGAAATTTTAAAAAAACTGTTGACCAACAGTTTTGCATACATGGGCTTCATTGAAACAGACCTGCTCACCACCGCCCAAAAACAGGCCATATGGTTGCATTTCACCAAATACGAACTGACCGACTACATCATCAGGACACTCAGCCCTGAAAACACATCAATTGGTTACAATTTCTCTTGCCGAGACGCAATAGACAGGGGTACCGTTTCATCAACTTACTATAATCTGGTCAAATCCATAAAGACTCAAAACCCAATTAAAAAAGAGGAGTTTGAGCGTGCTTTAGAAAGTGCTGCGGCTAATGTAAAAGCCAGAGGCATGAATTTTCATCGTAAAATAATCTGGAACGCCATAGACTGCCTGGTACAAGCTAACTACAAAACTTTTATAGAAGATAACCGCCTTTCATGGTTAATTTTCTGGAGAGATATGAATTGCCCTCATACTCGAGTTGACGGTCTAATTAACTTGCGAATTCAACAATGCAAACAACAGCTGCGTAATTTACCAACAGACCAGGAAAATTTAAAAAAATCAGGACTGAAACTTCTTGAACAAATCCATCAGCTCTATAACCAAAAAGTAAATGGGCAAAGGCTTTTACTTGAAGTAGTAGCGAGAACATCGCAATTACTCCGCTCACCACCAACTGAAGAGTCACTTAAAGAATACATCAATCTTTCTAACGAACTGAAATTAAATTACCCCATCCTGCGCATAGTCGCAGGCTTGATGCAAACCTTGTTAGGCTTATTGCTTTATGTTCCTTCTCTTGGCTTTTCAAAAGAACTCATTACCAAAGGTATGTCTCTTGCCAAAAGCGGCTTTTTTATTGCAGAGCGCGAACAACTTTGTGAGCAACTCCATAATTTCGCAGAACACCAAAGCATAGTACCGATTGCTTGAGTTATTGATTTACTCTAACATCGATCAAAATGATAATCTGGAGTGATTATGCTTTTGACCAACTTCAATATACCTGAGCTCGTTACAGAGCAGGTTAATTCATATTTATCAACCAATAAACCTGATTTTTCGGATTTAAGAAAACTGATTCTGGCAAAAGCCCCAGTGCCTCAAGTACATGCCTCTATTGTTGCTATTCTCACTGAAACAAAAGAAAAAAGTAATGATGCGGTTCGAAAAGCATTGGAAACCCAGGCTCATAAAAATCAACTCAGTGAAGATGAGCAACAAAAAAAACAGGAACAATCAGAAGAAACAAAAGAAGATGAAGAAAAAAAACGCCTGACTCGTGAATTAAATCATATTCCAACCCAAATCAGCACCTGCGAAACAGAGATTGGCTTACTGCACCGCAAGCTAAACAGACTTATGGAAGCACCACCGCAGGTTAAAGTGTCACAAAAAGTATCGACAATAAAAGGTAAATCGCAATCATCGCTAAACGAACACAACCGATCCATAGAAAAAATCAGAAAGGCATTAACCGATTATGAATTAAAAATTAAAAAATTATTAAAGGAACAACATCGCAAGCAAATCCGGCTGCGAGAAATTGAAGAACACAGCGACATTCGTAAAATTCACCAGAACCAAAGAAACATGCGTGCTCAAGCGACTATAGGTTATAGCAATTCTGGTGAAGGTATAGAAAAAACGTTATCAGGGAAAAATCGCAGCTTACTTATGAAAAGTTTAAAAGCACAGCATGAAGCGCTTGAAAAAAAATGTGCCGAGTTAATTAACGATGCAGAACAAATAAACTTCCCCTCTTTTCTCGAGGAGCTACAAAAGAATTTAAACAAAAATACTTCGCCCCACCTTACCTTACCCGAAGTAAATGCCCTAAACACCATCATCAAATTGATTAAAAAGCATATGGAATTTGAACACACGGCCCAAACTACAGCAACCAGTTTGGAACTTAAAAAAAAACTAATAAGCTCGCAGATAAGCCGATTAGCGAAATTAAAATCCAGGCTGAACGCATTAATAGATAATAACCCCGTTCTATGCGCTACGAATCAAAAATTATCATCAGAAAACAAGGAATTGTTTTTAACCCTGGATAAAAACAATAAATTGCGTGCTCGTCTCAGTAAGCCCGCATTATTGCTGACAACCCTAACCTGCCTTTTTTGTATTCCTCTGATTCTTACGGTCAGTGGCATAATGCCTCAGTTTCTTCCACCAATCCTGCTCTATTGTCTGTTTGCCCTATCCCCTGCCTCGTTATGCTGCGCCACATTGGGTATAGGAATAGCCGCCCTGGTTTACAAGATTAAAGCCCATTTAAATCAATCGGCAATAAAAACGAACGAGTTGACGATAAATCTCAATACAAAAAGAATGGAACGGAATGGTCACGAAATAACCACCATGGAAAAAACAACTATTCCCTCTTTAGATGCCCGAATAAAAAAAGAAGAGGATACACGAAACCTTATGATACTCTCGCTAACCAAAGCACAAACTCAATCCCAACGCTATTTCAATCAGGCAAAGCAAATTAAACCCAATTTCTCTTTGAGTTTTATGGGGTCTTCTGGATTAAGTTCCTCAAACGAGAACCCAAAAATAAAACAACTTGAGATACAACGCATTGAACACGACTCAGAAAATGATGATTCATCATATGAAGAAGAACTGGAGGCAAACATCTTTTCTCCTAACCCTGTTTAATCGTGTGGCTTGTTTGACTATACAGTGTCAATTAAGCTATTGTTTAGCCTTTAGTTTTAGAGTCGTATGTCATGGTAAATCACTATAGAGAATTAATCGATACTGTACGTTCCAACCAAAAAACCATGGTGGATCAACTCCACCAATTCTGCGAAATTAATTCAGGTACAACCAATCTGGAAGGACTCAAGGTGATGACAAATGCCCTGCATCATGCCTATGAACCTGTTGCCGATACCATACACCAAAAAAAAATGAGTCCGCTCTCTGTAATTAACATGAATGGTTGTGCCACAACGCAACACTGTGGCGATGCATTACTTATCAGCAAACGACCGCATTTAAAACGCCGCATACTGCTTAGCGGTCATATGGATACTGTTTATGCGGCAAACAACCCCTTTCAAAAACTCACCTACATTAACGATAATTACGTGAATGGGCCTGGGGTTGCGGATATGAAAGGAGGGTTGATTGTCATGCTGCACGCCCTATCCGCATTCGAACAAACAGACGCCGCTTCACAACTCGGCTGGGATGTCCTGATTAATTCCGATGAAGAAATAGGCTCCCCTGCATCAAGTGCTCTTTTTGCTGAATTGGCACCAAACTATCAAGCGGCACTTGTCTATGAACCAGCAATGACCGCAACAGGAACACTGGCAAAAAACCGCAAGGGAAGTGGAAAATTAACTCTTGTTGCTACGGGTAAAGCAGCACACGCAGGCCGAGCTTTTGATGAAGGACGAAACGCTATTTGTTATTTGGCAGAAGCCGTTACCGCTATTCATTCGCTGAACGGTCTGCGTGATGGGGTGACTATAAATGTCGGTAAAATAGCCGGTGGTGAAGCCTTAAACGTGGTTCCTGATAAAGCAGTTGCTCAGCTCGATATTCGTATAAGTCTCGCAGAAGATGAATTTTGGGTAAGGGATCAACTCACTCAACTAATCAATAGGATGAAAAGAACAGACTATTCACTGACTGTTCATGGCGGATTTGGCAGACCAGTGAAACGCATTTGCCAGGCTACAGAACGTTTGTTTGCTCGAGTGCAACTTATAGGCAAAGAATTGGGATTATCCATAGACTGGAAAGACAGTGGCGGCTGTTGCGATGGCAATAATCTGGCTCACCACGGTTTAGCGGTTCTGGATACCCTGGGCGTTAGAGGTGGAAACATACACAGCGCCGAAGAATACATATTGCTTGATAGTTTATCAGAACGTGCGGCTCTTAGTGCTTTACTCTTGACGGATTTGGCACAAGGCGGTTTAGAGGATCTAAAAAAATGATGCTATTTCGCAGCGTTCGTGAATCGGATCTGGATGCCATTCACGAACTGGCAGAAAAAAGCGGTATAGGGATGACGACCCTGCCCAAAAATAAAGAGCTACTAAAAAAACGACTTGAATGGTCTTGTGATTCCTATGCAAAACAGGTGACCAAACCAGCAAACGAATACTATCTTTTTGTGCTGGAAGATCAAGAAAGCCAAAAAATAGTTGGAACATCTGCCATTGAGGCAAAAACGGGACATGAAACACCGTTTTACTCCTACAAATTGTCCAAACGAACTCGAATTTGCCATTCACTGGGTATAAGAAGTGATTATGAGGTATTGAGCCTGGTAAATGATAATCAGGGACGAAGTGAAATATGCACCCTTTTTCTCGACCCTGAATACAGAAAAAATAATAACGGACTACTGCTCTCCAAAGGACGTTTTTTATTCATGGCACATAATCCTTCACGCTTTGCGTCTATGGTTATTGCTGAAATGCGGGGAATTTCTGACGAACATGGTATTTCCCCTTTTTGGGATAATATTGGCGCTCATTTTTTTCATATGCCCTTTGCTGAAGCCGACCGGCTCACACTGGCAACGAACAAGCAATTCATCGCTGATCTGATGCCTCGAAATCCTGTCTATGTCAAACTGCTGTCCGAAACTGCCCAAGCAGTTATTGGCAAACCGCATCAATCCACTGTGCCTGCAATGAATATTTTATTAAAAGAAGGATTTCGTTATAACAACTATGTGGATATTTTTGATGCGGGACCAACTATAGAGGCACCTGTAAACGAAATTAAAACCATAGCGCTCAGTCGTATCATGGTTATTAAAAGTCTGAGTGATGAGGTTAGCAGTAACGAATATTTGCTGGCAAACACACAAATGGATTTTCGCTCAACGATTAATTATGCGGTATTTAATGAACAGGAAAACACCTGTATTATCAGCAAAAAAACGGCACATTTACTCAAAGTAACATGTGGTGACAGTCTGCGCATTTCTCCTATAAGAATCCATGAGGCTCCACCATTGTCATAAGGAAATAAGATGTCTACAGAAGCTATCATGTCAGGTAAAGGTCAGTATATCAACGGGGTTTGGGAAAAAGGAAAGGGGACTACTCTTGAGTCCGTTAATCCATCGTATGGAACCCTGCTTTGGCAAGGAACCAGCGCCACTGAAAGCGATATTACTGCTGCCAGTCATGCTGCTCGCAATGCACTTTCTGACTGGTCTGAAACATCCTTTGAACAGCGTGCGCAATACACCAAAGCATTTGCCCAACACATTGAAAAAAATCGTGACCGGCTTGCTCGCTTAATCAGTCTGGAAACAGGTAAACCTCTATGGGAATCGCAAACTGAAGTCACTGCCGTCTTGGGAAAAATTAATATATCGATCCAGGCTTATCAAGAAAGAACCGGCGAGAAGCATACATCCACAGCCGAAGCAAATGCCTGGTTGCGATTCAAACCACAAGGTGTGGTTGTGGTCCTGGGGGCATTCAATTTTCCAGCTCATTTAAGCAATGGGCACATAGTGCCCGCCTTGCTTGCTGGAAATACCATTCTGTACAAGCCAAGCGAACAGACCCCTGCCGTTGCGGAACTGGTCATGCAATGTTGGCATGACAGCGGCATCCCCTCCGGGGTCATTAATTGTTTACAAGGTGATTATCACTGCGGTGCGACACTACTTGCTCAGGACATTCAAGGTGTGTATTTTACAGGAAGTTATTCAACAGGAAGACGTATTCATCAACAATTCGCAGACAGACCAGAAGTGATTCTTGCACTTGAAATGGGCGGAAATAATCCTTTGATTATTGACGAAGTCAACGATATAAATGCGGCAGTTTATAACACCATTCTTTCCGCATTTATTACTGCAGGGCAACGATGTACCTGTGCAAGACGGGTGATGATTCCCAATAGCCACCGGGGTGACGAGTTTTTGCAGCGCTTGATTCACGCCTCAAAATCAGTAAAAACAGGCCCTTTTGATACTCAACCCGAGCCGTTTATGGGGCCAGTAATAAGCCATGTCCAGGCACTAAAACATTTACATGCCCAAGACCAGCTCATCGGGGTTGGTGGTGAATCTTTAGTAGCTATGGGACTCATGGCTGAATACACCGGTCTTTTAACTCCAGGGATCATAGACATGACTCGTGTCCCAAACCCGCCAGATGAAGAAGTTTTTGCTCCTTTGATTCAAATATACCGCTACAGCAGTTTTGATGAAGCAATAGAACGTGCCAATCAAACACGTTATGGTCTTGCTGCAGGATTATTTAGTGACAGTGAGGCGCATTATAAGCATTTTTATCAAAAAGTTCGAGCCGGTTTGATTAACTGGAACAGACCTACAACCGGTGCGGCAAGCAGTCTTCCTTTTGGCGGTGTTGGACGAAGCGGGAATCATAGGCCAAGTGCCTATTTTGCAGCCGATTATTGCGCTTATCCTGTGGCAAGTATGGAGCAACCTGTTTTATCCACACCGGCTCAACTGTTACCCGGCATCGTTTTGGAATAATAGCTATGAATGTATACGAATTAAACATGGATGGACTGGTTGGACCTACCCATCATTATGCGGGGCTTTCTGCAGGCAATATTGCCTCTACAACTAATGCCTTAAGCACCTCTAATCCTCAGGCAGCTGCTCTTCAAGGATTAGCTAAAATGCGTTTGTTGCATCGTATGGGTTTAAAACAGGCCCTACTGCCTCCCCATCAACGCCCTAATCTGGAACTGCTTTATCAATTGGGATTTAGCGGATCGCCATCAGAACAAATAACTAAAGCAAGCAAATCTGCACCCCAACTACTGAGTGCCTGTTATTCAGCGTCAAGTATGTGGTCTGCTAATGCAGCTACAGTTTCAGCCAGTACAGATACCCTGGATGGAAAAGTACACTTCACGGCAGCTAATTTAGTCAGTAATTTACACCGCCATCAGGAAGCAGAATTCTCCCAAAAAATGCTCCACTTTATTTTTGCAGATACCGAATACTTCATTCATCATCCTGTATTGCCTCGCTCCACAGTGATGGGCGATGAGGGTGCGGCTAATCATAATCGTTTATGTAAAAACCATGCCCACAAAGGAATAAATCTTTTTGTTTATGGTAAACAAGCATTGACGTGCGCAAAGAATGCTCCTGAACCAACCAAATATCCAGCACGTCAAACACGAGAAGCTTCAGAAGCAATAGCCCGAGCCCATATGCTATCTGCTGAACGAGTGGTTTTTGCTTGTCAAAATCCAGGTGCAGTTGATCAAGGTGTATTCCATAATGATGTAATTGCTGTTGCGAATGAGTCAGTATTTCTTTTTCATGAGGATGCTTTTTTAAACCGGGATGAAGTGCTTGCGACGTTAAATGCAAAAGCTGATTTTCCTCTAACTTTAATAGAGGTTTCACGAAAAACGATTAGTGTTGAGGATGCGGTAAACTCCTATTTATTTAATTCACAACTCATAACCCTCCCTGATCAAAAAAACATGATGTTGATAGCGCCTGCTGAGTGTGAACATAATCCTAAAGTAAAAGGCTGTATTGATGGCATAATAAGCGATTCAAGCAATCCAGTTAATGCAGTACAATACCTGGATTTGAAACAAAGCATGCGAAATGGTGGTGGCCCGGCCTGTCTCAGATTACGTGTTCCATTAAACGAGTACGAAATTGATGCCATGCATCAAGGAATACTCATCAACGAAGAGCTGTTACATGTTTTGGAGCAATGGGTTATAAAACACTACAGAACGGAGTTATCAGCGCAGGATCTTGCCGATCCCCAGTTGATGAATGAAAGCCTGCAGGCACTCGATGAATTAACCCAAATATTAAAATTGGGTTCTATTTACCCATTTCAACTCTGAGCATTCAACATAAGACTACTCTGTTGATTTTTATGAAGATCTCATGGATTCCTTTCTCGCAGCTGATGAACGGGTTTGAAGACGTTAACCTGCGAAAATAACACCATGCCCTGTGCACTTAAAACCTTGATTACGCTGCGCTGCATCAAGGCTACAAAATCGATTCAAGAGTGTAGTTTTCATTGCAGCTCAAATAAATATCCACACTAATCCTGTCTGATGAATTGCACTCTCTATAAGCCCAGGTAGCCTTGATGCAGCGATAGCGAAATCAAGGTTTATTTATTTCGCTCCTCAAATTAATTTTCTGATTTCGCCTCACAATGGATACCTTTGCTTGCAGCTGATGAACAGTTTTGAGGACGTACACCGGCGACAATCACACCATGCCCGGTTCACTTAAAACCTTGATTACGCTGCGCTGCATCAAGGCTTGTATATTCTTATTGTTTCATCATATTGCCCTAAAAACCATCAAACTAGTGTACATTTGCCAGCAAGTAACTGTATAATACAAAAAACATAAATAGTCCCGGTATCCCATCATGGCGGCAACAGAAGACAGAATATCCAAAGACATCAAACCCAAACTGCAATTGACCTTATTCGGGCTTATCCGTGATGAGGCATCATGTCAGCCTGGGCCTGAAAAAACAGAGGAATACAACCAAGCCTGGATAGCCGCACAGGCATTGCAATTATTCGAGCATGTTGGGCATGGCAGACAAAATGAAGCGGAAGTCATTATCAGAAAAAATATTGAACTGTTAAAGTACAGACCGTTTAGTTCTTTTCAAGACATAACTGGAGTATCCTTTTCAGGTACTGCATTTCAATATGCTTTATGGGCTATGGATACTCACATGTACACTATGATGATCGATTGTCTTCCTCAAACCGAACAGGGAGAGGAAATCAGAAAGGACTTGTTAAAGCAAGCCGAGGAACAAAAAGAGCACTTTGATTTTCAGCCACTCATTAAGGCGCTTAAAATTTATGTTTTTTGTTTTAACGGCTGGAATTGGGAACAGAGAAAGGCGCACTGGTCTAAAGTCATTGGCGGTGTGCAACAGAATTTGCCGGCTCATGTTCGCCACGAGTACTGCCACCCTACCCGCTCATTTTATCCGGTGCCAAGTTTTACCGATAAGATCTTGACTCGCTCTTTAAATTTTTATAATTTACAAAATGAGTTATTGATGAAATGGGATGCAGGAATTTCAGGTTTAGGATCTGATTTTGCTATCGGCGGCAGGCGTCTTCCGAGCGAGTCCGGGGGCTTAGCATCCCCTGGAGGTGACCGGGCAACCGCTGTTAATGATTTGGCGGGTATTACCGCTTTATGTGCAGTAAGAACAACAGACTTGGTTTTACTTAAGCAGCGACTTCAGCTTCCGATTCAACAACCTGATAAAGTGCAGGACGTTGCTGGTCTAACCTTCTCTTAGCCCGATCGAGTTATCCGGCGGCATAGATAAGTTACCGCCGGGTGTGGTTCCCAACGAACCGGTAAAAACCATCCAAGCAATTCTTTGTATTCCATTCATTCACCACATGAAGTAAGTGAAGTAGATACTGTCTTTAAAGGCAAGCAAAATTTTCATTAAAAGGTTGCTTGCTTTTAAGTACTCCAAAAATGATATGAGCTAA
>NZ_LNZC01000012.1:366378-485757 GCF_001467535.1 Legionella worsleiensis
GCTGAATTTTTCGCACCATTTGTTACCTCACGTCGAGCATGACAAACAACCTCTATTGTAGCCTGGGTGCAGGCTCAAAGAGCCGAAACCCGGGTTTTCATCTCATAGGATTCTATTGCAGACACTCTCTATGAACTAATTCAAGGCGTTTTACGAAACAAAACAATTGAACTTCTAATAGAGCTCAATATGATTTTGAGATGTCAATTCACTCGAAGGTGAACCCGGGTTACGGCCTTTCAGGCCTACACCCAGGCTACGCATATGGATTCATCAGCGAGTAGCGA
This sequence comes from Legionella worsleiensis, assembly GCF_001467535.1. Lineage (GTDB taxonomy): Bacteria > Pseudomonadota > Gammaproteobacteria > Legionellales > Legionellaceae > Legionella > Legionella worsleiensis. Next base: position 366,666 of record NZ_LNZC01000012.1, read on the forward strand.
GTAGCCTGGGTGTAGGCTCAAAGAGCCGAAACCCGGGTTTTCATCTCATAGTATTCTATTGCATACGCTCTCTATGAGTTAATTAAAGGTTTATTAGCAAACAAAACGATTGAACTTTTAATAGAGCTCAATATGATTTTGAGATGTAAATTCACATGAAGGTGAACCCGGGTTACGGCCTTTCAGGCCTTCACCCAGGCTACGCATATGGATTCATCAGCGAGTAGCCTGGGTGTAGGCTCAAAGAGCCGAAACCCGGGTTTTCATCTCATAGTATTCCAATACATACACTCTCTATGTATTAATTCAAGGCGTTTTACGAAACAAAACAATTGAAGTTCTAATAGAGCTCAATGTAATTTTGAGATGTTAATTCACATGAAGGTGAACCCGGGTTACGGCCTTTCAGGCCTACACCCAGGCTACGCATATGAATTCATCAGCGAGTAGCGAGTAGCCTGGGTGTAGGCTCAAAGAGCCGAAACCCGGGTTTTCATCTCATAGTATTCCAATACATACACTCTCTATGTATTAATTCAAGGCGTATTACGAAACAAACAATTGAAGTTCTAATAGAGCTCAAGGTAATTTTGAGATGTTAATTCACTCGAAGGTGAACCCGGGTTACGGCCTTTCAGGCCTACACCCAGGCTACGCATATGGATTCATCAGCGAGTAGCCTGGGTGTAGGCTCAAAGAGCCGAAACCCGGGTTTTTATCTCATAGTATTCCATTGCACACCCTCTCTATGAACTAATTCAAGGCATATTACCAAACACATGAAAGCTGTATTTAAGATATGCAAAGTGATCACTATGTTGTATAATTGGTCGATTTGACGCATAGACTAAGGAATCAATTATGCGAAGCAAGCAAAATTTACGTGATCATGCCACGTCACATTCTGTGTCAGCCTCCACATCCGATACGACTAATAATGCACTATCAAGCTACAATATGACGGCTGATATAACTAATCCTTTTGCTCAGGGTATTGAACTGGAACGAGCCATTCATACAAAAGACGTTATAAGAGCTATGGAACTTTTTAATCAGGGTACTCACGTAACTAAAAGGGCTGCAATTGAAGCGGCAAGGCTTATAGTGTTTTTTCCAATACTACATCATTACCTCGATCTGCAAGAAGATGGTTCCATGCATCCCGACTTTTTTTATGCAGTTTATAAAAATGCTCCTCAAATACCCTCTGAATATTCAGAGACTTGTTTAAAGCTTTACAGATCCCTTATTCAAAAATCGAATCCTGCGGGTGCCAGTCAATTGTTTGCTGAGATTGGTGGCATAACTAACTGTATTGATATTCCTGTGCTTACTATTTTTCGTGAATTTAAATGGGATCTCTCCTTATTTTCGGTCTCTTATTCAGTAAAATCCATTGAAGTAATCGATTTTGTTTGGGCTGATTTATCTGTAAGTGAACGAGCGAAAGCGTTTGAGCGTGCTGTTGAATTAAAACATTTATCATGGGTTGAGGAAAAGCTGCTTCAGGGATTTCCAATTCCATCCGGGGCTTTAAGCGCAGCATTAAGAAACAATCATAGTGCAATGTTTGATCTTTTAATGCAATACAAGGCCCCCTTTGATCAGTTTACTATTGCCGCAGCCGTTATGACAAACGATATTCCTTTAGTAACGAGGTTGCTAGATTTAGGGGCACCTTTAACAGGATACGCACTAAATATTGCGCTCGTCTGTAATAACGAAACTATGATGAATTTCCTGATCCAAATGGGTGCCAGGCCAAATTCTGATGTGATTAGGACTGCGTTTTACAAAAATTTGTATGACTTGGGAATTAATCTATTGGAATTATATGGACTAGATAAAACCGTTGATTACCTTTTGGATATCAACCCGGATACAATTTCTGACGAACATCTCGATCGTTTATTTGCCATCATTTCGAAATGTGATCACTATTCAGCACTGCGCCTGGTAATGTTAGAGCCAGAATCTCGTGCTTTGCATTATTTGAATCGATTTGTTAATGAAAAACAGGTAACAATTCCTGATCAAGTTTTTTCTTACGCTGCAGAGCAAAATAAGCGCAGCATAATCGATTTTTATTTAAGTCACGTGAAACCCGGTCAGCGAATTAATATCTGCAAAATCCTTAAGAGTAATAATGACTATGCCATTCAGGCCATAATGAGTATACCTGATTTTAAATTGTATCTAAATGAACAATTTTTGGTTGCTTATGGCAGTGATCCTGCTCTAGCAGTTTTGCCGGATATGTTTTATCAGAGTTTGCAAAAGGACATACATCCATTTCATGCGGATAAATTTACCCTACAGGCCATTGAGACAGTCTTTAATGATTTATATGATCTCATCATATATAAAAGAAAATGTGTTAGCCATTTTGAATCAGTTGAAGATTATGCACCGCTTATCGCTCAATATTTTATGTATGCCCCAAATTATGAACTTAATTTTTGCGACTGGTTTTTGCTCTCAGCATGCATGCGTTCGATCAAAACCGTGCGTTGGGAAATGATTTTTCCTGAATTTGATCTTCCAGAACCGTTGCAAAATTTATCTCCTTTTGGCTTTGATCCCCAAGTGTATGAACAGCTCCTGGTTATAACAAGAAAAGCGGCACTTATAGAGGCAGATCCTAATTCGGAGTTGAATGCTTATAAATTGACGGTATTATTCGGCTCTTTTGAACAAGCGCAGCTGTATCTTGAACATTTTAAAGGGCGCAGACGTCCGGTTCATGATGCGTGTATCTTCGGTTTACCGAATGCTGGAGTATGGGATATTGAATCCTGGCGTAATTTACTCATTAACAGTGAGGGTGGTTATTATCGTAAGGTGTTTAATTTTATACCGCTTGCTCCTGTTCTCGAGCGTGTATTTTCTAACCCATTGCCTTCATGGAAATCAGCAAGAAATCATCTTGACCATCATCCGCATGCACGTTTTAGAACAATGACTGTGGCCAGCTATTATCATTGGCTGGTTCTCGACCGGATGCAAAACCATCCTGATTATCAGGGACGTTTGCCAGCCATTACTGTTGGTTCATCACGTTCTGTTTCCTCTGCTACCCGACCAGTACGCATGAGTAAACAGGATAGAAAACAACAAAATGCACTTGTTTGGGAGGCTTTGCAAGCCTGGATGCCTCAAGATATGGCGTTTTTTGCTGGCAGACAAGGTCCGCCGCCACTTACCGAATTTTTTAACCGATTGGAACAACAAGCTCGTTTTGACAAAATGACAGCACGTGCGCTAACAGGGATTGTCGTTTCGAAGCTCTATCATACACGCCCTATAGATCCAAAATATATGGATTATGCTTTTGAATGCGCAGCAGCAGGGGTGTCGGCTCAGGATTTTTTCAAAACATTGTCTATTATTGAGCGGGGCCCAAAACAGGTAAGCTATATTCCCAAATTCTCCCTTGATGGCAGTCTGATTCACCATGATGAGTATGTTATTGAAACCATGTCCGATATTGATCCCATGATATTTTTGCTGGGAAAAAAAACAGCGTGTTGTCAAAGTATTAATGGACATTCCAGGGATTGTGTTCTGCATGGGGCTAAAACTCCCTATGGAGGGTTTATCCGGATCATGAAAAAGAATACCCATAATCCTTGGGTTGCTCAATCCTGGGTGGGTTTAACCAGTAGAAATGAAATTGTTTTTGATTCCATTGAATGGAATAAATGGCATGATGAACGCATTATTCTTGCCTTATATGAACTGGCTGCTACCTACATCCTCATGAAAGACCAAAGGATTTGCAAGGTATTGTTTGGCAAGGGTGGAAATACGCCCCAAGCCCATAAATACCAGAGCCAAAATGAAGAGCCCGCTCGAATCATAGGCTACAAGGATATTGGATATGATTCGATAAATGAGCGTTTTATCCTTGCCCAACAAGGGTATTTAAATCCAGCTCTTCATCATGTTTTGCAGTCTGTGCCTCCAGTACATTATTCCTGCGATATGACTGATGACGGTTTTGTTCTTGCAACAGGGAAAGACACTTTTGTTAACGAAGGAAAAACACGTCGAGGTCTTAGTTTAAATACACTGTCACGAAATGCCTTTTTTGCGACTCGACCTCAAGTACATGCCTTGCTCAAGGCAAATAAGGCAAATCCACTTCTTGAGGAAGGATATTATTCAAAATCCGCTAAAGGTGTTAGAGAACGCATAGGAGAGTATTTTTTGACATTTAAAGCTATTGAGGCCATTTGGGCGATGAAAAAAGGTCAAAATCCTGTTTATCAAGATTTTCCTTGCATTCTGGTGGATAACGACAGTGTTCGTGTCTCAGATTATTTGCGTGATAATCCTCTCAAAAGTGAAGGCCGAGTTGCTATAGGTTTTGTTGATGACATTCATGCCACGGCGGCATACATTGAGTGCATAGACGGATGTCTTTATGGCCAGATTGTTGACTCGGAACCGGGCGACCTTGACGACAGTTTATTAGCACAAGCCATCCGCCAAGCGTTACCGGGTATTACGCTTTATATCAATACCGAACGTTTGAAAGTTGACTACTACAGTTGCGCAACCTTTATGATAAAGTCGCTGATGTTTTTTGCCAAACAAGGACATACTCTCTGGGAGTACGCAAAGCAAGGCAGGCTTCCCCCTGCGTTGCTCAAAATGGCGCAGCGTATTGATTTTTCGAAACTTGATGCCGCTGATTTGAATCAGATCGTCAGTACTCATAAAAAACAGAGCTTACAACAATATGTTGACCAGCATGAGTGTACTTTTGTCAATAAATCATGGAATGGTGCAGCCATCAGAGCAAAATATCGCTGGTTAGCAAGGCTTGCAGAAACTCAGAACGATTCCGTTTGTGCCAGTTCAAGCACTACCCATATTGCACGAATGAATTTGCTATGAGGCATTAAAATATCATTGTTCTGTACATGACCAGTTTTGGGCATGTACGGCTTGATGAGCTAGTAAGAGGACGCTATTATTTTTCAGGCTTATCCAGTTTATGCCCATCTAAAAGGTGCTGGTCTCGCTTGTTTTCTTGTTGTTCTCTTATTTTTTCTTCTTTAGTTCTGCCAAATTTAATGCGATTTTCAACCGCTTTTTTTTCTTTTTTGGCTTTGTTTTTGGCCTTTCTTTTTTTATTCAAATTAATGAGTTCTGCCATCGGTACTCTCGTTAAAAGATGTTTTTTTAAATAATGCCAATAAATTTGGGGTTTATCTATTTGCCCTTTACGTTAGTATATTTTAACTTAAGTTGTACTCAGCGTTAAATGTTTCTATGATACAGCATCAAATCAGCCTTTAGCTTGAAAATTAAGGATATAGGTAATCGAAGTGAACTATTATTTGGCTTCAGGATTATTATTTTTAAACGGATATTTACATGCATCTTTTATAGAGCAGACATTAGGTGCAGCAGTTGTTAGAGATGCTACTGCTGTTTATTTTAATCCCGGTGCTTTAACGACCATATCAAAACCCCAGCTTATTCTTTTGGGAACCTTGGCACGATCGCAGTTTGAATTTACTGGTAGTGTCCAACAAATTCCTTTGGGATTGAGTGAGTCGGGTTCGGTAATGACCCAATCCAAATTTGCCTTACCTTCCATGTATGTTAGTTTTCCTATTAACAGCCGCTTTACTGGTGGCTTTGCTGTGGTTGCCAATGATTTTAATAGAGAACTGGATGAACATTCTGTTCTACGTTATGTTCAACCACGAAATCAAACAAATGCCTTGGATTTAGTGCCTGCGCTTGGTTTTAAAATCAATGAAGTTATCTCTCTGGGAGGTAATCTCAATATAACCTACGCTAAATTGGAACAAGAGCCCGTCTCAGGGGGGCCTCGTTTTAATATTCCTGATAGTCAAAGTTACAATAACAGCAAGGCATACAGTTGGGGTGGGGATTTGGGGGTTTTGGTGCAATTGGCTAAAACAACCACTTTAGGGTTGAATTATCGTAGTGCAGTTACCTATCCTTTTCGTGGAACCAGTACACGATACAATCCGCAGTTTATTTCTGCAGATAATTTCAATTTTAAATTTTGGACGCCAGCACGAACTGTCATTTCTTTGAGTCATTTTTTTAATGAACATTTGGGTTTTATTGGTACAGCTCAATACCTGCAATGGGATATTTTTAAAGAAGCGTATATCTACAATTTTGTGACCCAATTGGGGCGCAATTCTTTTATCGTTCCTCAGGCGCAAGTTAATTATTACTTTCATAACAGTTGGCTACTCACTCTTGGAACCATATATAACGCCTCACCACAATGGAAGGTGCGAGTAGCCGGAACTTATAATCAGTCGCCTGCAAATGGGCGTTATCAAATAGGCACAGGAGATAGCTTGACTGTCGGTTGTTCCATGGGGTATCAAATGTGGGATAACATGACCGTAGATTTCAGCTATGGCCATGCTTTTTACCAAAAAGAGCTTATTAATATCAGTGGCGCACAAAATATTATTGAAGGAAGCAATAACGGTTCTCATGATGCGGTATCATTAAAACTTACAATAACTGCATAATGCTTATTTATATTCTAAATAAGCATTGTTCTATGATATTGGCTTACTTTTTACTTTTCACGATGCTCATAGCTGTTGCTACCAATCCGCCGAGATCCGCAAGATTTCCTGGCAGTATCAGCGTGTTACCCTCTTTGGCAACTCGTCCAAAGGCATCTATGTATTGCTCTGCAACTTTAAAATTTACTGCTTCCATACCCCCGGTAGATTGGATGGCCTGAGCTACTTGGACAATGGCCTGAGCATTGGCTGCTGCTACGGCTTTAATTGCCTCAGCCTCTCCTTGAGCACGGTTAATGGCGGATTGTTTCTCTCCCTCCGAGCGTTGAATGAATGCCTCTCGTTCGCCAGTAGCAAGATTAATTTGTTCCTGTTTTCTACCTTCTGAGGCGGCAATTAATGCTCTTTTTTCCCTTTCTGCAGTTATCTGAGCTTGCATGGCATGAATAATTTCCTTGGGAGGGGTTAAGTCCTTGATTTCATACCGTAATACTTTGACTCCCCAACTTGTTGCTGCTTCATCCAGTGCGGCAACGACTGCGGCATTGATGTGCTCTCGCTCTTCAAATGTCTTATCCAGCTCCATTTTGCCTATAACTGAACGCAAAGTAGTTTGGGCTAGTTGGGTTATCGCTAAAACGTAATCACTGGTTCCGTAAGATGCAAGTTTAGGATCTGTAACCTGGAAATACAAAATACCGTCTACCTGTAATTGTGTGTTGTCCTTGGTAATACAAATCTGACTGGGAACATCAAGCGGCACTTCTTTCAGCATATGTTTGTAAGCGACTCTATCAATGAACGGAATAACTACGTTTAATCCGGGTGATAATGCCGCATGAAATTTTCCCAATCGTTCGACTATCCATGAGTTTTGCTGAGGTACAACTTTAAGCGCAGTAATGATAAAAACAACGGCTACAGCTAAAATTGATAATGCAATTTCCATGATGCCTCCAGTGAGTGATCCTATAAGTTACAGTGGCTTTTTATTGGTTATAACAAGAACAGAGCCACGAACATCCTTGATATAAAAAATGTCTTTATGATTCATTTCTTGAGACTCTGGTTCAGCATTCCATTCAGTCCCTCGGTAAAAAACACGTGCCGTGCCATCTTCTTTCCAGGCTAATACTTCTACAGATTGACCCACGTCGAGATTAAAGGGATTTGCCTCTGCTTGATGGTCGCTTTTCCAGCGATACAAATACATGATGCCGACAATACTCGCTAATGCGGCCAGAGTTAGCTGAGCGGTAAACGCCAGTCCAATAAAGGCCAGGAATCCACCAACAGCCATCGCAATCGCAAGGATTAATAAATAAAAGGTTCCGGTTGCCATTTCCAGTCCAAGCAAAACTAAAGCCAGTAAAAACCAGTAAATATAAATTGTCATGACTGTCCTTTGAAGGTACTAAAGCGTACTGTAGTATCCCCTAAAGAATACGAAGATAGAATCAGTCGCACTTTAGTACGACATTATCATTATTATAGAATAATTTATATTAAACGAATGTCTTTGTTCGTCGAATACAATAATGTGTTTTTTAATTCATGGCGAGTCGTCAGGTTGGCTTTTGATAGTGAACTGTGAATACAGGGAGCTCGGTATCCATCTGGGCAATCTGGTAACTGTTGATGCCTTTACGATAATGACGAGCCAGATAGCGAACATTGATGAGCACTACTGCCGCTAATACCATAATGATGAGGCTCGGGGAGCTGGGCATTTGAGTAGTTCTTGCCAGATAGTCAGCTAACAGGGGAGGAAGCCCGGCTGCCAGACTTGCCGAGACCGAGTAGACTATAGAAAGAGCGGTGCATCTGATTTGTAAAGGAAATAACTCAGTCAGAAGAACTGTAGAGACGCTGTAATAGCACGCACAGGGTACGGAGATAATCAGTTGCATTAAAATAAAATACCCTGTATTGCCATAATTGATAATATGCATAAATGGGTAGGTCATAATCAGCAGTCCGCTGCTCGCAAAAATCAACATTTTTAAGCGATCTCGCTTGTCTGATAGTCTGCCAAATAGTGGAATCAGAATCGTAACCGCTAACAACGATAACATATTGGATTTCATTATCAAATCATGCGGTATATGCGCATATTGAACAGCATGTAAAGGAATATAGAGATAAAAGAAAAATCCTGTTGTAACTGATAAAAATACAGAAAAGAAGGCAAAGTAAAACATAAACGGATATCTTTTTACAAAATCAAGCGATTGTTTATATATTTCCTTTGTGGTCGGTTTTTTTCTGTTGGAATAATAAATAATATAGGCCAGGCTCTCGGGCATTTTTGCCCGAATTAAAAAACCGATTACGGTGGTTAACAAGGCAAACAAAAAGGGGATTCGCCATAGCTCGTGAAGATCCGGATTCGTTTTTGAATAGTAGTGAAAAGCTTCCGCAACCAAGCAGGCGATTAGGTATCCCGCTTTAACACCGAAAGAAGACCAGCATCCTCTAAATCCCCGTTGGCTAGTATCACCACTTTCAACCAGCAGTGAAGATGAGTTTAAGAATTCAGAACCCAGAGCCATACTCTGGATTATTCTGAATGACAACAAACAGGCCACTGCCATCATGCCAATTTGATCATAAGCAGGAATGACACCAATAAGTGCTGTAGAAATGCCCATAATCAGTATGGAGGCCATCAGTACATTTTTTCGGCCATACAAGTCTGAAAGAAGTCCAAGAAAAAATGCGCCTATAGGTTTAGCCAAATAAGCAATAAAAATAAGGGATAGCATGACAGTTGGCCTCCCTTTGGTTTCGCCCAGCAAGTTTTGGGAAAGTTCGGCGGATAAGAAATAACAAATGGACATATCGTAAGCCTCTACAATATTTCCCATCAATCCGCCGAGTATTACTTTATTTTGATGTTTCATGTTAGACCTGTAGCTGTAAATTCTGCGCCGATAAGGTATCGCAATAGTTAAATAAGGGATTCAGCATGTTGGAGCAATATTGGCCAATTTTATAAAAATCATCTCGTTGGTTGGTAAACAATTCTTGCGTATGCTGGCATGATTTTCGGCTTGCCAAAGAATAGATAACGTAATCATTGTCTATTTTTGCAGCTATTGATAGCCCTATAGGAAAGGAGTGCTTAATTTGTTTGAGATAATAAAGTTCATCATACCGTTCCGGGTCATATAAATTTTGCCATAAAGCTTGTGAGCCCAATTGAAACCATTTGGGGTCGTAAGTCTTGTCAAAGTGCCAAAGTGAACTGCTGAATAAATTGAATTCCATTGATGGTGTTGATGATAAGGAGATAAGCTCATTATCTTCGTTAATGCGTGTCACAGCGATATGATGAATTTCATGTATTCCTAATACATCCCTGAATATGTATGACAGTTTACTTTTAAATGCAAAAAGAATCTCAAGATGCTGTGGGTGGAGCACCACTCTACTGCTATTTTCCATGTATACTTCTCTATGTTCCATGCGGATGGCTAAAATGCTTCACTGAAGCCAAAGCCAAATCTATAATTTTTTTTGACTGTTCTTCATTAGCGTTGATTAGGCTGACGTCGTTAATCAATTCCATTAAAAAACCAGGCACCTCATTTTCCATTAAGCCGCCATTATATAGACATGCAGCTCGTGTGAAAATATAGTGAAGTAAATTCTTGCTGATTGTTATTTGATCTTTGGCTAAACCGGGATCGTTATAAGCATCCCCAAATAATAGCCATCCAGGGGAAACATGCAGTTTTGTAGCGATTTCCACGAGTTTCACTGGTTCAGGTATGGCCTCTCCACGCAAATATTTCCGACATATTTGCACTGAATATCCGGTTATCTCCGCCAGTTTGTGAATACATACCCCGGATGTTGAGCGTTGTGAATTGAAACCGGCAGCTATCATTGCGTCACGCAAGCGGTAAGCGAACTGTTTGGTTAAGTTAACTTTTTCCATGGGGATGCAATGTTCCTCATTTATTATGCTCGCTAGAGTGTAACAAACGATAACATAACCTGCAAATAATGTAATAAATGGAAACTTAAAGTTTCGTTTCGAAATTAAGTGTTGACAATGGAAATCAAACGACTATAATGACCCTCGAAACGTACGGAAAAAGTTTCAACAGTCCAAACACGGAAAACCCCTGATACCGGATGGAACCCGTATCACATTAAAGTCCAACTCATGGAACAGTGGTAAAACATAGCAGTTACCTCGCATTTCATCGGCTTGAATGGTACCCCTCCATTTGGGCCTTTCTATTCTATAACGGGAAGATCAAGCCTTGTAATCAGTTGCATTAAATGGTCTGACCAGGGCATCCTGATTTGCTTATGGCGGCTGCTGTCACCTCGAATTAATTCGCAATGCGATTTGGGTACTTTAAATTTTTTTGCAATAAACTGCAGCAGTTCGGTATTGGCCTGGCCGTTTTGCGGTTTGGCATGAAGTGCTATTTGCAGCGCATCATTGGTTATGCCTAATAATGCTGATTTTTTAGCATTTGGTTTAGCATAGACGGTAAGAAAGACGTAATTTTTTTCTACTTTAAACCACATAGATAGAGTATTCCTGTTCTCGAAGAGCCTGTATTGGCACCTCATGATTTTAGTTCGATGCCTTTTAATTATGCCCCACATTAAGTACTATGCCAGGGTTGTTCTTGATTATTCCCTCGATTATGCAAAAAAATGGATAAATGATTTGCTTTGCAATAATTCTTTATTATATAATCCAAGCCTATTTTGAATACAAGTCGAATTCTAGGCACGTAGCTCAGTGGTAGAGCACCACCTTGACATGGTGGTGGTCGGTGGTTCGATCCCACTCGTGCCTACCAGGTAAATCATAAGATACAGTAGAATCTATATTTTAAAGAGCAGCTGCTGCACTGAATACAAAAGTTTTAACCCTGCTCCGCAGGGTTTTTTTTTGAAAGGAAGTGTGTGACGGATAAGAAGACGGAAAGAACTATGCCAAACATTAAATTACCTGATGGAAGTGTGAAACATTTTGAAGCCCCTGTGACTGTTTACGATGTTGCGCATCATATTAGTCCCGGATTAGCCAAGGCTGCGCTGGCTGGTCGTGTGGATGGTCGTTTGGTTGATACCAGTTATCTAATAGATACGGATTGTTCTTTGGTGATTATTACTGAGAAACAGGCTGAAAGTCTGGAAGTCATCCGACATTCTGTGGCTCATTTATTAGCCCAGGCTGTTAAAGCGCTGTTCCCTAAAGCCCAAGTGACTATAGGGCCAGTCATTGATGACGGTTTTTATTACGATTTTGCTTTTGAGCGGCCGTTCACGCCCGAAGATCTTCTGTTGATTGAAGCAAAAATGCAGGAATTGGCAAAAGCAAACTACCCTGTTACTCGCAGAGAACTACCTCGTGATGAAGCGATTGCCTACTTCAAAAAATTAGGTGAAGAATACAAAGCTAAAATAATTGCGGATATTCCTGCTGGCGAAGTTCTTTCGTTGTACAGGCAGGGTGATTTCGAAGATTTGTGTCGGGGGCCTCATGTTCCTTCTACCGGTTTTTTAAAAGCATTTAAACTGACCAAGTTGGCGGGTGCCTATTGGCGTGGTGATTCCAACAATGAAATGCTGCAGCGTATTTACGGTACGGCATGGGCTGATAAAAAATCCTTGGCCGATTATTTATTTCGTCTGGAAGAGGCGGAGAAGCGTGATCACCGTAAGTTGGGAAAAGCTCTGGACTTGTTTCATTTTCAGGATATTGCACCGGGTATGGTGTTTTGGCATCCCAATGGCTGGACTATTTATCAGGAACTGGAACGATACATGCGCCTGCGTTTGGCTGACTTCGGGTATCAGGAAATAAAAACACCGCAGCTGGTAGATAAAGTATTGTGGGAAAAATCAGGCCATTGGGCAAATTTCAGAGATGAGATGTTTGTCACTGAAACTGAGAATCGCCATTATGCGGTAAAACCAATGAATTGCCCTTGCCATGTTCAGGTATACAACCAGGGGTTAAAAAGTTACAGAGATTTACCATTAAGACTCTCTGAATTTGGTAACTGTCATCGATGTGAACCATCGGGCTCTTTGCATGGCCTAATGCGGGTTAGAAATATGGTGCAGGATGATGCACATATCTTCTGTACAGAAGATCAAATTCAGTCAGAAGTAGCCATGATGCTCGAGCTGGTGCAATCGGTATACACCGACTTTGGATTTAACGAGATTAAATATCGTCTCGCTTTACGTCCTGAAAAGCGGGTCGGCTCCGATGAGGTATGGGATAAAGCGGAACTTGCTCTAAAACAAGCCATGCAGGGCAGGGGAATTGAGTGGGTAGATGCACCCGGAGAAGGTGCTTTTTATGGCCCAAAAATTGAGTGTTCTTTATCTGATTGTCTGGGACGTATTTGGCAGTGTGGTACAATCCAGGTTGATTTTTCCATGCCCGCTCGATTAGAGGCCAATTATATTGCCGAGGACGGCAGCAAACAAACGCCAGTGATGCTCCACCGTGCTATTTTAGGATCATTTGAGCGATTTATGGGAATATTAATTGAGCACTATGCTGGAAAATTGCCTCTTTGGTTGTCTCCAGTTCAGGCAGTTGTGCTCACCATAAGTGAAAAACAGAACGAATATGCAGAAAAAGTTGCACGAATTTTACAAAAAAGTGGTATTCGTACACATTTCGACTTGAGAAATGAGAAAATTGGCTTTAAAATCCGGGAGCATACTTTACAAAAAGTTCCCTATTTATTAGTTATAGGCGATAAAGAAGTGGAAAACAGTCAGGTATCCGTTCGTACACGTGAAGGTGAGGACTTGGGTGTGATGACTTTAGATACAATATGTGATACCTTAAAGCAAGAAATTGCTGACAAAGGATCTCTTTTGAGAAACAAACTGGAGGATTAAACCATTAGTGCACCAACTAAGCGTGAAAATGATCGCGCAAGAATTAATGAACAGATCACTGTACCTGAGGTACGCTTAATTGATGTCGATGGTAACCAGGCAGGAATTGTATCAACACGAGAAGCCCTAAGAGCTGCGGAAGAAGGCGGATTTGATTTGGTTGAAATATCACCAACAGCCAAGCCTCCCGTATGCCGTATTATGGATTATGGTAAATTTCTTTTTGAACTGAGTAAAAAACAAGCTGAAGCAAAGAAAAAGCAAAAGCAAATTCAGGTCAAAGAGTTGAAATTCCGTCCCACGACGGAAGATGGAGATTATCAGGTCAAGCTACGCAACCTGATCCGTTTCCTGAATCATGGTGATAAGGTCAAAATCACGCTCCGCTTTCGTGGTCGTGAAATGGCGCATCAAGAACTCGGTATGAAAATTCTGGAGCGTATTCAGCAGGATACTGCTGATGTGGCTGTTGTTGAGCAACATGCTAAACGTGAAGGAAGACAATTACTGATGGTTTTATCACCCAAAAAAACTAAGTAGCAAATGCGGAGTATATTGTTATGCCAAAGTTAAAATCACATCGCGGAGCATGTAAACGCTTCCGCAAGACAGCAAGTGGTGCGATTAAACGTCGCGGTGCTTACAGAAATCATATTCTCACCAAGAAATCTACTAAGCAAAAACGCCATTTACGCGTAGGTGCCAGTGTTTTGAAGCCATGCGATGCACGTAAGGCAGAGTGTATGTTGCGTGGTGGTTAAGGGGAGATTAAGATATGCCAAGAGTAAAACGTGGTGTGACCGCAAAAGCGCGTCATAAAAAAATATTAGATCAGGCAAAAGGTTATTACGGCGCACGCAGCCGAACCTATCGTGTAGCCAAACAGGCCGTTATCAAAGCAGGCCAGTATGCTTATCGTGATAGACGTCAGAAAAAAAGACAGTTTCGTGCTCTATGGATAGTTCGTATTAACGCTCAAGCTCGTGAGTGCGGTATGTCCTACAGCCGTTTAATTGATGGTTTGAAAAAAGCGTCAATTGAACTGGATAGAAAAGTACTGGCTGACCTGGCTGTTCATGATAAAGTAGCATTTGCTGCGATTGCTGAACAGGCTAAAGCTGCTTTAGCAGGTTAATCAGTCGTTCATTTATCACAGCAAGAGAATGTACTAATAAAATTATTTAGGAGGCCAAGGCCTCCTTTTTACTTGTGGGCATAAAAATGCAGGATATTATCACCATACAAGAACAAGCCTCTAAAGCGATTAACCAGGCAGCAGATATTACAACTCTTGAGTTAATTCGGGTCGATTTTTTAGGAAAAAAAGGGAAGTTAACTGATATTTTAAAAGGCCTTGCGAACTTATCCGCCGAAGAAAAACCCAAAATGGGGCAACAAGTCAATCAGGCAAAACGTGAAATCGCTGCATTGATTGAAACAAAGATGCTTGAGTTAAAAGAAAAACAATTAACAGAAAAACTATCTCAGGAGCGCATTGATGTAACCCTCTCGGGTCGTAACCGGGAATCGGGATCCTTACATCCTGTTACTCAGGTAAAACAAAGAATTAATGAGTATTTCACTCGTCTTGGCTTTGATATTATCGATGGGCCTGAAATTGAAACCGAATTTTACAATTTTGAAGCCTTGAATATTCCCGGCCACCACCCGGCACGTGCTATGCACGATACGTTTTATTTTGGTGACGGCCGATTATTACGCACGCATACTTCGCCAGTACAAGTTCGTACTATGGAACAGCGTAAACCCCCTTTTCGTTTAATTGCGCCTGGTCGAGTATACCGATGTGATTCAGACGTAACCCATACTCCTATGTTTCATCAGGTTGAAGGATTATTAATCGATAAACAGGCTACTTTGGCTGGTCTAAAAGGGTTGCTTAATGATTTTTTTGCTCATTTTTTTGGACGTAAACTGGCGTTGCGGTTTAGGCCTTCCTATTTTCCATTTACCGAGCCTTCAGCAGAAGTGGATATAGAATGTACTCAATGCAGTGGTAAAGGATGTCGATCGTGTAAATTTACTGGTTGGTTGGAGGTTTTAGGATGCGGTATGGTGCATCCTAACGTTTTGAATGCGGTCAATATCTCTCCAGATGAATATCAAGGGTGGGCATTTGGTATGGGGATGGATAGGTTAGCTATGTTGTATTTTGGGATTGATGATTTGCGGATGATGTTTGAAAATGATTTGACCTTTTTAAAGCAGTTTTAATCATTGAGTACAGAGTACTGTGCTCTCCCACTGTAATAATCATCTGAAACAGGCGATACCACCTGAAGAATGTGGATCGTAAGCAGTGTGCGGCAACAATTGAATTATGGGGACTATAGATGAAATTAAGTAAGTTATGGTTACGTGAATGGGTTAACTTCTCATTAACAGAACACGAGTTAGCCGATCAATTGACTATGGCTGGTTTAGAGGTAGATGCAGTAAATCCGGTTGCCGGAGCATTTACACAGGTGGTTGTTGCCGAAGTTATCACTACAAAACCCCATCCTGATGCAGATAAATTGACCTTGTGTGAGGTCAACGTCAACACCTCCCAGCCCTTAAAAATTGTTTGTGGTGCTGCAAATGTCCGGCCAGGACTCAAAGTAGCTTTAGCGATGATTGGTGCCAAATTACCTGGCGGCTTGCACATCAAGGAGTCTCGGTTACGGGGTGAACTGTCACAGGGGATGTTGTGTTCCGTAACTGAGCTTGGTCTGGCCGAGCACTCTGATGGGATTATGGAGTTGGAAGACGATGCACCTGTTGGTGTGGATTTGCGTACTTATCTTAATCTTGATGATCATGTCCTGGATGTAGACTTGACACCTAATAGGGCCGATTGCTTTAGTGTTTTGGGCATAGCCAGGGAAGTCGCAGTACTTAACAAATTACCCCTGGCAGAACCTAGTGTTGCGACAACTGTACCTACTGTAGACGATGTGATTGCTGTTCATTTAAACAGTTCAACCGCTTGTCCGAGATATTGTGGTCGAATAATACGAAATATAAACCCCCATGCAAAAACACCGCTTTGGATGAGTGAGCGCTTACGCCGCAGTGGGATAAGAGTACTTCATCCCGTAGTTGATGTGATGAATTATGTCATGCTTGAGCTCGGCCAGCCTATGCATGCCTTTGATCTGGGCATCATTAAGGGCGCAATTCATGTTCGCTTCGGCAAGGATAAGGAGCGATTGGTTTTATTAGATGGTCAGGAGATTGTTTTAAACGATAACGTTCTTGTTATTGCTGATGAAGAAACACCTCTAGCCATGGCAGGTATTATGGGTGGTGAGCATAGTGCTGTTCATGCTGAGACAACTGATGTCTTTTTAGAAAGTGCATTTTTCAATCCAGTTTCAATTGCAGGTGTTGCCAGAACGTATGGATTATTTAGCGATTCTTCGCAACGGTATGAACGAGGTGTTGATCCCTTTCTGCAATTAAAGGCGTTGGAGCGGGCTACAGCATTAATTTTATCCATAACAGGCGGTCAGGCAGGTCCCGTGATTGAAGCCTGTGACCAAGCTCATTTACCAAAACGTGTGCAGTTTACTTTTGATACGGCAAAAGTGCAAAAACTGACTGGATTGGCTATATCTCTAGCCGATATGCGCATGTTTTTAGAAGGCTTGGGAATAGAGATTACTCGTGAAGAACAGAATCAGTTTGATGTAATTATTCCTTCGCATCGCTTTGATATACAGCAAGACGTTGATTTGGTTGAAGAAATTATTCGCTTGTATGGCTACGATAATCTAACAGCAACTCCCATGAATGCCGCTGTACATGCCGGAACGGTCTGTTTTAACGAAAGTATTGCTCAGAAACTGTCACATTGGTTTTTATCCAGGGGATATCATGAGACCATAAGTTACAGTTTTGTCGACCCGGAGATACAAGAAGCACTGTATCCTCATAAAGAGTTTATGCAATTACTCAATCCTATTTCGTCTGAATTGTCGCAGATGCGGGTTGGTATGTGGCCTGGATTAATCGCTTCGATGATTTATAACCTCCATAGACAGCAAAATGCGATAAAATTTTTTGAAATAGGGGTCGTTTTTGACGTAGAGAATAAGAATTTATCAGAGCGTCCTTGTGTCGCTGGATTGTTAATGGGCGAGTTAGGCGGCCTCAATTGGAACGAAACAAAACGCTGTTTCGATTTCTATGACTTAAAAGGTGATTTGGAATCGCTTTTTTCATTGTTTAAAACAAGTCATGTGGCATTTGTGCCTGCAGCTCATGATGCCTTGCACCCAGGACAATCAGCCCAAATTATTTTGAACGGCCATCATGCTGGCTGGATTGGGACATTACATCCACGCCTGACTGATGCCCTGGATATTGTTCAGGATGTAATATTGTTTGAGATAACCCTCGATGCCCTCAATACTTCTGGATCGCCAGTATTCAAGTCCATTTCCAAATATCCGCAAATAAGACGAGATTTGTCCTTTTTAGTGGATGATAAAATATCTGTCATGCAAATTGAACAAACAGTCAGAACAGTTATCAAGGAAGATTGGTTAAAGTCTTTTGATGTTTTTGATGTTTATGTTGGTACAGGGGTTCCTGAAGGCAAGAAAAGCATTGCTGTTGCATTGATCTTGCAAGATGATACACGAACGTTAGTTGATTCTGAGATCAATTTGCTAATTGATGCTATAATCAAAGCACTGGAAAACGAATTTTCAATTTTGTTGAGGGACTAATCGTGAATGCACTAAGTAAAGCAATAATAGCGGAATCCTTGTGCGATGAATTAAAACTTAGCAAGCCGGTTGCCAAGGAAATGGTTGAGAACTTTTTTGAGGAACTGCGCCATGCATTAGAGCATGGAGAGCATGTTAAATTGTCTGGATTTGGTAATTTTAACTTAAGAGACAAACCGCAAAGACCAGGTAGAAATCCAAAAACAGGAGAAGAGGTTCCTGTTGTTGCCCGAAGAGTGGTAACCTTTAAACCGGGTTTAAAATTAAAAACGAATATAGAAGCTATAGGAAAATAAATTCTTGACTTATTACGCCAAGCACATAATGATATGTACCAATCAAAAGGCTGCAGGCAAACAATGCTGCGCCAATACTGGCGGTGAAGAGTATTTTGCCCATCTTAAATCACGATTGCTCGAGTTGGAACTGCATGGCCCTGGAAAATACCGGGTGAGCAAGTCCGGTTGTCTTGGGCGTTGTGGCTCAGGGCCATGTCTGGTGATTTATCCTGAGGGAGTGTGGTATTCTTACTCTTCAATTGCCGATATTGATCATATAATTGAGAGCCACTTAGTTGCGGGCATGTCTGCAGAGCGGCTGTTAATCGATAGGTAAGATGCATATTCTTTTTGTAGAATAAACGCAGTGGAATTACAGGAATTAGTTCACATATTTGATGTAACAGATGACTTTTTTAGATGGAATTAAATATTTGTTAATAAATTTTTATCCTTTTTACTTGTAGGATGTTTCTGTTTTGGTTAAAATCGCCCGTCCATGATAGAAAGATTACCAATTTAGGCGGTTCGGAGTTTATTTAATGAAGACAATTAGTGCCAAAGGCCATGAAGTCAAACGAGACTGGTTAGTGGTCGATGCCAGCAATAAGGTTTTGGGTCGCTTAGCTACTGAGATTGCCCGACGCTTGCGTGGCAAACATAAAGCTGAGTATACACCTCACGTTGATACAGGTGATTACATCATTGTAACTAATGCGGATAAAGTCACAGTGACTGGCCGTAAATTTAAAAACAAGATGTATCATCGACACACAGGTTTTCCTGGTGGTATCAAATCCGTTACATTTGAAAAAATGCAGGCACACAATCCTGTAAAAATTATTGAGATTGCTGTGAAAGGCATGTTACCTAAAAATCCATTGGGTCGAGAAATGTATCGCAAGCTGAAAGTTTACGTTGGCAGCGATCATCCGCATACAGCACAGCAACCCAAGCAACTTGAGATTGAGGAATAAGTATTATGGCTGAAATGAAGCAATACTACGGTACTGGCCGTAGAAAAAGTTCAACAGCTCGTGTGTTTTTACGTCCTGGAAAGGGTGAAATAAAAGTAAATAATCGTACGCTGAAAGAATATTTTTGTCGTGAAACTTCTTGCATGGTCGTAATGCAACCTCTTGAAACAGTTGACGTGCTGAACAAATTTGACATCTACATTACCGTTGAAGGTGGTGGTGTTTCTGGACAAGCGGGTGCTGTGCGATTGGGTATTGCCAGAGCCTTGGTTGCCTATGATGAGCACGGACTGGCAGAAGATGCAGAACCTAACCCTGATTCATTCCGTAGAAAGCTTCGTGCCCGTGGTCTGTTGACTCGTGACTCACGTCGCGTGGAACGAAAGAAAGTGGGTCTGCACAAAGCACGTCGTGCTACCCAGTACTCGAAGCGATAATTATCTCTTCCCCAAGAAACCCGCTTTGTGCGGGTTTTTTTTTACTGCGTAAAAAAATAGTACTTCTATCCGTTTGAAAATGAGGATATCTTTGTTATAAATAAGTTTATCTTTGAATCAGGATAATACAGCGGTGAACGAAACTAATGATCTGAACCAGGATGTGGATGAACGTGCAGATCCTTCTCTGGATAAAGAAAGACGCCAATTTCTACTGACCTCTACTTGTGCATTAGGTGGCATTGGCGCTGTATGTGCTTTGACACCGTTTGTTTCTTCCTGGTTACCAAGTGCCAAAGCGCAAGCAGCGGGTGCACCTGTTCAAGTTGATTTATCACGTATGGAGCCTGGAGAGCAAGCCATAGTTGAATGGCGAGGCAAGCCTGTTTGGATCATCCGACGAACCAAAGAAATGCTGGAGCAATTAAACGGTGATGACACCATGTTGCGCGATCCTGAATCCTTGGTCGATCAGCAACCTGAATACGCCAAAAATAAATACCGATCCATTAATCCTGAATACCTGGTTCTTATTGGCATTTGTACCCATCTGGGCTGCTCGCCTAAATACAAACCTGATTTAGGGCAGTTGGGACCCGATTGGCCAGGGGGCTTTTTTTGTCCTTGCCATGGATCCACGTTTGATCTTGCGGGCCGTGTTTTCAAGGGCGTACCTGCCCCTATAAATTTGGAAGTTCCCCCATATCACTTTAGTAATGAGCACACGCTAGTGATTGGTGAGGAAGCAAAATAAGGATTCAACCATGAGTGGATTACTTAATTGGCTGGATGCACGTTTTCCTCTGTTGAGCATATGGAAAAATCATTTCAGTCATTACTACGTTCCTAAAAATCTTAATTTTTTTTATTTTTTTGGTTCATTGGCTCTAGTGGTTTTGGTCAATCAATTGGCTACTGGTTTGTGGCTAACTATGTTTTATACCCCAAGCGCAGATCAGGCTTTTTCTTCTGTTGAATACATTATGCGAGATGTTAATTACGGTTGGTTATTGCGTTATATGCATTCAACTGGAGCCTCGGCTTTTTTTATTGTTATTTATGTACATATGTTTCGTGGTTTACTTTACGGCTCTTATCAAAAGCCCAGAGAACTGGTGTGGCTTTTAGGCATGTTTCTTTATCTGTTGTTATTAGCTGAAGCGTTTTTTGGCTATTTACTGCCTTGGGGACAAATGTCTTATTGGGGCGCTGAGGTCATCACCTCGTTATTTGGTGCAATACCCTATATTGGTAAAAGCCTGGCAATTTGGATTAGAGGTGATTTCACCGTTGCAAATGCAACATTACAGCGATTTTTTGCTTTGCATGTGATTGGTATTCCCATTTTGATGTTAACCCTGGTTTTTTTGCATATAGTTGCCTTACATCAAGTGGGTTCGAATAATCCTGAAGGAATTGATATCAAACATCACGTTGATGAACGGGGTATTCCTCTCGATGGAATTCCTTTTCATCCGTTTTACACGGTCAAAGATTTTACTGGCATGATTCTTTTTTTAATTGGTTTTTTTAGTATTGTTTTCTTTGCGCCTGAGATGGGCGGTTATTTTTTAGAACACGCCAATTTTGTTCCGGCAAATCCTATGGTTACTCCTGAGCATATTGCCCCAGTTTGGTACATGGCACCATTTTATGCCATCTTGAGAGCAATTCCCGACAAAATGTGGGGAATTGCGGCCATGCAATCGGCTATTTTTATTCTCTTTCTCGTACCTTGGCTCGACAGAAGTGGCGTTCGCTCCATGCGATATAAAGGAATGTTATCTCGTGTAAGTCTTGGCATGTTCGTATTAAGCGTGTTGCTTCTGGGATACTTGGGAACTGCTCCAGTAACCCCGGTACGTTTGCTATTAGCCCGAATAGGCACCGTGATTTATTTTGCTTTTTTTATATTTATGCCATTTTATACCCGATTGGAGACTACCAAACCCGTTCCTTCACGAATAGGTGCGTTATGATTAAACTCCTCTCTTATGTGATAGCCGCTCTATTTTTCCTCGATCCGGCGGGAATTGCTCTGGCCATGGCTGATGATAAGCCTCTTTATTCTGTTGAGATAGATATAAACGATAAGGAGAGCTTACAACGAGGCGCACGGTTTTTTATGAATTATTGTTCCGGTTGTCACTCTTTGAAATACATGCGTTACAACAAAATGGGGCATGCATTGGGTTTGACTACTTTTGATGGTGAGCTTGATGAGGATTTGTTGAAAAATAATTTGATATTCACCGAGGCAACAATTTATAACCCCATCCACATCGCAATGCCCCCAGAGGATGCCAAGCAGTGGTTTGGTATGGTTCCACCTGACTTGTCTTTGAGTGCTCGAGACAGAGGCCCTGATTGGCTTTACACCTATTTAAAGAGTTTTTACAGTGACAACACAAGACCCTTTGGCGCCAATAACCTGTTGATGCCCGATGTTGCCATGCCTAATGTGCTGGAGCCTTTGATAGGGCAAATGGTCTTAATGAAGAATAATTCATCTTCCTCAAACCTGGTTTTATTGCGTCACGGTGCAATGTATCAGGCGGAATTTGATAGCGCCCTCAAAGATTTGGTCACCTTTCTGGTTTATGTGGGTGAGCCTGCCAAAATGGTTCGTTATAAAATGGGTGCTTTGGTGATTTTGTTTTTATGTGTTCTTTTTGTTTTTGCCTATAGGTTGAAGAAAAGCTATTGGAAACGAATAAAATAAAGTGTTTTTTTGTTTTATCAGGAATATTAAGAGGTTATTAACAAAAACGACTTAGATTTTGGCATAAAGTCCCCCAGAAGGGTAAAAATGTGGTAGAATGTTGCTCTTTGAACTGTAAAATACGGAAGCTATTTTCAGGCTTTCATGAATCGATAGGAGTTGCTAATGGCAATTGTTGCAAAGCGCACTATAATGTCTTTATTTTCAGATATAGATGATGTTTATAGTCATCAGGTACGTATAGTGTTGGCAGAAAAAGGCGTTAATGTAGAAATTCTTGCAGTAAATCAAACTGAACCAAGCGCTGATCTCCTGGCAATTAATCCATACGGTACAGTTCCTACATTGATCGACCGGGAATTGGTTCTTTATGAAGCCCGCATCATCATGGAATATTTGGACGAGCGTTTTCCTCATCCTCCCTTGCTCCCTGTATATCCAGTTGCTCGTGCAGAAACCCGTAAAATGATGCACAGAATAGAGCAGGACTGGTATTATTTGATGAATTATATTTTAAAAGATGAAAATACCGAGCAGGCCAGAATCAATTTGTTGGAAAGCTTAACCAGCCTGGATCCGGTCTTTGCCGATAAACCTTATTTTTTGAGTGATGAGTTTTCTTTGCTGGACTGTGCTTTAGCCCCATTATTGTGGCGCCTGCCCAAACTAGGTCTGGAAATTGCTCCCCAATATAAAGGTATCATCTCCTACATGCAGCGTGTATTCAAACGTGATTCGTTCCAAACGAGTTTGACTGATGCTGAGAGACAAATAAGAGCGGCATAACATGGCAATGACATCAAATAAACCTTATCTGATACGCGCTTTTTATGATTGGATAGTCGATAATCAGTTGACCCCTTATATACTGGTTGATGCGACTTATCCTAATGTTCAGGTTCCTAAAGAGCATGTTCGTCATGACCGAATCGTACTGAATATTTCGCCCTCAGCGACGCGTGGTCTTTTACTGGAAAATGATCGCATTGTATTCACCGCACGTTTTTCTGGTCAAACAGAACAAATATTTGTGGCTCCTAATGCGGTATTGGAAATTTATGCCAAAGAGAACGGTAGGGGGATTGCTTTTACTGTAGAAGAAGGCGAGGAGCCTCAACCGCCAACCAGTTCACCTGAATCAGATGCTTCTGTAAGAAAAAAACCATCATTAAAATTGGTAGAGTAAGTTAATGCGGGTTACTCAATGCGAGGAACCTGCTGCTTCTTGTAACAGTGTAAAAGTGGATTTTGCCACGGTGTTTATGCATTACTTTGGCTAAAGTCTTTGCAAGCAGTTATTCTTCAAATACAGATTTCGGAGCAACAGGTGACCAAGCCAGAAAATGCCCTTTATCGTAGTGAACACATCAGAGCCTGTGAACAGCAAGCTACTCAATTATTTCAATTGGACGAACATGAATTAATGATGCAGGCTGGGACCGAGGCATTGACGTTTGTGCATCAGCATTTTTCTCATGTGCGTCATATTGCAGTGTTTTGTGGCTCTGGGAATAATGCAGGGGATGGATATGTATTTGCCAGGTTGGCACACGAGCAAGGGCTCTCAGTAGTAGTGTATCAGTGTAAAGCTATTGCTGATTTGCCCGCTGCTGCTAAAAACGCAGCGAATAAAGCAATAGATGCCGGAGTTGAATGTCTATCCGCTGATGAGCCGCTGGATGGTGATGTTGAGCTGATAGTCGATGCCTTATTAGGCACAGGCTTGAAGGGTGCTGTTCATGGTGTTATTGCTACGGCCATTAATCAGATTAATTCCAGTGGGTTACCTGTTTTGTCTCTGGATATTCCATCGGGATTAAATGCGGATACTGGACTGGTTGAAAATTTTTGTGTGAAAGCGACAGTTACCCTGACTTTTATTGCGCTTAAGACGGGAATGTATACTCTGGATGGCCCAGATTATTGTGGAGTAATCCATCGTGCCTCTCTTACTCTTGAGTCATTGATTGAAAAACAATCGCCTTTTGCAACATTGTTAAGTGAATCGTTACTGTCCATGCCATTAAAACCAAGAAAACGAAATTCTCATAAAGGGGATTACGGTCATGTGTTGGTTGTTGGGGGTGGTCCAGGAATGCCAGGGGCTGCCAGTCTTGCGGCAAAAGCTGCCTTGCGCATTGGTGCTGGGGCAGTTTCTATCGCTACCTGGCCCAATTTTGCAAATGCTGCCGTGTCTATAGCACCGGAGGTCATGATTTGGGGCGTAGAGTCCGCACATGAATTAACTCCTTTGTTAGACAAAGCAACGGTGTGTGTGATTGGTCCAGGTCTTGGTGAAAGCGTATGGGCACACGATTTGTTTTTTGCTGCGATTACGTCACAACTACCTATGGTTATTGATGCTTCGGCACTTCGCCTGCTTTCAGAGCATCCACAGGTAGATGATAATTGGATATTAACCCCTCATCCTGGTGAAGCAGCGGGCTTGCTTTCCTGTTCAACCAGAGAAATTCAAAAGGACAGATATCAGTCTGCCAGGATAATACAACAACACTATGGCGGTATTGTTGTGCTAAAAGGCGCTGGTACGATAATCCAATCGGCATATGGACAGAGTTTTGTTTGTCCTAAAGGGAATCCTGGTATGGCAACGGCTGGTATGGGTGATGTATTAAGCGGCATTATTGCCGGGTTTTGTGCTCAGAGATTGTCTTTGGTGGATGCAGCAAAACTCGGTGTCTGGATTCATGCTGCGGCGGGAGATCTATGCGCCCAAACTTTAGGAGAGGCCGGTCTTGTTGCCAGTGATTTACTGGATGTGTTGCCTAACATTTTGAATTGTATGAAATCATGATAAGTAACAGTAACGACAAATTAATGGTTATTGACCTTGTGGATGAGCAAGCCAGTGTGCGCTTTGCCCAACGCTTGGCTTCTTGTATTGCACCGCCCCTCATCCTGTGTTTTAGTGGTGAGATAGGAGCAGGAAAAACAACAATTATCAGAGCCATGTTAAAAAATATGGGCGTACAGTCTGCGATAAAGAGCCCAACATTTTCATTGGTTGAAAGCTACTCATGTCATGGTGTTCCTGTTCATCATTTTGATTTGTACCGTATACAATACGAAGAAGAACTGGATTATTTGGGATTCAGGGATTATTTTTCCCATGATACTATTTGTTGTATTGAATGGGCAGAACATGCTGGAAATGCATTGCCACAAGTTGATATTCGTTTTAAATTAGGTATTAAAGGTGCTGGTCGCGAAATGCAGGTTTGCGCATCAAGCGTAGCTGGTGAACGAGTTTTAGCTTGCCTGGCAGGTGAAAAATGACAATACGTGCATGGGTTTTGAGTTGGCTCTTATGTATAG
Organism: Legionella worsleiensis; assembly: GCF_001467535.1. Lineage (GTDB taxonomy): Bacteria > Pseudomonadota > Gammaproteobacteria > Legionellales > Legionellaceae > Legionella > Legionella worsleiensis. Next base: position 392,585 of record NZ_LNZC01000012.1, read on the forward strand.
GTTCTGCATCTGTTTATACCGCTCAATTGAGTAATATTACCCTGTCTCAAGACACGGGAAAAACCTCATTGTTTATCACGGTAGATGGTTTATTTAGTCACAGGGTGTTTACTCTAGTAAATCCAAATCGGGTTGTGTTGGATCTAAATACCACAAGTCTTGGCGTTAATCTCAAGCAACTCGGCTTAAACGCTTCGCTGATTAAACAAGTTCGTAGTGGTTTTCCTAATCCCCAGACCTTAAGGCTGGTTTTTGATGTGACCCAGAATATTAAGGTGCGCTCTTCTCTCTGGGAGAATAAGGGAATTCGTATTGATATGGAGGCCATGAACAACTCACCGACAGTACATCAAGCCACGCCAAACAAGCCCAATTACCCAGTCACCCAGTCGCAAAAAGTGAAGAAACCGACAGCAGTATCAGTTAAATCGGAGGAAGTGCATGCCAATCAACCGGCAATAATGCATTCCCGACCCATAAAAGTACCTCATAGTCCTTCAAATAGATATTTAAGAGACGTTATCGTGGTTCTTGATGCCGGGCATGGTGGTAAAGATCCGGGAGCAAGGGGACCGAGCAAGAGTAAGGAAAAAGATGTTGTTTTGGCCATTACCTTGAAGTTAAAACAGCTCATTGACAAACAACCGGGAATGAAAGCCGTATTAACACGATCTGGTGACTATTATGTTGGGTTGAGGCAACGGTTGGATATTGCCAGAAAATTCAATGGCGATGTATTTGTCTCCATTCATGCCGATGCATTTAATAATCCACACTCCAATGGCGCTTCAGTGTTTGCTTTATCACAAAGAGGTGCGACCAGTGAAGCCGCACGATGGTTGGCAGAAAAAGAAAACTATTCAGAATTAGGTGGCGTTAACCTTGGCGATCTGGATGATTCCAATGGCGTGGTGCGCTCGGTGTTAATTGACTTATCTCAAACCGCAACCATTAACTCAGGGTTGCAAATGGGCAGCAAGGTGTTGAGTCAACTGGACAATTTTACCAATCTACACAATAACAAAGTGGAACAAGCCGGATTTGTTGTCTTGAAATCTACCGACATTCCTTCCATTTTGGTGGAAACCGGTTTCATTTCAAACCCGAGAGAAGAGCGCAATTTGACCAGTTCAGCCTATCAATCCCGTTTAAGTCAGGCCATTTTTCATGGGATAAAAAATTATTTTTGGGAAAATCCACCGCATGGTACTCGTATCGAAGCAATGACATCTACCCATTATCACATTGTCCGATCTGGTGATACTTTGCCCGCTATAGCCTCTCGCTACCATGTAACGGTTCAGGCCCTTCAGGCGATGAACGGCATTTCTGGCAAGCCAGCCCTGAAACCAGGGCAAAAATTAGTGATTCCTTCTGCATGGGTATGAGAATACATCAATTGCCTGCTGTCATTGCAAACCAGATTGCCGCAGGAGAAGTCATAGAGCGACCCGCATCGGTGGTTAAAGAGCTGCTTGAAAACGCTTTTGATGCGGGAGCCAACAGCATTACTGTAGAGATAGGTTATGGCGGGTTAAATCAAATTAAAGTCAGCGATAATGGTATGGGTATAGTCGCTGAGGATTTGCCCTTGGCTGTAGCGGCTCATGCGACCAGTAAAATAGCAAAACTTGATGATTTGTATGCTATAGACAGTATGGGATTTAGAGGAGAAGCACTAGCCAGTATTTCCTCTATTGCCAAAATGACTATCAGTTCCCGACCGGCTGAGCAAGACCATGCTATGATGTTGCGGATTCAAGGCGATGACATCAGTATTTCTCCTTGCGCACGTGGTGTTGGCACAACAATAGATGTGGTTGATTTGTTTTTTAATGCCCCAGTAAGAAAAAAATTTTTGAAAGGCGAAAAGATTGAGTTTCAGGCTATAGAAACGGTCGTTAAGCGTTTTGCCTTGAGTGCCCCAACTATAGCCATCACGTTAAAGCATAATAATAAACTGGTTTTATCTCTGCCCCCGGCACTAAATGAGCAAGCAAAATTAACTCGCCTGACGAAAATATTTGGCTCAGCTTTTATGAAAGATGCTATTTATCTTAATGTGGATATGGCTGGAATGAGTCTGCAAGGGTGGGTAAGTGGCCCTGGGTATCAACGAAGCCAGAACGACAGACAATGGGTGTACATTAATCAACGTATGGTGAAGGATAAATTAATCAATCATGCCTTAAAACAATCTTATGATGGCCATTTGCATCCAGGTCGATTTCCTGCATGTTTATTGTATTTTAGTCTTGCTGCCGCTGATGTCGATGTGAATGTTCATCCAACCAAACACGAGGTACGTTTTCAACAACCTCGTTTGATTCATGATTTTTTTGTTGCTCACTTGAGTAAAGCGCTTGGTGCCGCCAATCTGGCCAGTGATGTCGATTACACACGTGCAGCGGATCCGGTTTCAGGAAGAAATTCAGAACTTGGTGAGCCGGTTTCTTATCCATCTGACTATGGGCTAACCACATCTTATGCTGATTTAGCTGCCATTTCTCGATTAAACACAGCGTCTGAATTGCCCTTATTCGGCAAGAATAAATCATCTGGATTGGGAGGAGTAACCCCAACTGATGCTTCCTGGATTGTTTTAAATAATCAGTTTCTCTTTGTTTTCTTTAATGAGCAGCCCTACATAGTCGATGGCGTGGCATTATATCAAAAATGGGTGTGTCATCAGTTAGATCATGCGAATTTACCTTTGCAGTGCAGACCATTGTTAGTGCCTCTTAATTATTCAGTTCCCAAGGGATTCGCTTTAAATCAGGTTGAATTAAAACAGCAACTGGCTCAGCTAGGAATTCAGGTGGAGATGTTTAGCGAAGATACGGTGCGGGTTCAAACTGTGCCTGTTATATTACCTTATTTGGACTTGAACCAGTTGCTTCAATCGATATTTGCTTTGCATGTCATGGACAGTAATACCCTTGTTGCGCTAATCAGTAAAAGTCAGAGTTTTGATTTAAAATATTTTACTCAGGATGAGCGCATGGAGTTAAATCATTTTTTATTTAATTCTCAGAATCAGGATTTCGGAAGCCAGGGGACGTTTAAAGCGTTAACCGTTAATGATTGTCGGAAGTTGTTGCATGTCTAATTTGATTTTTTGTTTAATGGGTCCTACTGCTTCAGGAAAAACGGGATTAGCGTGTGAATTAGTGCAGCATCTTCCCTTTGAAATAATCAGTGTCGATTCGGCCATGATATACAAAGAAATGAATATAGGTACCGCAAAACCCTCAACCCAGGAATTGCAACATGCCCCGCATCACTTAATAGACATTATAGATCCTGTTGAATCCTACTCGGCAGCCCAATTTTGTACCGATGCCACCTCTCTTTGTCAGGCGATAATTAAAAAAGGCAAAATACCTTTGCTTGTCGGTGGCACGATGATGTATTTTAATGCGCTCCAAAATGGTTTGTCTCAGCTTCCTGAAGCGAATGGGATGATTCGTAAACAAATAGAAGATGAGGCTGCCACGATTGGTTGGGGCGCTCTTCATCAAAAACTGCAAGACATTGATCCCGATACCGCAGGCCGTATTCATGCACATGACGCTCAACGTATCCAGCGCGCCCTGGAAGTTTATTACGTATCGGGGATGCCTTTATCCCGTTTTCTTGCTGAAAAGAAGCAAAAAACATCATTTCGATTTGTTAATTTTGTATTATTTCCGCAACAAAGAGCCTGGCTGCATGAGCGAATCGCCATACGTTTTAAACACATGTTAGATGATGGATTGGTTAAAGAAGTGGAGCAATTACAAAACCGTTGGCCGTTAGATATGAATATGCCATCAATGCGTTGCGTGGGATACAGGCAAGTTTCTGAGTATCTTCGGGGGGACTATGATTATTCGACTTTGGGTGAAAAAGGAGTTGCAGCAACAAGACAACTCGCAAAGCGACAGCTAACCTGGTTGCGCCATTGGGATGAGGTTTTTCGTTATGATCCGCAAATTGAGACTTTTAGTAATGAGATTCTGGCGAAAACCAGGGAAATATTAGATAATGAGCACTCTTAATTTATTCCATGCCGCAAAGGAACAACATGTCAAAATCAATTAAAGAACCGGCAAGTACCCAAAAGAATTATGTCGTGCATCATCATGAGTTACCGCTCAGTTGTCCAACTGATGAAATGGAGTTGTGGAATGCACATCCCAAAGTGTATTTGCCCATTGAAAAAACCGGAGTAGAAGTTTGCCCCTATTGCGGTTCCCGTTTTGTTTTACAAAATGATTAAGTCCATCTGTATCGTCAGGCTCTCTGCTTTAGGGGATGTTCTGATGCTGGTTCCCTTAATCAGAACCCTGCAATCTGGTCTGCCTGATACTCAATTAACCTGGATTATTTCTCGGCCGGCTTATGATCTGGTAGAGGGAATGGACGGTGTAGAATTTATCGTTATTGATAAACCTAAAACACTGTCTGATTATTGGCAATTTAAAAAACAGATGAGCAGCCGTCAATTTGATGTTCTGTTAGCTCCTCAGGCCAGTTTGCGCACTAATTTGCTCTATCCTTTAATCAAGGCAAAACGTAAAATTGGCTATGATACGCATCGTGCCAATGATGCGCACGGATGGTTTGTCAAAGAGCAAATTAATCCAGGGCAGGAGCATACTTTAGAAGGTTTTTTGCGATTTGCAGAACCATTGGGTATCAAGGAACGCATAATACGCTGGGATTTGCCGGTAACCTCTGCTGACTATGAGTGGGCGCAAAACCATTTACCGCAACAAGATCCCATCCTGGTTGTTAATCCTGCCGCCAGTAAACCGGAGCGAAGCTGGCCTGTTGAGCGCTACATTGCCGTGTTGCAACAGGTTATAGAGCGATGGGGGGCGCAAATTGTTTTGACCGGGGGGCCTGGTGAATACGATCGTTTTCTTGCTGAGCAAATACGGCAGGTTATTCCAGCGACTGATCTGGTTGGAAAAACCAAACCCAAGCAACTCCTGGCAGTTATTAGTTCAGCCAAGGCAGTACTTTGCCCTGACACTGGACCTTCTCATATGTCTGTAGCAGTCAACACTCCGGTTGTGGCCTTGCATGCAGTCACCAATCCCTTAATCTCCGGGCCTTATACCTTTCAACATTTGGTTGTTAATCGTTATCCTCAGGCTGTGGAGCACGTGTTGGGTTATTCAATGGCTCAGAATATTTGGGGGACGCAAGTTCATGGCGATGAAGCAATGAAACTGATCACTGTGGATGATGTCATGAACCAATTGGCGCAAATATTTTAGTCAGGTGTTGCGCTATGGAATTGTGAACTGGTGTGCAAAATAGTGATCTTTGAACTAGACTTTAAATTACACGGCTTTTTCAAGGATGATTATTATGGCTGCTACGAAATCAAAAGTTGTAAACACCAACCAAAAATCCCAAAGCGCTCATGTTGCCGCTGCTGCCGAGGAGCTGCTTCATGAAGGGAAAAAGTTTGCTCGTGAAGTATATCATGAGGGAGTCAACAAAGTTGCGGATGCTGAAGAAACCGTTAAGGAATATTCTGATAAACTGGTACAGAAAATTCAGGAAAAACCGCTGACTTCAGTATTGGTCGCAGCAGGCGTGGGTATGCTGTTGGCTGCATTTTTTAAAAAATGATTACTTGGCTGCACCATTTGGAAGGGTACCTCACTGAGTACTTCAGTCTTGGAAAAACCTTTTTAAAACTCATCCGATATGAAACCAGGCTGGCTGGACAAAGTATCATCCCCCTGGTTTTAACTCTTTGTATGTTCTTTGTTATTCTGATTACCACCTGGTTTACCATGGCTGTCTTGTTTGGATGTGGTGTTTATGCCTTGTCGGGTAGTTTTGCGGTATCTTGTTCTGCGGTTTTGGTACTTAATCTCCTTATTTTATTTATTTTGATGCAGTACTTAACGTTTAATTTAAAAAATATGAGTTTTATCAATACCAGGGAATTTCTTTCTAATGCTGAGCTTAATAAACATGAACTTACGGAACCAGACGAAAAAAGAGATAGTGTTGATAACAAAACAATTAAAAATTCATCAACACCGATTACACCGGCATAAATCTTATTTAAGTAATACCCTGCATCAATACGGTATCTACTTTGCCGTTTTGTTGAGTCCTGCCGCATTTATTGCACTGAAATACCCTCAATCAAGGCGTTATTTTTATTTGGTGTTGAATGGTCTTTTATTTATAACACCACGTATTATGCACAACAATGTCAAAAAAAAAGATAACTTGCCCGCTATTTTAATACAACCATTGATTACTGGTATACTGACACTTTTAGTAAATATGTTGAAGCGCTAAAAGAAATAGAGTCAGATATTGATAAACTGCTTTTGTTATCATCTCCTGGCTATAGGTATTACCAGAGAGCAAAAAGCAAACCATAACCCTCTTGATATTTTGGGTAGCCTACTCCCGGGCTAGGTTCTGTTCGATACTTGGCTTGCTTTTTCTTCGGTACATCTCGATGGTTTATCAGCCTTTGCAGCGGCTCGTGAGCATATGTTCCATAGATAACTTGAATGATGAGGATCAGGATTTGGATGAGCCCTTGCAACTGTTTTTTGGTGTTTATTGGCTGTTTTGGCTTGATGCTCTAAAGTTTTGGGGTGCAGTGTTTGATTTGCTGTGCCTGATTGTTCTTTGATTTGTTCTATATCTTGGGGTTGTTGTAAGGGTTGTTTTTTAAAGCGATAGACATTAAACATAATGAGGCTCGCTTGTATTGCCATTAGAGCAACACCAACTGCTGGATTCAAGGTAATGCCCACTGCTACCAGTAATCCACCTGCAAGGAGTATTGCAGCTGTATTGTAGATAAGGCTAAAAAGCAAATTTTCTCTTATATTGGACACTGTTTGTTGAGAAACAGAAAACGTATTGATAATAGGCAATAAAGTATTCTTCTGAATAACTGCTCCGGCGTGTTGTTGGGTTAATTCATCACTGTCTTGAGAGAGTACTGCTATGCCCAGATCGCTTGCGGCTATAGCTGGGGCATCATTAGCTGCATCTCCTACCATTGCTACTTTGTGTCCTTTGCGTTGCAAAATTTTTAAATAAGCCGGTTTGGATTTATCTCCATCTACCAAAGATCTGGCCAGAGCATTTGCATGGATATGAGTAATTCCTAAGGCTTTTGCATAGCGAGCGGCAGTATGGTGATCCGCTCCAGTACATAAATGTACTGTTTTGCCCATCTCGGTCAATGTTTTGATGGTTTTGTATGAATCCTTGCGAAGCGGATCAGTGATGATGATGTATCCTAAGAGTTTTTTGTCTTGGGCTAGAAGTACAAGACTGTCTCCAGCTTCTAATTTTAGCGTTTTTTCCAGATGTGCGGTTGAAATCCCCATTTCGTTCATCAATGCAGGACTTCCTATTAAGTAGTGTTTATCGTTGATACTCCCCTGGATGCCTGAATGATGGGGAGATAGAGATTTTGTAGCCGTTAATTTTTTTATGGGATGTTTATTGCAAAAGGCATGAATTGATTTACCTACCGGATGACTTGAATCATCCTCCAAGGCGGAGCACAAGGCCAGAAAATCATCGCAGGTTACAGGTGCATTATCAAGCACTGCATAATGCTTTACTGCGGGAACTCCTTCAGTGAGCGTACCGTTTAAATCAAAGACTATGGTATCTATTTGTTCTGCTTCTTGCAGTACTTTGGAGTTTTTAAATGTTACTCCATGTTCTGCTGCTTTATGAATGCCGGTTTTTACTGCCAGCGGGATGATTAAACCCAGAGTACAAGGACAGGCTGAAACCAGAACGGATATCGCACATTGGATTGCAATTGCCGGAGGGAAGAATAGTCCTAAAATAATGCCCGAACTTATTGCCAGAGTTATCACCATGGGAACAAAATAGGAAAGAAGTTGACCTGTTTTTATTTCCAGAGGTGCTTTTTCGTGAATGGATTGTTCAATTCCTTCATCAAGACGGGCAAGGTATGATTGGGCAGCCGGCCTTGAAACACAAATGGTTAAGGGAGATGTATTTTCTGCCAGACGCATGCCGGCAAGGACTTTTTGCCCTTTGCGAGCATGTTGAGGCAATATTGCACCGGTGATGATGGTGGTGTAGATGCTGCTTTCATTCTCGCACTCTCCATCTAAAGGAATGATTTCGCCTGGCATGATGATGATGCGATCACCAGCCTTAATCTGCAGCAAGTCTGTTTCTTGTGCGTCTTCAGACAAAGCCAGCCGTACCGATTTGGGCGCTCTATCTTGAAAGCGTGATGATGAGATTTTTTCTTTGATGGTTTCCTCTATAGCAATGCCTATATGCCTGAACCCATAAATAAGTAATCCTGCTTCAAACATCATGGGAAGCCAGGGGACAAAAAATGCGGCAACAGAGACAATCATCACCGAAATGGTGCTAATAGCAAACAAGGTATCCATTGTTGGGCTTTGTAAGGTGATTAATTTTTTCCAAGCTTCATAATAAGAACGTGCCCCAAGTAATACAGTAAGTGCACTGCTTAAACAGGCAATAGGAATCATGGCGATTAGGGGTAATCCCCCCATGGTCAGGCTCAGTGCAAGTAATGCAATTCCTGAAATACATCCTAAAGCGCCAAGAAGCCAATGAGACTTGAGAATTTTTTTTCTTTGTTCGAACTGCGACGCAATAGTTTTTGCCGATATAGTCTCTGCATACTGAGCGTCTTCACAGGTATATTTTAAATCTTCTATATAACCTTTTATGCTATTCCACTTTTTTAAGTGTTGTTCAGCAGAAAGGTCTTCTTCATTAGTAAAAGTAATGGTGAGTTTTTTTGGATCAGGTTCTGTTACCTTCACATCAAAAGTTTCTATTTCCCCTAAATCCATTGCCTTTAAATAAGATTCTAATGTTGAACTACAACTGGTGCAGGTCATCCCGGAGACATAAAAAATATAGGGTTTGGGCATAACAGCTCACTTTTTTAAAAGTTAACGCATCTTTATGCGAATCGTTCCTTGTCAGATACGTTAAAGATTATTGCAAATTTTGTTTGGAATAATACCATATCAGCTATTTTTTGCACCCATGTTTTAGTGCATTTATAGTATGTTAAAAGAATATAAAACATTTCAGGGGATAATTAGTCTGTCTTCATTAAGCACAGGGTTCTGTGAATGCAGTGTAATTGTGATGCCATAGAGAGCATGTCCACATGACATGAGTTCAAAATCTCATCGTTTTTATAGGCAAAGGGTTTGGAGGATACCCCGGATAATCCGGGGAGTTTTGATGCAGTATTTTAATCTACTTGAGTTGTGTCCCTGATTATTGGGTTCCATCAGAATTGGTTGATTGAGCGTCACTACCTTGAGTACTGAAATCAGCAGAAGGTGCACCGGCTTTTAAATTCTGCATTAACATAATTGTATTGGTTAATAATATCCGCTCCTGCAACTGGCGATCCAGATACATTTGGTAATTGATTTCTGCCAGTAGTACGGCGATTTCTTTTTGAATAGTCGCCGTAGAGGCCGTATCCAATTGCTGCATCCATTGGGTTGGGAGTCCATCTTGCCCTGTTTGTGCTCTTGGGTTCAAGATTCGCCATGTTGCCATGTTAAATTCGCTTAATGCCTGACTTGAAACTACTGCCGAGCTGCCATCACCGGCAGAAGGCTGTTGTTGAGGCAGACGTCTGGACATGATGTAATATAAATTACTGAAGCCAACGGAGCTTTGGGCTGCGTAAACTCTGAGGCTGTTAAAATAATTACTAATGGTTGCTTGAGCTTGCATTTGTTGTGGATTGGGTGGATTTGCGTTGGCGTTGCTGGTTGCTAACTGGTATAAATCGCCATAGTCTTTCATTTTGGGTAATGAGGAAGGAGATACGAGGCCTGCGGCATAACGAATAAAATTGTTCGCAAGTTGAGCCTGAGTTTGAGCGCTTAATCCCGGGTTGCTTCCGGGCTGTGCAGAGGAAGAGCTCGTTCCTGATGAAGAAATTTGATCAGGGGAATACAGTAATGGCGCTATTAGCGAGTTACTGTTGAGCTGCGAGATAAATTTTTGATTGTAATCGTAGCTGAAGTATTCAGTGACTTTGGGAATGTAACCCGAAGTGTTAAAATTAACTTTATCCTGGTAGAGGTATTGGCAGTTTCCTTTATTCCATGCTGAGCCGTCATTATTCATACAGTACGAATAATCAGGAGTTCCCAGAATATTAAAAACTGCCTGACTTACGGGGTCAGGCAAGAACGAACCGCTGGTTGAACTTTGCTGATCCAGTAAAATAGAAGCAGTAACGCTGGTGTTGTCTGAGGATGAGCCATCGCCATAATTTTTGAAGGTCGTGTTAGCCAAATCGTTGACTCCTTTGGCTCCAGGAATAGATGTTGGCACAAATTGTTGCATGACCTGTCCCATCGCATTGACAGGAATGGCGCCAAAAAAAGTACTGAAAACATAATTCTGAAAAAGACTGGCATCCACCTCATTGAGTAATGCTGAGGTAAAATTGCTAGGGGGGGTAGGCGGGTTGTTGGTTGTGAGGTCAAAACCCATAAAACTTCCCAGATTTTTCAAGTAGGTGCTGACATCGCTGTTGTTATTATTTTGAGTGGGTACATCGAGAATATTATCGGTGGCTGTAACCACAATGGAATAACTACTCAGGCACAACAAAGTAACCAGTGAACATTTTGACAGTAACTTCATTATTCATCCCCTTCAAGTGCGCGTAGAACAAGTTTCAGGCGGTATTGACAAAAAACCCGTGATAATAATCGTAAACGTTCGAATATGATGTTTCTCTTGAGAAAGAAGCCGGCCGCATCATGTGCTCCCATGCTCGTCTCTTCAGCACGAATTAATACTCTTGACGCACTGCCTGGATGCACAGTATCAATCGCCTGCAATAAACGTAACCCTCTGCCTGACTTGATATTGCCAACGATTTGAATGAATTTTTCTTCTTCGGCCATGAGTCCCAGATCGATTTTTTCTATATCGTCGAGTTCTTTGCCCAGTTGCGTCATTGCTTCTTCAAATTCAGGATCGCCGTCTAGTGTCCAGTCCTCGACACTTTCCATAAAAGTAATCACTCTGTAAATCATGGGATCCAAATATTCAAACCAGTATTTAGCAGATGCTTCGTGACTGAGATCAGGCATTTTTTACTCTTTTTTTACGGTGATAAGTTGATGGACGAATCCACTACATACTACTATAGTATATTATGAAGGGTAAAAGTCCATTATTAATAAAGTAAAAAATATGAAAAAGAAATCAGGTACGCGAATAGGAAATATGTTCAGGCGAATTGTTAACATTCGCACTTGGTCTGACTGGGACAGAATGAACGCATTCACCCTTTATCTGATAAACGGCTTTAAGCGTTTGTTTATCAGCCAGAAGAATGTCGAAGTGGAATCTTTTGATTTGGCGGTTAACAAATTGAAGTTAACTGATGCTGAGTTGCAAGCCAAACAAAATGCCTTGTTTCGGTTGAGCATGGTGATGTTGACCGTTGCTGGACTGATTTTTTTCTATTCGGGATATCAACTTCTTTACGGCTCAATTAAGGCGGTTGTAGTAAGCTTGGTTGTTATGATGATCGCTTTGGTTTTGGCATTTCGCTATCATTTCTGGTACTTCCAAATAAAACATAAAAAATTGGGTTGCACTGTGATAGAGTGGTATAAACAAGGTATCCTGGGGGAGAACGAATGAATAAACTGGTTTTAACTGTTCTTTTATTCCTGTTTCCCGCTTTACTTTTCGCTGACGAATCCGGCTCTTTAAGTTTCGCTCCTCCGGCAACTGATTATTCCGTTATCTTTTTGGGCAATTTGTTCGGTGTGGTTGACGGTGTTTTGCATGGCACGGGCAGTCAAATCATGGGCACCATGTTTGGGGTGTTCAATGCTGCAGTATTGGCCTTAGGTGGTATTATTATCACTTACACCCTTTTGGTATCCACCATGAATACCGCCCATGAAGGGCAAATGCTTGGGCAAAAATGGTCTTCAATCTGGATTCCCTTGCGCTCTACTATGGGCTTGGCTTTATTAATTCCTAAAGCATCCGGTTATTGCATGATGCAAATTTTCGTCATGTGGGTCATTGTCCAGGGAATAGGCGCAGCCGATAAGGTTTGGGAGGCCGCCTTGGGTTATCTAAACCGGGGCGGGGTCATCATCCAGGCGCAGGCAAATCCGGCGGATGCTTTGACTGCATCATCAACAGGCGGCGTCTCTGATGGCGCCCTGACTATTCTTGCCGGTCAGGTGTGTATGTTGGGCTTGCAAAATAAACTGGAGGCACAAAGACAGAGTTATCTGCAATCTCAGGCCAATGATGTAGGGCCTTGTGCGGGTAATCCCTCTGAGGTGATGGACAATTTTTGTAAAACGGCAGTGCCTGACTTTTTAGGTACGGTTAATGCGGTCATTACTCAAAATAATAATCCAAGCGCCAACAGTTTTTCTTTACCAATGCCTAATTTTGATTCAACCTCTCCTTTCAATTTTTTAAACGGCATCTGTGGAACCATTACCTGGAATAGTTTAAACAGTACTATTGATCCCAATCAAACGATGACGAAAACAAACAAAAAAGGCAATACCAATGAAATACCGAATCTCTATCAACAATTAACTCCCTCTCAGCTTGAAACAGCACAAATGTCCCGAGCTATAGCAATTCAGCAAATGTACATCACCTTGTCTTCTATCGCCCAGATCATTATTAATAATGACCCTGATTTTTCCAATACCAATACTGGAACGACAACGACTAATTTTTCACCAATAGCCAAGCAGCAATTTGGTGTACCTTTTACGGCTCAAGGGCAGATTTGTAGTGATTATTCGCAAGTCTGTGTGATTTGGGGGCCTGTCCCAACCCCTACAGGGACGAATTCCAGTGTTTTGTTTAACGGAACGGAATTTTTGGGCGCTATTTCTGATTACAACGCAGTCATGATGCCTACGTTAAACCTGATTAATCAGGCCAACAACAACAGCAACAGTAATACATCCCGTGATTTCATTACCCAAGCAGCCAATCAGGGTTGGATTATGGCTGGCTCGTATTTCTTTGATTTGGTGCAATTGAATGGAAATGCGGTAACAAGTGCGAATCAGTTTGATACCAATACTGGCTTAAATACCAGTACCTTTGATCCAACAAATCTGGTATCCAGCTTCACTTCTAACAACAGTTGTTCCGGTCAATATTCGTTATTGTGTACCTGGTTTCAAGGTGATAAAACCCCTTTGGATAAGGTGCAATCAATCATCAACGGTGCCTCTTTAGATGATATGGTTTCCAAGCCAAGCATGAAAGATGATGCAAAGCGCCCGGTAGTCGGTAATCAGCAGTCATCAACAGTATACGGCTTTATCAATAACTCCGTGATGGTGCAATTACCAGGGCAACCCGGAATTGCTCAACCGCAGTTTGCCAATATGATAGATTTCAGTATCTCTACGGAGCAATATTACTTACCCAAAGGAGATTTTGATTGCGGTCGAGTCCGAATTCTCTTTTTCACCTTCTGTCTGGGAAGAATGTTTGGTGATCTCTTCTACAACGTCATATTCAGGAACTTGTATAACACGCTTTTGAAAATGTTCTCCCAGATCATCAATCAAGTGATCATGGCCTTTTTGATGGTTCCGCTGCAAGGAATGAGTCTTATCTTTAAAGCAGGATTGAATACGGTGTCGCAACCGGGAGTAAACCCCATTGTGGCTCTGGCGAATATGGGTGTGATGTACATAAACTTCTCGGCTAACTTATGGCTTATGCTCATAGATATAGCGGTGAGCAGCTCGTTAATATTTCCTTTCGGGTTGTTTATATACGCTTTAATCGGCTTATCTCTGCCGCTACTTATGGCATGGGTGGGTACTATGGTTGCCGTAGGGTTTGTTACTGCGTATTACATTCCTGTCTTGCCGTATATGATTTTCACTTTTGGTTCCATAGCCTGGCTTATTGCCGTAATTGAAGCGATGGTCGCAGCGCCCATTGTTGCTTTGGGTGTGACTCACCCCGAGGGACATGATGCGTTCGGTAAAGGTGAAGCTGCTATTATGATTCTGATGAACGTGTTTTTAAGGCCGTCCATGATGATCATCGGATATATCAGCGCAATTGCTTTGTCTTATGTCGGGGTATGGATATTGAATGCAGGGTTTGATCATGCCATTTCCTTCATCCAGACAGGCAGCTATACTCTCGATACATCCGGCTCCAATTTTGGTGGCTTCGAGATGGCCAAGAACGCACCGCCTCAGCAAGCATCGGGAACGGGAGGGTATACAGACTGGGCGGGAGTGTACGCTTATTTCTTCTCCATATTAATATACACCACCATGTACCTCATTATGGTGCAAAAAGCATTTTCGCTCATCGCTTATTTGCCCGATAAAGTGTTACGCTGGATAAGTGGTTCACCTGAAAGTCTGGGGCAGGACGCTGCTGGCTGGGGTGAAGAGCTTAAAGCAGGGGTTAAGGCTGGTGCTGAGCAAACCCAAGGGGCACAGTCACAAATGGGACAAAAAATGGGGGCTATAGCCGGTAAACGAGTTGGTGAAATGGGCTCCTCCATCAAGAGCGCTCTTCAATCCGGAGGCGAAGCTTCAGCAAGTGGCAGTAAATCTGGTGAGGATGGTGGCTCCAGCAGTAAATCTCCAGGCGGTGGAGTTGGTGCCGAGTAATAACCCTCCAAATAGGGCAGCAACAGTTTAACGAATTCCGTTGCTGCCTGTTTCTATCTGATTTTCAAATTCTAATTGAATGCAGATGAATAGTTTCCCCTTTTTTTAACAGGGTTTATTTTTTTTTGATAAGATAAAACGTGATAATAAGTAACGAAATAAAGTACAAAGACGGTACTACAGAATGCAGGGGATTTATTGCCTACGACAGCAGTTTGTCTCATCCACTGCCTGCGGTTATGGTGGTGCATGACTGGGTTGGCCGAAGCGAACGGATGTGCACTAAGGCAGAAGAACTGGCTGCAATGGGTTATGTCGGCTTTGCTGTCGATATGTATGGCGATGCCAGAACCGGGGCTGACAAAACGGCACGCAGAGCATTAATGGCGCCCTTGATGCAGGACAGAAGAATACTGCTGTCCCGTATTATGGCCGCAGTTCAGTTTTTAAATCAGTTCGCTTGTGCCGATAAAGCAAAAATTGCCGCTATTGGCTATTGTTTTGGGGGATTATGTGTTCTGGATTTGGCTCGCTCCCTTGCCGCAATCAAAGGCGTGGTCAGTTTTCATGGGTTGCTTCATCCTCCAAAACATGTGCCTCAGGAACCAATTAAGAGCAAAATTCTGGTGTTGCACGGTTATGATGATCCTTTGGTACCACCAGAACAGGTTCAACAATTTGCAGATGAAATGAATCAACGAAAAGCCGATTGGCAAATTCACATGTATGGCCATACCCAACATTCATTCACTAACCCTGAGGCTCATGATGATGAGATGGGATTGCATTATAACGAACGCGCCGATCATCGCTCCTGGACAACGACATTAACGTTTTTACGAGAGCTTTTTGCTTGATTTATTGAGGTCACAGCGGGGGCGCACCTCATTAAGTCAGGCTCTTTAGAGCTTTAGTAAAGTCTGCGCATTAAGATGCATGAGTTCTTTTATTCTTTGCTCGGATAATTGCCATTGAGCAAACAAATTTATTGAATAATTAACCCATGGTTTTATATCCATTTGCTCTGTTTGCCCCAGATCAGAACTGTAGAGTACTCTGGGTAATGAGCGGAGTATTTCATGTACCTCGTCTTTATCTTGATAACCTAATAAACAGGTTAGTGCGGTTTGTTCTATCCAGATAAAGTCGTTTTGTGCTAACTCTCTTAATTGCGCTGTATGCAGGTTGGTCAGTGGATTTGCGGGTTGGTTAAGTAATAAAGCACCCACGTTATATTGGATGCACGCATTAACTAATGCGTAGACTTCATCTGCTGAGGCATGTCCGGTTGATAACACAATGGGGTAATCTTTAGCCATTTTTAACACATCAATGACCTCTTTTTTTAGTTGATTGTGTTCATTAAAAACGGTTTCAGGCTGCAAACTGTTGGGTGCTAATTGTGGATGAGCGAGTGTTCGTGCCAGTCGAGATTTTATTTTTCTTCCCGTGATGGTTGGGAAATCAACGATCATTCGTGCGGGTATTAAGGGCTGATATTCACTTAATGCATGCATGACCACACGATAATTAATTCCACCCGTATTATGATTTAACACCAGTGAAGGCAGAACAGGTAGCCCTAATTTTTGCGCCAGGGTTGCTTGAATGGAGGTCGCACCAAGATGGCTTTTTAAAACGACAACTCCATGACAGTCTTGATATATTCTTCCAGCGTCCAGCGCATCCCAACGCCTTAGGTACAGATCAGGGTCGGCATGATAATGAATATCGATAAAATCATAAGCATCAAGATCGAGCACAATAGCTTCTTATTTTTTGGGGCTTAACCAGGGTTGATCGTAATGATACGTGATTCGTGCCTGTTTTAAAGTAGAGCCTGATTGAACGGCAGACTTTATTTTATTTTCGGTCACTCTGATATTGCTTGCTTTATCAAGTATCTCTGTCAGGTTATTTCTCGGAATGACCAGAACGCCATTATCATCTGCAACAATAATATCGCCAGGATTAATGAGTATGTTGTTAATATGAAGAGGGCATTGCTCATCAGCTTTATGGACCCGGTTCTTACCAGAGCGCATAAACACAGCACTACAAAACAGGGGGTATGCAAGGCTTCGAATTGTTTGCACATCACGTACGGCGCCATGTACCACCGTCCCGGCTATTTTATTTTGCAGTGCAACCTGAGTAAGAATATCACCCCATACCGTACAGTCATCATGGCCCTGATTATCAATAACAAGGACTGAATGGGAGGGAACATTATCGATATATTGTGCCGCATTTTGAAATGTTGATGATTTTGTTTCGTTGGCTTTATATTGAATGGTATAAGCAGGCCCAACCAGTTTTAATCCCGGTGTTAAGGGTTTTATATGCAATAATGCTCCTTCAATGCCACAGGCATCAAGCGCATCTGATAGTTCGGCGGTGCTGAATTCTTTAATTTTATCCAGATCTGTGGATAATGGCGCTGTATCTTTTGGGGTAAAGGCTACGTTGTTGCATGGTGCATCCATGAGCACATAGCGATCAATAATGGCTTTAGCCATATCCTTAGTCGTGCTTGTTCCGCCCAGGTCATAAGTAATAAACTGCTTTTCACGAACAATTGCAGCGACGGCCTCTCGGATAGTTTTTGCCTGTGTTGTAAAACCAAAATGATTCAGCAGCATGGATAGGGTCAAAAACATAGCGCAAGGATTTGCACTATGGGGTTTCATACGAGGCCCGCTGCCATGAACAGGTTCAAAGTAGCTGCCTTTTAACCCTATATTAGCACTGGGAGCAAACCCTAAACCGCCCATTACTCCTGCGCCAACATCAGACAAAATATCGCCAAACATGTTTTCAGCAACAATGACGCCCAATTCTTCAGGGCTAGTGATCATCCATAATGCCACGGCATCCACATTTAAAATATCGGCATGGATATGAGGGTAGTTATTGGCAATACCCTCAAAAAGTTCCAGGGCAAAAGGACTGCTTTGTCTTAAGACATTGGGTTTATCTGCAAACGTAACTCGAGTAAAGCCTTGAGTTGAGGCGTAATCAAAAGCAAACTGTATTAACCGAACAAGTCCGGATTTTGATTGCAGTCTTAAGGTACAACTGATTTCATCTCGGGGAATAGTTCGCCAGTGCTCGTTTTCGTGAATTAGTTTGCTCAGCGGCTCAGGCAAAGGATAATAATCAAATCCGGCATAAAGACCTTCAGTATTTTCTCTAATGACGCAAAAATTAAATTGCTTTTCTGTATTTTTTAGCGAAAAACAAGGTCTGATATTTGCAAATAAATCCAGTTGTTGTCTTAATTGAATGATGGGTGAGCAATAATGCGGTGTTTCTTTTTGTAATTCGGGCGCCAGTTCTGCTAAGGCTTCTCTTGTGGGTTTGCTGGTAGTCGCTCCTAATAAGGCGGTATCCGAATCGGATATGAGTTTCCAGGTTCTTGCCGGAATTGGTGTGCCTTCTTTTTTCCAGTAAGACCATCCTATGTCGCCAAAATGCAATTGTATCGGAAGCTGTAATGCGTCAAACAAAGGAAGCACGGCATGCGTCACTTCTGCCCCTATTCCATCGCCAGGTAACACCGCTATATTCAGAATTTTATTGCTCGGCATGACGTAATGCCTCCCAAAGTACTTTTTGACAATAGTGTGGATTATCTCGTAATACCCTCATTCCGGCTGCGGGTACCTGCAGCAAAGTCCCTGTTTGCGGTGGAACAACGTTATCTGTGTTCACTAAATGAGAATGCGCACCAATAAGATGCAGGTGGTTGACTGTACATGATGAGACTATGGCTGTTGAATCCGTAGCCAAAACACGTTGTAAACCGTAAATCACCCTATCAATAGCCACGGTGTTATCCAGTTGATGAAGAGAGTATTCCGGGATGGCATTAGGGTAATAAACGTGTTGGTAGAGGGTATTAAGTGCTAAATCCAGCTGATTGTTTTTACATTGAGTGATCACTTTTTCAAGGGTATTTTTGAGGGTAATGTCAGCAAATGTTGGTGTGGAGAACAGTACTATGGGTTTTTTAACCCCGGCAAATAGCGAAAAACATTGTTGCAGGATGACGCCACCAAAAGAAAAGCCAAAAAAAGCATCATAGTTTGGAATATATGCCTCTAACTTTTGTGCCCACAATGAATAAAAAGAAGATAAGGGGATGTCTTCCATAATACTTAGCGAATCCAGAGGATGAATAGCGTATTCATCAGCAAGAAAGGTCAATGGGCTGACCACCAAATCGATGTAGGATGGGTGGGGGGTGTCTGGAGTTAGAACCAGTATTTTCTTTTTTTTCATGATGCTCTCATGGGTGAATTATTAAACAGTCAGTAAGCAGTGAACGATCACTGATACCTACTAGCGACCCGGCTCAGTTTTTGGCGGCAGCGCTTTAAGATCAGCTGTTGAATAATCGGAAATTCCCCTGATAAATTCATCCATTTCAATCGCTTCATGGCCAATATTGAGCGCATCTCTGACGTAGTTTGAGGCAGTGAGTGCGGCGTGTAAATCATATTTCTGTACTTTATTAGCATGCAGGCAGGCGATAAAAAATTCGGTTTTCAGATTTCCCGTACCTTTTCCCATACCGGCAAGAGAGGCATCTATGAACTCTACTCCCGCATCAAGCGCTGCCAAAGCGTTGGATTGAGCCAAGCCTATATTATCATGGGCATGAAACCCAAAGGGAATGGAATAATTAGTGGTATACCGTTCATAAATGGCTTTAATGCGCTGCGGTAAGATACTGCCGTTTGAATCTGCAAAATAGATCACGTCCGGTTTATGGCGACAAACTTGTTCAACAACCTCATCAAGTTCTTCATCAGTGTAATAGGTCATATGAATGAAATTGACTGATACCATTAATTTTAATTTTTGCGCCAGTTTAATTACTGGAACAGCTTCAG
Source organism: Legionella worsleiensis (assembly GCF_001467535.1). Classification (GTDB taxonomy): domain Bacteria; phylum Pseudomonadota; class Gammaproteobacteria; order Legionellales; family Legionellaceae; genus Legionella; species Legionella worsleiensis. The sequence continues at coordinate 412,188 of NZ_LNZC01000012.1, forward strand.
CCAATTTATTTTTAGCGATGCAGATTCTCAACATTCCTACACCGCAATTTTTTAATTCCAATAAATCATTTTCATTAATGTTATTGGGGTGAGCCATAACGGCAATTGTTGATTTTTTAATTAAAGACTGACAAAAAAGAAGATAATCTCTATCGGTAATCCCAGCCCTGCCAATATTCTTTATGGGATGTAAAGAGCCATTGCGGTATCCAATTTCTATAAATTCTATACCCGTATTATCCAGAGGCTGTAAAATGCCTCGTAACTGCTCATCCGAAAAATGGAAATTGGTTCTATGTCCTCCATCCCTTAAGGATGCATCTAAAAGCTGAACTGAGTTCATTGCGTTACCTCTATTACATCTTGCGGTTTTATTTTCATTCCTACTCTTTTAATTATAGTACTTATGCATTCAATAAACTCGAAAACCTGGGCGAGGCTTATAAAAAAACAGTTTTATTATAAATCGTGCCGTCATGGAGTATTGTTATTCAAATCGCTAACCAAAACACTAATGCCATAATCAAACACACAGTAATTGACCGGAAATAAAATGATGTGGGTTTATGGGTAAAGAGTGCATGTAAATAGCTCAAGGGATGGCGGTAAATGAATGAACGCATGATGGTTTTAGTGACCCATTGTGGCTTGCCTGCTAATGGAAGTTCATGTATCCGTATACTGGGTCTATGATTTACCTCAATGATTACCCCGTGAGATTGGGTTATTGGAATATTGAGATCCAGGCATTCAACATCGATTCCTGCAAGATCCAAATTTAATACGGACGCTACTTTGCTCAGCAATTTACGGTTTTCCTTACACATGTGTTTTCCAAGAGTTTCATAGGTACCTCCTCGGGTTGCGTTAGAGGTATAAGCCAAGATAACCCGCTCGCCTAAAGACGGTACATAATCTGGAGTTAATCCCAGTTCTTTTAATTTGATTTTGCCTTCATCATCCAGAACAATAGGACCTAAAAAATCATTGATTATTTTGCGTTGTTTGTTGGTCAAATGAATTAATTGTTCAATAGTATGTGTGCCGTCTCCTGTAATACTTGCAGGATATCGTTGCACTACGCCTATTACTCGTCGATTAAAAACCAGGACTCTGTAAGAGTTCAATTTTCCGTGAAATTCTTCGATTAATAAATACTCATAAACTGAAAGATAGTGTTTTAAAAAATGCAGGAGCTGGTCTAAGGTTTTGATATTGCATAATACATCTTTACCTTTAGAGCCATCTAATAAAGGCTTTAGGACTAAAGGAAATTTTAAGCCCTGAATCAGCTCGCCGGTTTTATGGTTGTGAAAATCGTCACTATGAATAATAACGGATCGGGGAACAGGGATCCCTGCGTGTTCCAGTATTTTGCTGGTACAATACTTATTCGTCGCAATGCTGGAACTGCTAATGTTATTAAACGGATTTTCACTCTCCCTGAACAAATAATGACGAGATCCCAGGATGACCTCAAAACCATTAATTTCGTTTATTGGCTTTACAGGAAGAAATAAAGTTTTGGCGGTTTTATAATAACGTTCAGCGTTTTTGTCTATGGCAGCATCTCAACAGTAATGGACAGGAACGAGATACAGAAGTTGAGTTTTAGATTATAAACTCCAAAAAGCAGTTCCAAGTCCATATGGTTTATGTATGGAGTTATCTTATCATAATTCATTCATTGCAATCGACTGTATCGAGATGAGTGCAGGGTAAACGCATCTAAACGTATTATCTAAGACCAAGACGCCTACGTTCTGCGCTTTATGCGCAGAATCCAGATCTTTGCCTGCACTAAGATCGCATGGATCCTGCGCATAAAGCGCAGGACGTAGGCAAAAGGGTGGAGATTTATGTTCATAATTTAGATGCGTTTGCCCTGGAGATGAGTGTCTCTGGCATTTATGGTTTATTTAGTCACCGCAGTGATGCGCTTTGCTGTATCCTTCCTTCAATCGCTGCGGTGAACGGTTGCGGTAATTTTTTAATGTAATTAAGCACCGTATCTCTATCACTTTCGCCCTCCTGGATATGAGTTGCTCTTCGCATCACAGAAAAAACCCCACCGCCAGTAGCCAGGAAATTATTGGTGGCAATACTGTAGATTTTATTTTTTTGCAGAGGTTTATTGTGATGCAGCAGACTAGTTATTCTGTGCCCTACAGGTTTGGCGGGATCATAAATACAGGTCAGCCCTGAGATTTGCAGAATGTTGTCATACGATCCCATCCATTGTTGTTCCAAAAGATCATAGAGATCCTGCCCGGTGAGCGTTACTTTGACCACGCCGTTTCCAAAAGGAAGGACCGCATAAATATGCCCCCAATTGACCGTTCCTTGCGGCAGATCATCACGCATACTGCTTGGATTGGTCATTCCTATATCGGCATTCATTTCCGTTTTAAACGCATCGGCTATTAAGTTACCCAAGCCCGATTCTCCAGCAGTGTTTTGATTTCTTGATATATTATTTTGAGCGACTCCTACAAAACCAGAAACAATAGGCTCTACCGCATCTTCGGCCAGTTTCACTAATTGGAGCGCTGTCGTATCGGGATGGGTTCCTGGGTATTTTTGGGCGTGGGTTGTAATGATTCTGGCGGTTTTGTGACGTACTTTATGCGTTATTGCATCCACCTGCAAAGTCACTTCTGCAAAAGCAACACTGTAGCTGTGAGCCTGAGTGACCAGAATGTTGACTCCATTACGATTAGGGATGTAGGCATTAAGAAACTGATGAGTATGTCCTGCCATAACCACATCGACATCATCATCTAATTGGTGTATCACCTCGTTAATTGCACCAGTAACATCAGAATGAGTTTGGGTATCTCCTGCATAGGGAATCTGGTTGCCTCCTTCATGAATGAGAACAACCACAATCTCTGCGCCCTGAGCCTTCATTTCGGGAAGATAGTGATTAATGGTTTTGGCCTCATCTAAAAATTGAATTCCTTTGGCATTATCGGGAAACATGGAGTCGGGGGCATTTTTTAACAGGGCACCGATAAATCCAATATGAATGCCATTAATTTCTTTAATGACATAGGGTGGAAATAAGGTTTTTTTGGTACGTTCATCAACAATATTCGCAGAAATATAGGGATAAGCTGCTCCTGGATAATTAGGTAAGGAGATCCAATGGTTCGTTGGCGGATTATCAGTACCGTAGATTAAATCAAACAGTGCTTTTTGACCTTTATCAAATTCATGATTACCAACCGTAGCAACGACGTTACATAAAGGATTCATCCTGTCTTTGGTATTGCAATGGGTGTTACCTAAAGTATTAGTAAATAAAATGGTAGGTTCATCATGAAGCAAACCAGAAGAAGGAGGAGATGCACCGACCTGATCGCCCATTATCGTAATTATTGTTCTGTCTTCCATACCCGATTGAGCTTCTTTGATGTATGCCGCAAGCACCGCTGCTCCGCCTACCGGTTCGTTTTTAACACGTCTTCCTGTACTGATTTGACCATGAAAATCATTAATTCCTAATAGTTTGATACTGATTAATGTTGATGTTTCTAAAGATTGAGTTGCCGTTGCGTAAGTATGAATAGAAGTGAATATACTAAAAAATAAAATCAGTATGTGAAAAAACTGGGTAAAAAACATGATTTAATCATCCTTCGCTTTATCTGCACGTCCCTATGTTTTGCAGAGGGTAACAAAAGCGAAAGAAAAATACGACCCAATATGATAAAAGTCTTGTGTGATGGAGGATAGACAGAGCAAAACTCATGCAAGATAAAATGGATCGCTCAATTACTGTTGGTATTCTTTAGCTCCGGCAATGATCAGCTTATAAACTCGCTCACTGATAATACCTTGTTCAAATTTTGCTTTAGCGTCCCAGGTCATCAGTTGTCCTTTTTGCCTTACCAGTTTACGGGTGGCAGAAGTCACATCATTGGGATCTCCCTCAAGAAGAATGTCTCTGACTTCTTCATCAAAAACCAGATATTCTCTTAATGCAACCCGTTTATCATCAACGGTTGGAACCAGTTTTTGCCAAATACACAACCTGATGGTTTCCAGAATATCAATAGTTCTTCCTAACCGTTCTTCACCTGAAAACGAGGTTACCAGACGACGCATGGTTTCTGCGACTCCTGAAGTATGCAAGGTGGTATAAACTGGGTGTCCAGTCAGAGCGGCCTCTAGTGCAGCACTTATTGTCTCCGCATCACGACACTCTCCAACCATAATTAAACGGGGTTTTCTTCTTAGTGCATTTCTAACGCCATCCGCAAAGCTGGGTAGATGGCGGGGAATTTCTGATTGGCTAACTACAGAGGATATGGTTTCAATTTCATCATAAACGAATTCAATTGGTGATTCGTAAGTCAGTACCTTACGGTTGGAATCCGCAGTCTCAATTAATTCACGAATGATTGAAGCCAATAGTGTTGATTTTCCAGAGCCCGTTGCTCCGGTAATAAACACAATACCTTCCTGGGGCGCAATTGCTTCAAGTATAGAATCTGGAAGATTCATGCTGCTCAGATTAGGGGGCGTAGTTGGAATAGTTCTTAAAGTCAGCTGAATGGCATCATGTCCCTCAACCAAACAGGCAGTACCATTAACCCTGTAGCGGTAACGAACGCCACGGTTTGGGCGAAATTCGTAATGGGTGTCTATGTCTTTGCCTGATAACAGTTGAGTAGTCGCATTGGGGCCATAGATGGCGTTAATCAAGTCGCCTAATTCGGTGTTTGATAAGCGTCTGTTCGTTATGCGGAGTAATTTCCCATAAACTTCCGCATAAATGGGTTCACCAGTTTGAATGGTAATATCCGATGCGTTCAAACGCTCCGCATGCTCCAGCATTCTGTCCATAAACACTGGGGTAAAGCGGGTCGGTTCGTCAGGCATTAAATTGATGTTAGTCATAATTTATCATTAATTAACTGGTGCTATGGTGGGCTGCCAGGATTTATTCGTTATGATAATTTTAGACTGACTGGCAATTTTTTCCATATTTTTAAACTGTTCCAGCGCATTTTCATCTTTGGCAACGGCGGCTTTCCATTCGTTACTGTTCACATTCAGTGCTGGCAATGCAGTAATTCTTAAGACTCGGTCATCAATATGGATTTCAGAACCATCGCCGGTGACGCCCAGATCCGTGTGAGATACGTAAGGAGGGGTTACCATGTTCATGGCGAGCAGTTTTCTGTAGAGGATCATGCCACCAAAATCTTCTTTGATTCTGGCAATGTTTTCCTCAAGAATGGTATTGGCTTGTTCTATACCATTTTTCCATCCTTTTGCAGTATAAATGCACCATAATTCTTTCTCTGCTTTGGTTTTAGGGAGCAATGTAGAATTGGGTGCTTCAGGTTTCACATAGTCCATCCATAAATACTGACGCCAGGTAGGCGGAGTGGTGATGAAGTGTGCCTGTTTGGATACTTTATAGGTTCTGTCTGAAACCCTTATGCTTTGTGCATCAGCCAGGTTCAGGGTGTTTCTGCCTTCAAGCAGTACAGGTGGCAATATATTATGTTCGAGAACCAGAGAATTAAAATCATAAATGGTATCCAGATTTCTTGCTTGTTTTGTTAAATCCTCGTCAATGATTTTTGCTCGCCAGGCTAATCCCGCTTGGGCACCGAGACTTAAGGCAACGTCCTTAAGAGCCATTTCGCGGATTTTACTCATCTTTTTCTTGGACTGAACTCGAGTGTACTGAGAGTTGGCCATGGATTGAATCCCTGCTAACGAGCCTGTATCGCCCATATTAGTACGGGATGAAGTACAGGAAATCAGCAAGGCTGATACTAAGATAGTGACACTAGGAATAAATTTTGGCATAGCGCAATTCAACAACCTGACTGTTAGGATATACATGAATATTGGCTTTTTTACCTGCCTGGTAGTCAATATTACGAAGTAATTCTGCCAAGCTTACGTCTTTTAAGCTTAGGCTTATTAATACTGGAACTGCCGGAACCTGCCCGAGCACACGCAATTTAAAATGAGCGGCTTTGGCAACTCGAGCAGTGAGCTCTTCAATAGGGCCTGACCAGTCCACACTGGCTCTGGCTTGCATGTTATACGCATTGGGTATGGTGAGTGTGTTGTCTTTACCGGGCGGGGTAATTACTTTTTCAATTCGCGCCATTTCCAGCATTGAATCGCTAACCGATACGGCTGCTTCTGCCAGTTTGATCGTGGCATCATCGCTGGGATTATTCACCGGCGGTTTTCTCAATGTACCGGCACAGCCTGTAAGCATGGCTGCCGCAATAAACATAATGACAATTTTATTGTTCATTTAATGTTCTTTAATGTCTAGGAGTATTGGTTTGATTGAAACAGGAGCCAAGCTCCTTGTCAAGATATAGTTATTCAGAGTTTTTGAAATAAGCCAAATATAACCTGACCTGCCTGTTTTAATTTCACCTGGTGCCAGTATTGTTCATCCAGCTCAGTTGCTGTTGATGATTCAATATATACAAGGCCGCCGGGGGGAAGAAGTTGTTTTTGTCTGATGAGTTCCATGCATTGGGGAATGTAGTTTTTGGCAAAGGGTGGATCCAGAAAAATAACATCAAACTGTTCAGTACACTGGTTCAAATAGGATAATGCATCAGTTTTAATCAGTTTCAAACTGGGATGATTCAGTTGCGATAGTGTTTGGCGAAGACTGGCATGAGCAATGGGTGATTGCTCAACAAATACCACCTTTGCTGCGCCTCGGGAAAAGGCTTCCAGGCCTAAAGCGCCGCTACCTGCAAATGCATCCAGGCAGCGTGCTTCTTTAATGTCCATCATGAGCCAGTTGAACAGAGTTTCCCTGACCCTATCAGGGGTTGGTCTTAAGCCTTCAACCTCGGGAAACTGGATTTTCTTTCCTCTGAATTGACCACCAATAATGCGAATACTGTGTTTCAAGATTGCCCCACTGTGACGAGTAATAGTTTTTCGGGATTGACCTGTTCTTTGAACGCTTGTCTTATCTCTTCATGTGTGACTGCGTTGATATGTTGCACATAGGTATCCAGATAATTTTCAGGTAAATTATAAAATGCCATTCGCACTAATAAGCTCGCAATATTACGGTTGCTTGCTAAAGAGAGAGGGAAGCTTCCGGTCAAGTATTTTTTTGCGGCATCCAGTTCTTTTTTACTTGGGCCATTGGATATAAAACGACTCAAGGTAGTATGAGTGATATCCAGGGCATGAGTAGCCTGATCGTTTTTGGTCGATAAACTGATGATAAAAGGACCTTCTCCGGGCATAGGAACAAATTGACTGTCTACCCCATAAGTCAACCCCCGTTTTTCTCTAACCTCAGTTCCCAATCGGGAGAGCAAGGTGCCGCCGCCTAAGATATAATTGCCAACGATGAGCGGAAAATAATGAGGATTATGGTGATCAATGCCCAGCTGACCCAGGCGAACGACGGTTTGTGATGAGGGGAAGGGAATATTGATTTGTTCGGCATTGTGTAACTGATTGGCTTTGGGAATTGCCGTGGCTGATTTACCTTGAGGCAAATCCTGGGTTAATTGTTCTGCTAATTGATGTGCTTGATGTGGATCAAGGGCTCCGACCATCACCAGAACTGCATTATTACTGACGTAATAGTCTTTGTAGAATTGGATAACGTGTTTTTTATGAATGCTGCTTAAGGTTGCAAGGGTACCGTTCACTGGATGTGCGTACGGGTGATCCTGATATAAGGTTTTAAAAAAATTAAGACTGGCCACATCATCGGGCGATTCATCAACCTGCTTTATGGCCATTAATTGCTGCTGTTTTGTATCGGCAAAGGCCTCGTCCGGAAAATCAGGATGATTAATTATCTGGCTGAATGCCAGGGTTGATTGGTGCAAAGCGTCTTGACTGGTCAGCGTTCGTAAGGTGTAGACCGCCATATCTCGACTGACCTCAGTATGAAACTGTGCGCCAGTATCAGCCAGGGCTTCGGCTATTTGCGTTGCATTTTTACCGCCGTTACCTTGATTCAGCAAGTGAGCAGTGAGTGCGCTTAGTCCGTAGTATTGTCCGTCATAAGCTGAACCCGCAGCAAAGGCCATACTGATGTCCAGCATAGGTACTTCCATTGCTCTATAGAAGACAACCCGTACCCCATTTTTCGTGTGCCATTGTTGTGTTTTAAACGTATTGGCCAAAACATTTTGCCCACACAACACAAGCAAGGCGGAAATGAAGACAGTGAACTTTCTCATGATTTGACCTCATTATTAGTCGTGGGCTTTAATTCGGCTTCGGTCATATTCGACTCATTGAAATACCGTTTTGCCGTTTGTTGAATTTGTTCTGGGGTGATGCTGTTAATTGCTTGAGTATAATTGTTGGCACTTCTCCAGCCTATACCCACTGATTCCAATAAACCCAATTCCATGGCTTGACCGAAAATAGAATCTTTTTCAAAAGTTTTTTGCGCAATGATTTGATTTTTTATTCGTTTTAGCTCCTTTTCGCTTATTGGGGTATTTTTTAGCGAATTGACTTCGGCAAGAAGGCCTTTTTTGACATCAGTTATTTGGGAATTTTGGCTGGGGGCGCCATACATGATGAATTGTGTTTCATATCGTGCATACAGGTTATAGTAGACGTCAGCACCAGTTGCAATGCGGCTTCCTTTAATCAAATTTTTTGTGAAACGTGCACTGTCACCAGCATCGAGAATACCTGCAATCAGTTCGAGAGCATAAGGTTCCCAAGTAGTGCGAGCGGTTTTGACGCTGGGTACCGTGAATCCCATCATATAGAGTGGCAATTGAGCTGGTGCCTCTATGACTATGGATTTCTTACCCAGGGCAGGTGGTTCTTTTTGTGGTTTTCTTTCTGCAATCGCCTTTTTGGTAATAGGGCCAAAATACTGCTTGGCGAGGGCATGAACCTGTTCTGGATTTACATCGCCAACGACCACCAGAACGGCATTATTGGGTGCGTAATAGGCTTCGTACCATTTTTTCAGATCGTCTACCTGCATTTGTTGCAGTATATTCATCCAACCAATCACGGGATGATTATAGGGGGCTGTCAGATGGGCAGTTGCCAAAAAACGTTCAAAGGTTAATGCTTGGGGATTATCATCGGTACGCAGACGACGCTCCTCTTGGATTACCTTAATTTCTTTGGCAAATTCATTGGCATCAAGAAGCAAATGAGTCATTCGGTCTGCTTCCAGCTCGAAACTGATTGCCAGCCTTGAGGCATCTATTTTTTCAAAATAAGCTGTAAAGTCGTTATTGGTGAAGGCATTTTCTTGGCCGCCCTGTGCCGCAATTGTTTGGGAAAATACGCCTTGAGGGAATTTTTTGGTGCCTTTGAACATCATATGTTCAATTGCATGCGATACTCCGGTTAGCTCACCCGGTTCATCGGCAGAGCCCACGTTATACCAAATCATCGAAACGGCGATGGGTGCACGGTGATCTTCCTTAACCAATACTTTTAATCCATTATTCAGGATATACTCTTGTACTTGGCTAAAGGTCTGGCAAGATAGTACCATAAGCAAGGTAATAAGTATTTTGCGCATAAATTAACCTCAAAGCGAAAAAGCTGATAGAATTTCATATTTCTCGGGAATTGTACACTAAAATGATTAAATGGTTTAAACGAAATCAAGATTCAGTACCTGTTGAGGCAACTGAACAACATAATACACCGGTTACAGACAACGCAGAAATTCCGGTTCATGAGGATATTGACGCCGTTGAGGTCGAGGAATCATCTCTCAAAGAGAGTCTTTTTGTGCGTTTCAAGCGGGGCTTGAGTAAAACACGCCACCAGCTCGGTGATGGTATCGGTCGTCTTTTACTGGGAAAAAAAGAAATCAATCCTGATTTGCTAGACGAGTTGGAAACCTTGTTAATCAGTGCAGATTTAGGAATAGACACGACTCAGGCTGTTTTGAAACACATTACGGATGGTTTGGAACGAAAACAATTATCCGATGGTAATGCAGTCTATCAGGCTTTAAAAGGGCACTTACAGACTATTCTGGAGCAAGAGCAACAGCCTTTAACCTTACAAACCCCCGATCACTCTCCTTTTGTACTGTTAATGGTGGGCGTTAACGGCGCAGGTAAAACAACCACTATAGGCAAGCTGGCAAAACAATTTCAAAGTCAAGGCAAAAAAGTCATGTTAGCTGCTGGCGATACCTTCAGGGCAGCTGCAGTAGAGCAATTGCATGTTTGGGGGGAGAGGAATGATATTCCTGTTATTGCCCAACATACCGGCGCTGACAGTGCTTCGGTAATTTTTGATGCGCTGCAGGCGGCAAAGGCTCGTAAAGTGGATGTGTTGATTGCAGATACCGCAGGTCGTCTTCATACACAAAACAATTTGATGGAAGAGTTAAAGAAGGTCAAACGAGTACTGCAGAAAATTGATCCTCAAGCACCTCATGAAATAATGCTGGTTCTGGATGCAAGCATAGGGCAAAATGCATTGAATCAGGCACGTCAGTTTCATGAAGCGGTGCACGTCACAGGAATTACCATGACCAAACTGGATGGAACCGCTAAAGGCGGAATATTATTTGCCATAGCTAATGATTTGGGGATACCATTTCGTTATCTAGGTGTTGGGGAGGGCATAGAAGATTTACGGCCCTTTAATGCAGCGCAATTTGTCGGTGCACTATTCAATGATGATCACATTTGACCAAGTTACTAAACGTTATCCGGGCGGCTTCGAGGCATTAAGCCAGGTCAGTTTTGCAATGCAAAAAGGCGAAATGGCCTTTCTGACCGGCCATTCTGGCGCAGGAAAAAGTACTTTTCTCAAGTTAATCGCTTTACTGGAATGGCCTACCTCCGGTCAATTAACCGTAAATGGCCTGAAATTAAATCAACTCAAAAAAAGAGACGTTGCTGCGCACCGCAGTCATTTGGGAATTACTTTTCAATCCCCTCATTTGCTCAATGACCGCACTGTGTTTGATAATGTTGCCCTGCCGCTCCAAATTCAGGGGATGCCCTATCCAATGATTGCCAAACGAGTGCATGCGGCCCTGGATATGGTTGGATTGTTAAGTAAAGAAAAAATGGCGCCAGCTCATCTTTCAGGAGGTGAACAACAGCGAGTAGGGATTGCTCGAGCAGTGGTTCACAAACCGGCTTTATTATTGGCTGATGAGCCCACAGGAAATCTTGATCCTAAATTGTCTTCTGAAATTATGTCTCTTTTTGAGCAGTTTAATCAGGTTGGGGTAAGCATTTTGATTGCTACTCATGATTTGGCTCTGATTGCCGGAATGAAGCATCGTATCATCATGCTCAAGGGAGGAAGACTGTGTTAAAAAGAACGCAATCTTTGTTCGTGTATCATCTTCAGGCCGCTGTGCAAAGCCTGAACTTGCTTTGCCGTAAACCTTTGGGAACAATGATGACGGTTATCGTCATTGCCATTGCATTAGCTTTACCTGCCCTTTTTTGGGTCTTTACCGATAATCTGGGCAATTTGACCATAAGTTGGCAACGTGGAGGGCACATCTCTCTGTACTTGCAACCCGCTTTAACTCAAACGGAACAAACGCAATTATTAGAAAAAATACGCAATACGGAAGGGGTTGGTCAAGCATCTTTAACTTCATCCAAAGAGGGTTTGGCTGAGTTAACCCAACAGGAGGGAATGCATGACATCATGCGCTACCTACCAGAAAATCCTTTACCTGCGGTGATTAAAATAGTCCCGGCTCTTGTTATCGATTCGCCGGCAAAACTGGATTTGCTCTCAAGGCAATTTAAAGCCTTTCCGGAAGTAGAACAAGTCAAGCTTGATATGGAGTGGATAAACCGGCTTCATGCTATTCTTATTTTTGTAGGTTATTTAGCCAAAGCGCTCATGGCTTTGCTTGCTCTTGCTGTGGTCATTGTTATAGGCAACACGCTGCGCCTTGCTCTAAGTAACAGGCAAGAAGAAATTCAGATTTTAAAACTGATAGGCGCAACTGATGCCTTTATTCTCAGACCTTTTTTATATTCGGGCATCTGGTATGGCATGGCCGGAGCAGTTTGCGCTGTTTTTTTGGTGAATATTTTTATCTTAAGTTTAGGTGTTGTCGTGAATCAACTGGCTGTTGCTTATCAAATGCACTATCCGCTGACATTGCTGACAATGAGACAAATCTTGCTACTTGTTTTTTTTGCAATTATACTCGGGTGGCTCGGAGCTCTATTGTCGGTAAAAAGGCAATTGGCTTCTATAGAACCCTATAATTAGTGTATAATAAAGCAGATAATTACTTTAGTGTTGATGACTGGAGGAAGTAGTATGAGTCAACAGTTGCAACTTGCTGCAATGAATCTACCCGTTGGTAGTCTTGATTCTTATATTCATCGGGTAAATCAAATTCCAATGCTTAGTCTGGAAGAAGAAATTGCTTGTGCCGAGCGTTTTCACTCTGAAGGAGATATAGAAGCAGCAAGACGTCTGGTACTTGCTCACTTACGTTATGTGGTTAGGGTAGCTCGAGGTTACCTGGGCTACGGTTTGCCCTTGAATGATTTAATTCAGGAAGGCAATGTCGGTTTGATGAAGGCTGTTAAGCGTTTTGATCCTAAAATGGGCGTTCGTCTTGTTTCTTTTGCGGTTCACTGGATTAAAGCGGAAATTCATGAGTTTGTTTTGCGTAATTGGCGTATTGTCAAAATCGCAACAACCAAAGCGCAACGTAAATTATTTTTTAATCTGCGCCAAATGAAAAATCGCTTGGGCTGGTTTAGCAATGAAGAGGTTGATGCTGTAGCGAAAGACCTGGGCGTTAGCCGTGAGGATGTCCTGGTTATGGAGCAGCGCCTGAATGTTATGGATTCATCTTATGACGCTCCTGAAGTTGATGATAATGATGACGCTTATAAGGCTCCAGAACGTTATTTGTTCGATGTTAATGACGATCCTGCGTTAATGCTGGAAAAAGAAGACACGGGCGATCAAAGCCGTGAACGACTGATGTGCGCCATGGAACAGCTCGATGAGCGCAGTCAGGATATTTTACAGCAACGCTGGCTTGCTGAGGATAAATTAACCCTGCATGATTTAGCCGATAAATACGGTGTATCCGCCGAACGTGTCCGGCAGCTTGAAAAAAATGCCATGAAGAAAATTCGCCAATACATGGAATCATAAAGCAGTTTCTACATACTCCAGCCCTTGTTCTCTGCTCATCCACCCTATGCTGGCTGAATGGTTAACAGAGGCTGGTGTATTGTCTTTAAGGTTTGATTTGTGGATGTATTTCCTTGTACCCAAATTGCGGTTCAATCGAGTTAGTTAAAAACTCACCAACCAGCTGTTCTACCCGCTCATCCATCAAGACACTCACGTGATCTGCATCAGGTAATAAGGCCAGATTGGCTTTTTTGTATTCCTTGCAAAAAATAATGGATTCTTTAGGTTTAACGGTAATGTCATTTTTTCCATGAATGCATAAAAAGGGGATGTCTGCGGCTTGAGACGTAAAATATTTTAAACGTATGAGTTTGGGATCAATATCTGCTTGCTGATGAATCAAATGACGTAGTTGCAAATATCCATGACCAGTGAGTTTCATCCGCCGAGCAATGGTATTTACTGGGCTGCGCATTTGTGTTGGCGATGCAATTAATATGACTCGTTCGGGTTTGGTATGCAGCTGCCATTGTGGAAATTGACCTGCCAGGTTGAGAGTACTTAATAGCATGGAACCACCAAATGAATGACCAATTAATCCATGAAAGGGCCCATGTTGGTTGATGGTTTCTTTTAAAACAGTGACTGCGTCCGTCCAGGGAAGTTGTATTCCTTTTGCTTCTCCATGTGCAGGAAAATCCAGAGCATAAACCTCATAACCGTTTAGGTGCAGATAGCGAATCAATCGTACCATATAGGCCGCACGTGACATCCAACCGTGAGCGATAAGAACTTTTTTGCCATTGGCGTTTTTAGCCGGAGCAAATCGATGGATCACGTGGTGACGAGGAGTGTCCTGATGGATGGCTTCACTACGTTTAATTTCAATATATTCGCAAGCCATTCTGGCAAAATCCCGATATTGTTTATCCAGAGGAAAATGAAGGGGGGTTATAAATAATTGATAGCACAGCTGCGCATGGAGAAAATCCCGAATTTGTGTGAGTGAATTAGTCATCATGATGTTATTCCCCTCAATTTTTAATTTAAGTTTAGACCAAACTAAAAAAAGAGTGTGTCATTTTCAGTCGTGGTGTCATTTGATCGCATGAAGCCGCTATCAGCGCTACCTGGATTTTTATTACGAACCGTTGATTGCCATTTATTGGTGTTTATAAATTGACTTAAGACGTGATATCTTAGTCGCCAAGGTCTGCAATAAGTCAAATTATCCGGCGTTATTGATGAAATTTATAAAAATACTGAGCGAAATAGCGTTTATTAAGAAAAGCCGCCAAAATACTGATACAAGGAAGTTACCTGAACACATCAAAGAAAAAGTGATGCAGAGGGACCGAGTAAACCAGGAAAAAGCAGAAGGTCGTTTTAATCGGTTATTAGACCGAGTCAGGCAAGCAAATGGCCCTGTTGCGGCAGATTATGTCGCACGCATCTGTAGCGATGACACACCCGAAGGCGGGGATGCAACGAGGTATGCTGCATCAAGCAGTCAGGCCGATTCTGGGATAGGATCTGGTAATAAACCATGGTCATCTTATGTTAATCGATTTCTTTACCAAAAAATTATTCTGTTATGTAAACTGGCGTATCTTCAGGAGCAAAGTGGTAACCCTAAAAAACATGCCAGGAAATTATCCTGTATTTTTGACAGTGAAAAAGCAATTTATCATTACCTCATCAATTTCCCTAAATGGAACAAGGTTACTAATCTGGTTTTTGATGCCTGTCGCTTCACATTACCTTCTCTGGATCCGCGTCATTTTTTATTGTGGAAAAAAAGAGCACAAATTTTGGAGAACATGCTTAATCCACGCTTTAGAATTTTATTAGCACACGCAGCGGCCATAAAGCGGATGAGTTTATTAGGGCAATTCGTCTATACAAATATTGGTCAAATAAAGGTTAAAGAGACGGAGCTGGCGAATACAATTCGTAGATATCAAGTCGTTGCCCAATCCCCTGTAAAACATCCCGATTTAAATGATAAAAGAGCACGCCAGGATAAATTAAGTTATTTGAGCAGAGAAAAAGAAAGGTTGTATTTGGAATTGGCAGCGCTTGCTCGAGGGATTCGCCTGGAGCACGCATCTTTGCTCGTTTTGCAGGCTTTTTATGAGGAATATAAATACCACAATGATCGAGCACGTCGTTTGCTCGTTCGTTATGGAATCAGGGAACAAACCAGGGCAGTGTTTGATTCCTTGAAACGAGACAATGATGATAAGGCTATTCCTGCTATCACTATAAAGGGGTCTGAGGTTGGTTTTCCCAAAACCTATTTAACCAAACTAAATACATCAGTCGATGAAGAAGCGGCTTTGGCGGTTTGCCTTGGGAAATTGACGTATTGCTGTCAATCGTTAGATGGTGATGCATATGAATGTGTTGTCCATGGTATTGGATCGCCTAATGGTGCTTTTTATGTGCTGTTTTCTGGAGATGAAGATCATCTTAATTTGCATGATCCTGTTCTTGCTCAAGCCTGGGTTTGGCGAAGTACAGGTGGTGATTTATGTCTTGATTCAATTGAGGTTTCACATAACGTTTCTATTTCTTTGGTTATAACCATGTATCGTTATCTGGGCATGCTTCTTTGCGAGGAAAAGGGAATTAATCGGGTTAATACTGGAGTATCCTGTGGCGTCACTGATCGGGTGTCACTTGCTGATTACCCTGTAGTTTCTATAAAACCAGTAGATTATTACGGTTATACCAGTGCGACAAGACAAAGCGTTCTGGCTGAAAAATCGATGTTTTTTATCCACTATCAACCGGATACATCGAAATTGTTTCAGCAACTCATTATCCAAAGAACCCGCTTGTTTTTGTCTTCTTTGTTTCATTCACCTGAGCCACTAATTAACAATGAACGTTTTAAAAAAATGATTGCTTATCTCGTTTATAAAAAACAAGACATGCGAGGGTATTTTCTTTACGATTTAATGCTTGATTTGGCTCAACATCGCCTGGAAGAGTTGGAGCAGCTCCTGGCTATCAATCGAACTTATTACACGGTGATAAATGAAACTGGTGTGCACTATTCACTAAAAATGATGCTGGATTGGCATAAAAAAGGAGCTTATATTGGCTCAATGAATCAGGCAGGATGGAGGTTTGTCAACTACCAGGAGGTAATAAGTGAATTTAAAAGCGTTGTTTCACGTTATTTATCGAATACCTCAAATCCTGCCTTGCTCTCGTTCTCCTGTTCACCAATTACCTCAATGGCATTGACCAGTAAAAATTATCCCTTTTTTAAAAAATGGGTCAAATATTTTCTGGAGATTCAACTTCTTTTTGAGTCTGAGGCACTAATCAATTGGGTTGGGGGGATTTTATCCCGGGATGCATCAATGACTCAACGGCATCTTAATATTTTTAACCTGTTTCCCAAAAGCCACCGGTTTAATATTATCCGTTCAGGAGAGAGGACAACACCCCTGCATTTAATGGCATCCAATCCGGTCATGCTCAGTGCTTTTCTTAACAGGATACTCAAGGCTCAACGACTGGATGCAGTGAAACTAAAGAATAATTATGGCTTTTTGGTATTGCAATCTGCCATAGCCTATCCAGAGTCATTAGCTGTTATTTTTAAATCATTAACCGAAAAAGACCGGTTAGCTGTTTTGAAATTAACTCATTATGATGGCACAAACCTATTGCATTTGGCGTTAGCTTATCGTGAATCGTTAGACACTATTCTTAAATTTATACCGTACTGTGAGGCGTTAAGTAGGATTAAACGTCCTGATAGCCAAGGTAATCTATTGTTGCACCATACTGTTGCCTATTCCGATTCTTTGCGCATTGTTCTTGCACTTTATCCTGATGAAGACCACTTAAACGCAATATGTTACGCCAATCATAAAGGGAATACGGTGTTGCATCAGGCGGCAATTTATCCTGAATCGTTACGAATTCTTCTGGAATTTTATCCCCCACAAGAGAGGCTTCGAGCTCTTCTTCAATGCAATAATTCAGGCGCTTCGGTTTTGCATTTAGCAAGCAAAAAAACCAAATCAATGAGCGTTATTCTTGAGTTACTGCCTGAAGACCAGAGACTGGGAGCCATTATCTATGCGGGTATTTCAGATAATATCAATGCCCCTTGGCATCCTAAAACGCCACAATCGCCTGATGAAGAGGAAATTCATTATTGGAGTGACGATGAGGTGAATGAACGCTCTTTTTCCGATGATGAGCTGGTGTTTGAGGAGTTTACTAGTCCTGAGGCACTGAGTACTTTTCTACGGAGCTTGACTGAGGCACAACGGCTTGACACACTATGCCAGGTTGATGAGTTCGGCAATACTATGCTGCATCGAGCGGTAACTCAGCCTGATTTCCTCGGCGTTATTCTCACTTTTTTGCCTGAATTGCACAAATTAAGAATAGTGAGTATAGCAAATAATGCCGGTGACACCGCACTGCATTTGGCCGTAAAACACCATCAATCCTTGCAAATGGTTTTGGACGTTTATCCTGAAGATCAAAAACGTGATGCCGTGTGTCAGGTTAATTACTGGGACTTCAGGGTTTTAGATTGTGCAGTTGACTGTCACCATTCGCTAAAAATCCTTCTGGAGCTTTTTTCCCAAGATCAATTGGGTGCTGTTGTAGCTCAGGTTATGAGTAATGGCCAAACGCTATTGCATGAGGCGGTAACTAATCCTTTATCGTTACGAATTATCCTTGATATGCTTCCCCAAGAGCAAAGACTTGAGGTTATTTCTCTGGTAAATCAGAGTGGAGACAGAGTGTTGGATTGTGCTTTAGCTCAGTGCAAGTCAGTGCACATTATTTTAGAGATTTATCCACCAGACCAACGGTTTGAAGCCTTATTTCGCATTAATTATGATGCTCAAACTCTTATGCAGTTTATCCTCGAAAATCCGGGAATATTGGGCGTCATTTTCGATTTATTACCAGAAGAACAATGGATAAATGCAATAATACAGCATGATAAGTTCGGTCGTAATTTGTTACACTATGCAGAAAGTAATCTCAGCTTGCTGAGAACGCTTTTGGAAAAGATACCTGTGGGCCAAAGGTTGGATGCGATAAAGGATAGTTGTTCCTCTGGCTGGGGATTGTTACGACAGGCCACTGCAAATCTCGATTTAGCGAATCTCCTGTTCGAGCTTATTATGGTGCAGCAGCGACTTGATGCATTTAGGGCATTGATTGCACACATTAGAGAGCCAGGTACAGATGCAATAAAGCCTGAAATATTGACTGTCATTTTTGAATCGCTACCCGAGTCGCAACGGCTCAAGGCTCTTCTTCTGATCTGTAAGTCCAGTCCCTACCTTTTATTTTTATCACAAAACCATCATGACATCCTGGTTGCTATTCAGGATCTGATTCCAGAGCTTAAAGGAGCCAAACGAGAATTAGCATCAATCTCAATAAGTACTTGGATGGGATTCTTTTCAGGCAAGCAACGCCCCTGTAATCATTCATCGTTTGAGGATTTCGCTTTAACACCATAAATAATGGCATTTAAATCTTTTGTATCGGGTATGGATTTAGTTATCAATTTGGAATCGCTGGACTTTTATCCTTTTTCCCCTAGACTATTTTTATTATCCATAATAAGGACAGTGTATATGTTTGCAGCAAATTCAATTTATCATCACAATGATCAAGAGTTACATGGTTTTTTAGCTTTTGATGAACAGAACTTGACCCCTCGACCGGCAGTGATTGTCGCTCATGACTGGACAGGGCGTAATGATTTTGCCTGTCAAAAAGCCAGAATGCTTGCTGAAATGGGCTATGTTGGATTCGCCCTGGATGCTTATGGCCAAGGTCGCCAGGGGGCAAATAATGATGAAAAAATGGCATTAATGCAGCCTTTAATTGCGGATCGCTCTTTGCTAAGAGATCGCTTGCTCGCAGCATATCATGCGGTAGCTGCCAGACCTGAAGTTGATAAATCCAGAATTGCGGTAATAGGATTTTGCTTCGGTGGTTTATGTGCTCTTGATTTGGCTCGAAGCGGTGCTGATTTAAAAGGTGTTGTAACGTTTCACGGCATTTTGAATAAACCGGAACATCTTGACTCCGCACCCATCAAAGCGAAAATTCTGGTATTACATGGTTATGATGATCCTATGGTCAAGCCCGAGCAAGTAAATGTCTTTTGTCAGGAAATGACCCAGGCCAAGGTTGACTGGCAGGTACACATGTACGGACAGGTGCAACATGCCTTTACTAATCCACAGGCCCATGATACTTCGCTAGGGTTGATGTTTAATTCACTGGCAGAGCAGCGATCATGGTTGGCTATGCAGCATTTTTTGTATGAGATATTTAAACAATAAGGTAGAGGGACTTTTTTTACGCAATGCTCACTGTTTAATGTGGCAAAATTGCATCTTCTTAGTACCAAAAAGCCGCTGTAGCAGCGGCTTTTTTCTTAATATTAGCAAATTGAATAATTGTCAATCAGGCGTACCGTACCAATGAGCACCGCTGCAAATTTTCGTCCCAGATGTTCTTCTATGTATTCGACAGCGATTCCCTTTTGTTCTAACTCTGCTTTGATCAGAGTACAGGATTTATTCTGATGAAATAAAACGGCAAATTCTTCGGCCAGTTTTTTTTCCTCTGGGGTTAGTCTGTTGTTGCGTGAACTGTATGCTAAACCACTAGGCTCACGCACCGTTGGGCAGGATTTAATTTCAACATTCATAAACAATGCTTTGACCATGCCATCAATGAGCAAGTACTGTTGATAATCCTTTTCACCAAAATAGGCTCTGGTTGGCCTAGTCAGATGAAGTAATTTCATGACTACAGTCAAAACACCATTAAAATGTCCCGGGCGGTGTTTTCCTTCCATTAATTGGCACAGTTGATTTTCCTGAACTTGATAGGTGTAGTCATCGGGATACATGTCCTGTTGATCGGGTAAAATACAATAATTCACCCCAGCATCTTTCATTAATTCGAGGTCAGCTGCTAAAGTTCGGGGGTAATGGGTGAAATCATCAGGGTTATTAAACTGAGTTGGATTAATAAACAGGCTGGATACTGTGCTGTCATTTTCATCCCTGCTGTGTTTGAATAATGAAGCATGTCCAGCATGCAGGTTGCCCATAGTTGGAACAAAGCCCAGGCTAAGGTCAGGAGCTAGGGTGTTTCTAAAGTGAATCCATTCATTAAGTTGACGAAAAATACGCATAACATGCCCCCTAAAAAGAATATTCAGGACTTGGAAAATGAGCCTGTTGAACTTGTTGCGCATAGGCATCAATGGCTTCAAGAAACAGATCTTTACCTTGAGTGTATTTTTTGGCGAATTTGGGGGTGAATGTGGATTGTAATCCCAGCATGTCATGCCACACCAGTACTTGTCCATCAGTGTCTAAGCCTGCACCAATGCCAATTGTTGGAATACAAAGAGAGTCGGTGATGGTTTTAGCCAGAGTTTGGGGAACACATTCAATAACCAAAGCAAAACAACCGCTTTGTTCCAAAGCATATGCTTGTTGCAATAAGCGTTCGGCTTGTTCCTGGTTTTTCCCTTGAACTTTAAAACCGCCCAGCTGGTGAATGGACTGAGGAGTCAAGCCAATATGTCCCATCACGGGGATACCGGCTTTAACCAGGTAGGATATGGTATTGCATGTGTCTTCATCGGCTCCTTCAATTTTAATGGCATGAGCACCTGCCTGTAGAAGACGATGCACTTCTGAAACAGTCTCGGAAATGGAGCGTTTATGACTTAAAAAGGGAAGATCGGTAATTAAAAACTGATGATTCAAACCACGGGCAACTGCTTTAGTATGCAGCTCCATCATTTCTATAGTCGCCATAACAGTCGTATCATAGCCGTGTACGGTCATTGCCACAGAATCACCGACCAAAACACAGTCTATACTGGATTCGCCAATGATGCGGGCAGAGGGATAATCGTAACAGGTTAGCATGGCTATCTTTTTACCGGTTTGTTTTTTTATTTTAAAATCATGGATTTTCATACTGTGCCCCCAGTAGGTTCGCAGAGTATGGGGTGAATAGAGAAGAATTGCGTAACATCAGGTACCTGTCTCATGGATCAAGTCCTCCAGAATAGTTAATAAAGTCACCGCCACAAGGGTCGGTGCATCACTATGATCTTATCGTGTATGGCAAAAAAATTGAATCACAACCAAACAATTATTTCGTGCAAAGTGATTGAGCTATTGATTTAGCACTATCATAGGTTAAACACACGTTAAATCTGAGGTATCATGGTTTCATTTTCAGGATAACAGGTTTTTCTATGCAATTCGTTGATAAGTTAAGTACTCCAGGTGAACACGCTTTATTTCTCCAAGGGATGGTCGGACAAATTGAAGCGGTTTTAACTGTTCCCGAGAGCATGCACACGCCCTATGTTGCCTTTTTGGGTCATCCGCACTCTTTGCAAGGCGGGACTATGAATAACAAGGTCGTCACTACTTTGTCCCGAGTTTTTAAAGAATTGGGCATCCCATCACTGCGTTTTAATTTCAGGGGTGTTGGGCAGTCAGCTGGTGTTTATGATGACGGTATCGGTGAGAGTAAGGACATGCTTGAACTGGTTCATACATGGCAGCAAGAGCAACCTGGAATAAAGCTGATTTTTGCGGGCTTTTCTTTTGGATCCTATGTGTGTTACCGAGCCGCCGCTCAATCAAGACCTAGTCTACTCGTTACCATTGCGCCGCCAGTTCATCATTACGACTATAAAGAATTTGCCCCACAACCGGAGTCTTGGTTTATTCTTCAGGGCGATAATGATGAAGTAGTTCCCAGTGCTTTGGTACTGGATTTTGCCAGACAGGCTCATCCTCCGATTCCGGTGCTTGAATTTGCAGATACGGGACATTTTTTTCATGGGAAATTAATTGAGCTTAAAACTCGATTAACAGACTGCTTAAGCGACAGGTTTCACGAGTCATGAATTTAATAAAACAGTATGAGGCGGCCATTCAAAGAAGTGAGATACAAGATGACGAGAATCAACGAGAAATTTTGATTTCCATGCAAAGGCTTGCCGACGAATTGGCTTGCGATTGTAAATCCTGGTTTCGGTGGCCAGGCCAAAAAAAAATTAAGGGATTATACATCTACGGGCCGGTTGGCGTGGGTAAAACCTATTTGGTCGATTTGTTTTTTCAATTTATTGCCGAAGAAAAGAAAGCTCGGTTTCATTTTCATCATTTCATGCAACAAATTGATTTTCAGTTAAGGCAATTACAAGGACGAAAAGATCCTCTGCGTCTTATTGCGAAAAAGATGGCCAAATCCATTCGTCTATTATGTTTCGATGAGTTTTTGGTGCATGATGTGGCCTATGCCATGATTCTTGCGGAGTTGTTTCAGGCATTGCATGCTCACGGTGTGATTTTGGTGGTCTCTTCTAATACCAGCCCTGATGATTTGTATCGCAACGGAGTGCATCGAGAGCGTTTCTTACCCGCAATAGAGATTATCAAAAATGACTGCGAAGTGATTAAAATTCCAGAAAAAAAAGATTATCGTATTGGTCATCAACCTTTACTCGATGCTTATTTGTACCCTTTAGGCGAGCAGACAGAGCAAAAAATGAAGCAACAGTTTCAGTTTTTTACTCAAGAGTTTTCAGTACACGGTACGTTGGTTATCCAAAGCAGAGATATTCCTTACATTCAATGCGGTGCCCAAACCATTTGGTTTTCTTTTGATGTCATTTGCAATTTACCTCGGAGCCAATTGGATTATCTGGAACTTGCTGATCGTTTTGATACGATTTTTGTAAGTGGCATTCCCTGTTTAACAGAAAATCATACCTTGCAAACCATTATGTTCATTCATTTTATTGATGTCATGTACGATAGAGGGATTAATGTTATTATGTCTGCCGATGTTCCTGTTGAGGAACTCTACATTCAAGGCGAAATGAAAGACACGTTTAAGCGTACCTTGAGCCGTTTGATGGAAATGCAATCGGTAGACTATCTGGGCAGACATCCCCGGCGAATCGTGCACAACATGTTAAAAACCGATGGATAATGGTTCTTTTTTCTGTATTAATGTATATTTTTTTACTTAAGTGAGAATGATTCTCGATATCATTTGTGATACAATTGGGCTATTAAACTATTTTCAAGCAGTACATTATGAACATTTCTGAATTGGTGCGTGGCGATAGAGTGCGATTAGTCGATTTTGGTGCGACAAATCAACAGTACAAAAGACGGTTATTATCCCTGGGAATTACCCGAGGAGTTGAGTTTTCAGTGATAAGAATTGCTCCTTTGGGCTGCCCCGTTCAGGTTGAGGTAAGAGGAACATCCTTGACGCTTCGCAAAGACGAAGCAAGTCAATTAGTGTTGGAGCGTCTATGATTCAGGTATTGTTGGTAGGGAACCCAAACTGCGGTAAAACTACTTTATTTAATGCATTAACCGGAGACAGTCAACGAGTCGGAAATTGGCCTGGTGTAACTGTTGAAAAAAAGACAGGCCAATGTTCAGTAGGCACTCATTTAATTCATGTCACCGATTTACCCGGTGTCTATTCTCTGGTTGCAAATGCTCAAGGCATGAGTCAGGATGAGCAGATTGCAGCTCAGTCTGTAGTAAATCTTGATGCTGATTGCATCATTAACGTTATTGACGCAAGTCATTTGGAACGACATGTTTATTTAACCACCCAAATTCTGGAATTGGGTAAACCCGTTATCGTTGCGCTTAACATGATGGATATTGCCCAGCAACGTGGCATTACGGTTGATGTGAATGCGTTAGCAGAGCAATTAGGTTGCCCGGTAGTTCCCATTCAGGCGCATAAAAATGTGGGTATTGCCGAGTTAAAAAATACACTTTTGGCCATTCCCGAGCAACAAAAACCGCTTGCATTAGCACTGCCATTACCCGTGCAAAACGTATTAAACTCACTTGAAAGCCAATTAATTCATGAAGGGTACAGTCAGTCACTTGCTCATTATTACGCACTCAGAATAGCCGAAGGTGATACTCTCATCGGTAAGGAGTCCATACAAATACAGTGGGAACAATCCAGGAATGATGCTCTTGATTTGGATGTATTGTTGGCAGATGTGCGATATCAGGTTATTCACCAAATTGTTCAGGCAGTGCAGCAAAAGAAAAGCGATGCCAGTGAACATTTCACGGCGAAGCTGGATAAAATTGTCCTGAATCGATTTTTGGCCTTGCCTTTGTTTTTTGCCATGATGTATTTGATGTTTTTGTTTTCCATCAATATCGGGGGGGCGTTCCAGGATTTTTTTGACATAGCTACGGATACTGTATTTGTTCAGGGCAGTGCCTGGTTATTGCAGCAAATACATGCCCCCAACTGGTTAATTGCCTTAATTGCTAACGGTGTGGGCAAGGGAATCAATACTACTTTGACCTTTATTCCCGTAATTGCGTCCATGTTTTTCTTCTTATCCTTGCTGGAAACTTCGGGATATATGGCAAGAGCAGCTTTCGTTGTGGATAAAGCCATGCGGGCTTTAGGGCTTCCCGGTAAATCCTTTGTGCCTATGATAGTGGGATTTGGCTGTAATGTTCCGGCGATTATGGCAGCACGAACCCTCGATTCCGAGCGAGATAGGCTGCTAACGGTCATGATGAGTCCCTTTATGTCCTGTAGTGCTCGTTTGGCTATTTATGCGGTTTTTGTGGCTGCTTTTTTTCCTTCCGGTGGCCAGAATGTAGTGTTTTCCTTATATTTGATCGGCATTTTAATGGCCGTTTTAACTGGATTTTTGTTGCGTAAAACGGCATTACAAGGCCACGCTGCGCCATTAATACTCGAATTACCTGCTTATCATAAACCGGCATTGACGCGTTTGTGCAAAGAGACCTTGATGAGGCTCAAATTCTTCGTCTGGCGTGCAGGACGATTGATTCTTCCCATTTGCGTTATCCTGGGAGGACTAAATGCTATTACTCTTGGTGGGGGCATTAACTCCGGTGATGCCAGCACTGAATCATTACTTTCTTTGATGGGGCAATGGATAACGCCTTTATTTGCGCCTATGGGGATTCATCAAGACAATTGGCCAGCGACCGTTGGATTATTGACCGGAATGCTTGCCAAGGAAGTTGTGGTCGGTACCTTAAATACTCTTTATGCTCAGGTGGGGCATTTAGGGGAAGTGGCCACCGTACATTTTGATTTTTGGGCCGGAATTAAAGCCGCATTATGGTCTATTCCGGAAAATCTTTCTGAGCTGGGTTCGGCATTATGGAATCCGGTTTTAGCCAGTGCGGCAGACAGCGATGTATCCAAATCAGTTTATGGGATGATGTCGCAACGCTTTGATGGACAGGCAGGTGCTTATGCCTACTTGCTGTTTGTTCTGCTGTATATCCCTTGTGTATCGACCATGGCCGTCATCAAGCAGGAAGCAAACAGTCGCTTGATGTGGACATCTGTGATTTGGTCTTTTGTTGTTGCCTATGCTACTGCTGTTATTTTTTATCAGATTGCTCAGTTTATAAAACATCCGGAGCAAAGCGCTTTATGGATAATAGCCATGATATCCAGTTTGATTCTGGTTGTGGTGGTATTTAAATTCAGCGGTAAAAATATGGAGAGATGCAGTGTTGTTACAAATTCGTGATTATATTGGGCGACAAGGTGTCGTCAGTACCCAACAATTGACCAGAGAATTTCGTTTGGATCTTCCAGCCTTACAACCTATGTTGGATATTTGGCTCAAGAAAGGCGTAATAAAAAAGTGTCAGGAAAAGAGCTCCTGTCAAAGTACCTGTTTTAAGTGTCGAACTCCTCCCGAGTATTATCAGTCAGTGCGATGATCCGTTGTATCGTGTGCCACTATAACAACGGCATTGGGTCTTATTTGTTTTTTAATCGCTCAGTTTGCAGAGCACTCTTTTTTCCTCTATTTGTTACAAGCTTCGTGCTCATTAGTCAATTTTGGGCTAATATAAAGGTATCTCGTTTAGTACTTGGGTAATATGAATGACCGACTCTGAGAATGAAGAGAATCCTGGATTTGCGGAAGTCAGTATGGACTTGCGGAAATTGGAAGTAGCTAAAGATTTAAATAATCCAATCACCCTGGTTGATCGAGTTTATCAAATTTGGTGGCATTGGGCCGATTTTCATCTCTACATCACTTCGCCGCATATTGAGGCGATGAATCCGCCGATTATTATAAAACCAGAAACTCTGCCGGGTTCAAGCGAGTTGGAATTTGTTTATGACATTCATGATTCGGGTCACAAATTATCTACGTCCAAAAGCGAGGATATGTTTCAAGCAGGGATGTCTATGTGTAAATTATTTTATACCATAGAAAAAATGATTTATATCCTTATCGAGCGCCTCAAGTCGGGGGGCGTGAGTATGGAAGATGAAGTACAAGTCGCTTTTGGCGGTCATGAACTGGCGCAAAGAAAGGCTTTCGAGTCCATAATCAATTTAAGCTATAATGTCGTTGTGACTAATTTTGATCCTGGAACATGGGGTGAGCGTTATTTAGAAACGGTAAGGCGTCTGGCTGACAAGGGCTATGGATATCCATCAGAAGCACCACGTGACACCTACAGACAAATCGTGCACGCATCTCCTGCAGGAATAAAGCGTTAGCTCGCTTTATTCAACTTGAGAAAAGCTAGTGTTCGTCCAGCGATTTAATACACTGTAACTGCTTTTCATGTAAACAGGTGCAAGGAGCAGTGCGGGGATGAAACAAACAATCCGTAAAAAAATATCTTGGTTGGTTAATCTTTTTTGGTCAACTGTCATTAATTTAAATCGCCAAGCCCTCATTCCCAGCGTTTGTCCTCCAAAGCGGATTGAACTTTGATAATAAAGCAACCCTATTCCTGACAACAAAAGCTGATACCAGAGGGTAGAAGGGGGTATGGCATGACCTTTATTGACTAACACTACCAGTGCCGTTAGCGAAAAAAATAATACGAACAGAATGATGATGTCATAACACACTGCCGCCAGGTATCGAATAAAAAACATGATCTGTCTTAATCTCAAGCGTACAAGACTTAAGAATACTCCTAATATGTCTTTTAAACCGCATACTTTAATCAAATTCACCTAAAAAAAGGAAGATTTATTAATCCTTTTGACAGATAAAGCTCAATGCGACCTCGTGTCACACGGCAAGATGCGAACCCATTCGTTTCGTTTTTTGGGCTAGACTTTAGCAAATCCTTTTAATCGACATGGTTAAAATTCAATCGCTTTAGTCTTTGTTGTTGCATAATAGACATCTTTTGGGATAAAATAGCTGTTTTAATGCTGGATTAATAACCATGCTCTTTTTTACAAGAATTCATATTCCCAGATTCTCCTCTACAGACAATGAAAACAAAATCCAGTCAAAACTGCTGGATAGAGCAACATTGAATGCAGAACAGCACAGATATGCCGCTTTATTAAAATTAAAGCAGCACGCTGCGAATATAGCCTCCAGCATCCATCAATTGAGAGGAATTTTAGGTTCTACAGCCAGTATAAAACGACTGCATATTGAGCTTGATTCGGCAATCAAGAACGCAATCGTTAATCCACGTTTCAATTTCACTCGCTTTAAGGATAAAATTATAAATTCTTTCGCTTTAGTAAAAGATGAGCTGAAAGATGAGATCGGTATAAAATTCGAATCCGGCTGTTATCTGGTTAGTAACTCCCTAATACTACTCGTTGCTGCTTCAGGAGTTGTTCTTAGCGCTGCATTAACCACAGGTCCAATAGGTATGGTATTTCTAGGATTAACCTTATCCATCCTGTCCGCTTTTCTATTAGCCGCAGCGGCCTATAGTTTATACGTCGATGTGCGTCACTTGTGTGATGCTCAGCTGGAAGAAATTCAAGATGGTATAAACTTTTTAAATGAATATCCTGCTCTCTTAGAGCCAAACAATGAAGAGAGTTTAATGAGAGTGGTACCAAGCTAGGAGATTTTTTCTCTATCCCGTCTCATTTTAGTCATGCATGGCTTTGGAGCTATCAGTTATCAAGGCCAAACTGTCTATGTACAGCTTACTCATATCCACTCCATTGTAATTTTGTGCGTTGACTTCTTCCCATTGTCCTTGTTCATAAGCGACAACTAAAGAAAGCAGTTGTCCTAAAGTACCCTTTTTGTCAATCAAGGCCATTTTGATGTCTTCAGACAAGGTGATGTGCTCTATCAGTTCGCACATGGGTTTGTTTAACAAGCAATCTAAAATAGACAGCAAACCAGCAGTGTAGGCACTTTGACCGTTGATGTGAGCGCTGGTCTCTGCTAATGCTCTGGTCATGTAGGCTCTTATAAGCGCTGATTCTAATATTTCTACAGGTTTGTCTGAAATATTTTTCATGGAGAACAGCATCACCCAGTTCTTTAGATTGATTAAGCCAAATCGAGCGATTGCCTGATCAATGGATTCTATAGTATGTCCGCCAGAGATGCCTATAGAATTGGCAACTCTAAGGATTTGATAGCTTAATAAGGGATCAGATTGAATAAGCGCTGATATATCATTAAAATCACAGTCATCCTTTTGCACCCTTTGAATGAGTTGAAAAAAATTTAGTTTATTTGCAGCGATGTCTTTTTGTCCGCTTTCTGAGGGATGAAAAAGAAAGTCACCGCAGTAATAATCCATAGTCATGGCTTTGCATTTTTCGAAACTTGCCGGTCGTCCTATGTCGTAAGCGATTACTTTTCTGCGCTTTAATTTACTGTACTGAACTACTTTGGTTACATCAGACTGGTTCATCAGATGATCGGTAAGTGCAACATATTCAGCAAAATTAAGCCATGCCAGTTGTTGTGGTTTATTAATTAGCAAGGCAATTGAAAAGGCAGACTCTTGCAATTCGGACAGTGAATAAATTGACTCTATGTCTTCTGCGGGTAATTTTAAAATTATGGGATTTTTAAGTGGAGGATCTAACTGTTCCAGATAGATTTTCAAGGCATAGGGAATGAAGAGGGGAAGCTGCGTATCGGAACTGGTAATCAGATCTAAAAATCCTTTGGTTAATTCTTCGCTTGATTGTTGATTTTGATGCGATAAAATTTCATAAGCGACACATTTTAGTTGTTGATTAAATATGGGTCTTTTTATGATCATAAAGCCTTCCAGGCCACTGTTTTGTTTAATAATAGTACCAGTTGTATTAATTAGCCAGTTGCTTCTCAATTTTACTTACCGACTTAACTTTGCGTGATAAAAACAGAGTGCTATACTTGGCTTGCATGTATTGAAATTTAGCCGTTCTAAATTGTACTATCGTCACTTATTTGGTAGTTATGCCAAAAAGTTAGTCTGGTAGTAATGCAGTTATCAGGATAAAAATCATCGCTATGGATGAAGATGAGAATAGGCTTATTCGAGTTGTATTCGGGAAGGTGCTATATTTACAACATTTTCTAATGAGGAAGAAATCAACAGTGAACAAGAAGAGACCGGTTAATCTTGATTTAGGTACTTTAAAATTCCCTCCTATGGCGATTTCGTCCATATTGCATAGGATTTCTGGAGTACTGTTATTTATTTTATTGCCTATCATGCTATACATTCTGGGGCTTTCTCTTCAATCTGAAGAATCCTTTATCCAAATGAAAAGCATGATTTCAAGCCCTTTTTATAAACTGGTATTGTGGGCATTTAGCGCATCGCTGGCCTATCATATTCTGGCAGGCATTCGACACATAATAATGGATATGGGATTTGGTGAGCACCTGGAATCAAGTCGACGTACTTCCATTATGGTGATCATTCTTTCGGTTATTTTGACAATTATTCTAGGAATCTGGATATGGTAACTAATGTCACGAGTTTAACAGGTAATGGCTTAAAAGATTGGTTGATTCAACGAGTGACCGCAGTTTATTTTGCGGCGTATTCCTTATTTATATTTGCTTTTTTAATCACACACCCTGATTTGACTTTTGAACAATGGCATTTGTTGTTCAGCAATATAGTGTTTCAAATAGCGACTGCGATTGGATTGCTGGCATTGTCATTGCATGCCTGGATCGGTATTTGGACCGTTACAACAGACTACATGAAATGTACTGTGATCCGTTTGGCGGTACAAATGGTAGTCGTTCTTTGGCTCCTTAGTCAGTTTATTTGGGGCTTAATGATTGTTTGGGGACAATAAGCATGGCAATTCCACGTAATAAATTCGATGCAGTAATTATTGGCGCTGGTGGGGCAGGTATGCGAGCCGCTCTCCAGCTGGCAAATTCAGGATTAAAAGTAGCGCTGCTCTCCAAGGTTTTCCCTACACGTTCTCATACTGTTTCAGCGCAGGGAGGAATAACTGTTGCTTTGGGTAACTCACATCCGGATGATTGGCGTTGGCACATGTACGATACGGTTAAGGGCGCTGATTATATAGGCGATCAGGATTGTATCGAGTATCTGTGCAAAACAGGTCCTGAAGCAGTATACGAACTGGAACACATGGGTTTGCCTTTCTCACGAATGGATAGTGGTAAAATTTATCAACGTCAGTTTGGTGGTCAGTCTAAAAATTTTGGCGGCGAACAGGCTGCACGAACGGCTGCCGCAGCAGACAGAACCGGTCATGCACTGCTGCATACTTTATACCAGCAAAACCTCAAAGCAAAAACTCACGTATTTAGCGAATGGTACGCTCTGGATTTTGTTAAAGATTCGCATGGGCGTATTGCCGGCGTCACCGCCATGAATATTGAATCTGGTGAAGTCGTATTTTTTCAGACTCGAGTTTGCATCCTTGCAACGGGTGGCGCAGGGCGCATTTATCAATCAACAACAAATGCCTACATTAATACCGGTGATGGATTTGGAATGGCGCTCAGAGCTGGAATCCCACTGCAAGATATGGAAATGTGGCAATTTCATCCTACCGGAATAGCTGGGGCTGGTACCTTGGTTACTGAAGGTTGCCGAGGTGAAGGCGGATATCTGATCAACAAAGACGGAGAGCGCTTCATGGAGCGTTACGCTCCGCGCGTAAAAGATTTGGCCTCACGTGACGTGGTTGCCCGGTCTATGGCTCTGGAAATTCGTGCCGGTAAGGGCTTTGATCCCAAGGGTGTTGATCACGTCAAGTTAAAACTGGATCACCTTGGCGCCGATTTGATTAAATCAAGATTGCCTGGTATCCGTGAGTTATCCATGAAATTTGCTGGTGTGGATCCCATATTGGAACCCATCCCGGTTGTGCCTACCTGCCATTACAGTATGGGCGGAATACCGACCAACATGCACGGTCAGGTAATCACTAAAACCAATGGTACCGAACATTTGGTTGAAGGCTTGTATGCCGTAGGAGAGTGCGCCTGCGTTTCTGTTCATGGAGCCAATAGACTTGGTGGTAATTCATTACTGGATCTTGTGGTGTTTGGAAGGGCTGCGGGTATACATGTTGAAGAACTATGGCAATCGAATCAATTGCCCGATATGCCTTACATTAGCGAAGACGATATTGCCGCTTCTTTGGTGCGATATAACCGTTGGGAAGAGTCTAAAGAGGGTGAAAGCCCTGCGAAAATTCGTGATGAAATGCAACGTGTTATGCAGGAAGATTTTGGGGTGTTTCGAACTGGCGAAGTGATGGCTTCGGGATTAAAACGGTTACAGGCACTTCGTGAACGGCTGGCTCATGCGAAACTGGATGATAAAAGCCATGTGTTCAATACCGAACGAGTTACTGCTCTGGAGTTGGATAACCTTATGGCTACTGCTTACGCAACAGCCCAATCGGCGATTGCTCGAACAGAAAGCAGAGGAGCACACAGTCGGGAGGACTATCCCGCTCGTGACGATGCGAACTGGATAAAACACACGCTGTATTTTGAGGAAGGTGAGGTGCTTGATTATCGTCCGGTGAATACATCACCCAAATACATCGAGCCCTTTGAGCCCAAAGAACGTGTTTATTAAAGAGGATATATAATGACTGATAGTAGAAATGTGACCCTGTCGATATATCGTTATAATCCCGAGGTGGATGACAAACCTTATATGAAAGATTATGAGATAGAGATCCCTGTTAAAAGTGATCCTATGGTTCTTACTTTGCTCGAACGATTAAAAGCAGAACAGGACCCATCCATCACGTACAGACGCTCTTGTCGAGAAGGGGTCTGCGGTTCTGATGGCATGAATATTAACGGAACTAATGGTCTTGCCTGTATAACTCACTTATCTCAGCTGAATACGGATAAAATAGTCATCCGTCCTTTACCTGGATTTCCGGTTATACGTGATTTGGCGGTTGATATGAGCCAGTTCTATCAACAATACGAACGTATAGAGCCTTATTTGCAGAATGATGAAGTAGCACCTGCTCAGGAACGTTTGCAGTCTCCCGAAGAAAGAGCACAACTCGATGGACTGTATGAATGTATTTTATGCGCTTGCTGTACCAGCTCTTGCCCATCGTTCTGGTGGAATCCTGATAAATTTGTCGGCCCGGCAGGACTTTTACAGGCCAGACGATTTCTAGCGGACAGCCGTGATACAGCAACGCAACATCGATTGGATAAGTTACAGGATCCATTTAGCGTATTTCGTTGCAGGACTATTATGAATTGCACCAACGTGTGCCCGAAGGGACTCAATCCATCGCAAGCGATTGCTAAAATTCGCACGCAAATGCTGACACAGGAAACATGATTTAAAAATCAACTCGTACTTGTTTGACCAATACTTGTTACTTTAAACAGTAGTATTCCCTTTCAGTGCGGGCCTGGAGCTTAAACCCAGGCCCCGCATGAAGCAGGCGGGTTAAACAAGACTGCGTAAACCCTTTGGAGAGAACAATGAGCAGTTCCTATCTGCAAAATGAATGGGCTTCTTCCTTTTTATCTGGCGGAAGTATGGCGTATGTCGATAGTCTTTATGAGGATTATCTTGCTGATCCAGACTCGGTATCTGCTGATTGGCAAGCCGTGTTTAGCGCATTACCTAAAACTAATGGTGCAGATAAAGACGTATCCCATAAAGCCATACGTGAATATTTCTTGGAAAATGCTGATAAGAAAGTCACTCATGTTGTTCAGTCAGCAGATAGCCAACAATATCAGGTTGCCAATTTAATCAATGATTTCAGAGCATTGGGGCATCTTGCTGCTGATCTGGATCCGCTGGGAATGGCCGAGAGGGTTCATGTTTCCCGCTTGGAATTAGCCTATCATCATCTGGCTGACGCAGATAAAAATCGCTCCTTTTTTGCCGGTACGAGTTTCAACGGGCCTGAAATGCAGCTATCTGAGCTTTATAAGGCTTTAAAAGACACGTATTGCCGAACCATCGGAATTGAGTACATGCACATTTCCGACGCAGAAGAAATTGCCTGGTTACAGCAGCGCATGGAGTCCGTACGTGGCCGCCCTGATTTTAATTCCGAGAAAAAGGTTCAAATTTTAAAAGATTTAATTGCTGCCGATGGTTTAGAGCGTTATCTGGGTACCCGTTATGTTGGTCAGAAACGCTTTTCGCTGGAAGGTGGTGACTCTTTGATTCCCATGATGAAAGAGATCATCAATAATGCGGGTCGGGATGGCGTAAAGGAAGTTGTCATCGGTATGGCGCACAGAGGACGACTAAACGTACTGGTAAATGTTCTGGGGAAAGAGCCAGGACAATTATTCCAGGAATTTGAAGGAAAAGTGAAGTACGAGCGAACTGGCGATGTGAAATATCACCTTGGATTTTCTTCTGATATTAAAACGGAATCTGGTGCGATTTTACATTTGGCGCTTGCATTTAATCCCTCACATTTGGAAATTATCGGCCCTGTTGTTGAAGGTTCTGTTCGTTCCCGACTAGAGCGCCGTAAAGACCTGTTGAAAAAAGACACCGTAGTTCCTGTAGTCCTGCACGGTGATGCCGCTTTTGCCGGTCAAGGTGTGGTGATGGAAACATTTAACTTTTCTCAGGCCAGAGGGTACTCAACTGGTGGAACCATCCATATAGTTATCAATAATCAGGTTGGATTTACTACCAGTAATCCATTAGATGCTCGTTCTACCTTATACTGTACTGACGTGGCAAAAATGGTTCAGGCTCCGGTTCTGCACGTTAATGGCGATGATCCGGAAGCAGTTGTTTTTGCAACTCAACTCGCCTTTGATTACCGAATGAAATTCAAACGAGATGTGGTGATTGATTTAGTCTGTTACCGACGTAATGGGCACAATGAAGCAGATGAACCTGCCGTGACTCAACCTACAATGTATAAAAAAATTAAATCCTTGCGTCCATTACGCGAGATTTATGCCGATCAATTAATCAGTTCTGGCATACTATCCAAAAATGATGTGGATAAATTTGTTGACGCATACAGGGAACGCCTGGATCAAGGGAAATCGGTTGTTGATCTTGTTCATGAAGACTATGAGGGTAAATATTCCATAGACTGGTCTCCTTACATTAACGCTAAATGGACTGATAAAGCCAAGACAACGATAAGTAAAACTGAGTTAAAGGAGCTGACCAGGAAGCTAAGTGTTATTCCTGAAGGATTTGCATTGCATCCTGTTGTCCAACGCTTGTTGGCTGAACGTGAAAAGATGTCGCATGGCGAGATTCCTATGAATTGGGGCTATGCCGAAACCATGGCTTATGCCAGCTTATTAAAAGACGGGTACGGCGTCAGATTATCCGGTCAGGACTGTGGACGGGGTACCTTCGCTCATCGACATGCGGTATTACATGACGCAGAAACTGGCGAGGTATTTATCCCTCTGGAACAAATATCCTCGGAGACCAAACGATCATTTACTGTTATCGATTCAGTCTTGTCTGAAGAAGCGGTACTTGCTTTTGAATACGGTTTTGCTTCATCAGAACCATCTCATTTGGTTATTTGGGAAGCTCAGTTCGGCGATTTTGCCAATGGAGCGCAGGTGGTAATCGATCAGTTTATCAGCTCTGGAGAACAAAAATGGGGGCGTTTGTGCGGACTGGTTATGATGTTGCCCCATGGTTATGAAGGGCAGGGACCAGAGCATTCATCAGCTCGTTTGGAACGCTACATGCAACTTTGTGCTCAGCACAACATGCAGGTGTGTACGCCAACTACGCCAGCGCAGATATTTCATTTATTGCGCAGACAAGTGATCCGTAACTTTAGAAAACCCTTGATTATTATGACTCCCAAGAGTTTGTTACGTCATAAGTTGGCTGTTTCTCCCCTGGATGATTTAACCAATGGCAAGTTCTACACTGTTATCCCGGAAATTGATGAATTGCAGGCTGCCAAGGTAACTAAAGTGGTGTTGTGTTGCGGTAAGGTTTATTATGACTTATTGCAAATGCGACGAGATAAAAAACTGAATCATATCGCTATAGTGCGCATTGAACAGCTTTATCCGTTTCCCAAGAAGGCTTTAATAGCCGAGTTGGAAAAATACCCACATGCTAATGAAGTCATATGGTGTCAGGAAGAGCCCCAAAATCAGGGCGTCTGGTTTTCTTCCCAGCACAATATGCGCGATTGCCTGCGCCCAGAGCAGTCATTATTTTATGCAGGTAGAGAATTTGCTGCTGCTCCTGCGGTGGGCAGTCCTGCATTGCATGCGCAACAACAGCTTGCCTTGGTTGAGCAAGCGTTATTAGGTAATAAATAGGTTTAAACACTATAAAATGAGAAGGTATAACCATGTCTATTGAAGTCAAAGTACCTGTTCTACCCGAGTCTGTAGCTGATGCAACGGTAGCTGCATGGCATAAAAAAGTCGGTGACCAAGTCGCTCGTGATGAAAATCTGGTGGATCTGGAGACAGATAAAGTAGTTCTTGAAGTTCCTGCTCCTGCAGATGGTGTGCTCACTGAGATAGTGTTTCAGGTGGGTGATACAGTCGGATCAGGTCAATTGCTTGCAAAAATAACTTCTGGTGCAACTCCGGCAGCTGTTGCACCGGTGCAAGAGCAGCAGGTTTCTGCTAATGAACCCGTTAGTGCCCACGAAGATAAATCGACCAGTCCTGTTGTGCGCCGTATGATGGCGGAACATGATTTGCAGCCAGGTCAAATTCAAGGAACTGGTAAAGACGGGCGGATTACTAAAGAAGATGTTCTTGCGTATATCGAGTCCAAAAGAGGGCAATCAGCGCAATCTACTGAATCACCCAAAGTACAAACCGTAGCTGTTGCTCCTATGGGTGCTCGAGAAGAACGGCGTGTTCCCATGACCCGTTTACGAGCCAAGATTGCCGAGCGTTTGTTAGAGGCTCAGCATAATGCGGCCATGTTAACTACTTTTAACGAGGTAAATCTAAAAGCCGTAATGGATATGCGTGCTCAATACAAAGATAATTTTGAGAAAAAGCATGGGGTAAAATTGGGCTTTATGTCATTTTTTACTAAAGCGGTAGTTGAATCGTTGAAGAGATTTCCAGCGGTAAACGCCTCCATAGATGGTCAAGACGTTGTTTATCATGGTTTTTATGATGTAGGAATCGCTGTATCTACAGAGAGAGGATTAGTTGTTCCGGTGATTCGAGATGCGGATCAGCTGAGTATGGCCGAAATTGAACTGGCGATTAATGATGCGGCAACAAAAGCCAGGCAAGGTAAATTATCCATGGAAGAGATGCAAGGCGGAACGTTTACTATAACCAATGGTGGTGTATTCGGTTCTTTACTTGCGACCCCAATTATCAACCCACCCCAGACTGGTATTTTGGGAATGCATAAGATTGAGGATAGGCCTGTAGTCGAAAAAGGACAAATTGTTATTCGTCCTATGATGTATGTCGCTTTATCTTACGATCACCGTTTGATTGATGGGAAGGATTCGGTTCAGTTTTTAGTAAGTGTTAAAGAGTTGCTGGAAGATCCTGCTCGTCTTTTACTTAATGTCTAACATGCACACTTAACAGCTTAACCCGTGTAGACGGGTTTTGCTTTTTATAGAAAGGTAATTACAATGAATTTACATGAATATCAGGCCAAGCAATTATTCGCAAGTTATAATTTACCCGTTCCTCGTGGTGAGGTGGCTTATAATGTTGAAGATGCGTTACAGGTTGCATCTCAACTCTCTACACCGAGATGGGTCGTTAAGGCTCAGGTACATGCTGGTGGACGAGGTAAAGCGGGTGGTGTGAAACTGGTTTCAACCAAAGATGAGCTGGCAGCAGTGGCCAAGTCTTTGTTAGGTACTCACCTGGTGACTTATCAGACTGATGCTAAAGGACAGCCTGTTAATTCAGTACTTGTTGAAGAAACCTGTGATATCGCAAGAGAGCTGTATCTTGGTGCCGTAGTTGACAGAGCAACCCGCCGTGTCGTGATTATGGCTTCTACAGAGGGTGGCGTTGAAATTGAAAAAGTGGCTGAAGAAACACCAGAAAAAATTGTAAAAATTGTTGTCGATCCATTAGTTGGCGTTATGCCCTTTCAGTGTCGTGACACAGCGTTCAAATTAGGTTTAGCCGATGATCAGATCAAACAGTTTACCCACTTGATGATGGGATTAGGTAAAATGTTTGTCGAGTGCGACCTCAGTCTGCTTGAAATCAATCCGTTGGTTGTCACCAAAACAGGACAGTTAATTTGCCTTGACGGGAAAATCAATATCGATGGTAATGCTCTTTACAGACAACCTAAATTGAAAAGCATGCGTGATGCCACTCAAGAAGATGAGCGAGAAAACCGTGCCAGTGACTGGGAATTAAATTACATTCCACTGGATGGAACGATTGGATGTATGGTTAATGGTGCAGGACTGGCAATGGCAACCATGGATGTGATCAAATTGCATGGTGGCGAGCCAGCCAATTTCCTTGATGTTGGTGGTGGTGCGACTAAAGAGCGAGTCAGTGAAGCGTTAAAGATTATTTTATCTGATGACAAGGTAAAAGGTATATTAGTTAATATCTTTGGCGGAATAGTGCGTTGCGATCTGATTGCTGATGGTATTCTTGCCGCAGTGAAAGAAGTGGATGTAAAAATACCTGTAGTTGTTCGCCTTGAGGGTAATAATGCGCAATTGGGTGCAGAGATTTTAAACAAGAGCGATCTGAATGTTATCGCTGCGACCAGTTTGACTGATGCAGCCAAGAAAATAGTAGCTGCTGTAGATTGATAAATAATCTGTATCAGGTTTAATACAATTTAGAGTTGCAGGATCAATAGAATCAAATGACGTTTCATCGCCAGACGTGTTAAAAAGCGAAAAAAGCAGGATTAATGCGTATGGCGTTAAATCCCCGCAGTGTATTTGAGATAACTGTTGATTCGGCAACAACACAAAATGAAGAGGTTAATAATGAGTGTATTAGTGAATAAGCAAACCAAAGTGTTGTGCCAGGGGTTTACCGGCAAACAAGGAACTTATCATTCGGAACAAGCTCTTGCTTACGGTACTCAAATGGTGGGAGGGGTTACTCCAGGAAAAGGCGGGCAGCTTCATTTGGGTTTACCTGTAT
Organism: Legionella worsleiensis; assembly: GCF_001467535.1. Classification (GTDB taxonomy): domain Bacteria; phylum Pseudomonadota; class Gammaproteobacteria; order Legionellales; family Legionellaceae; genus Legionella; species Legionella worsleiensis. Next base: position 450,733 of record NZ_LNZC01000012.1, read on the forward strand.
TCAATACCATGAGAGAAGCAGTAGAAGCAACAGGAGCGGATGCCAGCGTCATTTACGTTCCGGCTCCCTTTTGTAAGGATTCCATCCTGGAAGCTGCTGATGCAGGCATTAAATTGATTGTTTGCATTACTGAGGGTGTTCCTGTCCTGGATATGTTGCAGGTAAAAGTGTATCTGGAAAACAATACCGATGCACGTTTGATAGGCCCCAACTGCCCGGGAATTATCACCCCAGGTGAGTGTAAAATTGGTATTATGCCAGGCTCTATCCATTTACCGGGTAAAGTCGGAATTGTTTCTCGTTCCGGTACGTTGACTTATGAAGCAGTGAAACAAACTACAGATAAAGGTTTTGGACAAAGTACCTGTATAGGAATAGGTGGTGATCCCATTCCCGGAACTAATTTTATCGATGCGTTAGCTCTTTTTGAACAGGATCCTCAAACAGAAGCGATTATCATGGTTGGCGAAATTGGTGGATCTGCGGAAGAAGAAGCGGCTGAATACATCAAAGCTCATGTTCGTAAGCCAGTAGTGTCTTATATTGCAGGGGTAACAGCTCCCGCCGGTAAACGAATGGGACATGCTGGTGCGATTATTTCTGGTGGTAAAGGCACCGCAGCAGAGAAATATGCCGCTTTGGAAGCCGCAGGAGTAAGAACAGTACGTTCTCCTGCAGATTTAGGTGATGCCGTGGCTGAAGTCACTGGTTGGTAAGGTCATGAAATAGCAGCCTGAAGTCAGGCTGCTGCCTGTTTATTGTTAATTCCTCTTTAAAACGCTCTTTGCAGCAACGCATTGCATCTAATAGCAATTCATCAGAGCCTTATATTATTTTTCTTCTCTCGCAAAATGATGATTTCCAAGCGTATAATTGATGCATATCTACTTTCGGATTAGTGAATGATGAGTGATTTTAGAAGTCTTGCAGATATCAGACGTGATTATGGTGAATTAAGTCTTAATGAGGAAACGGCTCAGCAAGAACCTGTAGCTCAGTTTAAACTTTGGTTTGAAGAAGTATTACAGAATGAAAAAAATGATCCCACGGCAATGGTGCTGGCAACTGTTGATGAGAGAGGATTTCCTGATGCTCGAGTGGTGTTGTTAAAGGGATTAGACGAAGGTAATTTTGTGTTCTATACCAATTATCAAAGTGCTAAAGCAATGCAGATTAACAACAACCCATATGCTGCACTCAATTTTTATTGGCCTCAAATGGCCCGGCAGGTACGTGTACGAGGACGTGTAAAAAAAGTAAGCAAAGAGCAATCGGATGCTTATTTTTTATCCAGACCTGTTAAGAGTCAATTCAGTGCAGTAATATCACCACAAAGCAAAGAAATATCAAATCGAGCTTCTTTAGAACAGGCATTAAACGAATTAATCCAGCGACATGGTCAGGCACCGGTGCTTCGGCCTGAACATTGGGGAGGATATATGGTCATTCCCGACGAAATTGAGTTTTGGCAAGGACGTGATAACAGATTGCATGACCGAATTCATTATTATCAAGAAGCCGGCCAATGGGTGCGGAGAAGACTTGCCCCATAACCGGCAGAAATTGCCGGAAGCCAACAATTCACATAAAGCTCATGAATTGTTGCTATAAAAAAGCCATGCCTTACGAATCAGCCCAGCTTTGGGCTGCCTCCATCATTCAAGTATGATGTTTTTTATTAGTTTACATCTGAATAATCTCTGCATCTTTCTGCCTTATTGTTACGTGAATTTTTGCTGTGTTTTCACTGCATATTTAACAAAAAGATATAATAAACAATGGGTTATAAAGTTGGCCTGATAGTTGCTTAATATAAAGAAAATCAAAGAATAAATTTGTTCCTTTTGATTTTTATACGAAGAATTAAAAGATTATTGTCAAGAATATGTAAATATTGAATCAGTAAAAGCAGGGAGCCTTAATAAGACGTAAAATGAATCTAAATGTGATCAACTATAGTTCTTAATGTTCTTCAATAGATCACATGTTTTAATCTAAATAACCAGGAGTAGCGTCAGTTGAATATAGGTCATTATATATTGGATACATCGCAAGGGGATTATTATGAACGATACAACAGCCTTATTACCACACATTAAATTAAGATTTAACATTGAACATCCAAGTTATGAAGAGTGTTATATTTTTGGGTATGAATGTGCGCTTTCAGAAGTTGATGAGCAAGATAATCCCTTCCGTGAAGGCTCTCAAGAAGCGGAACAGTGGTTGGAAGGATGGTGGGTAGGCACCTTTGGAGAAAAACCTTTATTTACCATGGACAGTCTGGATGAAGAAGAAACCCTTCTTGACAAAGAAGTTGCTGCAAATGATCAACAGTATTGTCACAAAAACAGTTTTTTATCTTTAGTTTTTGAAATTAGTGGTGCGATAGCTGCTTCAGCTATAGTCGGATACCAGTTACTTGAACTGGTAGCTTGATAAATCGCATCCAATTGAAGAGCATGTGTTAATGCTTCTTCAATTGGATAGGCACTGTTGAAAAAACAGGGGTTAAAAACTGATGCTTGATTACCCGGAATTTTAAGAATCCAGGGGGGCAGCATTAGTCCTTGAATAACTTTAAAACCATTGACCTCATTCGTGCTGTTTCCGCAGGAATAAACTCCTTATAATGTTCGCTGCCTATATCAAGACATACCGTAACGTCTTCACCAAGACCTTTAAGCAGATCGACTCCTGATAACTTGAGTAATTTGATCTGAGTACTTATTTCACCAGCCCAGGCATCCAGATAGCGCATTTCTGTAAAAACAGGAAGAAAAGTCTGATTGTTTTCTTGAAGAAATAAAACGACAGGGCTGTCGTCTTTTGAATCGTGTTCTACCGGAATGATAAAGTTTGCTTTAATAAACTCAAGATAGGCTTTATTCGCCTCTTTTGTAGTACCAGAAGCATTTAGAGCTTCTTTTATTGCTAAATTGAGACTATTCATTATAAATTTCGTAAAAAAAGAATTATTATACTCCACTCTGGTTGTTATCGCTAATAACTGTCAAATGAAATCAAACTATGTGTTGAAATAACTTACAACAGAAGTATAATGTACTCCTGTTTTTGTTGATTAATTGTTCAGTGTTTAAATAATTCTGACATTTAAACTGTTTAAATTGAGTCTGTGGCAACATTTAAACTCCAACATTACAAGATAATAATCAGATTTTGGCTAGCCCTTTGGGGTATCAGGAAGAATATTTACAGTGGGTTATTTCGAAAAAGGGTGTTTGAGGTGAACGTATTCATCTTGACCTCGTTAAAGTTTAGTCCGTACTGTTTCAAGTAGAGAGCTTATGAACGAAATGAATGCATCTAAAGTGGAAATGTATCAACGCAAACACTATTTGGGGTTTGCCTGGTTGGTTTGGGGATTAGCAGCTGCTTTTTATTTTTCTGATTATCTAGCGCGTGTTGCCCCAGGGGTTATGCATCGTTATTTACAAATGGATTTTGGGATAAACGAAGCAGGATTTGGTATTTTAACGGCGTCTTTTTATATCCCTTATATACTGATGCAGATTCCGGTTGGATTAACGGTAGATCGTCTAAGCATCCGTTGGTTGTTAACTGTGATGTCTTTGATAACCGCTTTTGGTTGTTGTGTCTTTGGCCTTGCTGATGGATTGATGATGGCTTCCATAGGCAGAATGTTAATTGGTTTTAGCGCCGCATTTGCCTTTGTCTGCTCCTTACGTTTGGCTACGTCATGGTTTCCTCCTACCATGTTGGGATTATTAGCCGGATTAACCCAGTCTCTTGGTATGCTTGGAGCTGCTGCCGGTGAAGCGCCTGTTTCCTTCCTGGTCAGTAATGTGGGTTGGCGTCACAGCATGTTGATTATCGCCTTTTTGTTTATCGCACTTGCGGGCCTGTTGTATCAATTCGTTCAGGATAGACCTGGAGCTCACCGGCAGGAAGTTCTCTCCGATAATAGAATTAGTATCCTACAAAGTTTAAAAATAATACTTTCCAGCCGTCAAACCTGGCTTAACGCTTTGTACGCTGGGTTCTTGTTTGGTCCGACTGCGGTTATAGGCGAGGCAATTGGTCCTGCTTATTTACAATTCGGGCGTGGGTTGGGAGCACATGCCGCTGCTTTTGCGACAGGCTTGATTTTTATAGGATGGGGTATAAGTGGGCCTTTGTCAGGCTGGTTATCGGACAGAATGGGGCGTCGTAAACCCTTGATGATCATGTCTGCTGCATTCGGTGTTGTACTAACCACTATTTTTGTTTTTTATCCGTCTATGAATCAAACTACAGCCTATCTGCTCTTCTTTGCTTTTGGGTTGACCAATACTGGTGTAGCTATAGCATATGCGGTATCTACAGAATTACATGACCGAAATGTGGTTGGTACCTCTATAGCGTTCACTAACATGACCTCCATTTTCGTGGGTGCGTTATTGCAGCCGCTGGTTGGTCGATTAGTCGATATGGTTGCCGGAGCCAGAGCCTATAATGTTGAATCTTTATTGCTCTCTGATTTTCAGGCAGGTTTGAAATTATTGCCCTTATGTTCTTTGGTTGCGTTATTTTTGGCCTTTACTGTTAAAGAGACTTACTGTAAACCCGTTCGATAAATCAGGTTTTGTGTTAATTTCTTTAAGCTTAAGAACAGGTTCATTACCTTTGATGAACCTGTTTGCAGCAATCTTTCTTGTTTCTTCTGTAATTTTTGTCCAATGCTAAAAAGAGTGAGATGTATCAACGAATCATGATGATGTTCATTCTGTCAGGAACGTTATTATTGTCGCATACAGAGTCAGATGTATTATGCAAATGACAGTCATGTGTATCATTTTAATCCTTTTTTTTCTCTAAGTTTTAATCTTCTTACAACAGAGTGTCACACTTTTTGATGATTTACTGCTATACTTTGCCCAGCGCTTTGCTGCAATAAAGTAATGCGGGTTGCAAACTAATCACATGGAGATAATAATGAAAAAACTTGCAGGATTAATAATTATCCTGGCTGTTTTAGTCCTGGGCGGATATTATGGCATGGGTGTTCTCACTGAAAGAACCATTAAAAATAACGTAGAAGTAATCAATCAATCTAATGGTCTTTTTGCTGATATTCAGCAGTATAACCGAGGTTGGTTTTGCTCTGATGCTCAAATAAAATGGCGTTTGCATGTTCCAGAGCGTGTCGTTAAAGATGCTGATGGTAAGTCTCAGACAGTAGCAGCGCAAGACTATCAAATGGATATGCCACTGGTCATTCATCATGGACCATTTATTTTTGCTGATAAAAGCGTTCATTTTGGAATGGGTTATGCTAAAACCGTATTTCCCTTACCTGAACAATACAATCAACAATTTGATGAAATGTTTTCTAAGGATTCAATTAAGCCTCAATTGGATTTAAGCATTTTTGTAAACTATTTAAATCGAAGCACCCTGGAATTATTCCTGCCATCCTTTAAGTTGATTGCTAAAGATGGTAATGGTACTTTCAACTGGATGGGTATGGAAAGCACTACCACTATGTCTGCAAATCTGGATAAAGTCAGTGGTGACATTATTCTTTCAGGCATGAACATTGCAAAAGACGATACTAAAATGACCATGGGTAAAGTCACCAGTGAATTTGATTTGCATCAGACTCCCGCTGGCTTGTATCTGGGTGAAGCCAGTTTTTCTTTGCCTTCTTTTGATGTGGTTGTTAAAGACCAGAAATTGTTTGAATTGAATGAGTTTTCATTAAGCTCAAGTAGCGATATTGAGGATGGTTTATTCAGTACTCATTTCAGAACCGAGTTGAAGTCTGTAGTTTCTAATGGAAAGACTTATGGTCCGGGTTCACTGGAAATGTCTTTACGCAATCTTGATGCAGAAGTACTCGCACGCATTAATCAGCAAGCAACAACAATGCAAAATGGAACCGAAGCTGAGCGTCAACAGGCAATGCTGGCTATGCTTCCTGAATTACCTAAATTATTTACCAAAGGGGCCGAGTTTGAAATTTCCCGGTTAAGTCTGAAATTACCTGAAGGAACTATAGACGGCAGCATGCTGGTTAGTCTACCCAAAGGTGATAGCACCAATCCTTTTGAATTGATTCAAAAAATTCAAGGTAATGCTAAATTGAGGGTGCCAACAGCTGTTGTTAAACAATTAATGCAGCAATCAATAATGCAACAACTGGCAAATCAACCCGAGATGCAACAAGCGTTGATTCAACAGTTGCAAGGCAACTCATCGCAAGCCAATGCGACGCCTCCAACTCCTGAGCAATTAGCTGTAATGCAAACCGAAAAGCAAATTGCAACGATTGAGCAATCCGGTTTAATTACTGTAGATGGCTCAGATTATGTGGTTGAAATGAGTCTGGATCAAGGCAAGTTCCTGGTAAACGGTAAAGCGTTTGATCCATCCATGTTAAAATTCTAACAAAAATTTGTTTTGAGATAAGCTCCTTCCAGGAGCTTATCTCTTTTATAGCCAAAAGAACTTTTCAGGGAAGCAAGAGTTAACAGCAAAGTCACTAGATATTGAATTTTAATACAGTTTTTGTTGTTCTGCCCTTGTCTGTAATTGCTCAATTCGGTAATATACTGTTTTTAAAAGGAGGAGCTAATAATAATGACAACAATCAGTAATGATGCAGGAGATACCACTGCTTCACTAGCCGAAAGCGTGACTCACTCAGTACAAAAATATTTTTCAGAGCTTAAGGGAACTGATCCTGTTGACTTATACCAGTTCGTACTTGAAGAAATTGAGACCCCTCTATTTCGTGCTGTTATGGAACATTGCAAGTACAATCAGTCCCGTGCTGCTATCATGCTGGGCATTAGTCGTGGAACTTTAAGAACAAAATTACGACGTTATTTTGATGATAAATATGTTGGTACTCGTGATTAATAAAGAGTTAAATTAAAAAAAGGGAGCGCAGCTCCCTTTTTTTTATAAAAAATTGTTGTTACGGACAACCATGGTACTGTATACAGTCGCAACGAATAAACTACCCGCCAAAGAGCATTGAATGCACCATTACAATTTACCTCCCGAATTAAATGCAAATATTCTTCCCTATGATGGAGAGGTTTATTATCAAGGTATTGTATTAACACCCAAGCAAATTCATTACTATTTTAACTATTTGTTACATCAAATTTCCTGGAAACCTGATGAGGCATTGATTTTTGGGAAGCACATTATTACTAAACGAAAAACAGCTTGGTATGCGGATCATCCTTATACCTATACTTATTCGCAAATTCGTAGACAGGCTCATTTATGGACTGATGAATTGCTCGTTTTGAAATCATTGATTGAACAGCAAAGCAAAGAGCAATTTAACTCATGTCTCATGAATTTATACCATAATGGCAGCGAGGGCATGGGATGGCACAGTGACGCAGAAAAGGAGTTAATTAAAAATGGTGCAATAGCATCATTAAGCCTTGGGGCGCAGCGGCGGTTTATGTTGAAGCACAAAAAATCCAAAGAAGTCATTTCAATTGATTTACCTTCAGGAAGTCTATTGATAATGAAAGGAATAACCCAAACTCATTGGCAGCATAGTTTACCGCAAAATAAGAAAATTAAAGAGCCACGTATTAATTTAACATTTCGCAGCATTGCCTCTGAATTTAGCTAATTCATTTAACCAAGGAAAATCCAGTGAGATTAATTAAATCTCTGGAGAGTTACAATCAGGGTAATAACAACTTAGACAATAATTGCCGTAATTAATCCAAAGTGATAAAATTATAACCTTTTGACGTGTTGGCCTGAATATACTATGTTTAATTCGTTTCACATCGATGGGGTTAAGGCATTTGATGCAAATAATTATGCTTTAGCTCAGAGCCTATTTTTGCAAGCGATAAATCAAAATCCGGAAGTAGGCGAGAGTTATCTGTATTTGGGTAAATGCTGCTTTTTTTTGGATGACAACCAACGAGCGATATCCTCGCTTAATAAATACATAGAATTGCGGAAAAATACTGAGGAAGATGTATCTAATCTTGCTGATGCATATGATCTATTAGGTCAATGTTATGACCTGCAAGAGGAGCTGTCAGCGGCTCTTAATAGTTACCAGACTGCTACCCAAATCTACCCGTCCGGAGCCTCTGCCTGGAACAATATGGGGCTACTGTACATCAAACTAGCCTTATCTTGTCTTGAGTCAGATGTGTCCACCAGTTCTGGAATGTTTAGTGAAGCGTTTACTTGTATTAGTAAGGCCTTAAATTTTTGTAGTGATAGTCCTGTGTTAATACACAGTCTTGCCAGTTGGTATGAGCATTATACCGAAGTGCTAAAAAGAATAATTAAAGATGAGGATGCGGTAGAGCAGGCTGTGGCCAGAAGTTTCGTCTATGCAATAGATTATTACCGTAAAGCATTATCTGTTTGCCAAGAGCAAAATCCAGCCTTAAAAATGATTATCACCTCCAATCTTACCGAATGTATTGCGCAATACGGACATCATTTATATCGAAATTGCGCTTATTCGTATGCGCAAGATATTTATCATGAAGCACTGCAATTCGACCCAGAGCATCTTGTGGTCATCAATCAAATGGGGATGTGTTTTTATAAACAGCAGCGTTTTTCTGAGGCAAGAGAATATTTTTCTACTATTCTCAAAAAAACAGCCGATCATCAGGAAATTGCAGACGCATGGTTGAATATTGCGTGTACGTTCAGAATGGAGCGTCAGTGGGGTGAAGCGGAGAATGCGCTGCACCAAGCCCGTACTCACGCACCTGAAGACATGGCCATTACTGAAGAAGAAGCAAAATTAAAAGAATCCATGGCTTCGCATAGTCTAGCTTCATCTACTCAAACATTATTCGGTGGTTCAAGTTCTGCCGCTATGAGTGCTGAACACCAGCAATCAAATACTCAATTTGGGCTCTCTAGGCAATAACTGGCTTTTATGTTGCAAGAAAACCAGTTAACCCATCATACTTTGTTTAAAGTAATACTTTGTATTCTGAATAATCTAAAGGTTCATCGGTTATTGTTTTTTTGTTTTTGAATGCTTCGTTAGCAAATAATCCCCATCCTGTAAAAGTGGCTGCTATGCCAATAGCGGTTACTATCAATCCTGCAATAGAGGTATTGAGTACAGTCAATGCAATAGCTACCGCAGCAATTCCCATTACGGCAATAAAACCGCCCAAAATCATCATACTCGGTTTTTCTTTATTAGTGTCTATAAGTTCTCGTTGAGTTTTAGCTAACTCGTGGTTTACTATTTTTTTTAATAAATTTACATGATCAACAGAGCGAATGCTTTTAAGCTCTTTAAAAGATGAGAATTGTTCTATAATTTCATTGTTCCATGGTGATTGCTCATGTCCAATACAAACCAATGCAGGCAATAAATTATTTTTCTTTAATTGATTTATTTTTGAAAGAAGTTGTTTTATGGAGTTTTCTTTGTTAACACAGGACACATCATAAACAATAATCAGTTGAGTATTAGCGGATAAAATATTAGGTAATACTTCAATGATGCGTTCGAAGTCTTTCATTTCATAGATGCTAGTCCCATTATGAACATTGCCTTGATTGGTTTTTTCCCATCTATCGCTTATTTTATAAAGTATAAAATTTTCATATATTGCATCGATCAGTATTCCAACAATATTAATATTTTCTGTACTCATTAGTGCCTCATGATATATTTTTTGTCAGTTTAGCACGTAGTGTTTGTTATAAGAACACAACTCGATGAAGGAAAAGATTAAACACTAAATAAATGAACACTCTTCGATGAATTTGATCTATTTTCTTTATTTTGAAAACCTTCATCTTTGTATAGAGGATTATCACTTAATTGATGCGCTTAATTTACCTGAACATTAAGAGCCTATACACAGAGATATCCACAAAAAATGTGGATAAGTAATCATTCTAAAATACACGAAAAGTGCACGAAACACTATGTGTTACAAGAGTTGATGAATATTAAGAGTTTTATTTTGGGAGTAAGAAGCAAGAGATCAAGAAAAAATATCCACAGGAGGAAAAGTGGTTATGAATATTTGATTTTGTATGGTAGCAACAAAATAATTAAAAATAAAGTCCTAACTGGCATGAATTTTGAAATAAAATCAAATTAAATTGGATTGTTTTAAGCACGCTGAGAATGAATGAACGACATGCCAGTAATTAACTCACGTTGCTTAAATCTGCAGTTTTCAGGTTTTATTTATTTGGGTAGGATGGAACCCGTATCGGATTAAACTCCAGATACGGGTTAAAATTTGGTGTGATTTTATTCTGCAAACATTGAGCTTACAGATTCTTCAACATTAACTCGTTTTATTGCTTGCGCCAGCATATCCGCAAGGCTTACTATGCGAATTTTTTCACAGTTCTGTGCATCGAGAGATAACGGGATGGTATCCGTTACTACTACTTCATCAAGACAGGAGTGTCTGATGTTATTCACTGCAGGACCGGATAATACGGGATGAGTGATGTAGGCTCTGACGCTTAAAGCACCATTCTTTTTTAATTCATGTGCTGCGGAACATAGTGTTCCCGCCGTATCTACTATGTCGTCAACAATAATGCAATTTTTTCCGGCAGGTTCGCCAATAATATGCATTACTTCTGATTTGTTAGGTCCGCTTCGTCGTTTGTCAATTATCGACAATTCCGCATCGTCCAGTCGTTTAGCTACTGCCCTTGCTCTGACCACACCACCCACATCAGGTGAAACTATCATGATGTTATTGAGATTTTGCTTTGCTATATCTTCTATAAGTATGGGCGTTGAGTAGACGTTATCAACAGGCATGTAGAAAAAACCCTGTATTTGATCTGCATGCAAATCAACGGTAAGCACTCGGCAAATTCCTACCGATGCCATCATGTCGGCAACAACTTTAGCAGTAATTGGGACACGAGCAGATCGCACTCTTCTGTCCTGGCGAGCATATCCAAAATAAGGAACTACAGCGGTAATTCGACCAGCTGATGAGCGTCTCAGGGCATCTGCCATGGTCAGCAATTCCATTAGATTATTGTTGGAGGGTGCACAGGTTGATTGAAGAACGAAAACATCTTTACCACGGACATTTTCCAATATCTCGACCATGGTTTCTCCATCGCTGAATGTACCAACAGTCGCTTGACCAATGGGTATTTGCAAGTGAGAGGATATTTTTAGAGCCAATTCAGGGTTAGCATTCCCGGTAAAAATCATCATTGTGGACATGTGTAAAAAGCCTTAGATTTAGGTTAATCGCTTAACTTAAACACATAGCAGAAGACAGCCAGAAAGATATTATTATTGTTTGAGCGATACGAAGCACGCATCCTTCCAGGGTATCTTCTGCCGTCTGTTTACTTGTACCTAGATTCAACTACTTTTATTCTAGGTTGAATCAACAAGAAAATGGCAGGGGTGCTAGGATTCGAACCTAGGTATGCAGGGATCAAAACCCTGTGCCTTACCGCTTGGCGACACCCCTAAAAATTGTAGATTCTTACATCATCCATGATGATAATAAATTCAATCATCCTTGCATCGTGCTGCGTATTTTGCAGTGCTTTTTGAATGATGTCAACTTCATAACGCAAATAATTTACTAAATTTGTATTCTAAAGCCTTTTAAAATACATCACCGTAAAATTTTCTGTTCCTGAATAACTCCTGTTGCCTGCTAAGCTATTTTATTTGAGCAGGCAACAGAACATTTCATGCAGAAACAGACCAGTTTTTGATAATGACCTTAATCATCACCCCGTTTCCTTCAAGGCGGATCATACTGGGTAAATCGATACCTTTGACCGAAGTATACTTGGTGAAATTAATGGTATAGCCACTTTGTCTTAATTGAGTCAGGTGGTTGTATTTATCGTGTTGCTCTGTTTGCACGCCACCGGGAGCAGGCAATCCTCTAACCCAATAGTACAGATTATTTACGGGCAAGCGAATACCTGTTTGTTTAAAGAGTAATTCATCCGCATTATTGGACGTTGATGTTTTAGAACCATCCTGGAAGGTTACCGTGCCGCCGCTTTTATTAATCAGCACCGTACCACCGCCCAAGGGACCCATCAAGCGTATTTGATAGGAGCCGGGGCCATGTTGCACCCAGTTCATGGTAGCTGACCATCCTTTTGTTTTACTTTTAGCAGCTAAAGCACCTTTAATATTCCATGATGAGATGGTTGCGGTTTCTGCTTTGCGCTCTGCCAGTGGGACTACCTTATTTATTGGCAGGTCTTCCGCAGGACGGGGGGGAGCACAAGCGGTAAGTAAACAGACAGATACGATTGCACAGCGTTTTAATGCATTCATTGCTCACCTCAAATTCCATTTCTATAGTTTTTCAATTAACAATACGCTAGACTGCGTTTATATGCAATCGATGTTAATAAATATGAAAAATAAAGCAATATATCCAGGCACATTTGATCCAGTGACTAACGGCCATGTCGATATAATTTCCCGTGCTGCACGCATTTTTCCGGAACTCACAGTAGCCGTAGCCAGTAATAAAATGAAAAGGCCTTATCTTGCTTTGGAAACTCGAATTCGCCTGCTTGAAGAGGCCGTTGGGCACATACCAGGAGTTAAGGTCGTTGGCTTTGATAATCTCTTAATTGATTTCGTTATTGAACAAAATGCAAGCATAATTTTACGGGGTTTACGTGCGGTATCTGACTTTGAATACGAATTTCAATTAGCCGGAATGAATAGAAAACTCTCAAAAAAAGTGGAGACTTTATTTTTAACACCTTCTGAGAATCTAATGTTTATATCATCTACCCTGGTACGAGAAATCGCAGCCCTTAATGGCGATGTTTCTCAATTTGTCCCTCCCTGCGTTGTTACCGAATTAAACAAGAGACGAGATGAAACGGATGTTAAGTTGGTGTAATCGTGTACTTTTTTTTATTGTCAGCACCTACCCCATATATGCTTATTCTATATCCAGTCAACCTCCTGGCTACGCCATAGCGAGTGCTCATCCTCTAGCTACCAATGCGGGACTTGAGATTCTGGCTGCCGGTGGAAATGCTTTTGACGCAGCCGTGGCGGTTACTGCCGCTCTTGCTGTTGTTGAACCTTATCATTCTGGCTTAGGGGGAGGCGGATTTTGGTTATTGCATGAAGAAAAAACCCACAAAAATGTGTTTATAGACGCTCGAGAGACTGCTCCCAAGGCTGCATCCAGGAATATGTTTCTGGATAGTGAAGGAAAGGTTAAACCCAGATTATCGTTAAATGGTGGGCTTGCAGCAGCCATACCAGGTGAGCCTGCTGCACTGGTCTATATTGCAAAACATTTCGGTCGTTTACCATTGACCAAAACTTTGGCACCAGCGATTAAGCTGGCAAAAGAGGGCTTTCTTGTTGATGAGCGATTTATTGCATTTTCAACAATGAACGACAGAATGGAACAACTAAAAAAATATCCTGCAAGTGCTGCTGTTTTTCTGAAAAATGGTCAACCTTATGCTCTTGGCGATACTTTGGTGCAAACTGATTTGGCAAATACCTTAATGCTTATCGCTCAACGCGGTGAAAAAGGATTTTATCAGGGCGAAACAGCGCAACGTTTGGTTCAGGGAGTTAACGCTGCAGGAGGAATTTGGACTCTTGCTGATTTGGCTGAATACACGATTAAAGTCAGAGAGCCTTTAATTGGGGCTTATCATAATATGTTAATCATTACCGCTCCTCCGCCATCGGCGGGCGGAATCGCATTATTAACCATGCTTAATATTTTGAGCTATTTTCCTCTTCCTGCTTACAATAAAATTCAATGGGTTCACTGTGTGGTTGAATCCATGCGATTAACCTATTGGCAACGGGATCAATTTTTAGGCGATCCTGATTATGTAACGGTTCCAGTGGATAAATTAATCAGTGCAGAGAACGCAAAGTATTTAAGCACGTTAATTACTCCTGATAAGCCTATCTCGAGCAAGGCTTTAAAAGGGGAAAGTACTGCGTCACAAGCCAGTACAACGACTACTCATTTTTCAATTATTGATGCTGAAGGAAACCGGGTTGCTGCAACAATGACGGTACATTACATTTTTGGTTCCAGTGTCGTTGCAGAAGGAACAGGGGTGCTGCTCAATGATGAAATGGATGATTTTTCAAATAAAACCGGAGTTGAGAATGTGTTTGGCATAGTAGGAAGCGATAAAAACGCAATAATGCCAGGTAAAAGACCTTTATCCAGTATGACGCCTACCTTTCTTGAGTTGCCTGATCGTATTGCCATCCTGGGTACCCCTGGAGGAAGCAGAATTCCGACTATGGTTTTGTTAGCCTCTTTACTTTTTAACGAGGGATATGGAGCAATCAGCATGGTTTCAGCCATGCGCTTTCATCATCAATATTTGCCCGATTTGCTGCAGTTTGAGCCTGATGCTTTTCCAAAAATTATCCAGGATGGGTTGAAGGCGATGGGTTATCGGTTAATGCCATTAGAACAAAATTACGGAGATATGCAAGCAATTACCTGGGATAAAGAGCGTAATCTGTTAACTGTTGCCTCCGATCCCAGAGGCATTGGTTTGGCTGCAAAGGTGGCATCCACTCCTAAAGGCTATGGAATCAGTTATTGATTTTTTTCCTCTCCGGTCAATATTTTAATGGCCTGATAGGTTTTTTGAATCAGTTCTTCTTTAGTTTCAATGGTATAGTCTGCCGCTTTTATTGGTTTTCCAATATGAATTTCTGCTTTTTGATTCAGATTGATCTGAAAAGAACGAGCAGGGAGAATATCAAATGCGCCTCTTATACCAATAGGTATTATCGTTGCTCGTGCCTGGATGGCGGTAATAAATGCGCCCTTTTTAAATGGGGCGAGTTTGCCATCTTTTGAGCGGGTGCCCTCCGGAGCAATCCAGATGATAATGCCGCTTTCCATAAGTTGCTTGGCATATTCCAGATCTTTGATTGCCTGATATCTGTTTTTTCTGTCTACGAAAGGAAATTCTGCGGCTTTCATGCCCTTGCCAAGTAACGGTACACGGGACAATTCTTTTTTGGCTAACATTCGAATGGAGTTTTGTGGAAACGCTTTAAATCCCAGTGGGATGTCATAAGCGCTGGAGTGGTTGCACATTAAAATGGTTGCTTCACCGGGTTGTGGTTGCACGTTAAATTCATTGACGACTTTGTAGTCTACTTTGACTTTGTTGAGGAGCTGATCTATCCAGCGATGAATATTTTTGTCTACCCAGGGTCTGGTAGGCGTACTAAAGTAATATTTAAATATGGAGCGTACACTTACAGCACTTGTATAATAGAACAGTGCAAGAACTATCCAGGCAGTTCTCAATCGGCTTATTTTCATTGTCATCATATTTGTTTGATTGGTGAGTAATCATACAGCAAGCGAATTAGATTGCCTAGATGAATTAATCAACTGGATATTTTGATCGCTTTAGCTCCAATCAACCGTTAAAAAAACCTGTGATGCGGGATAAAATACCTTGAGTAGTCGCTTGAGTCTGGGGGACATGAATGTCAAAATTATCAGACATAAAGCGTTTATGATTCCATCGTTCCTCCAGCCATCCTGAGTACAGTGCTGAGGTCTGTTTTATTTCATCCCGTACTTTATGGCGCCTGTCATCTTGAGTAAGCTCAAAGTAACGTAATCTGTAATAAGAATTTTTAGGCATAATGTCCGCTGCTCTCTTAAAAAAGGAAAGCGCATTTTTGAGATCGTTGTTATAAAAATGGAGCACATCTCCCTTGATGTAATAGATTTTTCCCAGCACGGGTTTAATCTCGTTTGTAGGATTGGACTCATTAAGTTTGATGAATGTGTCGAGATTTATGTGTAATTGCTCAAGTGGTTTGGTGATCTGGGGGAGGATTTCCTTGCGTATGGATAAAAAATTACTGGGAACTTTGATGTGTTCCATGAGGCACTCAATCTTGCGCAGCAACAATTGATTCACAGTGTGAAGACAGTTTGGTGAATTATTCATTAACCTATGCTTTTTTAAAAGATTTTGTGCTTCTTCCAGAGTTGCAAGTGCTGCATCTTTAGCTTCAGGATGCTCTTTTTTATCAATCTTAAGTATCCAATTGACATAATCTATGACCGATGTCATTAGCGGATTATCTTCGGGGGTGATGCGAGCAATTTGTTTAGACAGTTGTATATTACGTTTGGCTACCTGAATGACTTGTGGGTAATTTTTTTGCAGCAGTTCTTTTTGGGCTAAAGATTGATTTTTTGTGTATTCGAGAAGATAGGCTTGTTTTAAGGCATAGAGGTTATTGGTATCGAATACTGTATCCTGATGCGATTCAAAAAGCACCTTGGCAATACCGAAGTTACCGTCTTTTATTGCCTGATCTAACTGATGATTGCGCCATAGATTAATCAAGGTGATGTTTTGGAGCGAGTGGTCTTTGTCCAGAATATCAGGAACCAGACCAGTAGCGTGGGTCAGCAAAGGGATAGCCTGTGATCCGAAAATTAATTTATTTAAAGAATATTTATTATGTTCTTTTTTTGCATCTTCCAAATAACTTTGGGCAAGGTTTTGCGTTAATTCAGAATGGGGGGGCATATGGTGCAGTTGCTCTGCGAGAGTTAAATTTTTTTTAATGTATGTAATTAATTCCATTTGCTTTTCACGGTCTGACGATACGAATATACAGACCATGAGATCAATTGCCCATTTTAATGCATTACCGATGACCTTTTTGTGGTAGATGAAGTAGATTATGTACTCTTCCGGAAAAACATATTTGATGTCCTCGTCCCAGCATAAGGCATGCTGAAATTCATTTCTTTGTACCAGATGTCTTGCATACACTGAATTAAAACGACTGTCTTTTAAACGCTGTGCAAGGTCGGGGCGATATTTATAGTTCATGGATTGAATCGCTTTCGTTATGACTACTTCATCTTGAGGATCAACGGTAGGGAGTAAATATTCCAAATTTTGTTCGTTAAATGTTTGGCCGAAAGCAACATAGGGAGTAAGACCTACTGGTTGTTTTATGAAGTCGTTTGCATAATAATCCATCAGCATTTTTTGTAATTGCGCAGAGCATTCGTTTGTTCGTGGGGAATTAATCAGCTTTTCAAATTGGGCTGAAATAATGGGTGGGTTAGAGTGTAGAGGGTATTCCTGATGAATATTTTTCAGGTAACCGGAGTAGGCAATTTTAGCTAAAGCCAATTCAACTTTGTCTGCCTGACAATGATTTTCAAAACCCAGCCATCCTTTAAAGGATTGAAAAAGGGATTGTAACCAGTTGACAGGCCGTACGTGTATTCCATCCGTATAGAGTTGATTTTTGGGATGTTTTTTTATTTTGTCCCAAAATCTGCGGTATTGGTTTAGATCCATATCGTAAATGATAAAATCCGGGCGATAAACAATCCCGTTGTCTTGATAGCGAGATGTTTCGTGAATTCTTGCATTGATATGAAGCACTGGAATAACCTTGTGAAAGTTTTAAATCGAAGTGATTATACAGAATAGAAAACAAATGATCTAATATTTGATATATTGTAATTTATTAATCCAGTTATTCAGGGAGGACGACTAGTGGTTGGCATTGCGGACAAAATGCCGACTGGCGACCCGCTATCAGTATGCTGTCTATGAGAGAGGAACAGCGGTAACAGGTTTGTTTTTTTCGACCATAGACTTGCAGTGATATCCTGAAATAACCTGGTTTGCCATCGAAAGCATAAAAATCTTTTAATGTAGTACCCCCCGCAGTTATTGCTGAGTGCAGTATTTTTTTTATGTGGGCGGTTAAATCATTTATCTGGGGTTTTGAGAGATTTTTAGCCGGTGTCAAGGGATGTAAACCCGTTAGAAAGAGACTTTCGCTGGCGTAAATATTACCAACACCAACAACGGTGTCGTTATTCATGATGAATGATTTAACCGGTTGATTCTTATTTTGCGCTTTGTTCGACAAATACTCAGGATTAAAATCTTCACTCAAGGGCTCGGGGCCCAAATGGCTCAGAAGACTATGTTGATGCGGGTTATCTTCTGTATAAACGAACAGTCCAAATCGTCGAGGATCACAATAGCGGAGCATGAATCCATTGGTGAGGCTAATATCGATGTGATCATGTTTTTGTGCTTGGGTTCCCTCAGGAACTACTCTTAAATGACCTGACATACCCAGATGGATGAGCAGGTAGCCCTCGTTTAAATGAATAATTAGATATTTCGCTCTTCGGGTGACAGTGAGAATTTTTTTCCCAAGACACCATTCATTCATTTGAGCAGGAACAGGCAAGCGCAGTGAGGCGTTACGTACGTGTGCGCCTTTAATTATTTGACCTTCCAGGTGGGGTAATATTCCCTGTTTTGTCGTCTCAACCTCTGGTAATTCAGGCATTATTTTTTATCATCATGCTCAATAATCCGTCCTGATTCGGTGTCCGTAGGTTTAGGAGGAAAAAAGTAGTTTCTTGCCAGGGCTGCCAGATATAAAGCGCCGCCGATGAGCACGCCCCAAACAGCAACATAAAAGAACATAAACAATAAGCCAATAAAAACAGCAATCCCAACGCCTATGATAATAAACGGGGCTATCTGTTCCAAAATCTGTTTTAATTTATCGTTCATGGCTTATTCCAGAAGAAAGTGAGATCTCAATTATCGGTTACATCGTTAAATGATGCAATGTTATCATGAAAAATGTGTTATCATTGTACTATATGGATATAATGTTATGAAACTATTGCATCCCAAAGGGAGATGCTCTATTTTTTTGTTACCAATTTTATATAAAGCGGGGTCTTTATGGTGTTCGGATTTTTAAACCTGTCTTTCTGGGGATATGTTCTTGCAACTGTCGTGTTAACGCAAATAACTATAGCTGCAGTGACCATTTATCTTCATCGCAATCAAACGCACCGAGCGTTAACATTGCATCCAGTAGTCAGTCATTTTTTTCGTTTTTGGCTGTGGTTAACTACTGGCATGGTTACCGCTGATTGGGTAGCCATCCATAGAAAGCATCATGCAACTACCGATGTTGAGGGCGACCCTCACAGTCCAGTGGTTTTAGGCATTAAGAAAGTATTTTGGCAAGGAGCTGAGCTTTACCGTGCAGCACGCAAGGATAAAGAGATGGTTGCGAAATACGCTCATGGTACTCCAAATGACTGGTTGGAACGTCATGTTTATTCTCGCCATTCAGCTAAGGGTATCTTGCTGATGTTAGTTATTGATTTATTTTTATTTGGTGTTCCTGGATTAACCGTTTGGGCCATTCAAATGATGTGGATCCCATTGTTTGCTGCAGGGGTTATCAACGGTATAGGCCATCATTGGGGATACAGAAATTTTGAGTGTCTGGATGCTGCAACCAATATTATTCCCTGGGGATTTTGGATAGGTGGCGAAGAGCTGCACAACAATCACCATACTTTCGCATCATCAGCCAAATTTTCGGTTAAGTGGTGGGAATTTGATTTAGGATGGATGTATATTTGCATTCTGTCATTCTTCGGTTTAGCTAAAGTTAAAAAATTACCGCCTAAACTCGCTAGGGCAGAAGGAAAACTGCAGGTAGATATTGACACCGTTAAGGCAGTCATTTCCAATCGTTTTCAAGTGATGTCCAATTATTACAAAGAAGTAATAAGACCTATACTCAAGCAAGAGAAGAGCCAAAGCGTTGAGTCCAAGGAGGACAGAAAGCTGTTTCAACGAGCAGGCAAATTACTTCGCCGTGACGACATGTTGCTGACGACTAAAGCCAAAACACGATTAGAGAGGCTTTTGGAAGCTCGAGAGCAATTACGTATCGTATACAGTTACAAAAAATCGTTGCAGAATGTCTGGATGAAAACAGCCTCATCACAAAAAGAATTAATCGATGCACTGCAACAATGGTGCCGTCAGGCTGAAGAATCAGGTCTTGATGTGTTGAGGCAATTTGCTCAGCAGTTAAAAGGATATGTGCCTGTTTATGGCAAGTAGTTATCATATGAGAGTGTGGTTTTTTTATCCACACTCTTCAATCTTTCTTGAATCAAAAACACATTTACTGTGACAACTAATAAAGCAAACAACTAGTTTATTCTGACCTTCTACGAATTACATATAAAATCATTAGGAAAAACAACCGACACACTGTTATTGGAACCATTTAAAGATATGTTGCCTGCTTTGAGTGTGCATTGACCAATCTGAGCGCCATTTATGACTGGTGTATTCGGCAGAGTATTGAACAAAGTGGCACTTACAGTATACGGCATGGGAGAGCAGGTTAATTTTCCAATGATCTTTGGTGAACTTCCACCTTGAAGAATGATTGATTTACTCAGACCATTGTCATTAGTGATATTAAAAGCAACATTCTGATCCGGTTGAATGGGTGGGCTTGATACGGCAATCTGGATTTCGCACGAATCGTCATTGGCATATGCGTGGAAGGGGATTATTAGTGTGCTAAGTGAAAGCGTGGTGCAGAGTAATTTGTTGATCATAGTGTCCTCATAAAGTAAACATCATGCATTAATGCAGTTTGTGTTCCATTCAAGGTCTAATATATCTCTCATCCTGAAGTATCTTCAATCCTAAATATGTTTTCTTTCTTCATTTTTTTTCTAAAAAAGAGGTACCCCCCCACGTCATCCCTCGCTGCGCTTGGGATGAGGTGGAGAGTTACAAAAAGAGTAGGAATTCAATTAGTTAGTGTCGTAGGTTAGTCTCAAAATACAGCGTCATTTTTTTAATTCGCTTTTTTTTATGGTGTGGTCTATGGTTTATTGACTTTGTATTTAATTTTGCGGACAGATCTGATTTAGAAAGTACAGGATTGACAAGTGAAGGAATTTACATTGTAGTAATAAGTTCAGTAATCATTTCAAAACAGGGAGTTGTTATGGAACAAATGATAGCTGTTGTGACCGGAGGAACCGGAGGGATAGGATCTGCAATAAGTCAACGCTTGTCAGCGGATTTCAAGGTTATTGCGTGTTATTTTAAAGACGGGCGCCATGAAGAAGCAAAACAATGGCAAACGGAACAAAAACAATTAGGGTATGATATTGATATCGTTTACGGTGATATTGCCCAATACAGTGATTGTGAAAAAATAACCAATTTAATAATGGAACGGTATGGTCGCATTGATGTTCTGGTAAATAATGCCGGCGTTACCCAAGACTCCAGTTTAAGAAAAATGACCCCACAGCAATGGCAAAGTGTATTAGATGCCAATCTCACCAGTGTTTTTAATATGACCCGTAATGTCATCCCTATGATGTTGGACAAAGGATTTGGTCGCATCATCAGTATTTCGTCCATTAACGGACGAAAAGGTCAATTTGGTCAATGTAATTATGCGTCAACTAAAGCGGCATTGTTTGGGTTTACCAAAAGTCTTGCATTAGAAGTGGCAAGCAAAGGGATTACAGTCAACACCATTTCGCCAGGGTATATTGAAACGCCTATGCTGGCATCGGTCAAAGAAGACGTACTGAACTCCATTATTGCAAATATTCCGGTTGGTCGACTAGGATATCCAAAAGAAGTGGCAGATGCAGTGGCTTTTTTGTCTTCGCCTGATAGCGGCTTTATTACTGGCGCAAATCTCGACGTTAATGGCGGCCAATATATGTAATTGAATTCTGGCAGGTACTGCAAATTATTGGAGTATTTTGCTAGAGTCACATACGTACTTTTTGAGCCGATTTTATCAATTAAACAGAGAATTTCATGCAAAATAATAATGTTGTATTAATTACCGGTGGAACTGGTGATATTGGAACGGCGGTTGCCAAGCAATTGGATGCCACTTATAAGCATGTTGTTGCACTTGATCTTGTTTCCGATGACAGAGGAAACGCCTGGATAAAAGAATTAAGGGATGAAGGATATAAAAATATAACTTTTAGGCATATGGACGTTACTGATTTTGATCAATGCCAGGAAGTTATCAGTGTCATTATCAAAGAATTGGGTGCTGTTGATGCATTAATTAATAATGCCGGCATTACTCGAGATGCGGTATTTACCAAAATGACCAAACAACAATGGGATGAGGTATTACGGGTTAATCTTGATGGTATGTTTAATGTGACGCGGCAGGTTGTTGACAGTATGAAAGCTCAGGCTTCGGGTCGTATTGTTAATGTATCGTCAGTGAATGCTCAAAAGGGACAATTCTCCCAGGCTAATTATGCCGCATCTAAAGCCGGGGTCTATGGTTTTACCAAAAGTCTGGCTCAAGAGTTAATGAGCAAAAACATCACGGTGAACAGCATATCGCCAGGATATGTCAATACACGATTAATGCAAGGAATCAGACCTGATATTTTAGCGAGTATCATAGACTTAATACCGGCAAAAAGATTGGCTGATCCCCAGGAAATTGCATGGGCTATAGAGTTTTTAATCAGTGAAAAAAGCCGTTATATAACAGGTGCAAATCTCAGTGTTAACGGTGGGTTACATATGTATTAAACTAGGATGTAATTTACCTTTGAGAGTTTTTATGGCCCGTTTAATTAAAAAATATAAAAATCGTCGACTTTATGATACTGAAACCAGCCAGTACATTACTCAGGAACAGCTTCAGAGTTATGTAGTGGAGGGAATTGAATTCACGATTGAGGATTCAGAGACGGGTAAGGATTTGACTAACTCGGTGTTGCTGCAAATTATAGTTGAGATGGAAGCGGGGCCTACCCAGTTTCTATCTCCTCAAATATTGCGGCAAATCATCGTGTTGGCAAATCACCCCATGCATGTGTCTTTAAAAAGTATGATGGAACATCTTTTTCAGACTATGGATAAGCCCTTGCAAAATAACCCCTATCAACAAGCAACAGAAACCTGGAATAAACAAATCCAGCAGGCGTTGCAGCAATGGCAACAGTTGTTTAAAGGGTAATACAATGGTGCAGTGCAAAATTTTTTTTGATTTTCTATTGACACCTATGAAAAACAAGGTCTATTATTAAATTGTGCAGTGCAACATATTGGAGAATATCATGAACCAGGCAAATTTTGAAAAATGGAGCGAAATGGCTAAAAAATTACAAGAGCCTTTTCAAGCAATCGCAGAACTTAATGTTAAGACTCTACAAGGCCTGAGCTATCTTAAGCCTGATGAACTGGCTCATGTTAAAAAGCCTGAAGAAATTCTTGAAAAACAAATTAACATGGCAGTTGAAAATGGCCACAAGGCTTTGGATTATATGCAACAGTCTTTTCATATTATTGAACAAGCAATGTTAGGTTTGGTCAATGATGCGAAAAAAAATGCTGCTGAGTTTAAATAGAGTTCGTTAACACTTCAGCCCACGTTTTATGCCTCGGCTTGCCCGAGGCATCTTTGATATACATGAAACATTAAAACTCTGTCTGGCGATTAAAAAATACTTCATAAACTATTGGTTAATGTTCTGTTGTAAAAACCACTAATCCAGTTTTGAATGGATATTCAACATCATCGTTCTTCAGTCAACTCCATGCAAAGAGCACATCTCTTCTTTTTATCATTGGAATATGGACGTGTTGATAGCAGTCGTTATATGATGGATTGCAATGGAGAGGTGAGCTTGATGGATGATTTCAATGACTAATCGTAATAAGTATAGAGTTGCATTATTTGGATTTGATCATACTTTATGTCGAAAACCAACGTTTTATTATTTCAAAAATCGGGTCGTTGATTGCGATGAACGCAGAAAACACGAACCAATATTACATTTTAATTTCAATCAATCTGACTATGAATGCGGTAAGAGAGATGCCCCGGCATTACTAAAAACCAATGTTGCCGCATGGTTTTTACATGATGATCACTATACCAGCGCTATTGTAACTTTTCACAGTTATCCAGATTATATTGCTGGATATTTGGCTTATATTCTTGGAAGAGAGCTTAAAAGAGTCGACACCAATTTAACGATACCAGAAGAAAAAAACTTGATCGCAGTGTACCAGGTTGAGGGTGAGAGCCGGCCTATTTTGATTTCATACATTAATCCTACACTTAAAGACAGATCGTTAATTACCTTAAGTCATGATTGGAAAACGGGACAACTCACCCAGCTTAGGGCATTTATGTTGAGCAATAGCTGGATTGAGGAGGAGGAGCCTCTACATTTTTATGAGGGAGTGTGTTCGCACATTGAATGCGGTGATGCTGATTGTGGGGTGCCAAGTACGTTGGGATATATTCCCAGAAACTCGCAACTGGCCTTACAACGAAGTACGCCTGCTCGAGCCATTACCAACAGGACTATTACAGTGCATCGTGTATATTCAGGAGAGCAATTTGAAGCTGCGCTTATTGCCGAAGAAATGGGAGTTATCCATGATTCCAGTATATCGGCAAAGACCGATGAGCCATTTTCACCTCCTAAGTGCACTTCCCCCAAATCAGAGTCTTATTCTTCAGTTTTGCTGATGAGCTTAGGATTTTTCGTCACCGCTGCTGCTGCATTCGGAGCTGGTTTCGGAGCTGGTATCCTTCTACAGGATAATAAGGACCAGATGCGCCCCTAGAGCCGCATTTAATCCCTGTGTAATAACTGCCGAGCAGGGCTAATGCTCACGTTCGGGTTATTTTTAGGTCATCTTACTTTTTATCATATGCATTGTTTTCATGTATAATGTTTTTTTTTAAGTCAATTGAGCGCATATTAAGTAAAGAGAAATTTTATGGAATTTGAATTGGATCAGCAAAGGGCAAGATCTGACCCCTTATACGTTTTAAAATATGAATACCAGCGGATCCTGTATTAGAAATTTAAAAAATTATTAATGATTAGATCTCATTGGCTTTTATCTCAAATTGAACACACTATCTTTTAACCATACTGTCCAAGTCAATTAAATCACATCATGTTTAATTGTCGACCAATTCCGATCCGTGATATAATAATTTTCATATTGATCAATTGGTGAGCTTTGTTATGCCCGATAATAACGATATCAAAATCCAATCAGCACAAGCGGATGAAGTCTATTCTGATAGCCTGGACTACCTCAATGCCGTCCCAAATGACACGTTTGATGCAAATAAGCTTGGTGAAGATGATGATAATGAACTCCTCACCAATGCCTCCCCACTTCAAAATGAAGTAATTGATAGTGATGCCCTGAAGCAAAGTGATTATCCCGCCTTAAAAGCTGTAGGAGCAAGCTTGCCTGACTGTCAATCCATTTTTGAACGATTGATGCATCAAGCTTCTTTCGCTCAACCGCTCGAAGACCTCTATGCTGTGATGTACGAAATAGGTGCGAGCCTCCCTGCAGATGAGTCCCTTTTTCGGGCACTTATTCGAAAGACGCTGCTCGCAGACCACCTGAAAAGCGCTTTACGGGCATTATACGACGCAGGGGCCCGCTTTCCTCAAGAGCGGTCGCTTTTTGAACTGTTTATCGATCAAGCACAATATACGGACAAATTGAAAGCCGGGGTTGATTTGTTATATGGTATGCGGGTTCAGCTTCCTGAAAACCGGATACTTTTTGAGTTAATAAGCCAACAAGCAGTCGCTTCAGCCAGTTGGCAGGAATTTGGGTATCATTATCCCCTCGCATATGCAGAGGCATTGAAAGTCGCATTTGCAGGACTAGAGAGGGCAGGGGCAAGCCTTGCAACTCACCAGGAGCTATTTCAAAAAGTTATCCAGCAGGCAAGATATGCATCGGGACTTGAATCCTCATTTCAGGCACTGCTGGATGCAGGCGCCACATTGCATGAACACCCGTCCCTTTTTGAACGTGTTATCCATCATGCACAATATGGCCGCGGGCTTCAGGCGGCATTAGCCGCTTTAATGCAGGCTGGTGCCAGCGCTCTCTCACACGGGGCACTATTTGAAGCGCTTATCGAGCAGTCAAAATATGCAGACAAGCTGGTTGTCGCGTTTGCTTCATTAGGTAGCTTAGGTGCAAGTGTTTTCGAAAACAGCGCCCTTTTTGAAGAGGTTATCAATGAGGCAGAATATGCAGACAAGCTGCAGGAACCGATTAGATTATTGATTACTGCAGGAGCCATTCTGCCTACAGACGAGGCACTTTTTCAAGCGCTTATACCCAGGGCTGCGCATGCAGTGAACCTTACCACTCGGATTTACTCCCTGATCATTGCAGGGGCCATCCTGCCTGAGCACCAGGCGCTATTTGAAGCGGTTATTCAACAGGCACAAGATATGGAAAGCCTTGAAGTTCCCTGTATTCCCCAGACCGAATCAGATATTTATTTAGCCGAAAAACAGGAGTTTTTTGAGCCCATTCTCAAGCAGGCACAAGATGTCTTGCTCCTGAAACCTGGGTTGCGGGCATTAATCACTGCCGGTGCCCGCCTGCCTGAAGATCAGACCCTTTTTGAGGCTCTTATTGACGAGGAAGCGAATGCCCTCAATTTAACAGCACCTCTTTGCGGATTAATAGCCGTAGGTGCTCGTCTGCCTGAAGACCGGCGACTTTTTGAACTGGTTATTGAACAAGCTGAGAATGTATACAGGCTGCAAAAGCATCTTCGTCTGATAACGGCTTCTGGTGCCAGGCTCCCCGAACACCGCAGTTATTTTGAAGCGATAATGGACAGGCCTGACAGGATTACTCCCTTGTTGCACTGGTTTCGCATTTGTGGGGCCAGTATCGTCTATCACCACTACTTATATGAGGCATTTTTTTCAGGTAATAAACCCTTAGCGTGTTCTCACTATCTCATGACAAAAGTGATGATGGCTCTTCGTAACCTTATTTCAGACGCTCATCCACTTCTTATGCCTGAACAGGAAGGATACAACGCTCAACGTGAAAAAATTCTCGCACGGATATCGGACACAATGGATACTGAATTCTCTATTACCGAGGGGCCGTTGAACAAATCTGACGCCACACTGGCCCTTGAGGCGATTTTGGTTCGGCTAAGCACGCCAGAGGATATTGAGCAGGCCCAAATGCGTTACGATGACTCGCTTGGTTATGTTTTGCAATTTGGTGTAGAGCCCGATATTTACCTTGGTGGTCTGTTGCGAGAGGCGAATTTCAATCATATCGAACTTACTGAGGCTCAAGTTATGCGCCTTGGTGAAACGATTCAAGGATTGAGCAACGATTTCAGCCTGAAATCCGGTGATGGCGTTTTAAAAAGTATTGTCGACAGGCTTCCCGAAACGGCTCAGAATGCATTGGCAAAGTATGTCTCTAATAAATATAAAAACATGAATCGTCTATTTCGCGGGGAGCCTCAGGATTCAAATTCACGATATGTATGGATAAGTCCGGCAGATGGCCACGCAAACCTGATGGCTAACTTTCTGTGTGGCAGTCTGGTCAACTGGTCAGCCGCTCAGTTACCCAAAGTGTTAATCAGCTTGGAAGAGCGTCAGATACTGGAGCGGGTTCTTTTGGCGCGAGGCGAATTGAATGCCGAGACCATTGAGACATTGAAGACAGACCAGGCATCCTACGAAGCTATACTGCGATCTGCTGTTGAAACAGCGGTGATTGACCGGGATGAATATCACAAGGTTATTCAAGGATTCAACAACTTGCATTTACTGTTTCCAAGGTATGGGCTGGTTGATAGGGGTGAAAATTTAAAAGCTGTCAGCACACGTGGAGATGCGGATATTGCTATGCGTCGTTTGGCCAATCCCAGTTTTATGCCTTCTGTGACAAGCTTTAGTATTTTCCAGGAGGGCTCCTCGTATTTTCATAATCACGGTACCGTGCGGACAAAGCTTGAAACAGATTGCTCGTTAAGACCTGTTATGAATAGTACCGAAGGAGAGATTCTCATCCCTGCGGGAACCACATTTCTCTACACCAGGGATGCAGCCGGGCGTTTTTTTGCAAGGGAAATCAATAGCCCTGGTGTACAACCTGGCGGAAGCTACTGGTCGTCATTTGCACTTGCTGAAGCTTATCGCAATCATTTGCGCCATGCTTATCAGGATGCGGAGCATCAAATAATCCTTGAGGGTGTTAGTGTGCAAAGGCCAAATCATGGTCTGGCTCATACATACCGCATGATGTCATTAGTCGATGTCGTGATTGATTATTTTGCGCACCACGCCCGTGAAGTTGAGTTTCAGCGTTACTGTCAAAGCGTGACTCCAGAGGAATGTGACTGGATGCGTGTTGCCGCAGCCTACAGCATTACCGGTCGGGAAAGCGAAATTGCAGCACGGGAAAATCTTTTGCGCTATGATGAATTCAGGTTGGTGAGTATGCAGAATCTTAGCGACTTTTTAAACAAATATGCCCCGCACGCCCTCGATGAGGGCATGCATGAACGCTTGTTGCATGTCGTACGTTGGATGGGAAACCCTCACTATGAACAGGGGCCTGATATCAAGAACGACCATCCTGATATTAATGAAAGACACCATCGCAATTTTATCCATCGTATCCTGACGGTGGCACACAAACTCGATTTGCCTCGATGCTACACACCGCAGGAATTTGAGCGTGCAATGGAGATGTGTCGTGCTCTCTCTGCTCCCAATGAGTCTCAACAAGCATGTTATTTTCAAATGATTTCTTATGCTATTGACCTCATTCGTGCACACGGTGGTGCGTTGTCGACGGATATTTCTCCGGAGGGAGCATTTCGCCAGTGTTCAGAGCGATACCGCCCACCTTTTCAAAAAGTTAGCACCAGTCTGCGTATGCTTTATGAATTTTCGGAAACCGTGCCACGCCCGAAAATCACCGAAAAATATCAGTTGACGATGTATTGAATCATCGAGAAACGCTAAAAGACAAGCCCTCTTCGCTCCTTACTGGAGGGGGCTTATTAAATCCATTAAGACTGGTAATCGTAAAAATAGACTTTAAACTAAAAACGACTATCGTAATATAAACTTTAAAACCTTGTTTCTTTTCTTCCCCCCTTGGCTATTACGATATGTTGTTCCTTGTTGTATAATGTATCTTTTTAGAGCAATTAAGTTTGCATGTATATAAGAGTTGTCTGGTGGAATTTGAATTGGAACAGAATCGGAAATTGGAATTGGGTAAGAAATCGGATTATGAGGCACATTATAATGCCGATAAATTATTTCCTATTCCTCGAGAAGGTAAGCGCCTTGAAATAGGGATTAATCCCGAACAGCTACCATTTTGGGGATTTGATGCCTGGAACCATTATGAAGTGTCCTGGCTTAATTCTAAAGGCAAGCCTGTGGTTGCTGTGGCAGAAATTGTTTATGATTGTCATTCTCCAAATATTATAGAGTCCAAATCATTAAAACTGTATTTTAATACGTTTAATAATACTCGCTTTGATTCAATAGCTGATGTCGAACACACTATCATTAACGATCTGAGTCACAGTTTAAAATCAGACGTACATGTAAGAATTAATCAGCTCGGAAATGCTCATACAACAGGTCTGCAGAATGCCTTCAATGGTGAATCTATTGATTCATTGGATATCTCCTGCTCTGTATACTCGGTAGACCCTTCCTTCCTGACCGTTGAAGAGGAACAGGTGGAAGAGGTTTTATATACCGATTTATTAAAATCCAATTGTCTGGTGACCTATCAGCCTGATTGGGGGAGTGTGCAAATTCACTATAAAGGCCCTAAAATAAATAAAGAAGGTTTGTTACGTTATATTGTTTCTTTTCGTAATCACAATGAATTTCATGAGCAATGTATAGAACGAATTTTTGTTGATATTATGAAACAGTGCAAGCCACAGGAATTGACTGTATACGGGCGTTATACTCGTCGAGGCGGAATAGACATCAACCCTTATCGTTCAACACAAAAGCCTGATTTTAATGTACAAAATATTAGATTGATACGACAATAGAGCCAAGTAGTCACGTCATGTTGTAAAAAGGTTTTGTTGGATTAAAGAATAGAGTAATCCAACGGAGCCTTATTTCTTGGAAACTAAATCAGACTTAAAATTTTTGCAAAAATGCGTGATTGGTTTTTTGGGTATCAGTACCTGAATATTTATTCCTTTTATAGTAGGGCTCTTTTGCGCTGCATTGAGGTAATCAATTAAGGGTACGTCAACTACTTTTCCATGCTGTGATGAAGCCTGTCTAAAATAAAGTTGGTCATTCTTCCTGATCGCAAATCCTAAATGAGAAATATTGAGCGAAGTACCAATCAGATGACGTATATTCCAGTTGATTCTGACTATTTCTACTATTGAACCTGAAGGAATTTGATTAAACAGATCACGATCCGGTGTTCCGTCTTTTGTGAATAATACGTTCAGTGGAATGTAGGGAACGACAGACAAAGTAGCTTTCAGCTTATGGCCTTTCTTTTGTAGCTCTGATAGGCATTTAGCTTGTTCGGATTTATTTTCATGCACCCATCTGATTGTATCCTTGGTTTTATGGGCATACCAACCCGGTTTGTCTATCATTGTTTTGGTATAGAGAGCTACGGGTTGATTGAGTTTGTTTTTTATAGAAAGAGTGATGTCTTTAATTAAGCCTCGGTTTTGGTTGTTACGATTCCAATCTATAGAAGTAAAGTGATTGCGATTGATGTAGGCGATTTTACCGTCATTATAACGAGTGTATTGCAAGCATTGTTTAAAGGTTTCAAGAGAGTTCGCCACTGCCAGTGCAAGTACAGTATTGACGTAGGTGTCACAGTCAAAACCATCAACTCGATAACGTGGAAATTGATCATAGCGTGCATTTGGCCCTTCTCCTAGAGAACCCAGTATGTAAGGGGTACCTTTAAAATGTTCGCTAATCCAGTCTATGCGCTCTGTGATACTGGCGTTCGGTATGCTTTCAAGACTATGATATAGTTCTCTAATTGATGCATCGGCTTGTTGTTCAATTGCTGCCGAGTCTATAGCATGACAGAAATAACTGCTTAATATGCAAACAAAAATTAATAAACAATGTAAAGGAGAGGGAGTGTATTTCATCAAGAGATTTACATCCGTTGAGTTGGTTTTAGCCTGTATGCTACTCCTTTTTAAGGCTTGGGGGCAAGAATGCTGAATATAATTTGGTTAGGTATGATATTAATTTCTGTACTTGTTGGTATTATGCAAGGGCGTATAGACGCAGTAGTTCAAGCGGTAACGGATTCAGCGAAGCTGGGTTTTGAACTGGCTATTGGCTTGACGGGAATGATGTCTTTATGGCTGGGAATTATGGCTATAGCGACAGAATCAGGGTTGGTCTCACTATTAGGAAAAGTTCTTAAACCTATTTTAAAGCGATTATTTCCAGATGTTCCGGCAAATCATCCCGCCATGGGCGCAATAGTGATGAATATCGCTGCCAATATGCTGGGTTTGGTAAATGCAGCCACTCCTTTTGGTTTGCAAGCCATGAAGGAATTACAGACTATGAATAAGCATGTGTCGGTAGCGACGAATTCCATGTGTACCTTTTTAGCAATTAATACCTCCAGCGTTCAATTGATTCCTGCTACGGCAATTGCTTTTTTGGCGGCAAATGGGAATGCCAATCCCAGCAGCGTAATTTTTAGCTCCTTGATTGCAACATCCGTTTCAACCATTGTGGCCATAGTGGCTGTAAGGTATTTCGCAACGCTTAAACCATTTCAGATGGAAAGGACAGACAATTTATGAATGAATTAGCTCATCAATTTTCTAATTGGATGTTCTTGTTTTTTATTGTGGGCATCCCCTTGTATGCAGCCATCAGGAAGGTAAATGTTTTTGATGCGTTTATCATAGGAGCAAAACAGGGATTTGATACCAGTATCAGTATTATCCCTTACCTAATTGCGATGATGGTTGCTATCGGTATGTTAAGAGCTTCGGGCTTTTTTGATCTGCTCAATCAGCTTCTGGCTCCTTTGATGAGCAAAATTGGAATGCCCCCCGAGGTTCTGCCGCTTGCTCTGATTCGTCCTTTTTCAGGAAGTGCGTCTGTCGGGATTATGGCTGAATTGATTCATCAATATGGGGGTGATTCACTTATAGCTAAAACGGCAGCAACCATGATGGGGAGTACAGAAACTACTTTTTATGTGATAGCTGTTTATTTTGGTTCGGTTGGAATACGAAGAACTCGACATGCAATCCCGGTGGGCTTATTAGCGGATTTTTCTGGAGTGATTGCTTCGGTGTTAATCTGTCGATATTTATTTACCTGAACAGGGTTTAACCTACCTCAATATTCTTTTTTCCAGGAGATGCTTGATTTACTTTTTCAATCGATTTTAGGCGAGCCAATAAGGTACCTGCTCTTGCCTTGAATGAAGCCAGTTCGCGACCTGAGATTGGTGATGCGGTAGGAAGAGCAATAGTCGTTGGATTTCGAGGCTGGTTGTTGACATGTAATTCATAATGGCAATGAGGGCCAGTTGCCAATCCGGTTTGCCCTACATAACCGATGACTTGCCCACGTTTTACTCTGCTTCCTTTGGATAGTCCCTTCTGGAATTTGAGCATATGGCCATAGATGGAGCTGTAGGTACCGTCATGTTTGATTTTAATCATATTGCCGTAGCCATTATGCCGGTCAATAATTTGTATTACTCCATCACCGGTTGCTTGTATTGGTGTACCTATGGGTGCTGCCAGATCAATTCCTTTATGTGCTCTCTTGTAATGTAATATGGGATGATTTCTTGAAAGCGCAAAAGTGGAGCTGATATGACTAAATTTTATAGGATACCTGGAAAATGCTTTTTTAAAGCTTCTGCCCTGAGGGGTGTAGTAATCATAGTCGCCATTTGCTTTGTTATGTCGAACTGCTTGAGCTGTTTTGCCACGAGTAGTGTAGGATACCGCTTGAATATCGCCAATCTGCACCATTTTATCGTTAATGTAAAACGCATTATAAACTATTGAAAACTGATCCCCTGCACGCACGCCTTTTCTGAAATCTATTTCTTTATTAAGTATTTCTGTCATTTGACGGATTAACTTACTTGGTATGCTTAATTTCTGAGCTGTTGTAAACAGTGAACCTTTTACTGTTGCTGTAATATACAGATCCTTGCTGATCATTTTTTTTGAATCAATTTTATTGCTGTATTTGTTACCAACTCGATATACAGTCAGGGTTTGAATGGTGTTAATGGGAATAACCAGTTTTTCCAGTGTGTTTTTGTTTATTAAAAATTTGATTTCCTGGTTAAGCTTGAGGTTGGTGAGTGTTTTAGCATGAGGATTTTTATCGAGAACTGCATGCAAATTTTGAGCACTTAATCCTAGTCTTTTGAAAATAGCCCCCATGGTGTCGCCTTGGTGGGGTTTTATAGTTTGCCACACGTTGTCTCTGACCACAGCAACTTTTGGTGGTGCTTTTGCCTCGATTTTGGGCATAACTTTAGGTTCAACAGTAACGATATCCTGCGGTTTTTCTATAATTTCTTTTTCCGGTAATTTAGGAAGCGTCAGTGTTCTTTGTGTGTATTCAGGTTTTTTGTGATGTGAAAAATTTTTAACTAAATAATAAGGTAGTGAAAAAACAATAACTAAAGCAAAAGCAGTTAATAGCTTTGATGGTTTACCAGTGTTTCGTTTTGAGATATCAGGTGTTTTTGCCATTGGTTGCCTATACTGCTGTCATTCCTGTGAATGCTGTAGTTCTTTGATTAATGTATCACATTTCAGAACGATATGCGTGACCATTAAATAAAGTTAATAAAAATAACTACATATTTAGATAGTTTGTATTATTATTTTCAATTTCGTATAACAAGTTATCTTTTATTACATCATTTGGTATAGCAGGAATTTGCTAACCGGGCTAAGATACTCGGTGTGAGAAGATTGGTCAATCATTTATAAAGGTTTTAGTGTATGTCAGAAACAATTTCAGAGTGCCAAATTGAATTAATGCGTGGGTGTGAGGAAGTGCTTCCACAACCCGAATTAGCTAAAAAATTACAAAAAAACATCCCGTTAAAAATTAAAGCGGGATTTGATCCCACTGCGCCCGATTTGCATTTAGGGCATACCGTACTCTTAAACAAATTAAGGCAATTTCAACAGTATGGCCATGAAGTGATTTTTTTGATTGGTGATTTTACTGCCATGATTGGTGATCCAACGGGAAAAAATGTCACACGAATGCCATTAAGCCAGGAAACAGTTATTGAAAACGCCAAAACCTATCAACATCAGGTTTTTAAAATTCTTGATCCCGATAAAACAACGGTAGCGTTCAATTCACAATGGCTCAATAAATTTAATGCCGTAGACTTAATTCGTCTGGCGTCCACTCATACCGTAGCACGAATGCTTGAACGAGATGACTTTAATAAACGTTATACTTCAGGACAACCTATAGCCATTCATGAGTTTTTATATCCTTTATTGCAAGGTTATGACTCAGTAGCACTAAAAGCAGATGTGGAGCTAGGTGGAACAGATCAAAAATTCAATTTGTTAATGGGGCGGGAGCTACAAAAACATTATGGATTTGAACCACAGGTTGTGATGATGACGCCTTTGATCGAAGGTTTGGATGGGGTGAAGAAAATGTCCAAGTCATTAGACAATTATATAGGCATTAATGAACCTGCGGGTGATATGTTTGGTAAAATCATGTCGATTTCGGATGAATTGATGTGGCGTTATATCGATCTTCTCTCTTTCAAGACAGGTCAGGACATTCAAAAACTGAAGAAGAATGTAGAAGAGGGTCTAAATCCACGAGACGTAAAAATAGATTTTGCTAAAGAGATAGTGACACGTTTTCATGATCAAAATCAGGCTGACACAGTACATAAGGAATTTATAGAGCGATTTCAAAAAGGGGTCATTCCCGATAATCTGGAAGAATTGTCGTTAACTGTTGATGAATCAGTTCAGCTTGCTCAATTATTAAAACAGTTGGATTTGACAGCAAGTACTTCAGAGTCCATTAGAATGGTCAAGCAAGGAGCCGTAAAGATTAATGGTGATAAGGTTTCCGATCCTGCGTTGCTATTGCCTTCTGGCCATGTATATATAATACAAGTTGGAAAGCGAAGAATTGCCAAGCTGCGTTTGCAAAAAGCACTATGAAATATTTTTTTAAAAAAAATGCAAAAAGTATTTGACACTGATACGGAAATCAGTAGAATACGCATCACGCCTTCGGGGCGGGTTCATTAAGAAGA
>NZ_LNZC01000013.1 GCF_001467535.1 Legionella worsleiensis
GTTCCAGTCGCTACCTACACTTTGAGTGACGGCAGCAGCAGCGACACCTCGACTTTGAGCATAGACGTCACGGCTGTTGATGATGCCTTTAGTGATGCGGATGAAGTCTTGAGTACGGCAGAAGACACCACATTAAATGGCAACGTGCTGACCGGAACGAGCAGCGTGGACGGTGCAGTGAGTGTCACTGAATTTAGCGTGGCAGGGGATCCGGCCACTTATAATGCAGGCGACACAGCGACTATTGCCGGGGTGGGTACCCTACAAATTAATGCCAATGGAACGTTCAGTTTTGTTCCTGCAGC
>NZ_LNZC01000014.1 GCF_001467535.1 Legionella worsleiensis
CAAAGTTGTTTTACCATGATCTACGTGACCAATTGTCCCCACATTTACGTGCGGTTTTTTACGCTCAAATTTTTCCTTCGCCATTTCTATAACCTCATTAACTTTTTATTGTTTCTTGATAATTGCTTCAGCAATATTGTTTGGTGCCTCAGCATACTTAGAAAATTCCATCGTATACGTTGCTCTTCCCTGAGTAGCAGAACGTAAATCGGTTGAATAACCAAACATCTCTGCAAGTGGAACTTCTGCTCTTACAATTTTTCCTGCTGGAGAGTCTTCCATTCCCTGTACTAACCCACGACGTCTGTTTAAGTCTCCCATCACATCGCCCATATAGTCTTCAGGAGTAACAACTTCTACAGCCATAATTGGCTCAAGCAAAACTGGCTTGGCTCTTAAAGCACCTTGCTTGAAGCACTGAGATCCAGCAATTTTGAACGCCATTTCACTGGAATCTACTTCATGGAATGATCCATCAAATAGAGTTACTTTTACATCAACTACTGGATAACCAGCAATAACACCATTTTGTAATTGTTCCTGAACCCCTTTATCTACTGCGGGGATAAATTCTTTAGGAATTACACCACCTACGATAGCATTTACAAACTCATAACCTGAACCAGGTTCTTGAGGTTCAATTTTCAACCAGACATGACCATACTGTCCTCGTCCACCTGATTGTCTTACAAACTTACCTTCTTGCTCTACTGTTTGCTTTAATGTTTCCCTGTAGGCAACCTGCGGCTTTCCTACATTTGCTTCAACATTAAATTCTCTCTTCATACGATCAACAATAATTTCAAGGTGAAGTTCACCCATACCTTCTATTATTGTTTGACCCGATTCTTCATCGGTATGCACCCTGAATGAAGGATCTTCTTGTGCTAATTTACCTAAAGCGATACCCATTTTTTCCTGATCTGCTTTAGTTCTTGGTTCAACTGCAACTGCAATTACCGGATCAGGAAAATCCATTCGTTCGAGAATGACTATGTGATCCTGATCACACAAAGTATCACCTGTAGTAACGGTTTTTAAACCAACAGCAGCAGCGATATCACCTGCTCTAACCTCTTTGATTTCTTCCCTAGAGTTAGCATGCATTTGTAATAAACGACCGATACGTTCTTTTTTTCCTTTTACTGAGTTGTATACAGTATCGCCACATTTTAAAACGCCGGAATAGGCCCTAAAATAAGTTAAAGTACCAACAAAAGGATCTGTTGCAATCTTAAATGCCAAAGCCGAGAAGGGAGCATCATTACTTGTTTGTCTATGCGTTTCGTTCCCATGCTCATCTGTACCCTGAATGTCAGGAATATCAGTAGGCGAAGGCAAATATTCAATCACGCCATCAAGAACAGCCTGTACACCCTTATTTTTGAAGGCTGAGCCACAAAATACTGGTACAATTTTGTTAGTTACTGTAAGTTCTCGTAAAGCAGTTTTAATTTCCAACTCTGAAAACGCTTCGCCTTCGAGATATTTAGTCATCAGCTCTTCGTTTGTTTCAGCTGCGGCTTCTATAATAAGCGCTCTATACTCTTCGCATTCAGCTTTAAGCTCTGCAGGAATATCCATATATTTAAAGGTCATTCCTTTGTTTTCTTCATCCCAATGAATTGCTTTCATTTTGATGATGTCTATGACCCCTTTGAATTCTTCTTCAGAACCTATAGGTAGTTGAACCACAACGGGATTAGATCCCAAACGTTGTTTTATTTGTGCAACGACTCGGTGAAAATTTGCCCCAATTCTGTCCATTTTGTTAACAAAAACAATTCTGGGAACACCGTATTTGTTTGCCTGACGCCAAACAGTTTCTGACTGAGGCTCGACTCCGGATACGGAATCAAACACGACTATTGCACCATCCAATACCCGTAAGGAGCGTTCAACCTCAATCATAAAATCAACGTGTCCGGGAGTATCGATAATATTGATGCGGTGTGCTTCAAACTGCTTATCCATACCCGGCCAGTAACATGTAGTCGCTGCTGAGGTAATTGTAATTCCGCGTTCTTGCTCCTGTACCATCCAATCCATAGTCGCAGCACCGTCATGTACTTCACCAATCTTGTGAGACATGCCTGTATAATACAGTATGCGCTCAGTAGTTGTGGTTTTTCCAGCATCAACGTGTGCGGCAATACCTATGTTCCGATACAGTTTCAATGGAGTTGACACGGCTTACCTCTCTCCTAGTTCCATCTAAAATGTGCAAATGCCTGGTTGGCTTTTGCCATTTTATGTGTATCTTCACGTTTTTTTACCGCTGAACCCTTACTCTCGTAGGCGTCCATTAATTCACCGGCTAAGCGAAGCATCATACCCTTTTCGCCACGTGAACGTGCAGCCTGTACAATCCAACGCATACCCAGGGCAATGCTTCGGTCATGTCTTACTTCAACAGGCACCTGATATGTTGCGCCTCCGACACGTCGTGATCTTACTTCTACGCTGGGGCGTACGTTATTAAGAGCATCTTCGAAATAGCGAAGAACGGAACCTGAAGTTGATTCATTGGTTTCTTCTTCGGATTTTTTTGATTTCTTAACACGCTCATCCAGAACTGTTAATGCGCCGTAAATAATTTTTTCAGCAGTGGATTTTTTACCACTGACCATTAATACGTTGATAAATTTTGCTAGCAGCTCACTATGGTGTTTAGGATCTGGCAAAATCTCACGTTTCGGTACTTCTCGTCTTCTTGGCATCTCAATTTCCTACAATCAGTTATTTTTTATCTTTTGGTTTTTTTGTACCATACTTGGAACGACCTTGTTTTCGATCGTTAACACCTGATGTATCTAAACTACCTCTCACTGTGTGATATCGCACACCAGGTAAGTCTTTAACACGACCACCTCTAAT
The DNA here is from genome assembly GCF_001467535.1 of Legionella worsleiensis. Classification (GTDB taxonomy): domain Bacteria; phylum Pseudomonadota; class Gammaproteobacteria; order Legionellales; family Legionellaceae; genus Legionella; species Legionella worsleiensis. Next base: position 2,878 of record NZ_LNZC01000014.1, read on the forward strand.
TAGAACAACAGAGTGTTCTTGTAAGTTATGACCTTCACCACCAATGTATGATGAAACTTCAAATCCATTAGTTAAACGTACACGAGCAACCTTACGCATAGCTGAGTTTGGTTTTTTTGGTGTAGTAGTATAAACGCGAGTACAAACTCCGCGTCTTTGTGGACATGACTCTAGTGCAGGTACGTTACTTTTTTTCTTTACGTCCACACGAGGCTTTCTTACTAACTGATTAATAGTAGCCATTTGTACTTAACTCCGATCTGTCTCTTGTGAATATTTCGAATGCATAAGGAGGCCGGATTCTATAAAGAACCGGCAGATTTGTCAAGTTTAAATCTGCCAATTTTGAATCCAGACTAGTGATCATGATTATCTGCGTTTAATGCTTCACTTAACGCATGTTCAACATCACTTGCAGTTACAGTGTGTGTTGAATGCTCACCACCTGCTGCAGCCCTTGCTCTTTTTGCCTTTCGGCTTTGATGATAAGTGTACCCTGTTCCTGCTGGAATTAAGCGACCAACCATCACGTTTTCTTTTAAGCCACGTAAATCGTCAATTTTTCCACTTACAGCTGCTTCAGTCAAAACTCTCGTTGTTTCCTGGAACGATGCAGCAGAAATAAAGGACTCTGTTGCCAAAGATGCCTTGGTAATACCCAATAAAATTGGAGTACCTCTGGCGATTTGCTTTCCTTCAGCAATAAGCTTGTCATTCTCTTGAAGCATGACACTTTCTTCTATTTGTTCTCCCACCAGGAATTTTGAATCACCGGCAAAAGTAATAACGCGTTTACGTAACATTTGTCTTACAATCGTTTCAATGTGTTTATCGTTGATTTTTACACCTTGCAAGCGATATACATCTTGTACTTCATTAACAATGTAGTTTGCCAATGCACCTACACCAAGTAAACGTAAAATGTCATGAGGATTTAATGCTCCTTCAGCAATTAACTCTCCACGCTCAACATGTTCACCTTCGAATACTGAAATATGACGCCACTTAGGTATCAATTCCTCATGGCATTGATCCTCAGAAACGTTAATAATCAATCTTCGTTTTCCTTTGGTTTCCTTACCAAAATTAACAAGACCTGAAACTTCTGCCATTACCGCAGAATCTTTGGGTTTACGTGCTTCAAACAAGTCAGCAACGCGTGGTAGACCCCCTGTAATGTCTCGAGTCTTTGAACGCTCTTGCGGTATCCGTGCAATAACGTCTCCAATACCTACATGGCCACCATCTTCAAAGTTAACAATCGCATCAACAGGCAAATAATACTGCGCAGGGACATTTGTTCCAGCCAGGAATATGTCTTCACCCTCACTGGTTACCAATTTCACCATAGGCCTTAAATCACGACCTGCAGCACTTCTTTGTTTTGCGTCTATGATGACGATATTACTCAAACCAGTAAGTTCATCGGTTTGTCTGTTCATGGTAATACCATCAATCAAATCAACGAACTTAAGGTTACCTGTAACTTCAGAGATAACGGGGTGTGTATGAGGATCCCAGGTAGCAATCACTTGACCGGCCTCTACTGGTGAATTATCTTGCACCGAAATGACCGCACCATAAGGTAATTTGTATCGCTCTCTTTCCCTACCGAATTCATCAACAATAGTCACCTCACCAGATCGTGAAACGGCAACAAGGTTTTTGTTCTCGTGAGTTACAGTTTTAATATTGTGTAATCGGATGAGACCCTTTGTTTTAATCTGAATGTTATTAGCAGCAGTCGCCCTTGATGCGGCTCCTCCAATGTGGAAGGTACGCATAGTTAACTGAGTACCGGGCTCACCGATTGATTGTGCAGCGATAATCCCTACAGCCTCTCCAGTATTAACCAAATGACCTCGAGCCAAGTCTCTTCCATAACATTTAGCGCACAAACCAAAGCGAGTCTGGCAGGTTATAGGTGAACGAACCATAATCTGGTCTACACCTTGTTTTTCAAGACGCTCGACCCAATCCTCGTCCAGTAGTGTGCCAGCTTTAACTACAGGCTCACTTTGATTTGGAATGTAAACATCTGCGGCTACAACACGACCCAAGACTCTTTCGTGTAGTGGTTCAACAATATCACCACCCTCAATTAACGGTTGCATTAATATACCGGTATCTACACCGCAATCGTCTTCTGTGATAACAACATCCTGAGCAACATCCACCAGTCTTCTGGTCAGGTAACCTGAGTTTGCAGTTTTAAGTGCAGTATCTGCCAATCCTTTTCGTGCTCCGTGAGTAGAAATAAAGTACTGGAATACATTCAAACCTTCTCTGAAGTTTGCAGTAATTGGCGTTTCAATAATCGAGCCATCAGGCGCCGCCATCAATCCCCTCATTCCTGCAAGCTGTCTTATCTGCGCTGCAGATCCCCGTGCACCAGAGTCTGCCATCATGAAAATTGGGTTAAAGGATTCTTGTCGTACCTTATCGCCTTTAGCATTTACTACTTCTTCTGTAGCAATTCTGCTCATCATTGATTTAGCAACTAACTCGTTTGTACGGGACCAGATATCGATAACCTTGTTATAACGCTCACCATTTGTAACCAGACCTGAACGGAACTGAGATTCGATTTCACGAACTTCATTATCAGCATGTTCAATGATACTGGCTTTATCTTCAGGTATTTCCATATCTTCAATACCGATAGAAATACCTGAACGTGTTGCATATTTAAAACCGGTATACATAAGTTGATCAGCAAAAATTACTGTTTCTTTCAAACCGTAATTTCTATAACAACTGTCAATGACCTTGGAAATTACTTTCTTAGTCATGGTACGGTTAATTTGGGCAAAAGGCATACCTTTTGGCAGGATTTCAGCAAGGATTGCACGACCTACTGTCGTTTCAACAAGATTGTAACCTGTTGATCCTTCTTCTTCCTTAGGCATACGAATTTTAATTTTGGCATGAATATCCAAATGACCGGATTCAAAGAAATTTTGTGCTTCCTGGGCGCTGGCGTAAATTTTTCCTTCACCAAGAGCATTTACTTTTTCACGGGTCAGATAATACAAACCTAATACGACGTCCTGACTCGGAACAATAATGGGCTCACCACTGGCGGGAGACAAAATATTGTTGGTAGACATCATCAAAGATCGAGCTTCGAGTTGTGCCTCAAGTGTCAAGGGCACATGAACAGCCATCTGATCGCCGTCAAAGTCTGCGTTATACGCTGTACAAACCAGGGGATGAAGCTGAATTGCTTTACCTTCAATAAGTACTGGTTCGAAAGCCTGAATACCAAGTCGGTGAAGAGTGGGTGCTCTGTTTAGAAGAATAGGATGCTCTCTGATTACGTCGTCAAGTATATCCCATACTACGGACTCTTCTCGCTCAACCATTTTTTTAGCGGCTTTAATTGTAGTTGCAAGACCTCTAAACTCTAATTTCGAGAAAATAAACGGCTTAAATAACTCCAAAGCCATTTTTTTCGGTAAACCGCATTGATGCAGTTTCAAAGTAGGCCCTACAACAATAACTGAACGACCTGAATAATCTACTCGCTTACCCAATAGGTTTTGTCGGAATCGACCTTGTTTACCCTTGATCATATCAGCCAAAGATTTAAGCGGTCTCTTATTAGTTCCTGTTATTGCCCTGCCTCTTCTGCCGTTATCCAAGAGAGCATCAACAGATTCCTGTAACATGCGTTTTTCATTTCTAACAATAATATCTGGAGCATTTAAATCAAGAAGACGCTTCAGACGATTGTTTCGGTTTATAACCCGACGATATAAATCGTTCAGATCAGATGTGGCAAATCGCCCACCATCTAAAGGAACCAAAGGCCGTAGATCTGGAGGCAATACAGGCAGGACGTCCATGATCATCCATTCAGGTTTATTACCAGACTCGTAAAACGCTTCAAGCAATTTTAATCTTTTTGTAATCTTCTTAATTTTCGTTTCAGAATTAGTAGTAGGTAATTCCTCACGTAAATTTTTGATTTCTTCCTCAAGATCAATTTGACGTAACAAGTCACGAATAGCTTCTGCGCCCATACGAGCATCAAATTCATCGCCATACTGTTCCATTGCGTCAAGATACACTTCATCATTAAGAAGTTGGCCCTTTTCTAACTCAGTCATGCCAGGATCAACAACGACAAACGCTTCAAAATATAAAACACGTTCTATATCTCTTAGTGTCATGTCTAGTAATAGACCTATTCGTGATGGAAGTGATTTTAAGAACCAAATATGAGCAACTGGACTTGCAAGCTCGATATGGCCCATTCGCTCACGCCTTACTTTAGCCAATGCAAGTTCAACACCACACTTCTCGCAAATAACACCACGATGTTTAAGGCGTTTGTATTTACCACAAAGACACTCGTAATCTTTGACCGGACCGAAGGTCTTGGCACAAAACAAGCCATCACGTTCTGGTTTGAAAGTACGATAATTTATCGTTTCAGGTTTTTTTACTTCACCATAGGACCATGAACGAATTAATTCAGGTGATGCTAAAGCAATTTTTATAGCATCAAATTCTTCACTTTGCCCCTGCTGTTTGAGAATACCCAGTAAATCGCTCATTACAGGCGCTTTTCTCATCGGGTCGTTGTTTAGAGTAGCCAAATCTATGCCTCCAAAAATAGGGTTAGTCAGTATGTATCGCTGAACAGTTAATCGTGATCTAGTTCGATATCAATTCCCAGTGCCCTTATTTCTTTCAATAATACATTGAAGGATTCAGGCATACCTGGGTCCATACGATGGTCTCCATCGACTATATTTTTGTAGATCTTTGTTCTACCTCCAACATCATCTGATTTGACAGTCAACATTTCCTGCAGAGTATATGCAGCACCATAAGCTTCAAGTGCCCAGACTTCCATTTCCCCGAAACGCTGTCCACCAAATTGCGCTTTACCGCCAAGTGGTTGTTGCGTAACCAGGCTATATGATCCTGTAGAACGCGCATGCATTTTGTCATCAACCAAGTGATTCAGTTTTAGCATATACATGTATCCAACAGTAACTGGATTATCAAACTTGTTACCAGTTCTACCGTCTATCAATGTTGTTTTACCGTCAGGCGATAAACCAGCCAATTGCAGCATGCTCTTAATCTCGGCCTCGGAAGCTCCGTCAAACACAGGGGTAGCCATAGGTACGCCATTACGTAAATTTTCTGCTAACCTGAACAGTTCCTCATCATTGAGACAATCAAGATTGACTCGTTGGACACCGTCATGGTTGTATATCTGCAATAAGAAGGATCTTATATCATCAGCTGATTTCTTGCTGTCTAACAACTGAGCTATTTTATGTCCTAAACCTTTAGCAGCAAGACCAAGATGCGTTTCCAAGACTTGTCCTATGTTCATACGGGACGGTACACCCAATGGATTCAGAACAATATCTACTGATGTTCCGTCTTCCATATGAGGCATATCCTCAACGGGAACAACGATTGATATAACCCCTTTGTTTCCATGACGTCCAGCCATTTTATCACCAGGCTGTATTCTTCGTTTAACGGCAAGATATACTTTAACAATCTTTAAAACACCGGGAGCTAAATCATCGCCTTGAATTATCTTTTTACGGCTATCATTAAAGCGTTTTTCCATTTCTTTGGAGAGTAATTCTAACTGCTTTGATAACTGCTCAAGTTGTTGGCTGATGACATCGTTATCCAGGCGGATATCAAACCATTTTTCCCTACTGAGATTATCCAGATATTCCTGACTAATTTTAGAACCTGGTTTTAAGTTTGCAGGACCACCTGTTGCTTGTTTATCGAGCAGCAAATTAGCGACACGGTGATAAATATCTTCTTCTCGTATACGACGTTCATCAATCAAGTCTTTTCTTACTCGTGCTAAATGCTCTTCCTCAATGCTCTTAGCCCTTGCATCTTTTTCAAGGCCATCACGTGTGAATACCTGCACATCGATAACGGTACCGTTCATACCAGAAGGTACTCGAAGAGATGAATCTTTAACATCAGATGCTTTCTCGCCGAATATAGCTCTTAATAATTTTTCCTCAGGAGTAAGCTGAGTTTCACCTTTAGGAGTTACCTTTCCAACCAAAATATCACCGGCATTGACTTCAGCACCTATATATACCACACCAGATTCGTCAAGATTTGAAAGAGCAGACTCACCAACATTAGGAATATCGGCAGTGATTTCTTCTGTACCTAATTTCGTATCACGGGCAATGCAGGTTAGCTCTTCAATGTGAATAGTCGTAAATCTGTCATCTTGAACAATTCGTTCTGAAATGAGAATGGAGTCCTCAAAGTTGTATCCATTCCAAGGCATGAAAGCAACCAGAAGGTTTTGACCCAGGGCAAGTTCACCCATATCGGTACATGGTCCATCGGCCAGCACGTCACCACGTTGAATGACATCGCCTGTCGATACGATAGGTCTTTGGTTTATACATGTATCCTGATTCGAACGAAAGTACTTGGTAAGATTATAGATGTCTACACCGGTTTCACCAGCTGTAGTTTCATCATCATTAACACGTACCACAATACGTGAGGCATCTACCAAATCGATAACTCCACCACGTTTCGCAACAACAGAAACACCTGAGTCTGATGCTACAATACGCTCCATTCCAGTTCCAACAAGTGGTTTTTCTGAACGTAAAGTAGGTACCGCTTGTCGTTGCATGTTTGAACCCATTAATGCACGGTTCGCATCATCATGCTCAAGAAACGGAATTAATGACGCCGCAACAGATACAATCTGCTTTGGAGAAACATCCATATAGTTTATCTTATCTGGAGTGGTCAGTGAAAATTCATTTTGATGACGACATGGTACGAGGTCAGCGAGAATGTTACCCTGTTCATCCAATTCAACATTTGACTGAGCGATGTATTGATCAACTTCTTCAATCGCAGATAAATATTCTATCTCATCTGTAACACGACCGTTGATTACTTTACGGCATGGAGTTTCAATAAATCCATAGTCGTTTGTTCTTGCATAGACAGACAATGAATTAATAAGTCCAATATTTGGACCTTCGGGAGTTTCAATTGGACATACACGACCGTAGTGTGTTGTGTGAACGTCACGAACCTCAAACCCTGCTCGCTCACGAGTCAGACCGCCTGGGCCTAATGCAGAAACACGTCGTTTATGAGTTACACCGGATAATGGATTAACCTGATCCATAAACTGGGATAACTGACTGGAACCAAAAAACTCTTTAACTGCAGCCGAAACAGGTTTGGCATTAATGAGATCCTGTGGCATCAAGTTTTCAGACTCAACAAGACTCAAGCGTTCTTTAACAGCACGTTCAACTCGAACTAAACCAACTCTGAACTGGTTTTCTGCCATCTCGCCAACACTTCGTACTCTTCTGTTTCCTAAATGGTCTATATCGTCAACCATTCCAATACCATTTCGGATGTCAATCAATGTTTTGATAACAGCCATAATGTCTTCTTTGGTCAGTGTACCAGGACCATCATCATTTTTTCTGCCAACTCTACGATTGAATTTCATACGACCAACAGCAGATAGGTCATAACGCTCATCAACAAAGAATAAATTTTTAAACAATGCTTCCGCAGCTTCTTTAGTTGGTGGCTCACCTGGGCGCATCATACGATAAATTTCAACCAGCGCTTCCAATTGAGATGATGTTGTATCAATTTTTAAAGTATCTGATATATAAGAACCATGATCCAAATCATTGGTATAAATCATATCGATATGCAAAATACCGCTATTAGCCATCGTATCAAGCAACTCTTCAGTTAACTCATCATTAGCATTTGCGATAATTTCACCAGTTAATGTATCGACTACGTTTTTAGCAAGAGTTTTACCTATCAAATAATCTCTTGGTACGACCAAATCCTGCATTTGGTATTTTTCCATTTGCTTAATGTGTCGTGCAGTAATTCTACGCCCTTGTTCAACAATTAATTCCCCTGTTTCAGGTACTAAAATGTCAAAGGATGCGATTTCACCTCTTAGACGTTGTGGAATGAGATCAATATGATATTCACCATTTTTAAGGTGACATTTTGTCGTTTCAAAGAACTCCGCCAATATATCTTCAGCCTCATATCCTAAAGCTCGCAAAAGAATACTAACGGGTAGCTTTCTTCTTCGGTCTATTCGGACGTAAACACAATCTTTAGGGTCAAATTCGAAATCTAACCATGAACCACGGTAAGGAATAATTCTTGCGGAATAGAGCAGCTTACCTGATGAATGGGTTTTACCTTTATCATGTTCAAATATGACACCTGGTGAACGGTGTAGCTGAGAAACAACGACCCGCTCAGTACCGTTGACAACGAAGGTACCTACATCGGTCATCAGAGGGATTTCACCCATAAACACGTCTTGTTCTCTAATGTCTTTTACTGGTTTAGGATCATCGCTTGCATCTTTATCAAGAACTACAAGTCTTATTTTAACCCTTAATGGCGCCGAATACGTTAAACCTCTTAATTTACATTCTCTTACATCAAATGCGGGTTCACCCAGTTTGTATCCCACATATTCTAGTCGTGCATTACCTGAGAAACTTTCTATAGGAAAGACAGAAGAGAATGCAGCATGTAATCCAGTATTAAGATGCTCACTCAATTTACAATCAGTTTGGAGAAAATCTCTATAGGATTTTAATTGAATTTCAAGCAGATTTGGTATTGCCATTATATCGGTCTGCTTACCAAAGCTTTTGCGAAATCGTTTCTTCTCAGCATGTGAATATTGAGGTTTAGCTTCTGCAACGGCCATGGTGATTCCTCTGTAAATTATTGATGACTTGAAACACGTAAACCCAGCCATGAAAACATGGCTGGGTTCCTAAATAAACTTAAATTTTTAATTATTTGACTTCAACTGTAGCACCAGCTTCTTCAAGCTCTTTCTTGATTGCAGCAGCTTCGTCTTTAGATACGCCTTCTTTAACTGTTGAAGGAGCACCTTCTACCAAATCTTTAGCTTCTTTCAAACCAAGACCAGTTAATCCACGAATAACTTTAATTACGCCAACTTTGTTTGCGCCAAAGTTTGTCATAATTACGTTGAATTCTGTTTGCTCTTCAGCAGCAGCAGCGGCAGCAGCAGGTGCAGCAACAGCTACAGCAGCAGCGGCAGCAGATACACCGAATTTCTCTTCCATTGCTTCGATTAACTCTACAACTTCCATTACAGACATGTTGGAAATTGTTTCTAAAATATCATTTTTTGACACAGCCATTACTAGCTCCTAGTTAAAATAAATTAATGATTAAGCGGGGTTATCCTGCTTTTTGATCTTTAACTGCTGCTATAGTTCTCACCAATTTTGCATGAGGTTCAGCAAGAGTACGAACAAATTTCTCAATTGGCGCCTTCATGACATACATCAACTTGGCTATAGCTTCATCACGGGTCGGCAGACTTGCAACGGCGTCAATCTGATTAGCACCATATACTTTGCCACCTACTGACAATGCTTTAATCTCAAGCTTATCAAATGTCTTTGAAAACTCTTTAAGTAGTCTTGCAGCGTCACTTGGGGCATCCAAAGACAGTGCAATAAATAACGGACCTACTAAAAGGTCGTTCAAGCACTCAAATTCAGTGTTTTTAAATGCTCTTCTTGTTAAAGTATTTCGTACAACACGAAGATAAACACCAGATTTACGCGCTTCACTACGTAAATGCGTCATTTGATTAACAGTTAAACCTCGATAATCAGCAACCACTGCTGAAATAGCCTTAGACGCGACTGCAGTCACTTCTTCAACAACGGCTTTTTTTGCAGCTAAATTTAATGTCACGTTACTGACCTCCTAATGTGTACAAATCCAGAGGATTTGACAGTTATGGTGGCCCGTCTCTTTATAAGGAGCCGGTTCACCGTCTGCGCAGGAAATTAAGCGTAAGCACCTGCGGTCTTCGACGGCATGGAACCTAGTCTATGCCGTGAATTCTTAAAATGGGTTGATATCTTACACAGGTATTGATGAAACATCAATAGGTAAACCAGGGCCCATTGTGGAAGATAGTGAAATTTTTCTCAAATACTGACCTTTAGATGAAACAGGTTTCGCCTTTTTCAAATCGCTGATTAAAGCAACGATGTTTTCTAATATGTCTTCAGGAGCGAAATCTACTTTTCCAACAGAGCAATGAATAATACCATTTTTGTCAGTTCGGTATCTTACCTGACCTGATTTTGCATCATTTACAGCTGCTTCAACGTTAGTAGTAACAGTACCTACTTTTGGATTAGGCATCAGCCCTCGTGGGCCAAGTACTTGACCTAGTTGACCAACAATACGCATTGCATCTGGTGTTGCGATAACAACATCGAAATCCATAGAACCTGCTTTAATCTGCTCCGCTAAATCTTCAAAACCTACTATATCTGCTCCAGCTGCTTTAGCTTTTGCAGCGTTATCACCTTGAGCAAAAACAGCTACTCGTACTGTTTTACCAGTACCTTTAGGTAAATTGGTAGAGGATCTAACGACTTGGTCTGATTTACGTGGATCAACACCAAGATTAACACTAATATCTATATTTTCTTTAAAATTAGCTGAGGCCAATTGTTTTAAAACAACAACTGCTTCAGTAACGTTATACAGATGATTTGCTTTTACGACTTCATTAATTTTTTTACGTTTTTTTGTTAACTTTGCCATGGTAACCCCTTATTCCATACCTTCAACATCAATACCCATGCTACGCGCAGTACCAGCAATACTTCGAACTGCAGCACTTAAATCAGCAGCCGTCAAATCGGGTTGCTTGGTTTGTGCTATCTCTTCAAGTTTACTGACGTGAAGCTTGGCTACTTTCTTAGTATTAGGTGTACCACTACCACTTTGAATACCAGCTGCTTTTTTGAGTAGGACAGAAGCTGGAGGTGTTTTGGTCACGAAAGTAAAACTACGATCACTGTACACAGTGATAACTACTGGTGTAGGTAGGCCTTGTTCCATTTGCTGTGTTGCAGCATTGAAAGCTTTACAGAACTCCATGATGTTGACGCCACGTTGACCAAGTGCAGGTCCAACTGGTGGACTAGGATTCGCTTTACCTGCTGGAATCTGTAGTTTGATATATGCTTCTACTTTTTTTGCCATGTTTACTCCTTATGGGTCATACGCCAAGTACTAGACAACTGATATCTAATTCGGCTCCCCGGGTTTTTAAATCTTATACAAAACATCACTAATCTTCTTTATGGCGTAATGAAACACCCTAAAGAAGCGAAATTTAATTTTTAAGTTTTTTCAACTTGACTGAATTCTAGCTCTACCGGTGTTGAACGACCAAATATCAGAACAGCGACCCTTAGTCGGTTCTTTTCGTAATTAACTTCTTCTACAACACCATTAAAGTCGACAAAAGGACCTTCTTTGACCCTAATCACTTCACCAGGTTCAAAGAGAATTTTAGGTCTTGGCTTAGTTACACCATCTTCAACCCTCTGCATAATAGCACGAGCTTCTTTATCTGATATTGGAGTAGGAGTTTGGCTTGTACCACCTATAAAACCAAGAACTCTTGGGATTGCACGAACCATGTGCCATGTTTGATCATCCATAACCATATTTACCAGTACATAGCCAGGAAAGAATTTACGTGTGCTTTTACGTTTTTGACCAGAACGCATCTCGACTACTTCTTCGGATGGAACTACAACCTCTCCAATTTTATCTTGGAGATTATGATGCAATGCTCTTGAAGTAATCTCTCGCATAACAAAATTTTCATATCCTGAATAGGCATGTACGACGTACCATTGCTTTACTTTGTGCTCATCCACTATAGTCACCCTAAATGTGTTATTTTAGCTATAGCCCACATCATTAACGAATCAACTCCCCAGAGGATGAATCCAGTTAATGTAACCATGACCATTACTATAATTGTGGTTTGTACAGTTTCATGACGAGTAGGCCAAACTACTTTTTGCAATTCAACCTTAGCTTCCTGGGCGAATACAAAAACTCGCTTACCGGTTGTAGTTAGATAGCCCAGAAAAAGAGATATCAATAACCAACCAAGCCAGACTATAGACTGAATAGGCCCTGAAAAAGTGTAATAATAGGTACAAAAAAATGCGCCTGCAGTTATAAGAACTACAGCTAACCAAGATAGTATATCTTTAATGTTGCTTTGATTTTCGTTTGAACTTTTCATATTTGCTTGGTAGTTGGCAGGCCAGGAGGGAATCGAACCCCCAACCTGCGGTTTTGGAGACCGCCACTCTGCCAATTGAGCTACTGGCCTAAACTTCGTTGGCATGAACTCTAGATATTCATGCCAACACACTTTTACACTTCTTACTCGATAATTTTAGCAACCACGCCGGCGCCTACAGTACGGCCACCTTCCCGAATTGCGAAACGTAAACCTTCTGTCATCGCAATAGGCGCATGCAAGTTGATAACT
>NZ_LNZC01000015.1 GCF_001467535.1 Legionella worsleiensis
GGAACCTGCGGCTGGATCACCTCCTTAATATAGAGGCACCAAACGACCCAAAGCGCCCACACAGTTTGTTTTCAGATGAAGAAAGAGATTCGGTTCAATTATTCTGAGCGAGTGCGAAGCACGAGCAAGGAATAAAGCCCATCGAAGCATTTTTGCAAGAGATTTTGTTTTAATCGAGGCATAAGTACGAAAGAGTGAAGGAGCATACGTGAGTATGTGACTGAGCGAGAAAGTGCTTATAACGAAGAGTAAAACAAAAGGTGGCAGCAAAAATAGGGGGTCGTAGCTCAGCTGGGAGAGCACCTGCCTTGCACGCAGGGGGTCAGGAGTTCGATCCTCCTCGGCTCCACCAATATCTTCATCGTCATGGAATATTAGATTAAAGCATTTTATTTAGTAGAGTGTTTTAATCTGGTATAGCCAGAAGCTC
>NZ_LNZC01000016.1 GCF_001467535.1 Legionella worsleiensis
ACAAAAACCTGCGGACGAATTTGAGGCATACATCCGAGCAACAAAAACACCGCCGACTCTTTCTGTCCTTGAGTCTTCCGTAGCGAGCACCAGTAGCCCAGTGGCTCCTCAGCCAATAGCTGCAAGTTCGTCGAGCTCGGTTGATGCGGAACGTTCTACCTCGGCACGTGCTGAAGGGTTGTTTGCCCCCCCAAAAATCACTTCAGGTTCCATTCATTCGCAAAGAAGAAGGGGGGGACGCAGGCAGCAAGACAGGCATGCAAGTGCTTCTGCACAACAACGCACTACTCAATCAGCAATCGCTGATGCACCTCCTGTTTCCGCAGTTCCGGCAGAAGAGACTTTTTCTGGCTTACGGTTTTTGCAACAGCGACCCATGGAAAATTTTCTCAACAGCCTGACTGAAAGCACTAACCCTGGAGTCTATTTATCGACGCAAATCTCTTGTGGCGCTATGGATGCTCAGAAAATCCGTAAATTATTTTTTTATTATCCTAAATCGAAAAATCTGATTACCCTGGAGCACTTGTGTAAAATCGGAGTACAATCGCATACCTCTTTGTTAAGCCAGCTTTGCTCGCCTTATAACGAGGAGATGCATGAGGTACTGAAAATTATACTAGAGCAAAAAAATGGTCTATTAATTAAATTTGCTCTTCGTTTAAAAGATTTTCTTGTTCCGTATGATGGATACAAGCCGGAATATGATGTTGTCTCATTGGAAACATTAGAGTCATTTTTTCCCGGTAGTTCAATAGACATACGTGAGCTGTATTTTTTGAATACCAGTCAAACAGGTATAGATATTTTAACCAGAATGGCTGAACCTATGGGTTATACCCTTGATGATTTATGCTTGCGATTAAAAAATTTCTTCTACGCTCATTTAGAGCCTGATTTCAAAATACCAGTGCCTTTAATCCCCTGTAATAAAGCCAGACTAAGAACTTATGAGCAGTTGGCTTTGGATCTTCATCGTAATGAAAAAAGGTCGTGGGCAAGTATTATTGCACGATATAACATAGATGATATCTCAAGAAATATAGTGCGGTTAATGGTACAAGGCAATTGTTTAGGGATTGATCTGTGTGGCCGCAACACGTTTTCTCATTTGTCAGTATTTTTTGGTGATTTAATTAATGATAACTCAACAAGTAAAGTGTTTGGCCCCAATGCGCTTTTAATGGTTGAGGAAATACTCTCTACTCTAAAAAAGAATCCTACATGGACCTTAATAGAAGAAAAACGCTATATCTGGGATAAACTAAACGCACCAGAGCTTGATCCTACGAGTAATCTTGCAGGAATACTGCGTATTATTTACGATTGCTTCAAAGTTGAGCATCAATTGCTTAATAGGCTTTATTGTTTAAATGTCCGGCTTTGGGATGGTATTATTGCTCAATTTGGTGAGGTTTTTGCCAATCCTATGCGACTTAAAACAATATTGGAGCAGATGTCCGTAAATGATGGATTTGCAAAAATGGCATGGAATCATCTTGTTAATACTGGTTTATCCTCTCCGAATAACCTGTCATCGAGCTTGGGTCAGTTTTTCGATTTGTGTCGCCAAGATGCTATTTCATTTAATTTAAAAATGCCTCGTCTGTTTTTAGATATAATGAAATGGTTTGAAGAAAATCCATCTAGTGAATTGACTGCACAATACGATTTCATTACTCAATGCTTGAGAGCTATGGCGGATGAGCCTTTCAGTCTTTTAGCTGGGTATTTGCGATTTGCTCATGATGCCTTAGGAAAACAGCTAATCCCTGAGCGAACTAAACAGCGCCAGCCCGTTGCTTCACCCCTTCAAATAACTACTACACAGGCTCAAGGCAGTGCAGTCGCATCGTCTAGTGTTCAGGTCGATACGGTGACTGTGGAGGAATCAGTGTCTATGAGTATGAGCAAGTAGATACAGTCTTTAAACGCAAGCTCAGTAGGTCATTCTGAGCATGGTGAGGGATCTCCTAAAGCTGGCACTGTGCCAAATTCTGGAGAATCCCTTATTCTATTCGGGATGACAACTGAGCAAGAGTAGATACTGGCTGTTTCCGTTTTTTTGTCCGGCACAAAGTTTTTTGAGTAATTAATCAGCAGATTTAAGCTTGAGTTAATGTGCATGCTTTATCATATGGCATCTATGACTATAAAGAGAACGTACTAAATGCCTGCTGAGATTTACTATTGGGAAGCCTTGATCATT
>NZ_LNZC01000017.1:0-728 GCF_001467535.1 Legionella worsleiensis
CCTGCCACGCTAAATTCAGTGACACTCACCGCACCGTCCACGCTGCTCGTTCCGGTCAGCACATTACCGTTCAAAGTCGTGTCTTCTGCGGTACTCACAACTTCATTCGCATCACTAAAGGCATCATCCACAGGTGTGACGTCTATACTCAAAGTCGAGGTGTCGCTGCTGCTGCCATCGGTCATGGTGTAGGTCACCACGGGAACCGCTCCGTTGTAATTGGCTGCAGGAACAAAACTGAACGTTCCATTCGCATTAATTTGTAGGGTACCAACTCCCGCAATAGTGGCGGTGTCGCCTGCGTTATAAGTAGCCGGATCGCCTGCCACGCTAAATTCAGTGACACTCACCGCACCGTCCACGCTACTCGTTCCGGTCAGCACGTTGCCATTCAAAGTCGTGTCTTCTGCGGTACTCAAGACTTCATTGGCGTCGCTAAAGACATCATCAACAGCCGTGACGTCTATGCTCAAAGTCGAGGTGTCGCTGCTGCTGCCATCACTCAAGGTGTAAGTGGCGACTGGAACTGCACCGTTGTAATTGGCTGCAGGAACAAAACTGAACGTTCCATTGGCATTAATTTGTAGAGTACCAACCCCAGCAATAGTCGCTGTGTCGCCTGCATTATAAGTGGCCGGATCCCCTGCCACGCTAAATTCAGTGACACTCACCGCACCGTCCACGCTGCTCGTTCCGGTCAGCACGTTGCCATTCAAAGTCGTGTCTTC
>NZ_LNZC01000017.1:738-1106 GCF_001467535.1 Legionella worsleiensis
CGTAAAGTGCCCACGCCAGCAATAGTGGCGGTATCTCCTGCATTATAAGTGGCCGGATCCCCTGCCACGCTAAATTCAGTCACAATCACTGCACCGTCGACACTGCTTGTACCCGTCAGCACGTTGCCATTTAACGTCGTGTCTTCCGCCGTGCTCACAACTTCATCCGCATCACTAAAGGCATCATCAACAAGAGTAACATCGAGGCTTAAAGTCGAGGTATCGGTGCTGCTGCCATCGGTCATGGTGTAAGTCACTACAGGAACTGCACCGTTGTAATTCGCTGCAGGAACAAAACTGAACGTTCCATTGGCATTAATTTGTAGGGTACCAACTCCTGCAATAGTGGCGGTGTCACCTGCGTTATA
>NZ_LNZC01000018.1 GCF_001467535.1 Legionella worsleiensis
GAGTGTGGCCGATATTGACAGTGCGGTGGTGACGACTACGGTTTCTGTACTGCACGGCAGTTTGACGGCTGTTGCAACTGCAGGGGTGACCATCACCAATAACGGCACGGGATCGGTTACTTTAAGTGGTTCTCCTGCAGCAATCACTGCGGCTTTAGACGGTTTAAGCTACAGTCCAGTAGCGGATTACCACGGTTCCGATACCTTGACCATGAGTACTACCGACGGTGCGCTGCTCGACAGCGATACCGTAGGTATTACCATTAATCCTGTAGTGGATATTGCTGATGATGCTTTTGCGACCAAT
>NZ_LNZC01000019.1 GCF_001467535.1 Legionella worsleiensis
GGCCACACTCAAGGCATTGCCATTGGCAGAGCTGAATACTTGATTGGCGTCTTCACTCAGAGTTTGTGCGCCAGACACGCTGTTGACCGGAGCATCATTCACCGCATTCACCGTCATAGTAACGGTAGCCGTTTCTGTCGTTCCACCAGAAGTCACGGTATACGTAAAATCAGTCGTTCCATTGAAATTAGCGGCTGGGCTAAAACTTAAGGTACCGTCGGCATTCAAAAGAACCGTTCCATTCACAACATTGACAGAACCACCTACAGATATCGCTGTACCGTTAATCGCAGTAATGGTATGTCCTGCATTTTCAAAACTGTCATTGGCATTCACGTCAAGAGTCACAGCAGTGTCTTCATTGGTCGCAAAAGCATCATCAGCAATATCCACTACAGGATTAATGGTAATGCCTACGGTATCGCTATCCAATAAAGCACCGTCGGTAGTACTCATGGTCAAGGTATCGGAACCGTGGTAATCGGCTACTGGACTGTAGCTTAAACCGTCTAAAGCCGCAGTGATTGCTGCAGGAGAACCGCTTAAAGTAACCGATCCGGTGCCGTTATTGGTGATGGTCACGCCTGCA
>NZ_LNZC01000020.1:0-289 GCF_001467535.1 Legionella worsleiensis
TCGAACTCAGAAGTGAAACGAACATGCGCCGATGATAGTGTGAGGTTTCCTCATGCGAAAGTAGGTCATCGCCAGGGTTTTATTCCAGGAAAGCGGCTTTTTAGCCGCTTTTTTTTTGCTTTGACAAAAGCACTATCTCTGAATTTTCGCACCATTTGTTACCTCACGTCGAGCATGACAAAAAACCTCTATTGTAGCCTGGGTACAGGCTCAAAGAGCCGAAACCCGGGTTTTCATCTCATAGGATTCTATTGCAGACACTCTCTATGAACTAATTCAAGGCGTTTTA
>NZ_LNZC01000020.1:416-115139 GCF_001467535.1 Legionella worsleiensis
TAATTCACTTGAAGGCGAACCCGGGTTACGGCCTTTCAGGCCTACACCCAGGCTACGCATATGGATGCATCAGCGAGTAACGAGTAGCCTGGGTGCAGGCTCAAAGAGCCGAAACCCGGGTTTTTATCTCATAGTATTCCAATACATACACTCTCTATGTATTAATTCAAGGCGTTTTACGAAACAAAACAATTGAACTTCTAATAGAGCTCAATATGATTTTGAGATGTTAATTCACATGAAGGTGAACCCGGGTTACGGCCTTTCAGGCCTTCACCCAGGCTACGCATATGGATGCATCAGCGAGTAGCCTGGGTGCAGGCTCAAAGAGCCGAAACCCGGGTTTTCATCTCAAATGATATCTTATTTTAATGGCATTAAAACTAGAAATTAGGTTTGGTTTTTGAAAATTAAATATTGGGTTTATTCGTTAAACTATTTTCTTCATCCCGAACTATTCTTTGCGGATGTTTTGTAAAAAAGCCAGGGTACTTTGGTAAAAGTCCTGGAGCAGTCACTAGATTGAGTAGATTTTGATGGTTTAAAAGATGACTACCATTTACATCATTCAAAATACGACATGCGGCGGATGCCATCAATGAAGGAGTGATTTCATTAATAGGTGGAAGATTTTTGGGGTGAACATCAAAACCATGGTAATAGTTATTTATCAGTTTATTATAAGCGCTGGTTATGAAGTTTGGTCCTTTATTAAAAAAGTATCTTACCTGGATTGCTCTTCGATTAATCTGTGCTAGCTGATCCAAATTAAGTCCGCTTTGTATGTTGTTATTATCAAGACGTAACGAGTCAAACTGATCCGATTGAAATGAATCATCTATCATGTGTTCAAAGGATTCCAAGCCATCTGGTTCATGAAGAAATGCATCGATAATTTGTTTTTTACAAGGAGCAATTGCATATTCTCGAAATAGTTCAAAATACAATACTTCCATAAGTTGTCTAACGTACATTTCGTGTTTAGCAATTTGTTTATCACAAAAAGTTGTTGGTTTAACAATGTTCTCTACAAATTGATTGAATTGTTCATATGCCTCATCTGCTGTGCATTGTTCATCCTGAATAAATAGATCGTTATATGATTTGATGCGGCGATTATGATTACTGTCATGATGGTACAATTCCAGAGGTGATAAATAATACGCATCGGCAAAAGTTGCCGGTATTGATACTCCCATAAATCCTATGGGTACCTGCCGTGTTTTTGTAAAGTGTTCAAGCGATAATGGTTCAATTGTGGGGAAATAAATTATTGAGCTATCCAAATTGCAGTTGTATGAACTGAACATTTGGTAGCCATATCGTTTTACATGATAAAAATCCGGTATGTCTGTATACGTAAGTCGTACACAATTATCTATAAATTCCAGTCCTCTTTCAATACCCAGAATAGTTGGTAAGTAAGGGTATGGGGATTTAACCGGTGGAATATGTGGATAATTATCACCAACAGTCTTATAGTTCAGCGTCAAATGAAACAGGGTATTTTGCGTAAGATAATAAAGACTTGATAATGAAGGGTTAGTTTTGACTATTTGTTTTACCTCACTGGAGCATAAGGTTTCTTGAAGTGTTTCCACGGATTCCTTAAATTCCGGAAAACCAGCCAGCGCACCATCACGTTTTATTCTTCTGCGCAATTCGCTGTAGTAGTCCATTGGATTATTCATAATCTGTGTTGCAATGTTCGAATAACCCCTCTTTGCTTGTTCTACCAAGGGTTTGATAACATTTAATCGGGTAAGAAAAGGAAACGCCACAGAGTACTCCATTTAACATAATTGTTATTCATTACCAAACCGTCCCTGTTTTAAAAGAGAGTAAGTATCTGGTTTTGAACTGTTAATAAAATAAACAACATTTTAGTGGGTATAGTAAGTGTTTTACCAAAGACGTTCAATAACAGTAATCTGCTGTTTTATTGCTGATTAAACTTTAGATAGTGGATTTTGCTTGTGTACTCTATGCGTGTTGCCTGTGCTAAATTGACAGGCTCAATGTAAAGATAGAGAATTTATTGAGTGTAATAGCTGCAATAAATGTCTGCGAAATAATCCTGACTTTTCTGCTGGACTTCAGGAAAGTCACTGCTTTCGCAAACTGCGCACGCACGTCGGTCAAATTATTGGTGTAGGATGCGAGTGGTTTCTGGGTATGCCAGAGAAGGTTTTCACAAGGCAAACTGGCATGGTAGCCATCCGGCCGTGCAAGCACGGTCAGACTACGTACAGCTGAATTTCAAATTCTTTTAGCGCAGCGAGTAGCCTGGGTGCAAGCTCAAAGAGCCGAAACCCGGGTTTTCATCTCATAATATTCCATTGCAAACACTCTCTATGAGCTAATTAAATGCGTTTGACCAATCAATTGAACTTCTAATAGAGCTCAATGTGATTTTGAGATGTTAATTCACATGAAGGTGAACCCGGGTTACGGCCTTTCAGGCCTTCACCCAGGCTACGCATATGAATTCATTAGCGAGTAGCGAGTAGCCTGGGTGCAGGCTCAAAGAGCCGAAACCCGGGTTTTCATCTCATAGGATTCCATCGTATACACTCTCTACGAGCTAATTAAATGCGTTTGACCAATCAATTGAAATTCTAATAGAGCTCAATGTGATTTTGAGATGTTAATTCATATGAAGGTGAACCCGGGTTACGGCCTTTCAGGCCTACACCCAGGCTACGCATATGGATTTCATATTCATGCACTCTCCAAATGCGCCTTGAATCCCCTCATACCCCCAATTTACTTGCAATACTCCATTCTGAACATAACGATGAAAACTGGAATATGGCCATTCTTTAGTTGAGAATATATATCCATGTTTAACAGGGTTAAAGTGGATGTAATCGATATGTGCTTATAAGCCTGTTTCATCACGTATTCGATGCTCCCAAAACCGACGTTGCCAAAGTTGATACTCTCCTCATTTATCTTTTGGTATTTTTATTCCTTCCTTAATTAAACTTTTTGTAAAAGACGATTTGATCTGATGCCAGCGTAACCGGGAATTCTGCTCTATGGGCCTAATCCCAAGCTACGCTGGCTAAAAAAACTACTTTTATGGATTATAGTGCCAACTATTTTAAGCAAAAGAGAACTAAGTTGGCACAAAACAGCCTCGACGCACACACCAGACCTTTATCTGCACAATCTGCACACATAAAATTGACGACACACCGTCTCTGATATATTATTGGCAATTAATAAATGCACAAACAAGTTAATTATGCTTATAGACGATACTTTGTACATGCGAATTAGTAGTAATGATCCCACGTTAACCGAATTAAATTTGAGCGGTAAGTGGCAGGGAATTGAAACCGATAAGTTATCCAAAATTGCTGAAGCCCTAAAATATAACCATACGATTACATCCATCAATTTCGATAATGTACCTCTCTATGATGCTGGATTAGCTATCTTAATGAATGCATTATCCAACAACCAGACGATTCAAGTACTCAGTCTTAAACAAATTGGAATGAATTCAAGTTATGCGCGCTCACGCGGCGAAGGACAAGAAAAATTAATAGAATTTCTTAAAAAAAGCACATCGATAAGAGAAATTCATCTGAGCAATAATCACAGCCCAACTTCCCGCAACAAAATCATTCCAGGACTCTTTGCGGAAGCATTAGAACATAACTCTTCACTCGTCACACTGTCACTGGAAAATATCGATATTTCTTGGTCTGGGATCGATGATCACGTATTCGATACAATTCTTACTCGATTAAACATTAATAGAAAAGCTTTAAATATAGAACCCATTACGAGTCTAAGCTTAGAATCGCCACGCCCTATCCAAACTGAAGTGTATAGCGATAATGAACTGCCTGTTATGGTGTCAGATTCAGATGACGAATTTGATGATGCGTTATCAACAGATACAACACCTTCCGCTAAGCCAGCTCCAACTCCTCACACTTATACATCAACTTATCAAAGACATGGTTTGTTTGGTGGATTCGTTGCGACGCTTGTAGAAGGGCTATTCCAAGCTGTTGCAAATGATATACAGAATAATATGTAGTCCTATTTGAGGTTGATTCAGAATATGGAAATTAAAGCACGCTAAGCCGGCTAATACTCATACTCGCAATATTTGATTTAAACAGCAGGCGTAGCCTGGGACTGAGGGATCGGCGCAAATTAAGCATGATTGAGTTTTTCAAACAGGGTTTGAAGACAATTCAAAGATCGAGTTAAAGCCCTTTTTGAAAAATGGATACCACGCCTAACAATTTGACATGCTAAATAATTATTAGATAAGACATCACGATCTTTAATCGAGTTAGCGAGTAGCCTGGGTGTAGGCTCAAAGAGCCGAAACCCGGGTTTTCATCTCATAGTATTCCATTGCAAACACTCTCTACGGGCTAATTAAAAGCGTTTGACCAATCAATCGAAGTTCTAATCGAGCTCAATGTGATTTTGAGATGTTAATTCATATGAAGGTGAACCCGGGTTACGGCCTTACAGGTCTTCACCCAGGCTACGACCATCAACGAGTAGCCTGGGTTTAGGCTCAAAGAGCCGAAACCCGGGTTTTCATCTCATAGGATTCCATTACACACACTCTATGAGTTAATTAAGGGCGAAATAGTCGTACTTTAAAGAATATGCAGTTGCTGTTGGATTGCAAAGGCTTAATCCTTTATAAAGCAGTCAGGATCATTGATGTATTTTTCTTTTAAACGAACATAATGCTGGGCAGAATATTCTATGTGTTCTATTTCACTGCTCGTTAATGCCCTTACGGCCTTTACTGGTGATCCCATGTAGAGATAGCCGCTTTCTAATACTTTTCCAGGCGGTACCAAACTTCCTGCTGCCACGACAACATGCCGCTTAATATGAGCTGCGTCAAGAATAATTGCCCCCATTCCAATCAGACAGTAATCTTCTATGGTACAACCGTGGAGCATGGCATGATGACCTATGGTAACACTGTTTCCGATAATTAAAGGTTTTCCGCCAGAAGTGTAGGGACCATCATGAGTGACGTGGAGTATTGCTCCGTCCTGAATGCTGCATGAATGGCCAATTCTAATGGTGTTCACGTCACCACGAATTACCGCCATGGGCCAAACAGAAACATCATCGCCTAAGGTTACATCGCCGATTATCGCTGATTGGGGATCAATATACACCCGTTGCCCTAAAGAAGGACTTTTATTGTCAAAGCGTCGTATTGTTTTCGTCATTTTTTATACCATAGTTACAAATTCTTCTGCACTGGTAGGATGGATGGCAACAGTATTATCAAAATCTTTTTTACATGCCCCCATTTTGATTGCAACACCAAAACCTTGCAGCATTTCATCTGCATTATACCCTATTACATGCAGACCTATAATTTTTTCTTTTTTTCCCAGAGTGACTAATTTCATTGCAGTAGGTGTTTTGGGATCACTCAAGGCATCATACATGGGATTAAATCGTGTTTTATATATTTTAATTTGCTCTTTACCATACTTGTTAAGTGCCTCTTCCTCGCTGTAGCCTACTGTGCCAACGGGTGGATGGCTGAATACGACGGAACAAATCTGTTGGTAATTAAGTTTTGCTTCTGGTTGACCACCAAACAATCTGTCGGCAAGTTTTCTTCCTGCTGCTATCGCTACAGGAGTAAGTGCAGGGCCATGAGTGACATCACCTATGGCGTAAACGCCTTTTACAGTTGAATTTTGCAAGCTGTCTACGCAGATAAATCCTTGTTTATCTGTTTTGATGTTTAATTTATCAAGGTTTAAATGAGTTGTTCTTGGTGCTCTGCCAACGGCGCAGATAATCACATCAAGTTCCTTAATGACAGAACCACTGTGACAAACGATGCTTTTTTTACCGTCGCTGTGCAGATTAATGCTTTGGGCTTTGTGATTGGGATGTATCTTGATATCTTTTTGCTGCATTATTTCTTGCAACGTAGTACCGAGCATGCTGTCAAATTTACTTAACAACCGGTTACCTCGCATTAAAAGATGCGTTTCACTGCCCAAGGCATTGAGAATGCCGGCCAGTTCAACACCGATATACCCACTACCAATAATGGCTACCTTTTGCGGTTGTTTGGTGAGACTAAAGAAACCGTCTGAATCTATGGCATGTTGAATTCCCTTGATATTCGGTAAGGCAGGTGTTCCGCCTGTTGAAATAATGATATGTTCGGCTTTGTATAAGGAATTATTAACACGAATTTCATGCTGGTTTTCAAAAACGCCTTCACCGTTGATGTGAGTAATGGCGTATTGCTTAAAGCGATTTGCATAATGTTCCCGCAAGCGTTCTATGTATTCGTTGCGTTGTGTTATCAGTTTATACCAATCGAATTTGGGCATGATTGGGCTAAAACCGTAATCATGGGCTTTTAACAATGTTTCAGCGATAGAAGAAGCATTAAACATGACTTTTTTGGGGACGCAGCCTAAATTAACACAGGTTCCGCCTAAATGTGATTTTTCGATTACAGCTACTTTGGCACCGTATTGTGCGGCTCTTACAGCACTGGCAATACCACCGCTACCGCCTCCTAAAACAATCAGATCAAAGGTGTGTTTTTTCATAAAAATTCTTAACGAAAATAAGTTAATAGTAGCAGTAAGTTGATTTACTACCAAACTATTTGTCACGAGCCTGAACTTGCACAAAAAGAGAAAACAGCTCACTATTAACCTATCAATAATTAAAATATTGAATGATTATGTATCTCAAGTTTCTATTCATTCTGATGATAGTGCTCCTTAATGGATGCAGTGGTAATGAACATAAGCAGTTCTCGGGATATGTAGAGGGAGAAAATATTTATCTTGCCTCCCCATTTTATGGTGTTTTAAACTTTTTAAAAGTACAACGTGGACAACACGTGAAGAGAGGAGAGCTTTTATACCGTCTGGATCCTAATCCACAGCAGATGAATATTTCTTCGATAGAAGGTGAATTAGCACAAGCACAAAGCCAACTTGCTGATTTAAAAAAGCCAAGACGTCTCCAGGAAATTGAGGCAATAGAAGCACAAATCCAACAAACCAATGCGCAAATCACTCTGGCAGACATCAGGGTTTCCCGATATCAGAAACTGGTGGATAAACAAGCATCAGACATAGACAGTCTTGATGCTGCTTTGGCCTATTTACAGCAACAAAAAGAATTAAAAGCTCAATATGAAGCAAATTTGGCATTAGCTAAGTTAGGCAGTCGAGAGGATTTGATTAAGGGACAACAAGGCGTAGTGGATTCATTAATGGCCAAACTTCACGTCGCTCAATGGGAATTGGCGCAAAAAACAATTTATGCTCCAGCAGAGGGTATTATTTTTGATACTTATTACTTACAAGGCGAGTACGTTGCCGCTCAGCAACCGGTCTTGTCTTTGTTAACGCCTGAAAACATCCGTATTGAATTTTTTGTGCCTTTGGCTTTTTTAAATCAATTAAGAGTTGGACAACAGATTAGTTTTGCCTGTGAAGGATGCCAAAAACGCAATTCTGCAATAATCAGTTATATTTCACCTGATGCGGAATATCTCCCCCCTCTGGTTTACAGCAGAGATAACAATTCAAAATTAGTTTTCCGGATTAAAGCACATATTACAAATCCCACTTTATTTAAACCAGGTCAACCAGTTATGGTGACTTTGTGATGAATGCGCTCAAGTCCTCTATCATTATTGATGTGCAGGGGTTGCGTAAATGTTTTGGCCAGCGGATTGTAGTGGATAATGTTAATTTAAAGGTAGAACGAGGCGAGGTTTTTGGTTTTTTAGGTCCGAATGGTAGCGGAAAAACAACTACTATCAGGATGTTGTGTGGATTATTGAAAGCAGATGGAGGTCAGGGTACTTGTTTGGGTTTTGATATTTTAACGCAATCCGCTCAGATCAAGGAGCGGGTAGGTTATATGACGCAAAAATTCAGTTTGTATACTGAGTTATCCATTGAGGAAAATCTGAATTTCATTGCCCAGGTTTACGGCGTGACCCATCGAAGAATAAAAGTGACCAAAGCATTGGAACAATTGGGTTTAACTGACAGACGCAAACAACTTACGGGTGAATTATCCGGAGGATGGAAGCAACGCGTGGCGCTTGCAGCCTGTCTTATTCATGAGCCTGATTTGTTGTTGCTTGATGAACCAACTGCGGGAGTTGATCCTGTTGCGCGCCGTGAATTTTGGGATCACATTCATTTTTTAAGTCAGGAGGGGATTACAACTTTTGTGTCTACTCACTATATGGATGAGGCAGAGCGTTGCACCCGTATTGCCTATTTGGCCTATGGTAAATTATTGATTACTGGTACTGTATCTGAAGTCATTGCGGAAACTCATTTAAAAACATGGGAAATCACAGGGCATGTCACGACTGCTTTATTACAACATGCCAAAAAAATACCTGGTGTCGTTCAAGCTGCCTTGTTTGGGAATTTAATTCATGTCTGTGGTTACAATACTGAATTGATAGAGGAAGGTTTAAACCACTTTTGTGCAGAACATGTACTCAAATGGTATGCAATAGAGCCAACTTTGGAAGATGCATTTATCAGTCTGGTAAACAAATCACCGGAGCCTGTCATTGATTAATACTAGCCTGAATCGTTTGTTAGCGGTAATGATGAAAGAGTTTATCCAAATGGCTCGCGATAGAGTGACCCTGGCGATGATAATCGGCATCCCTTTGATGCAGTTAATTTTATTTGGTTTTGCGATTAATACCAATCCACGCAATCTCCCAACAGCGGTTGTCAATTCAGATAATACCTCTTTTAGCAGGCGAATTCTGACCGGTATGGAAAATTCTACTTATTTCAAATTTATCAATACGGTATCTGATGATAAGGAAGCAAGCTGGATGTTGAAAACTGGTAAAGTGCAATTTGTAGTCAGTTTTCCACCTAATTTTACCCGGGATGTTGTCAGAGGTTTGCATCCTCCTTTATTACTTGAAGCGGATGCAACGGATCCTGCGGCTACAGGTCGTGCTGTTTCTGTGTTTAATGAATTAGCAAGTCTCAGCTTGAACGAGGATCTTAAAGGCCCGCTTGCATCATTAAAACCAAAACCATTGCCTTATCAGCCAGAGGTTCATTCTATTTATAATCCTCTGGCCATCACTGCCTTTAATATTGTTCCTGGGCTTTTAGGGGTTGTGTTAACCATGACTATGGTTATCGTGACTGCACTGGTAATCACCAGAGAAAATGAACGGGGCACTATGGAAACACTGCTTTCAACCCCCTTAAAACCTCTGGAAGTGATGGCGGGAAAATTAATTCCTTTTGTGTTGGTCGGTTTTATTCAAGTGATATTAATCTTGTTTATGGCGAAATTACTGTTTTCTATACCAATACAGGGCAGTATTCTGTTGTTATTGCTGTTAAGTTTGCCATTTATTGCGGCCAATTTATCCGTTGGACTTACTTTTTCAACGCTGGCATCCAATCAGCTGCAAGCGATGCAGGGAGCTATGTTTTTTTTCCTACCCTCTATCTTATTGTCTGGATTCATGTTTCCTTTTAGAGGAATGCCTGAGTGGGCACAGTGGGTTGGCAGTGTTTTGCCTTTATCCCATTATCTTATTATTGTTCGGGGGATACTGTTAAAAGGGAATGGATTTGCAGAAGTGTGGCACGAGGTAATCCCTATTATTCTGTTTACTTTTGTGGTTTTATTTATAGGGTTTAAGCGTTATCGAAAAACACTGGATTAACGATACTAAAGCAAAACCCGTATTACATTAGTGCAATACGGGAATAATGTTCAGCTATGATAATGACTTTAAATTTGTTCTAAAAGCTCTTTTCGAGTTTTCTCATCTACAAACGCAGCATTAATGGCCATTTTGGTTATTTCATTCATGGTGTCATCGCTGTACTGATAGGATTCTTGAACACGCTGGTATTCTTGGGCAAGTGTGGTACTCATGAACGGAGGATCGTCCGAGTTGATACTAACCTTAATTCCCGCATCATAAAGCTTGGGAAAGGGGTGACTGCTCATGTCTTTAAATAAGCCTAAAAAGATATTGCTGGTGGGACACACTTCCAAAGCAATCCCTTTGTCTTTGACCATAGCCATAGTTTCGGGAGAGTGAATTGCATTGACGCCATGGCCAATTCGTTTAATGGGTAGGTATTCCATGGCTTCAACCATGCCTCTGGCAGTATCAAATTCTCCGGCATGAACGGTACATTCCAACCCCGCATCCGCAGCGATTTGATAGGCTCGGGTAAATAATTTGGGCGGAAATTTGGCTTCATCGCCACCTAATCCAAATCCTGTGACACAAGGGAAACGGTCAATGCCTGCTTGATGCGCTACTCGTTCGCATGCTTCAACACCAAAATGACGCACGGCAGTGCTTATTATACGGCCAACAATATTAAACTGTTCTTTCGCATCATCAATGGCTTGCTGGATTGCCGCTAGATGTTCTTTTGATGGAATACCACTGGATTGCTCTGCATGATCTGGTGAATACATCATTTCGATATAAATAGCATTTTCCAGGGCGTTGGTTCTGAGATAATCAAAAGTAATGTCATAATAGTCCTGAGGAACTTTTATAACGGCGGCCAATGTATCGTAAACCTTCAGAAAATCGAGAAAATCTTTTGATAAATAACTCACACCATCAGGGGCAATGAGCCCAGAAGGTAACGTTAATCTATTTCTTTTGGCAATTTTTATTGCTAAGTCTGGTGAAATGGTTCCTTCTAAATGCACATGCAATTCCGCTTTTTTTAATTTCATCATCTAGCCTTATTACTTTTGAAGTAGCTTAATGGTAACTTAGTTAAAAAAACGATAAAATACCAGTTATAAATAAAGTTTTTTGGGGAATGACATGACTGAACACGATCTGGATAAGGCTTATGTAAGTCCTTATGATAAATTTTTATACGAGTTCGATGCAACTCACAAGAAATCAGCATCGCAAATAAAAGAAATTCAAAAACACCAGAAAATTGCCCAAATGCGCGATGACAAAGATTATAAAGATAATAAAGGAGAGATTTGGGAAGCGTTTTAATTTCCAATATCCAAGCAATTGCAGAGCCTGTAGTGTACAGGCTCTTGACCTTTCTTTTTAAAACCCCAAAATAGGGGGGTTAATCCGCATTATATAACGCTTCTAAAAGTTCATCGAACGAATTTGAAACACAATAAGTTTCTGGCTCATCTAAATCCTGATATACTAAATGCCAAACTTGAGGGATATTATTAACCCATTTCATGTAATAGACTTGATCAATGCCATCATCAGCAAATGGAAGAGTATTTGGCCCTAAGTATTCGGAAAAATTTTGAATCACCCACCAAATATTCGATGGTTTATTTCTATTCTCATCAACAATATAGAAATCACCTAATTCATATTCAAGCGGAATACCATCTTTTTCATCAATTACATCAAAGTACTTAAAATTGGGTCTACTGCCGTTATAGTTTTTTAGAATATACTTATAATTTTCAGGCAAGGGATGACCACAATGTTTTTCTAGCTCTATAATTTGTTCATCAGATGTCCCTGGACGGAAATCTTTCGAATAAATAGGTGTCATCTCTAGTTTGTTAAAATCAAACATATTTTTTCCTTTATTTTTAAAATCAATTCAGTTTAAATACCTATCTTCAGATAGGTTGTTCCCGTTTTAACGTACGCTCAACTCCCCGCACTGCAGACGGTATCATTACTTTTTAGCCACATTTTATAACTCATAGATAATTCAATATTGTCTGCATGAGAAAATAAACAATTTAACCATATCAATATCACTTATATTGAGTAGCAAATAATTGTACATGTTTTTTAAGCAACAGATAGGCGGGAGAGAATGTTAAAGCAATTTCACTGGAAATTTGCCCTTAAAAACTCTTTATTAATGGATTGGTTTCTTCGTTCAACAAAAAATTAACTAAAAATTCGTCCTCGATCTCCACAGCAATCATTAATTGTTGGGGCTCGCAATCACAAACCGTTTGGCCTGCAATTATCTCATTTTTCTGGTAAAAGTGGAAATAGATAATGGATTGGTTGATGACTATGAATTTGACCATTAGGCAATCTAACTCATTTAAGAAAACTATAAAAAAAATTACTGTATAAAAAATATGCGATTAGTGTATGCCTCAAGGAGTTATAAAGACTTTGTTTATGGGATAAGTTTTCAATAAACCAAGACCCAGTATTTATGCTGCCTTATAAAACTTTTCCCGTAATGGCGGCTTTAGCTGCATATGCAATTGAACCATTAAAATGTTCAGCATTTAAGTTGCTGACAAAACAACCAGAGCTTTTACCCGTTTTTTAGGTTAAAACTCTAAACTGGCTTTTTTAAAACAAGGTTGTTTTATCCAAGAAATGCATGCAACAATTTATAAGAAATGATGGTTAAAATTGATGCCGCAGGTAATGTTAAAACCCAAGACATGAAAATATTGCGGATTACAATAAGATTCAACGCACCGATACCTCTGGCCAGGCCAACACCAAGAACCGCACCCACCAGCGTTTGAGTTGCTGATACCGGAATTCCGGTACTTGTTGCGACAACAACTGTGGTCGCTGCTGATAGGGTAGCCGCAAAGGCACGGCTTGGGGTTAATGCAGTGATTGCGCTACCTACTGTTTCAATTACTTTTCTGCCATACATTAATAATCCAGAAATGACTCCGGTGCAGCCTAAGAGTATGATCCATGAAGGATAATTATTGGCATCAAAAACTTGATTGGCGTTCATGACCAGACTGTACACTATAGTCAATGGACCGACTGCAAGGGCAACATCATTGGAACCATGGGCAAAAACCATAGCGCATGCCGTCATTGCCATTAAAACGGCAAAATATTTTTCAACCTGGACAAAACGTTCTCTGCGTTTAATTTTAGGGCTTTCAGGAATACGTTTAATAAAAATCATTCCCACTATGGTGATGAGGATACTGGTAGCCAAGGTAACGGCTAAATCCTGTTTGAAATTTAAATGAATGTCGAAATGGTTTAAGCCTTTAAATACTGTAATAAAAGACAGAATTGAGCCTATAAGAAAGAGATAAATGGGGATGTACATTTTGGCTTTGGTTAACGGATTGCGCTTAACAAAAATGGTCTGTTGAATACTGATGAACAACGCATAGGCGGTAATTCCTGAAATCATGGGGGAAGTAACCCAGCCAACCGCAATTCGGGTCACCTGGTTCCAGTGGATGGCATCTGGGCCAAGAACTACTGCTCCAAAACCGACCATAGAACCCACTAGAGCATTGGTGATGGAAACAGGCACTCCCAGATAGCTGGCTAAATTCATCCATATGGTACAGGCAAGTAAAACCCCTAACATGCCTTGAATCAGGATTAAAGGTTCATTGGAGAGTTGGCTGGTGTTGATGATCCCGTCTCGCATGGTTTCGGTGACGCCATTTCCACCCAGGAATGCTCCGGCAAATTCGAAGATTATGGCGATGAGCATGGCTTGGCGAACAGTTACTGCTTTTGAGCCCATGGTAGTACTCATCACATTGGCTAAATCGTTGGCGCCAACACCCCACGTCATTAAAAAGCAAAGTACAACAGCTACTAAAAGGAACAATATTGAATAATCCATAGGAATTTACTACCTGGCTATAAGAATTTGAAGTCGACCGCCAACTGTTTGGGCATTGTCGGCTAATTCACCAATCCATTGGACTAATTTATAAAGAAACATAATATCAATTGCTGATAATTCCTTTTCCAGCTCGAAGATACGATGGCGAATATCAGCAAGTTTTTCATCACTGTCGTGTTCTATTTCATCCAGTTTAAGGATCATTTCTTCAACAATTTTTACTTCGCTGCCTCTAAATCCTGTCTCGAGTAGTTCATCAAGCTCGTTTATTGCTTTACAGGCTTGCTTTGAGGCATCCAGACAACGGTGTAAAAAGGGCATAAATGCGGGGATCAAATGCTCAGGAATAGTCATTTGTCTGCTGGTAATTAAACTGGCAATATCCTCGGCCTTATTGGCAATTCTGTCCTGGGCACTAAGCAGTTCGAGTAAATCGGTGCGAGAAACGGGTAAAAAAAGCCCGGTAGGCAAGTGCAGACGTAAATCACGTTTGATTAAATCAGCTTCTTTTTCCAGGGTAATGATTTTTTCTTTAATTTTATTCGCTGCTTTCCAGTCTTTTTTCAATACAGCTTCAAAAAATGGGTACAGCTGTTTTGCGCATTGATGTGCCTTGCGTATGTGCTGTTCAATTGGCCTTATTGGTGATGGCCCAAACATATTAAAAATGCTACCCATGATGTGCATATCCCTGAAGACAGATTGAAGCGATTATACCCAAACTTTTACAGGAACAAAACCATTCATTTATTCTTGGGTAAACAACCTGGATACTTCAATGCTACAATCAATACTAAAGGATGTCTTTTTGTTTTACCGATAGGGAGTATTGCCATTATGAATCGATGGATACTTGTATTCTTTTTGTTTGCCAGTAATGCGTTTTCTCAGCCCATGATAACCAAAGTGATAGAACTGAATTATGTGCAGGCAGATAAAGTTATTCAATTAATACAGCCCCTCATCCAGTCGGAAGATGGAGAAAAAATAAGCGGTTCTGGACAAACATTAATTGTTGCTGTGAGCCCGGAAACGTTGACAAAAATCAGAGATGTTTTGCACAAACTCGATGTTCCCCCAGTGACGTTTAATATCACCATATATCAAGGCGATCCTAATTGGCTTAACCGGCGTAAAAATAATGATGTGATTTACAGTAGTAATTCCCGTTGGCAAGTGCAACGTAGTCAATCTGTTCAGGTTATCAGCGGTGAATCGGCTTTTGTTGCAACGGGTGAAGAAGTTCCTATTGTTAGTGCGGTAGGTGCCGGATTTTTTACTGGAATTGCATACCAACAGCGCCCTGTTCAAAATGGATTATTGGTTCAGCCTGTTTTGCAAGGAAATCAAGTTAAATTATCAGTTAAGCGAGTTAGGGAACAACAAAATGTTGCAGGCGGCCAGCAATTTGATACGCAACAGATTAATACCACCATTATGGCTCCTTTAAATAAATGGGTACCCTTAGGCAGCGCCGAGGGCGCACAGAACACGAATCCCAATTCTGTCTCTTATACTGCGGGCAGGCCTTTTTCTCTTAATTCAACGCTGTACATCAAAGTTTCCATAGTGAATTCCATGCCACCTGGAGAAGTAAAGTAACGCAGATATTTTGCTGATTATTTATTCAGTTTGCATTTTTAGGGCATTGGAATTCTGAATAATTTGGGAACTTACATCCACTTAATTTTGTGATCAAATTCTTCTCATAAAGAAACATAAATTATCTTTTTGGTATATAATTAGATTAAATAGAGGCGATATTTCGGGGGAATCCATGGCAATCATCAACACGTTGGCGAATCATTTGTTGATCGCTATGCCCTCGCTAACTGATCCAAATTTTGAGCGTTCGGTGATTTATTTGTGTGAAAATCACGAGCAAGGCTCAGTGGGTTTAATTATTAACCGCCCTATGGAGTATCCTCTTTCTCTTGTTTTTGAACAACTGCAAATTGAGCCCATTCGTGTGGAACAAAACCGTCTGCCCCTCTTGTTTGGAGGCCCAGTACAGCCCGAAAGAGGTTTTGTGATTCACAAACAAATGGGAGGATGGCGGTCGAGTTTGTTTTTGCAAGATGAAGTGACTGTAACGACCTCAAATGATATCATTCGGGCTATTGCGGTTGATAAAGGCCCCAAAGATGTTTTGGTTACTCTAGGTTATGTTGGTTGGAGCGACAATCAGCTGGAACGAGAAGTAATGAATAATCTTTGGTTAGTGTGCCCTTATAAATCAGAACTTCTCTATGAAGTTCCTTTTGAAGACCGCTGGGAATATGCAGGATTAACCATAGGGGTAAAAATGAATCAACTGAGTTCTAGTGTTGGCCATGCCTAGTGGTGTTTTTTTAGGTTTTGATTTTGGTTACAAACGCATTGGGGTTGCAGTAGGTCAAAGACTAACTTGCAGTGCTTCTCCCGTTTCTACTGTCAGTGCCAAAGCAGGTATACCCGATTGGAACAGTATTCAAAAGCTGATTATCCAATGGAATCCTGATGCGTTAATTGTTGGATTACCGACCTGCATAGACAATACCGAGTTATATACTACTTCTGCGGCAAAGCGATTTGCCAAACAATTACGACAACGTTTTGCCATTCCGGTTCATCTGGTTGATGAAAGGCTTTCTACTGTGGAGGCCAGAGGACAAGTATTTGAACAAGGCGGATACCGAAAACTTAAAAATACAGAAATTGATTGTATTGCTGCGTGCATTATTCTGGAGCAGTGGCTAAATCATCCTGAATAGTACTTTTTTAAAGTGAAGCATCATCACATTGAAAAAGTCCTTCAAATTCCTTGACTGGTTCGTGTAAACTTAAGCTAATCAGGTAATTTTAAAAACACTCAGCACTATATGTTAAAGAGGATTTATGAGTCATTTTATTGAGATTAGTCAATTATCACGCCACCAAATTGAACACCTCATTCAAAGAACCCTTTATTTTAAACAGCAATCAAGTTACCCGGTTTACGCCAAACACACAATAGCCAATTTATTTTACGAAAACAGCACCAGAACTCGAGTAAGTTTTGAGTTAGCAGCCCGCCACTTATCCATGCCTGTGGTGAACATTGATTTGCAAAGTTCCTCCGAAAGTAAAGGTGAAATTGTTGAGGATACGGTGAACACTTTGGCCGCTATGGGAATTCGTTATTTTGTGATACGCCACAAGCAGAATGGCTTGCAACAGTATTTAGCGGATCGTGTTGGAAATTCCATTCATATAATCAATGCCGGCGATGGGACGCATGCTCACCCCAGTCAGGCTTTATTGGATATGGCAACTATTATCGAGCAAAAACCAAAACTTGATCAGTTGAAAATCGCCGTTTTAGGTAATATCAAGCACTCCCGAGTCGCCAATTCCTTGCAAAGCATCTGTCATCAACTAGGTGTTGGAGAGTTGGTGCTGATAGCCCCCAAACTTTGGCAGCCTGATACAGTTCATTATGGATGCGTGACTGATAACATCCGCACCGGTTTGTCTGATGCTGATGTTATTGTTTGTCTCAGAGTTCAGCGTGAGCGCCTGGCTGAGGATGATCATCTGGATTTAGATGCATACAGGAACGCTTTTGCGCTAACCAAAAGCAGTTTGGCTTACGCAAAACCTGATGCTATGGTGATGCACCCAGGGCCCATGAATCGAGGCATAGAAATAGACAGTGAGGTTGCTGATGGCAATCAATCATATATTTTACGTCAGGTTAATAACGGTGTTTATGCGCGTATGGCCATTATTGAATCCTTGATTGTCTAGTGCTTCTATTTGGGGGATTGAAACGTTTGTTTGTAAGATAGAGCTTGCTGCAGGTGACTCAAACCGACTTTTTCATGTTCATTCATGTCGGCTATTGTTCTTGCAACCTTAAGCAGACGATGATAACTGCGAGCAGAGAGTTTTAATTTACTCATCGTTTCGTTTAAAAAAGTATGT
Organism: Legionella worsleiensis; assembly: GCF_001467535.1. Lineage (GTDB taxonomy): Bacteria > Pseudomonadota > Gammaproteobacteria > Legionellales > Legionellaceae > Legionella > Legionella worsleiensis. The sequence goes on from NZ_LNZC01000020.1 coordinate 17,993, forward strand.
TCTTTATCCCCCAGTTGACATAACAGTTCGCATTGCTTGGCGCTTAAGTTAGCATTAATGCACTTTTGTCGTTTCATTTGTATCGCTCGAACTTTAATTACTTTTTCTCTGATGCGTTCACTTTGTTTTTCTTGATTGGCGTTGGGTTTGATTAATTCATGAGCTGGAAGTGCATGTACTGTGATGTGCATGTCTATGCGATCCAGTAAAGGTGCTGAAAGTTTGGTTAGATACCGACTGATTCTATCGGGTGTGCATAAACAGTTTGCTTGTGGATTACCCCATTGTCCGCAAGGACAAGGATTCATAGCAGCGAGTAATTGAAATTTTGCCGGAAATTCGGTTTGAGCTGCCGCTCGAGAAATACAAATATTTCCTGATTCCAATGGTTCTCTCAATGTTTCCAGGACTTGTCGATTAAACTCCGGTAATTCATCGAGAAATAATACGCCATGATGAGCCAGCGAAATTTCTCCCGGTTTGGGTGGATTTCCCCCGCCAACCAAAGACATGGGCGATGCCGTATGGTGTGGTGCCCGAAAAGGCGGCGAGCGCCACTGCGTGAAATCAGGCGATTTTCCTCTTATAGAATTGATTGCTGCGCATTCCAATGCCTGGGTTTCCGATAATTCGGGTAACAAGGTTGAAAATCTTTTGGCCAACATGGTTTTCCCACTTCCGGGAGCACCGCATAACAAAATACTGTGTCCGCCACATGCGGCAATTTCCATAGCATTTTTTGCATGGAACTGTCCTTTGATGTCAGACCAGTCCAGTTCGTGAGTTGATTGGGTATATTGTGGTCTGGGTGGGGGGCTTTGCAAGGGAGTATCATTACAAAGATAACTGCATACTTCCCTTAAATTATTGGCGATAAGAACATCCTGATGTCCAGTTAGTGAAGCTTCTTGTGCATTGGTTGCAGCGATTACTAATAGTTGATTGTCTTGATGTGCGGCAAGTACCGCAGGAATAATAGCTGATACGCCCCTGAGTTCGCCACTTAAAGCCAATTCGCCAATAAACTCATGATTTATTAGTTTTTGTGGTGGAATCTGGCCTGATGCTGCCAGGATTCCCAAAGCAATCGGTAAATCAAAGCCACTACCTGATTTTGGCAAATCCGCAGGTCCCAGATTGACGGTGATTTTACGGCAAGGAAATTCAAATTGACTGTTAATAATGGCGCTTCGTACGCGATCTTTGCTCTCTTTTACGGCTGTTTCAGCAAGCCCGACCATAGTAAAACCAGGTAACCCATTGGAAAGGTGTACTTCTACTGATACTGATTGGGCTAATATACCAATAGTGCTGCGTGTTTTGGTGAATGCGAGATTCATGATGTCTATTCCTGTTGTGTTGGACATTTAGCCGCTTTTATTTCCTGAGCGGCTTTATTAATAAAATTGCCTTAATCTTATCCTGCTGGGTTGAATGTTAACATTCCTGATTTTTATTGTCTTTGACCTTTACCAGTTCATCAACCTGTTTTTGGAGTTGCTCCAGCTTTTCTCTGGTTCGGGCAAGTACCTTGCACTGAACATCAAATTCATCTCGGGTAATTAAATCAAGACGAGTAAATGTGGCCTGCAATACTTCTTTAAATTTTTGTTGGATGTCATTTTCAATATTTTGTAGACTGGTTGGCAAAGTGGCAAAAAGCATTTGAGCCAAATCGTCAAATTGTTTCGTGTCGAACATAGTTACTCCATGTTAAGTAGTGTTGACAGTCTAACAAAACTGTTTCTGAAGAACTATACCCAAGCTCCTGCGTTTGCAAGAACTTATTTTTTTATACATGAGAATGGAACCAATATGAAAATGATCACCGCAATAATCAAGCCCTTTAAGTTGGATGATGTTCATGAGGCATTGATGGAAATAGGCGTACCAGGAATAACAATTTCCGAAACTCGAGGATTTGGTCGTCAAAAAGGGCATACTGAATTGTACCGAGGAGCAGAATACGTTGTCGATTTTCTCCCCAAAATTAAAATCGAATTGGCTGTACCTGAAAATATGGTCGAAATAGCCATAGAAGCAATCTGTAAATCGGCATATACCGGAAAAATAGGTGACGGTAAAATTTTTGTTTATGAGTTGCAGCAGGTGGTTCGGGTTAGAACAGGTGAAGTCGGAAACGATGCCCTTTGAACGGGTGTATTTGGCGCATCTTAACCGAAAGGGTTGGGGGAAAAATGCTCATGTACCTGATGTACACTGCGCTTTTTCCCCCAACCCTTTCAGTTAACCTGCACTCAAATCCAACCGTTCAACGCCTGTGCAAACTAATCTTAACCCTACTCAAGTTAGTACAGATGATTTATTTTGGTACGATTTATTTGACATATACCCACTCGGGGTATATACCTATAGGGGTATAGGAGAAAAAAATGAATCATCACACAACTCATGAAAAAGAATTACATCGTTTAAATCGTGCACTCGGTCAGCTTGAAGGGATTAAGCGCATGATTAATGAGAAGCGTTATTGCATTGACATCATAACGCAAATTCGGGCTGTGCGCAGTGCCCTAAAAACTATAGAGCTCAGTGTCTTAGAGACTCATTTAGAAGGATGTTTGGGCCATATGGCATCTTTAACCGATGACGAAGTACGTAGTCAAAAATTGAATGAAATAATCGAATTGTTGAAAAAATACGAGTAGGTGCATTATGAATCACTATCATCATAAAGGTCATCATAGTTCTGAAACAGAATCTGCTTCATGCAATCATCAACGGCAAACATCACAGGAGATAAAGGGAGCGGAGCCTAATGGTTTTTATATTTGTCCCATGCACCCTGAGGTTCGTCAAAATGAACCAGGTAATTGCCCTATTTGTGGTATGGCTCTGGAGCCTGAAGTAATTCAGATAGTGCAGGAAACCAGTGCAGAATATTTAGATATGAGGCGTCGTTTGGGGATTGCTTTAATTTTGACTTTGCCCTTGTTTTTTTTGGAAATGGCAGGGCATCTTTTCCTGCAAATTATTCCTGCTGGCTTATCTTCCTGGGTGCAATTTTTATTGGCTTCACCAGTAGTTTTATGGTGTGGCTGGCCGTTTTTACAACGGGGTATGGATTCGCTTAAAACACGTCAATTGAATATGTTTACTCTAGTAGCTATGGGTATTGGAGTAGCATGGGGTTATAGTGTGATCGCACTTATTCTACCGGGTATTTTTCCTCTGGCTTTACAAACAGCTCATGGCGGTGTTGCCGTTTATTTTGAGGCCGCTGCTGTTATTACAACCTTGGTTTTATTGGGGCAGGTTTTGGAGCTTAAAGCTCGAGAGCACACAAGCGGAGCGATTAGAGCGCTTTTGAGGCTGGCGCCACAAACTGCTCATCGTATTGGCGCTGAGGGTAATGAAGAAGAAGTATCTCTGGAACAAGTGCAGGTAGGTGACTTATTACGTGTTCGTCCGGGTGAAAAAATACCTGTCGATGGCGTGGTCACTGAAGGGTACAGTTATATAGACGAATCTATGGTGACAGGAGAGTCTATGCCCGTGCGCAAAGAGGTAGGCCAAACGCTTATCGGTGCAACCTTAAACCAAACGGGAAGTTTTGTGATGAAAGCCTTGCATGTAGGAAGTGATACCATGCTTGCCCACATTGTGCAGATGGTCAGCGAAGCCCAGAGAAGCAGGGCTCCAATCGCCAGACTGGCAGATAAAATTTCTGAATGGTTCGTACCCATGGTGATAGGGATTGCCTTAATCGCATTTGTTTTGTGGGTATTATTGGGACCACAGCCCTCCTTTAGTTATGGCTTGATTGCTGCAGTATCTGTTCTTATTATTGCCTGTCCTTGCGCCCTGGGCTTGGCAACGCCCATGTCCATTATGATTGGCGTCGGGCAAGGTGCACAACAAGGGATTTTGATTAAAAATGCTCAGGCTTTGGAACAGATGGAGAAAGTTAATGTATTGCTCATTGATAAAACCGGAACATTAACAGAAGGTCATCCTGTACTCACTCGTATAGTGACTCTTAATTCGATAAATGAGCATAAAATTCTTGCAATAGCGGCTTCTCTTGAGCATCAGAGCGAGCACCCCTTAGCGAAGGCTATTGTTTTTGCCGCACAAGAAAAAAAACTATCCTTTGTTCCTGTCGAAGAGTTTAATGCTGTTACGGGAAAAGGAGTTTTGGGCAGAGTAGCCAGTCAAACAATTGCAATTGGCTCGCTTCTTTTCATGCAGGAAGCTGATATAAAGCTTGATGATGAGCTCGTCAAAATCGCTGATGATGAACGCACCAAAGGTGCATCGGCTGTTTTTGTTGCTGTAGACGGAACCCTTGTTGCGGTCTTGATGATTCAAGATCCCGTGAAACCAAACACACTTAAGGTACTCAATGAGTTGCAGCGAAAAGGGATAGACGTGTACATGCTGACTGGGGACAGTAAAAAAACGGCTGAAAGTGTGGCAAAAACGCTAGGGATAAAACATGTTATTGCCGAAGTAATGCCTGCAGACAAAAGCAGTAAGGTGCGGGAGTTGAAAAATCAAGGATTTGTGGTCGCCATGGCGGGAGATGGAGTAAACGATGCGCCTGCTCTTGCCATGGCAGATATTGGTATTGCAATGGGTACCGGAACTGATGTTGCAATTGAAAGTGCTGGTATTACTTTGTTGCATGGTGATTTGGCAGGGATACTCAAAGCCCGTCATTTATCCGTAATGACTATGCGCAATATTCGTCAAAATTTATTTTTTGCATTTATCTACAATGTGTTAGGAATCCCCTTGGCTGCTGGACTATTGTATCCAATTTCAGGGGTATTATTGAGCCCGGTTATCGCTGCCGCAGCAATGTCACTGAGCTCTGTTTCAGTCATTGCTAATGCTCTACGATTGCGCCGGATTAAACTCAATCTTAATGGTTAAAAAAAAATAGCCTTTATTTTTGTTGATGAAAAAGTATCTCTTGATACGATTAATTCTATTTAGGCTTTGGGCTGGGTGCAGTATTAGAAATCAAGCATTTCGCCAGTATATGGCTTTTGGTGTCACTACTGCGTCCAGTGGGATATCCCAGGGTTCAGGGATCAGAAAATCGACTTTTTGAAATTGATAGGCTACTCCCAGAAACAGGCCGTTTTTTTTATTTTCTAAAGTTCGGTCATAGTAACCAGCTCCCATACCAAGTCTGGTGCAACGGCTATCAAAGGCTACGAGTGGCATGATAATTAAATCCAGTTGCTCTATAGGTATTGCCAGATCATGGTTCACTTCTGGCTCGGGAATGCCGTACTGGTTATTTTTGAAGGGGGTATTGGGGGTGGCCGGTAAAAATGAAAGAGTTGAATTTTTGTTGAGGGCCGGGAAATGACAGAATTTGCCATGCAAAGGCGCATTTTGCCAAAGATTACTCAAATCAATTTCACCGTTAACTGCAAAATATAAGGCAATGCTTTTGGCTTTTCTATACTCATTGAGTGCTTTAATTCGATTACAAATTTGATTGGAGCTTTGGACTCTATAAGAAACGCTTGTTTTTGCACGTACTTGCTTTATGGAGTTACGTAAGGCGATTTTGAATTGGTCAGGCATATGATTAATTTATTATTTTTCTTTGTTGATTATTCGTTGTTTGGCAGCAAAGTTCAAGATATTCATGTCATTTTCGTCATTTTTGCCGTGAAAAAAAATAAAAAAAACTAGGCAAAAAAAAGAAAATAGGGTATATAGCCGTCCTGGCATTTTGTTCCACTTAACTAAGTGATTTAACAAATTCCTGTTAACTCTCTGAAGAGGATGATTATGACTGACTTGTTTGAAGAAGATGAAGAAGAAATAATTGAAGTTGTCGATGATTTTGAAGAGGTAGACGTAGATACTGAATTTACCGAAATACCTGCTAATGGTTTGGATGCTCGCCGGCGTTTGGAAAACATGTTGGAAGAAAAGCGTTTGCGTGACGAGCTTGATGATTTTGTAGATTATTAATTATGGGTTTTTGATGCATACCAGGGTATTAATAGATAAAGGCGATGTTATCCCTGGATTTGGAATAGATGATCGCATTTTTTTGGGTGAGGGCTTGTTCGAGACAATTAAAGTTGACAGTTCCCACCCCTGTTTTGCTGCCTTGCATTGGCAAAGAATGGCTGACTCTGCTCATCAGCTGGGTATCGCCTTCGATCTTTCCCTGGATGACTGGTATGACTGTCTGATTCAGCAAATTAGACGTGACAATTTGTATCATGGTGGTGTAAAAGCCATTTTAAGTGGCGGGTCAGCGCCCCGTGGATTGGTAGAACGCAGTCAGGTCAGTCAATTAATACTGCAAACCTTTAATTATCAAAAAGCGAATCATCCTGTGCGCCTTGTTGCTTCCTCCTGGTTAAGGGATGCGGCCAACCCTATATACAGAATGAAAACTGTAAATTATCTGGAGGCCGTATTGGCAAGGCGCCAGGCAATCACTATGGGTGCGGATGATGCCTTGTTTTTTAATCTGCACCATTGTGCTACGGAAACGACCTGCGCTAATCTGTTTTTGATAAAAAATAATCAGTTGATAACACCACCGCTGGATCATGGAATCCTCCCTGGAATTACACGATCCCGAATCGTGTCATTGTGTGAGGATCAAGGTATTCCCTTTAGGGAACAAGGTGTAACTAAAGCAATGATAAACGAAGCAGATGCTCTTTTTATTGCTAACTCCTTGCACGGAATCAGAGCGGTTTTTTCTGTCGATGAGGTTATTTTTGCGGTTACTCATCCGTTAATTGAGCAGTTAATCGCCTTGCTTTCTTCTGATGAACTTGATAATGCAAAGAAACAAAACAGCTATCCCAGTGAGTAGCATTCCTCCATTGCGGTAAAAATTATTCGGTTGAGCAAGGGCATCCATCCCAGCGTAACCAAAACAGGTATAAATGATTTCTGCTGGAATTAGAAAAACAAAGGTGGTTATCAGATAAACACGAAACGTAATACCGGTGATGCCCATGCCGTAGTTAACCAGGTTAAATGGCACTATGGGAACCAATCGTAAAAAAGCGACAAACAGCCAACCTTTTTCATCCACTCCCTGAATCAGCTTATCCAGTTTTTCTCCTCGTTTTTGGCTAAACCAGTTATACGTTAAGTGCCGTGTAATCAGGAAGGCTAGCGCCGCACCACTGGTTGCTCCGAGTAAGTTGAGTAATAGACCAAATATTGGGCCGAAAATTGCCCCTCCAGCCAGAGTCAATACCATAGTTGGCAAGAGCATAAGGGTAGCCAGGCAGTAAACAAGGACAAACAATACCGGTGCAAGCCAGCCCAGATCATCAATCCAGTGAATGATTTCTATAGAGTGCTGTTGAAATGCAAGGGCACATACAACGAAGAAAACCAAAGCCAAAACGACGCAACTGGTTTTTACCGGGCAGATTTTTTTGTAATTCATCCTTCTACTTTATTACAGCCATGAGATACTCGCAAGCCATTTGGGGTATTAGGAGGGGTAATTGTGATTTAAGCCTCAATCAGAATGGGGATAAAAGCTATTTAAATTGATTTCAATCTTGTACTATACGAGTTGATTTTTTATGGCAGTATATTTTTTGAGAATGAATTATATGGAACATCTGAACTGGAAAGATAAACAACTTCAACGAATAAGACGCTGGATTAAAGCCGTATTAGTCACCTGGTTTCGTGTGGAAGTGAAGGGGCACTATCAACCTGCGCCTAACTCGGTAATCATTGCGAACAGAACCTCTGTTATCGACGTATTATTGCTTTCAGTATTTTTACCAGAGCGATTAACCATAGCACTGCATCCTTTAATGTTTAAAAAATTATGGGTTAAGTTTGTTTTGCTGTTTGCGGAAGTTCTGGTGATCGACCCAGGCAGCGCTCGTGCCACTCGGGTGCTGATTAAAGCGATTCGTTCAGGCAAGCGTTGCGTCATATTTCCGCAAGGTTTATTAGGTCAACAAGAAGAAAGCCTAAGAGTTTATGATGGCCCTGGAGTTGTATTGCAGAAAGCTGGAGCAGAGGTTATCCCTGTTCGGATCCAAGGCGCTGAATACAGTCTGTTTTCAATCAGCAAAAGCAAGCATCGTATCCGTCTCGCTCCTAAGATTACCTTGCATGTCATGCCTTCTCAGTTATTTATTCAACCCAGTCATGAGCCGGTAAATCGCCAGGCTGTCAGCATGCGTTTGTTTCGGTTAATCAGTGATTTGACTTTTGCAAACAGTTTTCAGCCGCAAACTCTGTTTTCTGCTCTCATTGAAGGTGTTGCTGTAGGGGTCAAAAATAAAGCAAAAATTGAAGACAGTAACAGAACTCCTTTGACTTATAGACAATTTATTGCTCGTTGTTTTATTTTAGGAAAACAACTCAAAAAGCAGACCGTCGTCAATGAGCATGTGGGTGTCATGATGCCCACCACCGTTGCAGGTATGGTCACTTTTTTTGCTTTGCAGGCATATAGGCGTATTCCTGCCATGTTGAATTTCAGTATGGGTTTTTATAATTTAATCTCGGCCTGCAATACCGCTGGAATCAAGACCATTTATACTTCCCGGCAATTTATTGCAACAGCCAAGCTGGAATCATTAGTTGAAGAGTTGCAAAGTGCGGGTCTTATTGTTCGTTATTTGGAAGAGTTTAAATCGTCCATAAGTCTTGCAAATAAAATAGCCGGTTTATTAAAGGGAATGGCTCCTGCCTTAACCTATAAACTTCTGGGCGAAACTGTTGCTCCCAATGAGACAGGCGTGGTTTTATTTACCTCAGGATCAGAAGGCGTGCCTAAAGGAGTGGCCTTGAGTCATGCCAATATTTTAGCCAATTGTTGTCAAATGAAATCACGGGTTGATTTTACTTCACGAGATGCCTTTTTTAATGCCTTGCCTATTTTTCATTGTTTTGGCTTAACGGCTGGAAGCATTACGCCCTTGATTACGGGGCTGCAATGCTTTTTCTATCCATCTCCGTTGCATTATAAGGTAATTCCTGGCCTGGTGTATGAAACCGGGGCAACGATTATGTTTGGAACTGATACCTTCTTAACAGGGTATGCCCGAGCTGCAGATCGCTACGATTTCAGTAGTGTACGTTATATTTTTGCCGGTGCTGAGAAGGTAAAACCTGAAACCATCAGGTATTGGTCGGAAACATTTGGAGTCAAAATCTATGAAGGGTATGGTGCAACAGAAGCCTCTCCGGTGATTTCTCTTAATTGCCCCTTGGCATCAAGTCCCGGAAGTGTGGGGATGATTTTGCCTTTTATGGAGAGTCGTATTGTTCCGGTGGATGGAATTGCTGTGGGGGGGCGCTTACAGCTACGTGGTCCTAATATAATGCTGGGATATATGAGTGCCGATAAACCAGGAACAATAATTCCACCTGCTAATGGCTGGCATGATACAGGTGATATTGTCACCATGACGCCTGAGCATTTTATTACGATTTCCGGACGTGCGAAACGCTTTGCCAAAATTGCAGGAGAGATGGTTTCGCTCACCGCAGTTGAGGGTATTGCCGCTTCCATCTGGCCTGAATTATTGCATGCGGCGGTAACGAGAAAATGTTCTAAAAAAGGCGAGCAGATTGTGTTATACACTGAAGCAGAGCATGCCGATAAATTGAATTTCATTAAAAAAATTCATGAGCAGCGTCATTCTGAATTACTGGTACCTCATACCATCTATCCAGGAAGTAAAATACCCATTTTACCCTCTGGTAAAATTGATTATATTTCTTTGGAACGTAGCCTTCAGGAAGAACTGCAACATGAAGAGGAATTGGTTTAAATGAAAATTTTGCTTATTGTTGTTTTATTGATTGCTGGTGCGGTGGGAATACTATATTTATTTCCCCAAATTAATTTCAGGGAAATGCCTGAGGGATTAATGAATGGGAAATTATCGGAAGAAAAACCCAATTGGGTGAGTAGTTTCGTTGCCCCAGATAACATGCACTATATTGCGCCACTGAACGCAGTCAATCTCTCAGACTTATCTCAGTGCATGCAACATAATATTCCTCAAATCACGATAACCCATTTGGATAAAACATATTTACTGGCGTACAGACAAAGCAGAGTGTTTCATTTTGTTGATTGGTTGGTGATTTATTCTGATGGAAATGTAGTTTCCAGCGCAACTATGGGCTATTCTGATTTAGGTAAGAACAGAGAACTGGTTGAACAGATTAGAACCTTATGCCATTGAGTGTTTGGCGTGTCGTTTTTGTGGGGCGAAATGCCGGATTAACTGATCATCCGTTCGGTATTTTTAGTTTATTTTATTCCAATGGCCAATTTGGGGTCGGTAAATGAAACGAATGATTTTTTTGTTGCTTTGTTTACTGCCATTTTTCTTGGTTTTATTGCTCCCGGCAAAGTCTGAACCAACTCTTTTAATTATTGGTGACAGTTTGAGTTATGCCTACGGTATTCGTTCTCAAGACAGTTGGGTGAGTTTGTTGCAAGAACGTCTCAAGAAGAATAATTATCATTATCAAGTGGTGAATTACAGTATTCCCGGGGATGTAACTGAAAACGGATTAAAACGACTTCAATGGGCGCTTGATGAATATAAACCAAAGATTACTGTCATCGAAATGGGAGCCAATGACGGTCTGCAGCACGTTCCTATAAAAACAATTCAGGCTAATTTGTTGAAGATGATAATCCTGGCCAAACAACATAAAAGCAAGGTGCTTTTGTTAGGCATGAGGTTGCCAGTTGAATATCCCTCTTCCTATAGAGCTGCTTTTGCGAATTTATATCCCGTTCTGGCAAACCAACAGAATATTGCATTAGTGCCAGTGTTTTTAAAACACGTGGATTCGAACGCTTATTTAATGCAGGATGACAAGTTGCATCCTAAAAAAGAAGGACAAGCAATTCTATTGGAAACGGTATGGAGTCAATTGAAAAAATTACTTTAAATGCACTGTGGCAGATTAAAATTTAAAATTAAGTCCGCCATAGATGTAATTGAGCTTATACGAGTAATTTGCATTGTTGTACAAGGTATTAAAATTTTGGCTTCCGCCATTGAGTATGAAAAACAGATGTTGTGTCAGTTTCCATTTTGCTTGCACATAGGCGCTGTTTTTTTGAACGTCACCGAGGTTATATGGAATTAATGCGATGTTATCTACGGCATATATTCGTTTGCCTAAAAACAGGCCGGCTTGCAGTACCTGAGGAACAAAGAAATGACTGGGCATGATGTAGTGGGTAAGAGTAATTTCTGTTCCCAGGGTATTGTTTAAATTTTGTGAGCGAATCGGGTTTGAGGAATTGATACTGTATAACCGTAAATAAATCCAGTTCATTTGTTCAAAAAAACTAAAACCTACAGTCGGGGTGACCTGGGTAATAGACAAATTATCATTTCTAATGGCACTGGTTCCGTATTTGCTGTATGCGTAGCCAAAGTCCAGATAATAGGTCTGTTTGTAGTTTAAAAAAGAAACTATTGGTGCAATGATACTGGTATTATCGGTTTCACGGGTCGGATCGTTACCCCAGATTTTATAGGTATCCAGTCTCAGGGTCAAAATACCATCAAGATAATCCGGTGTAAGAGGTGTTCTAATGGAAAAATACCCAATATCCTGATTTAAAGCCGGAATGTCGAATTTATAGTTAAGATTAAGGTGGGTCTCGCCAATAGAAATTCCTAATCGTTCCAGGTATTGAAAATCAACTAAAGCGCCTTCGGTATTTAGATTGTTGCGAATAGGAGAACCTGGATAAGTGACTGCTACGGCTTGAGGTGTGATGTTGGTTGTCCAAAAGTCACCAGCCCAACAGAAATTGGTAAATATACCTAAAAATATACCGACTCTTAATGTTATTTTCATCATGAATTTAAAAAGCGGAACACATCCATTGTTTAATCGTTCATTAGTTACATAGATCCATCCTGTTTACAATCAAGTTAAGACAGTAAGTTAGAAAATAGACATAAAATAATCAGGGTGCTATAGTTAATTTGATTGATTTTTCACGAGGAAAAAAGTTATGAAGCTGTTTACACAACGGAACCAATCTCTTTTGTTTGCATTGGCGATGGGTCTTGGCGTTTTGAATTCTGTTTGTGTTGCTTCTCCTGACAATACTTCGTGGAAAAAATCGTTTAGCCTCGAGCAAAGCAAACAATACCTTGATGCGGCAAAGGTACTCGAGCCTATGTTGAGTTCTTCTCCCAAAAATGAGTTTCTTTTACTTCGATTGGGTTGGTTGTACTATCTACAAACACAATACAATACGTCCTTGTCTTATTACAAAAAAGCCCTGGCGTTAAACTCAGATTCCATAGACGCACGTCTGGGATTAACCTTGCCTCTTTTAGCGCAGCAACGATGGAAGGAATCTGCAATTTATGCCAAGGAAGTCATTCAAATATCCGCTTGGGATTATAATGCGCACGTGCGGCTTATGACATCTCAATCTGCTTTGCTGCAGTGGGAGCTGTTGGAGTCCCACGCTATGGAAATGGCGAAACGATATCCCTCGGATCCAACGGTATTTGTATTTCTGGCACGCTCCCAGGCTTGGCAGGGAAAGAAAAGTTTGGCCATTGTAAATTATAAATTGGTATTGGAACGAGCCCCTGATAATCAAGAAGCACTGGATTACCTAAAAAAACACCAATAGTAATGGTCTAACAGACTGAATTTATTCATGATGTTCTAAATCTTCAAACCAGCGATAATGGATTTTTTACTCATCTTTGCCTGATCTTTTCGGGTGACCTGACGTAATTAATTTTAACTGCCAGTTAAAATTAATTCATAAATTTCAACTATGCTTTATATATTGAGGTATTGTTTGGGGGCGTCATGGTACTGTATAGGCAAGCTGGAAAAATGACCGAGGTAGATGCAGAAACCAATTATTTTCCAAACCCTGATGTTTTAAAACGTCTGATCATTACAGAAAGTGGGTTTGTTTTTGACCCCTTGCGAGGAAAAAACTACCGCATTAACAGTAATGGGCTGGCAATTATCAAATACATTCAGGAAGGCTCTAATTTGGGGCAGATCATTGAAAAATTAAGTGAAGAATATCATGTGACTCGTGAAGTGATTGAGCATGATATCCAGGATTTTTTTACTTCATTGCAACAACAAATCAAATGAAAAAAACGAATCGCTTCACCGTGGCCATTACTGGCATGAATGCTCTCCCAGAAAATCCTGCACCAGGGATTTCTGTTGCCTCTTGCCTTCGCAAATCTTTTGGCAATAAAGTGCGTATTGTTGGTTTGGGTTATGATGCTTTTGATGTGGGTTTGTATGCTGAGGATTTATGCGATGCCGCATACCTGCTGCCTTACCCAAGATTTGGTTCAGAGGCTTTATTTTTGCGCTTACTGGATATTAAAAAAGAAGAACGCATTGATGCTTTGATACCTTGTCTTGACTCCGAATTGTCTGGAATTATTGGCATGTCCGATAGACTTTTGGGAATAGGCATTCACACCTTTTTACCTACGGCAGATCAGTTGATGCGTTGTCATAAAGATCGTTTGCCAGAGCTTGCGAGTAAAATTAACCTTCACTATCCTGAAGTCAAGGCACTTTTTTCGCCTGATTTTTTTAATTTTTGTCATTTTGAAGGATGGACTTATCCTTTGATAGTCAAAGGTCCTTTTTATGATGCCCGAAAGGTCTTTTCTTCCTCTGAAGCGACAGAGGCGTTCAATGATATGGTCAAAGATTGGGGTTATCCAATTTTGGTACAGCGCTTCATTCAGGGTGAAGAATGTAATTTTAGTGCGATTGGTGATGGGCAAGGAGGTATGATAGGTGGTGTTACTATCAAAAAAGTGGCATTAACCAGCAAAAATAAAGCCTGTGTTGGTGTGACTATAGCTGATGAAGCTGTGTTTGATTATGCCCAGAATATGGTTAAAGAACTGCAATGGAAAGGTCCATTTGAACTCGAGTTGATGTGTGATTCAGGCGGTAATTATCATCTGATTGAAATTAATCCTCGTTTTCCCGCCTGGATTTCCATTTCAGAAAAAGCCGGTCAGAATTTACCCGCACGGTTAATCGAAATGATTTTGGGCTTAGAACAACGATCGGTGTTTGATAGTCCAGTAACAGGGACATATTTTATTCGCTATTCCAGTGAGCAAATGGTGACTTTGAATCAGCTTGAACAAATGATCGCCCACGGAACATCTGTGGTCGATACTAAGGAATAATTATGGAAGCACCAAAAAAAACATGGTCTAAACCCGCTATCATCATGCAGCAAGCAGGGGGAATCAACATGTTTAACGGGTACCGTGATGAATTTTGTCAAAGCCATATTGATGGAGTAGCAATACTGCCATTGCTCGAACACTATCATTCCCCTTTATTTATTTTATCGGAACGAAGAATTCGAGAAAATGTGCGTCACCTTATGCGTATTTTTAGAGCTCTTTGGCCTGAGGTAATCCATGCCTGGCCTTACAAAACGAATTACTTGTCTGCGGTATGTCATATTTTTCATCAGGAAGGTTCCTGGGCGGAAGTGGTGTCTGATTTTGAATACGCCAAAGCCAAACTGGCAGGAGTGCCAGGTTCTCATATCATTCTAAACGGTCCGTATAAATCACCAAATCTGCTAAAAGAAGCAATTCAGGATAATGCATACATTAATATTGATCATTTTGATGAATTGCTCATGATAGAACAAATTGCTAAAGACACTTCTGAAGTTGTTCATGTTGGTATAAGGCTTAATTTTAACAACGGCTATACAGAACCTTGGACTCGATTTGGTTTTAATATTGAAAACGGTGAAGCCATGAGAGCCGTTCTTCGTATTGGTACGAGCAAACACCTCGAATTAACCGGACTGCATTGCCATATTGGAACATTTGTTCTCGATACCAGAGCATATGCAGAGCAAGTCCGTATCATGTGTGACTTTATGGAGGCTGCCGAGCGAGCGATAGATTGTCGAATCGGTATTTTAGATATTGGTGGAGGATTTGCCTCTTTTAATGCGCTTAGAGGAATCTATCTCTCTCCTGAACAAATTGTTCCTGGTATTGAACAATACGCTCAAGCCATTATTAACAGTTTGAAGGCGGCAACCGCTCATCGTGAAGCTGCGGGTAAGCCCTTGCCCAGATTAATACTTGAAACCGGAAGAGCGGTTATTGACGATGCAGAATGCCTGATTACTCGGGTTGTTGGGAACAAGCGCCTTCCTGATGGACGACGAGGGTGTATTCTTGATTCTGGGGTTAACCTGATGTTTACCTCTTTTTGGTACAACCACAGGATTAAGCCTTTAAGACCTTTGGCAGGTATTTCTGAGGAAACGGTGCTGTATGGTTCTTTGTGTATGAATCTGGATGTCATTAACAGTTC
Organism: Legionella worsleiensis; assembly: GCF_001467535.1. Taxonomy (GTDB): domain Bacteria; phylum Pseudomonadota; class Gammaproteobacteria; order Legionellales; family Legionellaceae; genus Legionella; species Legionella worsleiensis. The sequence goes on from NZ_LNZC01000020.1 coordinate 33,347, forward strand.
GGTGCTTTTGCCGCCGCTCAATGTTGGTGAGCCATTAATGATTACGAATACTGGCGCATATAATAACACACAGTGGATGCAGTTTATTCAATATCGACCGTCTATAATAATGATTATGGAACAAGGAAGTGTTGAGATTATACGGGATGCTGAACAATTGGAAACGTTACAATCATTGGAACATGTACCTGCATCACTCAAGGAGTACCTGTCCAAGGATAAAAGCGGAACAACTGACAAGTAGCGTTAACTTTTAATGACTTGAGAATGGACACTGACATGTTACCTAAAAGACTAAGTACTCTTCTAAATTCTGATTCCTTTTATTTATTCAAAACTAATGTAGTGCATCGTATATTTCGTGCCTATTCTACGGTATTTTTTTGTTATTCCCCCTGGATAGGAGCCTGGTTTGCTCTCGTGAGTTGGGGATCTCCAAGAACTGCCTTTTCGGGATTTTTTAGCTTGCTGTGTGCCTGGTTATTTGGTCGGTTATTGTCTATTAATCCGCCTGGGGACCTGCATCTTGTCAATAGTTTGCTGTGCGGCTTGTTCTTGAGCGCTTATTATCCTTTATCAATTCAGTTCTTTCTGGGATTGATTCTCATTATATTGTTTATTACAACCTGCACTAATTGGTTATGTAATTTTTTGTGGAATCTGGGTAAGGTGCCTTTGATGACTTTACCTTTTGTTTTGGGTACCTGGCCTTTAATCATCATTTTTCATGATCAACAATTGGTATCGTTTCCATCGCTGATGTTCATGCAGGCAAACCTGCCTTCATTTTTGTCCTTTCCTTGGTCTGATGTCTTTTTTTCAACTGTGGGCGGATTGATGTTGGTTCCCTATCCACTCACTGGCGCACTGATTTTTGCAGGATTGTTTCTTGCCTCTCGATATCTCGCTTTTTTAGTGATTTCTGGATACATCGTTGGTGCATTGATCTTGATACTTTTTGGTTATGAATTTTTGATAACCCAAACAGGATATAATTTTATGCTTACAGCAATAGCTTTGGGTGGGATATTTATGATTCCAGGTAAGTTTAGCTATTTAGTGGCCTTGTGTGGCAGCGCTCTGGCTGCTTTGTCTGTAGTTGTTCTTTATAAATTATTATTTCCTGTTGAATTGCCTCTTCTAGTCCTGCCCTTTTTATTAAGTACTTATTTCTGGTTGGGTGGTTTAAATTACAGAACCCAAAAAAAGAAAGGTCCTTTAAATTTGGAAGTACCTGTTTCTCCTGAAATTGCCTGGGAGCGGTATCGATTAGAGTCTGAGCGCGGCATTCATTTGGAAAGTGCCTTTATTACCGAATTTTTTCAGGAAGAGTGGCAAGTCGCCTATGATGCAAAATTAAAGAAAGACTATTTTGTCCGTGTTGATGATGCAGCGGAACATATCATTCTAGCTCCAGTCAACGCTCATGTTGTGGAACTGCGTGACAGAGCTAATCAGCAACACCATAAGGCTGCAATAGATGAGTCCTGGGGCAATTTTATACTATTAAGGGATTATGCGGGTCAATACATTTTAATTCCCTACTTAAAAGACGGAAGCCTTAAACCTAACACCGGTGATTGGGTTGTCGTTGGCCAGCCTATTGCTTCTTGTGAAAAATTTGATAGGGAATACCGTTTTTATATTCAAGTTCAAAAAGGGGTGCGTCCCACCAGTGAGCGTGTACCTTATCATTTTTCTAATATGATTTCTTACAAACCCAAAGAACTAAAACAGTTTAGCCTTTATTATTATCCCGTTGCTGGTGATTACATTGTAAGTGCCCAACGAAATAATGAGCTTGCTGAAGCGCTTGATTTACAATCAGGGTTGACTCTTAACTATCGTGTCATATCACCTGATAATTCGGAATCCATTATGATGCTGCAAACAGGTATTACGCCACAAGGACAGACCCGATTGTACGCACAAAAAGACCGTTCTATAGGATATGAGCAGACTCAGCTTACTCTGGCGTTTTATGATTACCAGGGCAAGCGTGATATTTTACTGGATTTATGGGCACTGGCTATGGGATTAACTCCTTTAACAATACAGGCAGAGATTTGGAAGGATGCTCCTGCGCTAGATTTATGGCCCCTAGGTCCAGGTAAGCGGCTGATGTTAGGATTATTGAGACCTTTGGGAGTAGGATGCCATAGCGTTTACACACGAACCTGGAATAACGAATCCCGAGTCTGGATACAAAAGGCGACACATCATGCCGATATTATTCCTGGTATACAATGGATTGCGACTACTACAGCGGTTATTGATCCTGAAAAAGGGGTAATGAAATTAAGTCTGGATGTTTTTGGTTCAACATGGGAAGCAGAACGAATAGTGAAATCAGCTCCCTAAAATCACGGCACTGGTGATTGCTCAATATTTTGAGTGTATATCCGCTAAGATAATGGCTTGATACACTGCGATATTAGCTTGATTAAGGTCCTTGTATCGCATAAAATTAGTTCAGGCTCACAGGGGGCGCCTATACCCACAAAAGAGGATTTCACCCCGTTTAAGACAATCAGCGACGTGTGTTCGTTTGACCTTTTTTTGCCAAATAGTGGGTGCCTGGCAATTAAATAAGGTGTTAAAAATGAATAGTACACGTAAGCCATTTAATCTTGCTGAAGCCAGAATTCAAGCATCCCTTCTTTTGAAATCATTACGCAGTAGCGCTTCTGCCCAGGCCCTAAAACGATTTCGTTTATTTTTGGACGTTGATGATTGTGTTTCTGCAGATGTGTTACTCAAGAAAATAAAACTCAAGCATGCACTTGCTGTTATCGCAATGGAACATGGGTTTAAATCCTGGCTGGATCTTAAGATGCAGCTTTATTTTATTGTTGGTGGTTATCTGAACTTATGGTTTGCGGACTATGCTGAAGCTCGATTGGTGTTGCAAGAAAAGGGAGGATATTTATTACCTTACAAGCATCAATTTTTTATTTGCAGTGCCAACTACATCAAGCACATTGGCTTTGACCCGGATGATCCCGATTGGGAAAAAATTGGTTTTGATTGGGCCAAGCCATCTAACCAAATGGCTTGGCAAAGGCTGTATAAAAAATGGAAAAAATCAGTGAGAATGGCTAATAGTGGTGTGTAATAAAATGATTACCTACAGTCTCCCTCGATTTTTAGTCCGCAGTTAATTCCAGCAGGGGTTTTTATTAAATTTGGGGTAAATTCTTAACAGAATTAAACCCCCAAATTAAGCATTATTTCTTTAGTACGTAGCTGCCCGGGGCATCCATAATTGGAGATAAAGGAAGTTGTTCCCACACTGGCGCTGTTATGGCTTTTCCAGAATGGGTCTTTAGCCATTTAAGCCACTCTTCCCACCATGATCCAGGGTGCTCTACAGATTGATTCAGCCACTCATCGGCACTTGCAGGGCAATGGTTGTTGGTGCGATAGCCGTATTTTTTTGAACTTGGGGGATTAATGATTCCTGCGATGTGTCCCGATCCGCCTAAAACAAAGCGTTTGGGGCCTTTCATGATGTGAAAGCCTGTATAAGTCGTTTTCCAGGGTGCAATATGATCTTTATGGGTGGAAAGGAAAAAAGTTGGAATATCAATGGTGCTTACATCTATGGGGGTGTTGTTAAGTATTATTTTACCTGGTTTTATCAAGTCATTATGTAAATACATCCAGCGTAAATATTGTGAATGCATGGTAGCAGGCATGTTGGTGGAATCGGAATTCCAAAAAAGAATATCAAATGGAACCGGATTTTTACCTCGCAGGTAATTTTTAATGAAAAATGACCAGATTAAGTCGTTTGCTCTTAACGAGTTAAAGCTTGATGCCATAAATTTACCGTCAAGGTATCCTTTGGCATCCATTTCATCTTCCAGTTTTTTGATCTGCTCTTCATCTATAAACACCGATATATCGCCCGGATCGCTAAAATCAATCATTGCCGCAAGAAAGGTGGCACTGCGTATTGAGTTGTTCTGATGTTTTTTGTTGTAAGCCAACAGGGTAGCCAGAAGGGTTCCGCCTATGCAAAAGCCAAGAGTGTTCACTTCTTTGACTTTTAATTGCTTTTGAATGGTCGCAATAGCCGTAATAGGCCCTTCATTTAAATAATCAAAGAAACTTTTTGAGGCAAACTGTTGATCCGGATTGACCCAGGATATAATAAACACAGTTATGCCCTGGGATACCAACCATTTGACTAATGAATTATGCGAACTTAAATCAAGGATATAATACTTGTTGATCCATGGTGGGATAATGAGCAGAGGTATTTGTTTGACTTTAGCTGTTTGAGGCGTGTATTGGATTAATTCCATCATGGCATTGCGAAAGACCACTTTTCCTGGGGTAGTGGCCAGATTTACCCCGATTTTAAAAGCCTCATGGTCCGTCATCTTTATATTTAAGCGAGCGGAGTTGACCTCCAGATCATTGAGCAGATTATGCAGTCCTTGTAACAGATTTTTACCACGGCTTTGAATGGTTTCGGCAATTAATTGTGGATTGGTGTGAAGAAAATTGGCAGGGGAAAGGGCATCTAAATAATTTTTGGCAAAAAAACGAACCTTCTTGGCTAAATTTTTATCCCCATAGTCCATTTGCTCCAATAAGGTATTCATGTGCTGATTGGCAAGAAGGTATTGCTGACTTAATAAATGAAAGAACGGATTATTTATCCAGTCTTCCCCGTTAAATCGGTTATCTTCAACAGGAGTGGTTTTTCCTTGCAGCCATTGATTGAACTGATTTTGAGCGAGGTTAACTGCATCCTTCCAATAATCCAATTGCATTTGCCATACTTTTTCAGGGTTATTCAGTAAGACATTAACCAAATTCTGGAAATTTTCGGTAAGATCTATGTATTGGCTTAACAATGCCGGAATTTGATTGGGCATCTCTTTTAAGTCATTGAGTATTTGCAGGCTTTTTTGGGCAACAGACTGCATTAGATCGTTTATTTCCTTGTCATGAGTCATCCTGTCTCCTGAAGTAAACTGGTTATCTATTTATTCTTAATCCTTTAGGCAAGATTAGCAAGTGTAATCTGTTGGTTATTCCTTGAAATTTATGTCAAAATTTCATTTGTATCAATTTAGGGTAATTATGCGAGAAGCAGCGATTAGTTTTTTCTTAAACGATAATTAGGGAGCATGATGGGTAAAGCTGCGTTCAGGGCGTGCTTGATAATTGGTGTATTACTAGAAATGTTTTTTGGGTCAGTGATTTGTTCCCCCGTTTATGCCTATTCTTCCTATGGTAAAAGTCCTGTTCAGCAGCATACGGCCACAACGCATTCAGATAAAAAGGTTCATGGTGAGCTTATAATTTTGGTTCATGGGTTAATGCGAACGTCCATGAGCATGAGTTTGTTAAAAGCTTTTCTGGAGCATCAGGGGTATACCGTTTACTCTTACAGCTATCCTTCCCCGAGTCATTCCATCCACGAGCACAGCCTTTCTTTGCAAAGTTACATTGATAAATTAGCAAAAAATTATCCGGGCGTAACAATTCATTTCATTACTCACAGTTTAGGCGGCATCATCGTCAGGGAAGCGTTGGCTCAAATCCCGGATGAGCAACGAAAAAATATGGGATTTTTGATCATGTTGGCTCCGCCTAATCAAGGTTCTTCATTAGCCAAATTATCTTTAAAAATACTCCCGGCGATTGCGTACTTTATTAAACCATTGGCTGAATTAAGTTCAGATCCTTCGTCTTATGTGCATCGGGTGCCCATACCTCAAATGAAAATAGGAATAATAGCAGGGCGCTTTGATGCCAAGGTTCCGCCATCATCCGCAAAACTTAATGGTACACCTGAGTTTGTGGTAATCAATTCGACTCATACCTTTATAATGAATGATTTTAAAGCTCAGAAATTGATATTAAATTTTTTAGAACAAGGGAGTTTTAATAAACCGCCTCAGTAAAATCCAATGACTTCGCTGTTAGTGATTAAAGATTATTTAACCAGTAACGATTTGAAGACGAAATTTAAGTTACAGAAACAAGGGTATGTGACGTGCCATCAGTTAGTAACTTATCTTGTGCTGTGGTACCCCTTATATCTTCAATGGCAAATTCTGAAAACCTGAAAACGATAAACTATGATGTTTACGTACAACAGGCTTATTTTCATCAACATGTAACGTAGGAAAACGCTGTAACAAAGATTGCACGCATAACAACATTTCCACCCGCGCTAACTTTGCCCCTAAACAAAAATGTCCCCCAAAACCATAACTAAAATTCTTAGCCTGATTTAATTCTATATCAATTTTATCCGGGTTAGAAAAATATGCCTTATCTCGATTTACGGCATGATTAGAAATAAATATGACATCACCAGGTAGAATGGATTGTTGACCAATATGTGTCTGATTTTTAGTAACTCGAAAAGTAAACGTCACAGCAGGATCAAGCCGCGTGCATTCTTCTAAAATTTTTTCTAACTTCTCAGGTTGCTTCAACGCTAACTCTTTCGCCTCAGGATCCATTAATAACGCATACAAATTATTGCACATTTGATCCGTGGTAGATACTTGACCTGCTACTAACATCATAATCGCCTGCGAAACAATTTCCTCATCTGTTAAACCAAAATGCTCCTGATGAGTTAACAAAACACTTAAAAAATCATCTCCTTGTTCACGCCTCCGTCTTGCGACTAAATTAATAAAATAATCTTTTAATGCTTTGGCACTATCATTCACTTTAATACCATCAGTATCTAAATAGCTGGTAGAACCACCAAAAAACTGCGTCATATTATTAGACCAATGGTAAAACTCCATACGATCTGTTTCTGGAATATTAAAAAAATCTGCTAAAGTTGTGGATGGAATCGTTTCCGCAAAATCAGGTACAAAATCGATGCTGCCTTTCTGAGCTAAAGTAGCTAATCCTTTATCTATAGTTTTTTGAATTAGCGGGGTTAATTGACTAATACTGTGATTACCAAAACCATGATAACAAATACGACGACGCTTGGTGTGTTCTGGTGCATCACTCATTACCATCATTTTACTTACTACATCAAAAAAATCGTTTACTAACACCAAATTCAACTCAGGCATACGTGAAATAAAAAAAGAACTCCGATCACAGGTATAATCATCACTTAAAAGTACTTGTCTGGCATAATCATATTTACTAACTACCCAGAAATTCCCTTTTTCCCACCAAAAAACATCACCTTGTTGTTGAATAAAATGAGTAAATTCAGTTGTAGTAGATTGCTTTTTTAAATCCATCAATGAAGTAACGTGCATAAAAAATCCTTAATTAACTTTAAACTCTGCAACTTGAATACGCCGAATATGTCGGGAACTTCCTGATTTAATGGCAAGACGTCCGTGAATTAAAGCATGATTATCGGCAAACAATAAATCTCCATCCCGCCAAGTATGTTGATAACAATAACGTGGATTGCGAATTAACACTGCCATATCTTCAATAAACTGCTTTTGTTGTACTAAATCCATTTCTGCAACAGTCACCGATACCGGATTAAGCTCAGTAAATACCGGCTCAGCATAACGTAATATAACCTTTCTATTATAGGGGTGCTGGCTGAGCACCGATGCTGTCACGCAACCGCCATAATGTGCGACTTGCTCTGTTTCGTAAGTAATCTTTATTTTAGCCCATACCTTTTTCATCTCATCAGACGCTTCATCATAGATCCTGGTCGTATGAGTAAATAAAGTTTCCCCCCCTGCTTGATAATTTGGAGCTGTAATACAATGAAACAGTAATGCAGCAGGTGATTGCTTAAATGCACCATCCCAATGAAAGGGAACTGCCTCACTGCTGTATAAATAATTTTCAGCATGATCATCTATTTTTAATTCATTAACCAGACCAAAGTTCCAGGCTAATAACTCCCCCATAGCCCGAGCATAATTAATATATGCTTCGCATGTCGTCATAGACTGACCACGAACTAGTACCAAACCATGCTCTAATATTAATTCGACCAAAGCTGATGCAGTAGGAAGGGTTGTTAATTCAACGCCAAAAGGGGATAATAATTTCATGAGGCATCTTCCAATAGTTGATAATGACTTGGCCGACCATTCTGCCAAATTAATTGGGTTGGTATACGCTTAGCCTCGCTATTTTTCATCAACGTTACCCGATCGTGCTGCACCACTACCACATTATGCCATGGTGTTGCCCAACGATGGCTACTCTCTACAAGTTGATAGGCAAGCTTATTACTCGCACAGGTTTGAGGATGAATTGATAAACGAATACTGTTTGGGTATTTACTTTTAATCAGCTCACCCCAAGCATGAGAACGTTGAATCAATTGATAAGTATGTTGATGTGCTCGTTTGCGAATTTGATTTTTCGAGTTGTTTTTAATTAAATAAGCATAATCTTCAACTAAAAAACGATGCAAACCATTAAATAATTTTTTTTCGTTATCATTATTTTTAACGGAGCTTTTAATTTCCTCAATTGACGAAGCATAAAATTGTACCAAGTGTTCTCGCATCTCCGTAAAACTCATATTAGGCCAACAATCGCTTAAATCAAAAAAATCAATACGAGATAATTTCAGTTCGTTGACCAAAGCGTGTAATGCGCCCACATAAGCGGTTACTTCATGGTCAGATACACCAACAATATCATTAAAGACTCGTCCATCAGAACAAATTGTTAATCTTGCGCCTGGGGCATAAACCGCTGCAATCTGCTCTAACAAATCATTAATATTTATTAATGCTAATTGCTCACCAATATCGGGTAAATGGCTTAGAGTTTTTTCCCGATTGGCTGATTTAGCTGGAAAAGCAGGCAGTACAAAATGAATCGCTTGATTATGTGCTAATGCGAAATCTATGGGAGCTGAAATTTTTTCTGCACATTGCATGCATAATTGTTCCTGACATTGATGATACAATGCGTTGCCACGTTTTTCTAAAATAATATTTAAAATAGCTTGTTTCATTATTATCCCCTATTAAGTGTCCCTAACTTTATTCGAGAGTCGCAAGCTCGTATTTATAAACGATAAGAGTGAATTGCATTGTGGTAATCTTGATACTCATTAAGCATTAAAACAATAATGGATTTAATATGGTTGTCATAGGTATTTTTTATGGGTAAAAATCATCACATCCTTGATTACTTACTGCAATAATCTTTTTTTGAATGGTTTTCATATTGTCATGCCCTGACTTTACAGGACTCCTATCTATATGCTAGATGTAAGCCAATTGTATTTGACGTAGGTAATATTTATGCTTCCATCAGCAGCTGAGCTGGAATATTTTATCGAGGTATCCAATACGTTAAATTTCTCGCGTGCATCAGAGAGACTTGGAATTAGCCAACCATCGCTTAGTTTAGCCGTAAGGCGTTTAGAACAATCTGTGGGAACCCAACTTTTTGTCAGACATAAGACCGGTGTTACATTGACGCAGGCAGGAAAACAGTTATTATTGCAAGTGAGACAACTATTACAGCTTTGGGAAAATACAAAATCAGAAGCACTAGCCTCTCATCAAGAAATACAAGGTTCTTTTACCTTAGGGTGTCACTCAACCATTGCTATTTATATGGTTTCAGGATTTTTAGCTGATTTATTTGAAAGCCATCCAAAGTTAGAAATAAATCTAAAACACGATATTTCACGGAAAATAACAGAGCAGGTGGTCAATTTATCTGTTGATATTGGTATTGTCGTGAACCCATTTAAACATCCCGATCTGATTATTCGAAAAGTCTGTGATGATGAAGTTACTTTCTGGGTTGGTGAAGGTGCACGAGACATACAAGACGTTCATTCAAGCAAAGCAATCATATTATGTGAGCCTGATCTCACTCAAACACAAACATTGTTAAAACAAGTAAAAAAAACCGGGATTGTTACGGAACGTATTATGACTATGAATAGCTTGGAAGTAGTAGCAAATTTAACAGCCAATGGATGTGGCATCGGCATACTCCCAACACGGGTTGCGAAATCAATGTATCCTGATAAGCTCAAGCGCATCGCCAATGCACCTGTTTATTCTGACGAGATTTGTTTGATTTATCGAAATGAAAATAGAAATGTACAAGCTATTCAAACCATTACCAGTTTTATCAAGGGTTTTTTGCAATAGTTGAATATGGTTAGCATAATGGAACGATGGGGCTTGGTTAGGATTTGTCCCGTTTTTGTTTTGAACCCAAATTTAGGTGAACAGCATAAAGCGTTGCTGTTCACTTAAAGGGATTTAAAGGATTAACTGCGAGAAGATGGACTGGATTTTGACCTGAAAAATTCATGGGTCATATCCGCTAAAAACTCCTGACCTAATTCTCTTTCCGCAGAGGCTAGATTGTCGCATCCCATTAGACGAACTTTTTCTTGTAAAAAATCAGCCAATTCTTCTTCTGTTGTCCTTGGTGTCGATTGGGAGGATGAGCCAAAGAAACTGCCTGAGTAACCCGATACTCCACTCGAACTTCGTGATGCAGCAGAGGGTTGATTTGACGCCTCAAAGCGGCGCAGCAACTCATTTTTTTGTTCTGGGGTGCGAGTTGCCCAGAAATCACTAGCTATCATGCCTTGTCTCTCATCTCTGAGGGTGGATAAGAACTGCATTAATTCCAAGGTTATTTCAGCATCGGGAGCCGAGGAACTGGCAGCAACTGGAGTTGAGGAACTGGTAGCAACTGGAGTTGAGGAACTGGCAGCAACTGGAGTTGAGGAACTGGCAGCAACTGGAGTTGAGAAGCTGGCGGCAACTGGAGTTGAGGAGCTGGCGGCAACTGCCCGCTGAGCACCAATTCCTGTTTCCTGCCTAGCTTGCCCCTGGGGTGTGGTTACGCTCGCAAATAACTGGTTAAAGACTATTCTTACACTAGATTCGTCGACACCCTCTGTGTGTTCATTGATGTTTTCAAAACATCGTGAATTACGTATTTGTCGTATCACCGTACTGTAGTTTTCCCGGTAATCTGCACCCAGATTAGGAGATAATCTCGCAGTTAGGAAATGACACAGATTAATTTCCTTTTTGCTGGCAATAACTACTGAAGAGGCATCAGGCTTGAAAGGATTCGTTAAATGATCCAACAAAGTGGATTTGTGACGTGATTTATTAAAATGTTCATTAAACAATGGAAAGTTTTGCAGTACACGTTCTATTTTGACTCGATCAAGAGGGCGTTCATTGCTTAACGCTTCAATGAATTTATCCAGATCTTCATAATACATGCCCGATCTTGCCTCATAAACATCATTATCACTTAAACCGGGTATCTCTTGACGAACTCTCGCATCATATACAAGCATCATATCTCTAGCTGCTTGCCCCATTACTTCATCATCTATTCCTCTGGCCTCAAAAATGCGTCTAATACCTGAACGTAATTGGTTTACGTCAAGGGATTGCCCCTTGATCTCTTCATGGGTATAAAACTCTTGACGTAGGCCTAGCGTCCACTCCATAGCTTGCAGAAAGTGGTTGTTACCCCCACACTCCAGAGAATTACTTAACATCACACCATTCTCTTGCAAGAGCGGTTGGAATAAGCCCGAATAAGCGCTGCTAAAACAGCTTCCTTGAACTATAGAAGAACAGCGAATCCCTTTTTGGCTTAGATTTCGTGTTACGTCTTGCAATTGATGCACATTCAGACCGCTTGAGCCATATAAAGGATGACCATGTCCGCCACCAAAGTAGAGGAGATCAAAATGAGTATTTCTATCAATTTGCCTTAATTTCTCGTTAATGTATTCAACATGTTCTGGAGTAATTCGATTATGCTCATCGATGCCATCAAGATGGCAGATAACATGATTACCTGTAGTTGCTTTATATCGGTCGTAAATGTAGTCACGTACTGGCTTTAGCCTTATCAGTTCAGCAGCACGAGATAACCCAGTGCGATCCGTTGTATTTTTTAAGCCCATCAATTCCCGAAAAGCATCTGGCGCAGCGGCTGTTATGTCCACTCCTTCCAATAGCGTAGAGATACCATCGTTAGATAGGGTTGAGACGTTCAATACGAACAGAGCGGATTTAGCACTACTTCTTTCGATAGGTTGTTCTTGATTTGGATCAGCAGGCTCCATCTCAAGCTCTGGCCGTGCATTAAACTGAGGAGGTAGGGTATTTGCATCCATAACAAGTCCATGATCATCCTTAACCATATGACGAAATCCCAATTTTTTATAAAAATTCTGTGCGTTTAGATTGTCGGGCTCAACATTCAACCGTACTAGATAATTTCTATTGGCCGCTTTTGCTGCTTGCTCCTCCAACGACATGACCTCTCGCATGAGTTCGGTGCCTATACCTTTGCGTACTGACTCGGGAGCGACACCCATATTCGTAATGTAGGTATGCCTTGAGCCGGGTGTGGCAAAAATATAACCCAGGATTTGTTCAGGGCTAGTCTCACTCACATAAAGGAAACAGCCGCGTTCATTAAAGTAGCGGTCAAAGTCGCTTTCATACCATCCTCCAAGAGGATCTATTTGACGAAAAATCCGGTCATCCAAGGCAAGAACTCTGGATTTGTCATCTCTGGTTAAAGGACGAATAGGCATGATATAAACTCCGATATAATTTGTTCTAATATAATACATTATTGCTTCTGGTTGTTCAACAAATTGTTTTAGCGGTCATCTTGTCTGAATTATATCATTATGAGTCTTGGATATGTATTTTACAGTTCAGCGGTTTCTATTTAAAATTCAATGTTGTTGGCTTTCAATGAGTAACCTAATCTTCCTCTCATCAGCATGAGCAGGGAGCTTCCTGTTTAATATTAAGATCTAATAGCCTTGGAATTTGTCCTGATTGCCGTGGATATTTTTTCTGATATAGGGTATTATTGCGCTTTTCTCACATATAGAACCAATTTAGTACTATATTTATACTGTAGGGTATGCAGGTATAAAGTCAGATTTGTTATTGCTTCGTTCTGAATTAAGACCTTTTTGGTACTAGATTATTCGCTTTGGGGGTGTTATGCTGCGCCTTAGCAAACTGGCTGATTATGGAACAGTGGTGATGGTGTACCTTGCCAAGCATGCTCAGGGATTGTGCAATGCACGTGATATCGCCTCACATACTCATTTAGCTGTCCCAACGGTCAGCAAAATACTAAAACGCCTGACCAGTGCAGGGTTATTGACTTCGGTGCGTGGGGTAACAGGGGGCTACAGGCTGCAAAGGCCGGCTACTGAAATATCCGTATCAGAAATTATTTATGCCTTGGAAGAACATAGGGGATTTACTGAGTGCAGTTTGCAACCCAATGATTGTTCTTTACAAGGGGTGTGTACCATTCAAGGTAATTGGCGTTTAATAAGTCGTGCTATAGAAACTGCGCTGGATAGTGTCAGTCTGGATGCATTGGCAAAACCAACTCTTCATACACAGGATGTTGATCGAGTCCGGCAATTAGCAAGTGGAGTAAATCGTGGCTAAAAGCAGTGAGCAAATTAATTCTCTGCTCGACAGAGATTATCAACATGGGTTTGTAACTGATATTGAGGTGGATACTTTTCCACCAGGATTAAACGAGGATGTCATACGTCGTTTGTCGGCAATTAAAGGCGAGCCTGATTTTTTACTGGAATGGCGTTTAAAGGCGTTCCGCCATTGGCTTACCATGCCACATCCTGAATGGTCCAGTGTACATTATCCCCCTGTGGATTATCAGGCCATTTCTTACTATTCCGCACCTAAAAGCAAAAAAGATGCGCCTAAAAGTCTTGATGAAGTGGATCCTGAACTGTTAAGAACTTATGAAAAATTGGGTATTCCTCTGCGAGAACAAGAAATGTTGGCCGGAGTTGCTGTAGATGCGGTGTTTGACAGTGTATCTGTTGCAACGACGTTTAAAGCCAAATTGGCTGAAAAAGGGGTGATTTTTTGTCCTTTTTCCGAGGCAGTACACCAGCATCCTGAATTGTTAATGCGCTATCTTGGTTCAGTAGTATCGTACCGGGATAATTTTTATGCTGCCTTGAACTCGGCGGTATTTAGTGATGGCTCCTTTGTGTACATTCCCAAGGGGGTGCGTTGCCCTATGGAATTATCGACCTATTTTCGTATCAATGCGGCTTCAACAGGTCAGTTTGAACGCACATTGATTATTGCTGATGATGACAGCTACGTGTCTTATCTTGAAGGGTGTACGGCACCTATGCGTGATGAAAATCAGTTGCATGCCGCAGTGGTTGAACTGGTTGCTCTGGATGGAGCACAAATTAAATACTCAACCGTACAGAACTGGTATCCAGGTGATAAAGACGGCAAAGGCGGTATTTATAATTTTGTAACCAAACGTGGTGCCTGCAAAGGTAAAAAATCGAAAATTTCCTGGACGCAAATTGAAACAGGATCGGCGATAACCTGGAAATACCCTAGTGTGATTTTGCAAGGCGATGATTCTGTTGGTGAGTTTTATTCGGTAGCGTTGACTAATAATTGTCAACAGGCCGATACGGGAACCAAAATGATTCATTTGGGGAAAAATACCCGTTCGACCATTATTTCAAAAGGAATCAGCGCAGGGCGTGCCCATAATGCGTATCGAGGTTTGGTTCGCATCGCACCAACGGCCACCAATGCGCGAAACTATACTCAGTGTGATTCCATGTTAATGGGAAGTGAGTGCTCAGCGCATACCTTTCCCTACATTGAAGTAAAAAATCCAACGGCTCAGGTAGAGCACGAAGCGACAACGTCAAAAATCAGTGAGGAACAATTATTCTATTGCCAGCAAAGAGGTATAGACACTGAAGATGCGGTTTCTATGATAGTTAATGGCTTTTGCAAGCAGGTATTAAAAGAGTTACCTATGGAATTTGCGGTGGAAGCCACTAAATTATTAGGCATAAGTTTAGAAGGGGCGGTAGGTTAATATGTTAAAAATCAATGAACTCAATGTCGCAGTCAATGCACAATCAATTTTAAAAGGCATCAATTTGCAGGTTAATGCAGGTGAAGTGCATGCCATCATGGGACCTAATGGCTCAGGAAAGAGTACCTTGTCCAAGGTGCTGGCGGGTCATCCTTCTTATCAGGTCACCAGTGGGGAAGTGTCTTATCTGGATAAAGATTTACTGCCTTTATCGCCTGAAGAAAGAGCCCAGGCGGGTGTGTTTTTGTCTTTTCAATATCCAGTCGAAATTCCTGGGGTAACTAACATCAATTTTTTAAAAGCGTCTGTTAACGCTGTTCGTAAAGGGCAAGGCAGACCTACTTTGGATGCTATAGAATTTTTGACCTTTATTCGTGAAAAATGCCAATTGCTGGATATGGATGAGAGTTTTCTGTATCGCAGTATCAACGAAGGATTTTCTGGCGGCGAAAAGAAACGTAATGAAATTCTGCAGATGGCTGCTCTGGAGCCAAAGCTTGCCATCCTTGATGAAACCGACTCGGGTTTGGACATCGATGCATTGCGCATTATCTCGCAGGGTGTTAATGCCATGCGATCAACCGATCGCTCTATCATTCTGGTAACCCACTATCAACGGTTGCTTGATTATATAGAGCCAGATTTTATCCATGTTTTGGTCAATGGACGTATTATCATGTCTGGCGATAAATCGTTAGCGCTTGAACTGGAGAAAAAAGGGTACAGCTGGCTTGAAGAAACGGAGCAGTGATGAACGAGATTTTAAGTTTTTATCAACAGCAGGCCAATGCCGCAAAATCCACTACTCCCTGGCTTGCGCAAATGCAAACCCAAGCTTTGGAACACTTAATGCACCATGGCTTTCCAACTCGACATGATGAGGACTGGAAATATACCGTGCTGGATTCATTCTTGAAACAGCCTTTTGCTGTTCCTGATCACGGCGCAATGATTCATGGCAAGTGGTCTGCTAACTTGCCGGTAAAACAGCAATTGCTCATTCAAGACGGGATGATTATTAATGAGCCTGAATGGGTGAAACACTTACCCAAAGGGGTTATTTTACTCCCTTTAGCCCAAGCGCTAAAAATCCATGAAGATTTGGTGCAAACTTATTTGGGGCGTGCATTAAACCAGGAACATGGCTTTCATTCTTTGAATACGGCACTCATGCATAGCGGGGTATTTTTATACATCCCCAAAGGTGTGTGTATTGAAGAACCAATTGCATTGATTCATGCCCAAAATCAGGATAACCAGGCGGTGCATTTAAGGCATGTGATCATTGCCGAAGCCGACAGCCAGGCCACTGTTTTGGAACAATACCTCGGTGCAGAAGAACGTACTTATCTGACCAATACCATTACTGAGGTAACGGTTGGGAAAGGTGCGAGCTTATCTCATTATAAAATTCAGAACGAAAGTAAAGCAGCTTACCATATGGGGCATATCGCAGCACGTCTTGGTGCACGCAGTCAATTGCTTTGCCACTCTTTGAGTTTGGGAGGAAAATTGGTGCGCAGTGACATCGGTATCTATTTGGAGGAAGAGCAGGCTCATTGCTTGATGAACGGCATTTATGCTCCCGCAGAGGGCCAGCATGTGGATCATCATACCACCGTACATCACCTGGTGCCGCAATGCTCCAGCGAACAAGATTATAAAGGCATACTCACCGGTCGTTCACGAGCCGTATTTAATGGAAAAGTGATTGTTTCCAAAGACGCACAACACACTAATGCCAAACAGCAAAACAAGAATTTGCTGTTATCTGCCAATGCCGAAATTGATACCAAACCGCAATTGGAAATTTTTGCGGATGATGTCTTGTGCTCTCATGGTGCAACTGTTGGACAACTGGACGAAGAATCATTGTTCTATTTGGCCACCAGAGGAATAGGCAGGCAAGAGGCATCCAAATACCTGATTCATGCTTTTGCTCAGGATAATTTGCGGCTTATTCAACATCGTGATTTGGCAGATTGGATGGGGCAATTATTAACACAACAGTTGGGGTACGCAAATGAGTACTAATCCTTCTATAGTGACCTCATTGAATATTGAGGCCATTCGTCATGATTTTCCGGTGCTCAATCAGAAAATCAATGATTATGATCTGGTCTATTTCGATAATGCAGCAACAACCCAAAAACCGCAGGCAGTCATTGATGCAATGAGTCGTTATTACGAACACGACAATTCCAATGTTCATCGTGGGGTGCATGCGCTTAGCGTCAGAGCAACAGAGTTGTATGAACAGGCACGAGCCAAAATAAAGCGTTTTATTAATGCTCGCTCAGCAAAAGAATGTATTTTTGTAAGAGGTACAACCGAGGGCATAAATCTGGTTGCCCAAAGTTTTGTTGCGCCACGCATTCTTCCTGGTGAAGAGATATTAATAACGCACATGGAACATCATTCCAATATCGTTCCCTGGCAGATTGTATGCCAAAAAACAGGAGCAATTCTGCAGGTAGCCCCTATTTCTCTGAATGGCGAAATTGTCCTGGATGAGTTTGCCAAAAAATTAAATAAAAATACCAAATTTGTTGCCATTAATTATGTTTCTAATGCTTTGGGTACGATCAATCCGGTAAAAAAAATGATTGAAATGGCTCATGCCTGTGGCGCTAAAGTCTTATTGGATGGGGCGCAGGCAACCGCCCATTTGCCCATTGATGTTCAAGATCTTGATTGCGATTTCTATGCTTTTTCAGGGCATAAAATGTACGGTCCGACGGGTATAGGCGTACTTTGGGGTAAGGAAGAATTGTTACACGATATGTCCCCCTATCAAGGCGGGGGTGAAATGATTCACTGGGTGAGCTTCGAGGGTACTGAATATGCCCCCATCCCACATAAATTTGAAGCAGGAACCCCAAATATTTCGGGTGCTATTGGTTTGGGTGCTGCCATAGATTATTTAGGGGCATTGGATTTGCAGCGTGTTGCGGAATACGAAGCGCAATTGTTGCGTTATGCCACAACTGCTGTTGAATCAGTAAAAGGATTTAACATCATAGGCACTAGCGAACACAAAGTTCCGGTGATTTCATTTGTCCACGGCAGCATTCATGCCCATGATATAGGCACCATACTGGATAGTGAAGGCATAGCCATTCGTAGTGGGCACCACTGTGCCATGCCGTTAATGGATTTTTTTGGAGTTGCAGCGACTTCAAGGATTTCCTTATCTTTTTATAATACGCAGCAGGAAATTGACCGATGCGTTGAGGCGCTGCAAAAAGTGAAAGAGGTATTTGCATGAGTATGGATTTGCGCGAGCTTTATCAGGAAATCATCATCGATCATAATCGTAACCCACGCAATCATCATGCTATGGCTGAAGCTACAGCTCAGGCTAATGGCTTTAATCCTTTGTGTGGTGATAAGTTAACGGTATACGCCAAAATTGTTGATCAGGTCATAACTGATTTAAGCTTTGTCGGGTGCGGTTGTGCGATTTCACAAGCCTCCGCCTCTTTGATGACTGATTCATTAAAGGGTAAAACCGTAAACGAAGCTCATGATTTGTTCCATCGTTTTCATAACATGCTTACTCTGGATGAAGCAGAGCAATTCAGCGCTACGGATAAATTAACGGTGCTTGCCGGTGTCAAGGCATTTCCTGCCCGGGTTAAGTGCGCTACTTTAGCCTGGCATACTTTAGAAGCAGCGCTAAATAAAGACACCAGTATTGTAAAAACTGAATAATCGGTTTCGGGTGGACTATTGGGGTTGCGTTTATTCCATAAAGGAAAGCAGATAGGGGTTGGGCATGTTTGGCTTTAAGAAAAAACAGGATAATGAAGCAATTAAAGAATTAGTTATTCTGGCATTAAAAGGTGTTTTTGATCCTGAAATTCCAGTCAATATTTATGACTTGGGATTGATTTACGATGTAGCCATCAATGATGAAGGTCATGTCGATGTTAAAATGACGCTGACCACTCCAGGTTGTCCTGTTGCACAAACTTTTCCGGGTACGGTTGAGCAGGCTGTAAATCAGGTTGAAGGGGTGAGTGATTGTACTGTTGAGTTGGTTTGGGAACCACCCTGGTCTCAGGAGCGCATGACCGAAGCGGCACGATTGGAGTTGGGGATTTTTTATTAATGACAGCAGAGTCTTTATGGCGGCCCTCAGCATCTATTGACGTGTTGCGCCAACGAGCGGCTTTTTTAGCTAAAATACGCCAGTTTTTTGTGGGCAGACACTATCTGGAAGTGGAAACACCAATCATGGCGCAATTTGGTGTTACTGATGCCTACCTCTCAAACATTAAAGCAACTTTTAGGGGAGAAACTTATTGTTTGCAAACTTCCCCTGAATACCACATGAAGCGTTTGTTGGCGGCTGGCAGTGGGCCTATTTTCCAGTTGGCACGAGTTTTTCGCGATGATGAATTGGGGCGCTGGCATAATCCTGAATTTACTTTATTGGAATGGTATCAGTTGGGTATTGATCATCATGCCTTAATGGCGGAAATGGATTTGCTGCTGCAACATGTGCTTAAGACCAAGCCAATGATCAAAAAAACCTATCAAGAAGCATTTTTAGACAGTTGTGGACTGGATCCGTTTAATGCATCAATAGAACACTTTAAAAATATATTGGTACAAAACCAACTGGATTCGGTTTTGTCTCCTCAAGAGCAAGATAGAGATCAGTATTTATTTTTGTTGATGAGTCATGTTGTTGAGCCTTTTCTGGCGCAAGAACACGCTCCTGTCGCAGTTTATGACTTTCCCACATCCCAAGCGGCGCTGGCTAAAATTAACAACGGTGTTGCCGAGCGTTTTGAGGTGTATTATCAGGGTGTGGAATTGGCTAATGGTTTTCATGAACTGACAGACGTTGATGCCCAGGCAAAGCGATTTGCCCAGGATCTCGAATTGAGAGCGCTTCACGGTTTACCGGAGGTTCAAGCCGATGAGTTCTTATTACAGGCTTTGGCGCATGGTTTGCCTCCATGCAGCGGCGTTGCTTTGGGTGTAGACCGATTGTTTGCCTTGGCACTAGGACAGCCCAGAATAACAGACATTCTGTCTTTTGATTTTTCAAGAGCCTGAGCTGTTTTGCTGAAAAAGTCACAATAAACTGACTTTACGCATGCACCCCTATGCATTTGTATTTTACCGGGGTATACAAATCCCGGTTGCGAACAGCTAAGCCTTTTTTTTAAAAATAACTCCCCATCCTGAGCGCAGCGAGGGATCTCCCTGTAGTGGTACACTCTCTAACATATTGGAATTTAAAGTGTATTCCCTGTCGGGATTAAACCACTTCAATTTCAACAGGCGCAAGTCCTTTGATACCGAGTTTTTGCGCTGCACCATAGGATAAATCGATTATCCGGTTTGATACAAAGGGTCCTCTGTCGTTAATTCTAACCACAATAGATTTACCATTATTCAGATTTTTTACCCGTACTCGGGTTGAAATGGGTAAGGTAGGATGTGCCGCCGTCATGGCGTATTTGTTGAACCGTTCTCCATTGGCTGTTTTTTTGTGTTTGGGATTTGTTCCATACCAGGACGCCGTTCCCTTCGCTTTGTAATTTTTGGCAGACTTCATCACATGATATGTTTTCCCTTTGATTTTATAATGGTAGGATTCATTGGTTTGCTGATGCGTACAGGCTGCCAGCAGCATAGGGAATAACATGGCAATAAGGCGTTTGGTCATCATCGATAGTGTGTAATTATTCATAATATTATATTCTCATTCCTCTATAGAGTTTCAGTTTTAGCGAAATGAGCCATTGTCAACGGCTTAATTCGAGGCTCGCTTTGTGCATTAAGTGGACGCAGCGCCGCCTTTTTTGCTAATAAAGATGCCAATAATAACACATTTTTATCATAAATTCAGGCGGGGTAGAAAAACGTCGCTTCATGTTTGTTATAAAACAAATTTAAAACACGTCCGTTTGGGATTTCTTGAAATGGTCTGATCGACGCTAAATCGTTTTTACCTTGGAGCTTAATCGTAAAAATTAATTGTTTTGCTTTGCCGGATTCTATCCATTTTTTTATGAGCGTATACGCTCGGTCAGGATAACACGCTACATCCGAAAGGACCCAATCATAGGGTTTATCCAAAGCATGAGGTTCCAGGGCAAAAGCGCTTTGTTGCAAGAAATGCACCCCGGGCAGCCTCGCTATTTTTTCATCCAGCTTAGCCTTATCAACGGCGGTTACGGTGGCACTGAGTGACTGCATGACGTAAGTCCAGCCACCTGGTGATGCCCCCAAATCCAACGCAGTATCTCCAGCTTTGGGATAGACTCCCAATAAAAACAACGCCTCCCATAATTTCAAATAGGCTCTATTTGGCGGATTGATTTTATCTTCTATAAAAAAACACGCCCCTTGTGGCCATTTTTTTAAGCGTTTGGCACTATAAACCAGAGTATTGTGATCCAGGAGACAAAAAACACCAAGTTCTGGCAATTCTATCTCGGGTCCAAAATGACGATCAAGTAAGGGGTATTTACGCAACTGGCTTTCAATCAGCCGGGATCTTCTGATGTGGCTTACCGGATGCAGATACCAGAATTTACCGGCTTGGCGCAGAATGTTAACTGCTTCAGAAATAGACTGAAATGTAATACGCACTGGCTCAAGCCAGATATCCTGAGCAAAGCAAACATTGGTTTTTTTGAGAGGAGAAAAGACCAAATCACCGACCAATTGGGTTTTAACGCCCAATTCTTCGCAAAGCGCAGTACGAAATTCAGGTTTGGTGACATAAACAGCAGCGAGATTATTCATGGTTTTTGCAAGAATTTAAAACATGCAAAGTATACACTATGCGGACAGGATTAAAAGCGCTCTAATGTTATTGCACCAACCGCCCGACCTAAGCTTACTTGCAAAATAATTTAACAACATTATAATGCGCATTATTTTAACGATTTGATGCAGAAAAGACAATGATGACAGAAGCCGAGATAGAAGCCGAACTGAAACGCACTGGCTGGAATTTTATTGGTCAGGGAACATTCAGTCAGGTCTACCTGTCGCAGAACGAATTGACCATTAATGGACAAACCTGTCACTGGGTAATAAAAAAACCACGGATAAGCTCCTCTCTTTCTGCGCCGGGGCGGGTGGTAAGAAAATGGAATGAAACCAATCGAGAGCGCCCGGCCTTTGTATCAAAACATGGCTGGATTGCGCCTTATATGGGAGATGTTGAGGCTACAGATGAGCAAATAGCTGCTGCATTAATCGAGATATATCAGCGAACAGGTCACATTATTGCCGATGCCTGTTCCCCAAAAAACTTCCTGTATCATAACGGTGCTGTTTATTGTGTTGATTTTGATAATGCATTTAACAGACTCTCAATAGAGTCCAGGAAAATTTCGTTTTTTACGAATCATCATTACACGCTATATTTCAAGGGGGTGGAGAAGCAGGGATTTCCCATATCCATTGCGGTCATTAGAGCTTTGGGCTATCTGGAAATGCAGTATTCTTCGGAAACCATCCGCACCCAAATGATTGAAAAGGGTTTTTTAACCCTACGAATTCTCCAAATCATTGCCAACTATCACCAGTGCAGATCGGTAGTGCCTGAGCTAATCTCGCACCTCCCTGTTTTGGCTCGTATTGAACAGCTTGATCCGGGTAATCGTATTCCAAACCGATTGATAGACCCTTCTTTTGTTACGAACATAGCTGATGGTATAACTGACGATACAACGCTCGAGTTATTGGAAGAGTGGCTTATCACATACATGATGGTTGCTCCCCAATTAAAGAACCGGGCAAATTTACCTCCCTTACTCGATTTATACGGCTGCTCCAACGAAGAGCGCCCCTTGTGGCTTGTTAAAAACGAAGATGTGTATGCTATCCGGCTTCTGTTCAAATACGACAGAAGCGGCATTCCTCAACACTTCTGTGGTATCACCTTGTTACACCATGCAGCAGCATTGGGAAAATGCGCCAGTTTACGGGAGTTAATTGATTTAGGCGTAGATCTCTACGCCAGAACAGCATTTCTTAATCGGCCAGAAGAGGAACAAGAGTCTGCCCTTGAATTTGCGATCAAGTCAGGGCATGGGCAGGCTGCGAAAATGCTGATAGATGCGGGATATCAATCTGAAGAGCGTACACACGAGTTGCTGGAAATGAGTAAAAGAAATCCACAGAATGGACTCACACTTTTTATCTTGACGGCACAGGAAAATATGCCTGAGTTGTTGGAACGCTTGCTTCAGGTAAACCCCGACTTCATTAATAAAACCGATGCGTCTGGCTGTACGGCTTTAATCCATGCCGTAATGAGAGGACACTTGAATATTGTACACTATCTGGTTGGACAAAATGCCTGCACTACCGTAAAGACCGCATTTTCGTCATCCGAAAAAGGGCATGACTTTCTGAATGAATTTACATTAGCTGACTGGGCGCTTTATTATGGCCATCAACATGTCTTTGAGTTGTTCTCTTTTATGCGTTCGATCATCATCGAAAATGATTACATTAAACCAGCGAATTTGGATGATGCGTTTTTAAGAAGCGACCTGGCAAAAATCCAATGGCTAATTCCTCAGGGCTCACCACTGTTGAAAAAAATAATTAATGCAATGGGTACCCCCCTGCATCTGGCCATAATGCACAAACAGGAGGCCATCGCCTGTTATCTGGTTAAAGCCGGTTCAGATCTTGCAATCAACTCAACTCAACTCACAGAGCAACTCCTCCAAACCAGAATGCCTGGCTGACGGCTCTGCACCATGACGCTAAAGATGTGATACGCACCTGTCTGGAGCACGCTAATGATTCGTTGATAAAACTCGACCCTACTGGAGCGATCATGCAAGCAGCAAGACTTGGTTTACTGGAATCCGTTAAACTTATTATTGCCTCTAAGCCCCAGCTGATTAACTGGACTGACCAGCAAAACCGCACCCCGCTGTCCTGTGCAATTATCAATGGGCATATTAATATTGTTCGATTCCTGATCGAAAGCGGTGCCCAACTGGATGTTTGCCTTAGAATTTTTGATGATGCGTATATTCCCGAAACACCGTTTAATAACTGTTCGCCCCTCGATTTGGCACGCAGATTAGGCAATCCCGACATGATAGCGTTATTGGAGAATGCAAAAGCCCAACCGGCAAAGACTGCGAGTGACCGTGTCTCGCCTCTGCATTTTTTTGCTGGTTCGTCGTCGGCATCGAGCAGCTCACAAGAGCACTCTTCTTTGAGACAGGATTCATCGAGTTCATGGACAGATTGGTAGCCGCACTATGAATATTCTTGGGGGAGTTTCTTTAAGGGTCTGTATTGTTCGCTAATTCTTCGTTTAACCGCAGCTTTTCTTGGGGGCAGCAAACAGGAAAGTGCTACAGAGGTTAAATAAGGCAATCCTATTAAAACGAGTATGTGTTTTAGTGTTCCAGAAACGATAGCATCCATGAAACTGGATAGAATCAGCAGGTATTGAACCATACGGTTTTTGATGAAATCAGGGATCAACAGTTGGGTCATTTTTTTTATCCATTATGCGCTGGTTTTGCCTCGAGCTCCTGAATTTTACCCTTTAATATTCTGGTGAATTCAGGCGGGTAGGGGCTGTTATCTATTGGCTTTGGGGTTAATTACAAATCCATTTACTCTCCGCAATGATGGAGTACACTTCATTGTCGCCTATGACTATATGGTCGAGTAAACGTGCATCGACTAACTCTAAGGCGTCACGAATCCGTTCGGTTACAGCAAGATCCTGGTGGCTGGCATCAGAAACGCCTGAGGGATGATTGTGCGCCAGAATCAAGGCTGCGGCATTGAGTTGCAGAACCCGCTCTATTATGGGTCTTGGGTGTACCGAGGCTGCGTTAATGGTTCCTGAAAATAATTCTTCGTAGGCTATTATTCGGTGTTGATTATCCAGATAAAGTGCAGCGAAGGTTTCGTTTTTATAGTCACGCAATCTTTTTTTCAAATAGGCGTAGGTTTGCTTGCTGTTGGTAATCTGGGTTTCTTTTTGTAAGTGAATAAAGTCACTGCGGCGACAAATTTCTTTTACTGCTTGTAATTGCAGGTAACGAACCTCCCCAAGACCAGAGATTTGCTTGAAATTCTGCACCGAGGCGTTCAGTATGGCTCGTAAATCGCCAAGATGTTTAATCAGATCATAGGCTAATTGCAGGCATGATTTTTTTCCGCTTCCTGAACTGATAAAAACAGCTAATAATTCCGTATCAGAAAGGCTTTGCGCACCGTAGTTAAGTAATTTTTCACGCAGATCAAGCTGCGGTGTTGATTGGACAACCGTCATTTTTGTATTCCTTTTTTATTCCTTTATTGCGAAGTTTGTGCTTTGATCGGGGGTATTCTTATAAAAAATGGTCAGTCATGCAAGATTTTATTAATAAAAAAATTCTTCTTGGAGTTTGTGGCGGTATTGCTGCTTATAAATCAGCTTATCTGGTCAGAGAGTTAACTCGACTTGGCGCTGATGTCAAAGTGGTTATGACTCAGTCTGCCGCACAATTTGTAACCCCTTTATTAATGCAAGCTTTATCAGCGAACGAAGTGCGAACCGATTTATTTGACAGGCAATCAGAACATGCCATGGGACACATTGAATTAGCACGATGGGCGGATTATTTCCTGATTGCTCCAGCCTCAGCGAACTGTCTTGCAAAAATGGCTCAGGGTCTAGCAGATGATTTATTGTCTACTTTGTATTTGGTTGCAGAGACCCCGGTACTTGTTTGTCCGGCTATGAATCGCAGTATGTGGGCACACCCTGCAACCCAGGCAAATTACGCCCTGCTCAAACAACGTGGTGTCATTTTTGTTGGACCAGAAGAGGGAACTCAGGCCTGCGGTGAGCACGGGTTAGGTCGAGTTAGTGAAGCAGAACAGATAATCAGCGCATTACGATTACATGAGGTGCATCAGCTTTTGTCAGATAAACAGCTCTTGATCACCGCAGGCCCTACACGTGAAGCATTGGATCCGGTTCGTTATTTAAGTAATTACAGTTCTGGCAAAATGGGCTTTGCACTGGCAGAGGCTGCAGCCATGGCCGGAGCTCGGGTTACAATAATCAGCGGGCCTAGTACTTTATCTGTTTCGGCAGGAATAGAACTGGTTCGAGTGGAGTCTGCACAATCCATGCATGATGAAGTGATGCAGCGTTTACACCCAGGGATTGTATTTGTTGGTGCAGCTGCAGTTGCTGACTATAAAATAGCAACTCCGGCAGTTGAGAAAATGAAAAAAAATAAACAGGAAGAGCTCACGCTGCATCTTATCAGAAATGTCGATATTCTGAGCACCGTTGCTGCCAGCGGCAAGGCCGCTTATGTTGTCGGATTTGCTGCTGAAACGAATGATGTAGTGCACTATGCTCGAGAAAAATTAATACAAAAAAATCTCGATATGATCATCGCCAATCAGGTAGGAAAAGGCATGGGCTTCGAGACAGATGACAATCAAGTGAGTGTGATCACAAAAAACAACCAAATAGATCTCCCCATGTGCAACAAAACACGACTCGCCGGACAAATTATTGCAATCCTTGCTGCAACTCTGCAAAATGGCGCTCATTAAACTTATTGGATTTTATGATGCAGCAGGTAATACAATTAAAAATTCTTGATTCACGAATAGGCGATACCATTCCCTTACCTACTTACGCTACTGGCGGTTCTGCTGGTTTGGATATGAGGGTATGTATTTCTGAACCCATTCAAATTGCTCCGCAAGAAACGGTACTATTACCCACAGGATTGTCCATATACATTGCAGATCCCAATTTGGCAGCCGTCTTGTTACCTCGTTCAGGATTGGGACATAAAAATGGCATTGTTTTAGGCAATCTTGTTGGATTGATTGATTCAGATTATCAAGGGGAATTAAAAATTTCCTGCTGGAACCGAAGTCAGGATTCTTTTACCGTTCACCCCGGTGAGCGGATTGCTCAACTGGTTTTTGTCCCTGTGGTGCAGGCTGCCTTTGAGGTAGTGGATTCATTCACCGAGAGCAGTCGTGGTGAAGGCGGTTTTGGCAGTTCTGGGAGACATTAGACTATGTATGAGCAAGTACGTATCCCTCGGTCGGTTTTTCGTGCCTACGATATCAGGGGCGTCATAGGCCAGGATTTGGATGAGCACTCTTTTTATACTATAGGTTTGGCTCTGGCCTGTTTTTTACAGTCTTTGCATAGAACACAGATTTATCTGGCTCGTGATGGGCGCCTTACCAGTCCTGGTTTATCCCAGGCGTTAAAAACAGGACTTTTAGACAGCGGAATTGATGTCGTTGATTTGGGTGCTGTTGCAACACCGGTCATGTACTATGCGACCCATACCCAAGGTTTGGATTGTGGATTAATGGTAACTGGCAGTCATAATCCGGCCGACTATAATGGCATTAAGATGGTTTTGGCGGGTAAAACATTAATTCAGGAAGATATAGATACCCTCTATGAGCTGGTTCTTGAACAGAAACGCATTCACGGCAAGGGGAGCGAAATCCAGTTTGATGTCTTGCCACATTATATCCAGCGTATAGTCAGTGATATAGACCTAAAACGTAGATTAAAGGTTGTGGTTGATTGCGGTAATGGTATTGCCGGTCCAGTAATTCCTGCGGTGCTTACTGAATTAGGCTGTGAGGTAATCCCTCTATTTTGTGATGTAGATGGACGTTTTCCCAACCATCATCCCGATCCGACTATAGAATCAAATCTGCTTGATTTAAAGAAAGCGGTAGCGCAACATCACGCCGATATAGGATTAGCATTTGATGGCGATGCCGATCGTTTGGGTTTGATTACCAATGCTGGAGAAATGATTTGGCCTGATCGTTTGATGATGCTTTTTGCTCAGGAGGTATTAAGCAGAAATCCCGGAGCTACTGTCGTTTATGACGTTAAATGCAGTGCACATCTTGGGCAAATGATTACCGATGCCGGCGGAAAAGCGAAAATGTGCCCTACTGGACATTCTATAGTCAAGGGGGTTATGAAAGAAGAGCAGGCGGCTTTAGCGGGTGAGATGAGCGGTCACCTGTTTTTTAAAGACAGGTGGTTTGGATTTGATGACGCCCTCTACAGTGCCTGTCGTTTATTAGAAATTATCAGTGCCTCTGATTTAACGGTCAGTGAGCAATTTAAACGTATTCCTGACAGTATTAATACCCCTGAATTAAAGATCGCAATTGTCGAGGATGAAAAATTTACGTTTATGAAACGGTTTAGTGAACATGCAGATTTTCCCGGCGCACGAATGATCACTATTGATGGTTTACGTGTCGAGTTTCCCAATGGCTGGGGTTTACTCAGAGCGTCCAATACGACGCCTTGTCTGGTCGCCCGGTTTGAAGCCGTTGATGCCGAGAGTTTGTTGCAGATTCAATTGATCTTTAAAAAGCAAATTCAACTATTTGACGCCAATCTGGTTCTGCCTTTTTAGCAGGAAAGATCACGTTCTTTAGGCCGTTTAGCCGCATGTGGTGCATGCGGCCTTACTTTGGGGAAAACCTTTTTGGTGTATTTTTCTCTTCCTGTTGGTCAGAAGCGCTTTGAGTGGCACCGAACAAGTGATAGGCATTCAATTGAGGTTGGCCTTGGACCGTATTAAGCAGGCGGTTTAGTTCTATTTTGGTTGATGATTTACCGTACAATCCACGAATCGCTCTGACTATCCACAAATTACTGCGTAATTGACTGATAAAGAGTAACTCTGGAGCTATAGGATTATTTTTCGTTCCATTGAGATCTTTTTTTAACCGTTTTATTTCGTTTGGTGTGAGGTTTTCCAGATGCTGTTTAATGGTATTCACTGCAATTATTTTTTTAATTTTCAGGTTTAAATTGGAGTCCTGGCTTATTTCGCCTATAACCTTTTTTAAATCAGCATAATGGTTTATCTTGCGATCATAATAGCGGGAGTGAAATCGGTACTGTTCTAAATTAATTCTTTTTGATTTCAACACCTCTGCAACTTTGGGCGTCATTTTTGCGCCTTGTGACAACAAATGTTTCATAACACATAATGGGTCGTTGCCTGGATTGGTTTGCTCAGAGTATGGAGTATATGTTTGGGCTTTTTCGGCTGCAACTTCAAGAGGTGTTTGGCCTGCGGCATTAGTCATTTTAAGATGTTCGCCAAATGCTTTTTGGCTTTCATCAAAGCGGTATTGCCCAAGGCGAATAAGCACATGCAAGGGAGTATCACCTTGCTGAAATATAGTTGCATTTTGAGAATTAATCGATGTTAAACAGGCCTTGTATTGATTGTTGATTGCCTTTTGCATCTTATCTATTGAATCTTTATGAGAATGCAATGTTTCTGTCATGTAGTGCTCAAATTCCATTTTAATGTCGTTTACATCGTGTTTACCGTCTTTGCTGTTTAAATAAGCGTGAAATTCTGGGATAGACAATAACACGGCTCGTAGCTTGATAAGACGTTCGTTTGTTGCCTGGGTTATTAAATTAATTTCTGCAGCATCTTTGGAATCAGTTGGATTCAAATGCAGGCTTAAAGCGTCTCTCATCAGTTGCTCAGGAGTCATGATGCATTTAAGGAATCGCTTCCATTTATATCTATTGAATTGAGGATCGTGTTTTAAGTTGATGAAGGCATTTCGCTCTTGAGTATCGATGTATGCTTTATCATCGTTAAAATGAATCATATACCGGCCATAGGTTGGCCAATAATGATTGGCAGAATCCTGAAGATCTGGGAAATTAATTAAATCCCTGGCTGTAATGTTGAATGATTTATTGCCATAAGACCAATTGGGAACCCGTGAATCAATAAAGGACATAATGCTGTCACTGAGCATTAAATCGTGATCTATATTAAAAAGGACGACATGCGGCTTGTTGTCTTTCATGACAGTATAAAAACCCATGTTTCCTTTGTGGAGATCATCCTCCTCAAGAGTGAATTTGTTGACAAACGTATTGGCAACCGAATCCATATCTACAGTGAGGTATCCTTGTTTTCTTTGTTCCATCAAGGTGTTGAAAAATCCGTGTGGCAGTTGATTAAAAAACTGAACCGGGATTTCTGACGATTGTTGGACTGCGATTGGGCTCAATTGATAACGCTTGGTTGCTGATGAGTATTCAATTTTTTGGAACTTGGCTTGAGTTATATTCACTTGTTTTGCAATAGACAGATGGATGTGTAAGGAGGCTACACCTGTAACAGCGTTGCTTTGTTTATTACGCACCAAACCATAAACGGGCGTTGAATGGCTGAGCATAAAAAGACGAGCTAACTCGCTAAATGCGACTTCTTTGACTGATGCATCAGGATTATTGTTTTTGTTTTTTTTGTAGATAATCGGCACAACGGTTCCATCGGGCAGCCTAAAGTTTAAATTGTGCGTTTCATGCCCTGATTTTTTTGGGCCAGAATGTTCTAATGGAACGTTTATGTCATAAAATAAATGAGGATCAGGCATCAGCTTATCCACCATTATGGTAAATTATTAATCTATTTTAAGGGTAGCATAATAAAATTAACAAATTATTAAATTAGATCAAAGTGAATTAATAAATTACATATTATGTTTTATTTAATCTATTTTGCTGCTTTATTGGATGTGTAAAATAATACCTTGATTGCACTGCCTTCCATCAAGGTTTTTGCAGTACGTAAAGCATTACTTCCAATGGATGCTGGTTGTGTAAACGTGCCGGAACTTTTTCTTTTTTGATGAGATCAAACTGATATTTATTCGCCAGACTTAGAATGTAATCAGGATGATGCTTGAAGCGGGCGCTGGTTTGCAGCATCCATGAATGCTTATCGCTTAGTTCAGTTGAAAAAATAAAATACCCTTTGTCATTAAGATGAGTGCTTATTAATTGAAACAGAGTATTTAAATCGCCAAAATAGGGTAAAACATCTGCAGCGACAATCAGATCAAAAAAACTGTTGTTTTGGTTAAGGAAATCTAAGGCCTCAGCATGAACCAAAGTGTCGTAGATTCCTTTTTCTCTGGCATGCGCCAGCATTTTTTCCGCTATGTCTATTCCGGTTAAGTGATTGCTGATTTCACGCAGTACGACTCCGGATAATCCCGTCCCACAGCCTATATCCAAAGTATGCCCCACGTGCAGTAACTTCAGTTCATGGACTGTTCGGCCTAAATGCTGAGGCAATGAGTAATTAAGCTGATCGCGCATATGCTGTTCGTAATACAAGGCATAATTGTTAAACAGATTTTTCGCATAATCAGGCGTTGTATCGGCATCATCGGCACCGTTTAATGCGTCAAGCATATGCTTGCTTATGGTATCTTGCGGATTTATTGTCAACGCTCGTTGCAAATATTCCCTTGAGGTTTCTCGCATCTCCATTTTAAGATAGATGGCGGCCAGGTTATTTAACGAGGGTGTGTGGGTGGTATTTAAATTCAGGATGTGTTCAAAAAAAATAATGGCTTCGTTTAAATGCCCCAGAGCCATTTGCGCAACTCCTGAGTTATACAAGTACTCAATATTGTCAGGATCTTTTTTTAACAGGACATCGTAATGCATTAACGCATTCTCGAATCGGTCGTGATGCATAAACGTAGCTGCCAGATTATTGCGAGCATCTGTGTTTTCATTATCTAAAGCTAACGCTTTGGTAAAATAATCAACTGCTGTCTGCTTATGATCTTTTTTAAGAGCAATAACCCCGAGGTTAATCAGGGTTTGAACGTGTTCGCAATCGTGTTCCAAAACCTTTTGCAATGCCTGTTCTGCTTCTGCGAGCAAATCTTCTTCCAAATAGAGAATTCCCAGATAAAAGTAAGCTTCCAAATAGTGAGGATTTAATGAAATGACATTATTAAATTGCGTTCTGGCAGCGGCTGGTTGCTTGTTTTGCAGTAAGAGCAGTCCCAAATTAAAGTGCGCTGCGCTGAAATCAGGCTCTGCATTAACTGCTTTTCCATAGTGGATAAGTGCCATTTGGTAGTTATTTTGTGAGGCATACACGGTGGCCAAATTATTGTGTGCCTGGGCGTATTGGGGGTTTAGTTCAAGCGCTTTTGTGTAGAACAGAATTGCTTTATCCAGTTGATTGGTTTTTTTGTAAGCATTGGCAAGGTTATTTAACAAAGCCGGATCGTCTGCATTGACTTTTTGTGCTTGCAGCAGGTATGAAATTGCATGATCCATGTCGCCAAGTTGGGCATAGGCCAGACCTAAAAAATGCAGTGTGTCGTAATGTTTGGAATCTTGAGCCAGGATCTGCTCATAAAGGCTTATTGCTTGCACAAGCTGTCCTTCATGGTGCACTGTGTAAGCCTGAGCAAAGAGATTATCAAGTTCAGTCTTCATGTTAAAATGGGCATGTATTCACGTAAATGGTGCAGCGCTTTGGCACGATGACTGATGGAATTTTTAATTTGTGCTGGTAATTCGGCAGCCGTGCATTGATGTTCTGCGATAAAAAATACCGGATCATAGCCAAAGCCTCCCGAACCTACAGCTGCCAGAGCAATACTTCCATGTAAAATACCTGTAGCAATAAAAGGCGTTGGGTCTGTGGCATGTTGAACCAGTGCGATAGCACAATAAAAATAAGCGTGCCGCTGTGCAGTGGGGAGGTCTTTCATATTCTCCAGTAACAGCTGGATGTTGTCCTGGTCACTTGCTTCTTGCCCTGCATAACGGGCAGAATAGATTCCGGGCTGTCCATTAAGAGACGGTACTACCAAGCCAGAATCATCCGCTAAAGCCGGTTTTTTTGCCAAAGAACTGACATGCCGGGCTTTGATGATGGCATTTTCTATAAAACTTAAACCCGTTTCCTCTGCACCGTCTATTCCCAGGGACGATTGGGCGATACAGCGTATGGGTGCTAATAACTCCTGGAACTCCCTAATTTTCCCTTTGTTACCGGTAGCTAGAATAATTTCGTTCATGATGATGCGTGTTTGAGGTTTTGGTCATTGTAGCGTGAGAACAGAAAGAACTAAACTTTTTTTGTATCGCATGAGGATGCTCCCTCTGAAGAGTCTCTTGTTTCCAAAATATCTGATTATTTTTAAAACAAAATCCTTGAATTCTTAGCAATAGTTTTATTTTTAAGTTAAAATAGAGGAGCGTCCAAACCTGAAGAATTCATTATGCCTGTATCTCATTTGTTGTTGGCCTTATTGGTTGTGCTTATCTGGGGAATCAATTTTCTTTTCGTCAAGTTGGGACTGGAGGAAATTTCTCCTCTGTTGCTGTGTGCCTTGCGTTTTTTTCTGGCAAGTGTTCCGGCGGTGTTTTTTATCAAACCACCTGCTGTCCCTTTTCGCATTATTGCGTCTTACGGGCTGGTGATGTTTGCCCTGCAATTTACTTTTTTGTTTTTGGGCATGCAGATCGGTATGACTCCGGGGATGGCTTCCTTGATCATGCAGGTTCAAGTGTTTTTCAGTATTTTTTTCGCTGGAATGTTCATAGGAGAATCGCCAACACCAGGCCAGCTTATCGGGGCATTGGTGTCGTTTTCAGGTATAGGCCTAGTTGCCTTGCATTTTGATGCGCATGTGTCACTCCCGGGATTTTTGTGCATTATGGCTGCCGCAGCGACCTGGGGTATTGGTAATTTGATCACCAAAAGCATGAAAACCAATCAGTTGATTTCAGTGATTGTGTGGGGCAGTTTTATAGCCTGTATTCCTATGTTTCTTTTGGCTTATTGGGTTGAGGGTGCAAGCAGTTTCAGTTATACCTACCAGCATTTAAGCTGGAAAGGGTGTGTTGCATTGGCCTATATAGTCTACATGTCAACATGGGTAGGTTATGGGGTGTGGAATTGGCTGATTAGCCGTTATCCCGTTGGGATGATAGTTCCCTTTACTATACTGGTTCCCGTGGTGGCCATGTTAAGTTCCATACTGTTTTTGGGCGAATCGTTCCAATTATGGAAACTGGAAGCTGGTTTATTGGTCATAGGCGGGCTTTGCATCAATCTGTTGAGTGCCCATCTCTTTGCGCCCAAAACACTTCCTGAGACGGCTTGAGTTCTGATATGCGTCAATTAAAAAACATCATTTTATGTGCTGATGATTTTGGTCTTAATAAAGGAGTCTCTCAAGGGATCTTGAAGCTGGCGCATATGCGTCGACTGTCTGCGGTGAGTTGTATGGTGAATATGGCCGATTTTGCACTTCATGCCCATGAACTTGGTGCGCTGCAAAATCAGGTGCAGATTGGTTTGCATTTTAACCTTACGGAAGGGTGTTTTTTATCAACGCCTGAGCGCCGGTGTTTTCGTTTACCGGAATTAATTTTAAGAACCCACACCAGAACCCTGAACAAACGTAGCATTCTTGCTGAACTGAATGCGCAGTTTGAACGCTTTGAGCAGGTCATGGGATGTACTCCTGCATTTATTGATGGGCATCAGCACGTGCATCAGTTTCCTGTTGTTCGTCACGCTCTTTTTGAGTTATTTCAGCAACGATCCCTGCACCATCAAGGGGTATTTATTCGCTCCACTTATCCTGCTGTATCGCTTTCGCAATTCAGATTTAAGTCTTTGCTTTTAGCCAAAACAGGCGGCAGACAATTGCACCTTCAGTTAAAACGATTGGGCATTGCCCACAACCCGGTATTTTCTGGTATTTATAATTTTTCTCCTGATTTAGCTTACAGGGATTTGTTTCGCTTTTGGTTGCAGAATGTACCTGCCAATAGCTTAATCATGTGTCATCCCGGTGAGGGAAATGAGATGGGCGATGTGATTACCAATGCTCGAAACAATGAAATGCAGTATTTGATGAGCGATGAGTGTTTAAGCGATTGTGAGGAACTGGGTATTGTTCTCAATGGCAACTGTCTAACGACAAGCCCAAAATCTTGAGAGAATGTAGCTGTAAACCGATACCAGCCCTAAAACCAGAACCAAGGCAATCATATAATTTAAAACAGTGAACTGTAACAAAAGAAAATACAGTAACTCATTAAGCACTCCCGCAGACGCCGCAACCAGAAAGAAATGAGGTAAACTTAATTGTTTTTGATCCTGAAGTTTGGAAAAGGTAAGGTACTTGTGGCCAAAAAAACTGAAATTAAACGCAATAAAAAATGCAATGACATTGGCCATTAATGGTTTCAGATCTAAACGAGCGACCAAATACAATACCGACATGATGTGAACCCCAGCTGAAGAGGCACCTATTCCGGTATAGTACATCAGACGATGAGATAATTTAGGTGTGGCTGTCATCAAAACTGGAATCCTCATCAATGATATAATGTGGTCTGTATTTGACCTCATCAAAAATACGCCCTATATATTCTCCAACCACGCCTAACGCAAATAACTGCAGCCCGCCAAAAAATGTAATGGCTGTGACTATGGTTGCCCATCCAGGAGTCTGTATACCAAAAATCAAGGTACTGATGATGATCCATGCCGCATAAAGCAAAGCCAGGGAAGCAACGCCAATTCCCCCCAGGGCTATCATTCTGAGTGGGAAGGCCGTAAAAGAGGTAATGCCGGTGATTGCCAGATCCAGCAGGGAATAAAAGTTCCACTGTGAGGTACCTGATTTTCTGGGTTGCACTTCAAAGGGAATGGCGATTTGTTTGAAACCAACCCAGCTGTATAAACCCTTCATAAAGCGATTGCGTTCAGGCAATTTTTGCAGCGCATTGACTATCTTTCTGTCCAGAAGCCGAAAATCTCCGGCATTAGCCGGGATATTGACGTGGTTTATTTTTGAAGTAAATTGATAAAACGCTTTGGCACAGGTTCTTTTTAGCCAGGATTCATCGTGTCTGTTTTGCCGGACAGCATAAACCATGTCATAACCTTGCTCCCATTGATGAACAAAGTCACTTAATAACTCAAAGGGGTGTTGAAAATCGCTGTCCATTAGAATGACCGCATCGCCCCGAGCATTATCCAGTCCTGCACTAATGGCTTTTTCTTTACCAAAATTACGACTGAATCTCAGATAACGAATGAGAAATTGCGATCTTAATTGTTGTATAATTGCAAAAGTATTGTCCTGACTGCCGTCATCGATAAGCAATATTTCATAGGGATAATCTAATTCTTTTAGTGTCTTATCCAGAGCAGCAACGAATTCCGCAATGACTTCTTCCTCATTAAAGACGGGAACCACACAGGAAATGAGTTTTTGAGTTTGTTTCGTTTTTAACATGGCGATTTTAATGGGTGTACCACTGATAGTTAGACGGCGCATCTTAACCCAATTTGGGAAGTGGCGTCTATGGCCATGGTTAAAAGTGGTACGGTTTTTATCTCGTTTTGCGTCAGCTGCCTACTTCCCATAACTGACTGTGTTGGAGTACTCTAGTGCAAGGTATCGCTTCATTGAATCAGGGTGTGTGATGCATGAGTTATGGTTGTGCAAGAGTATTCTTGAGCTGATTACCCAAGAGGCCAGGGAACTAAAATGCAAACAAGTGAAAACAATTGTTTTGGAGCTTGGTCAGTTAAGTGCCGTTGATCTGGACTCATTGACTTTGTGTTTTAAGGTAATAGCACAGGGTTCTGTGGCGCAAAATGCCGAGTTACGAGTTATTGATGTTCCTGGCGAGGCTGAATGTTATAGTTGTCATGCAAAGGTTCCTGTAAAACAGTATTATGATGATTGCCCCAAGTGCGGCAGTCATTCATTAGGTATTCTACAGGGTGAAGAGTTGCGAATTAAATCCATGGTGGTTGAATAATGTGCGGAATTTGTGGGTGTACTGAAGAAGATGGGCACAGTGGCGTGCATGAGCATCACCACGAGCATTCAGGTTCTGCTGAGCACTTGGTGCAGATAGAGCAAAATATTCTGGCAAAAAACGACCAATATGCAGAAGAAAATAAACGTTCTTTTTTGCAAAAAAATATTCTGGCCTTGAATATGATGTCCAGTCCTGGTTCAGGGAAAACGACTTTACTTGCCAAAACCATAGATGATTTACGCTCCATCATCGATGTTGCCGTTGTTGTTGGCGATCAACAAACCGATTTGGATGCTCGAAAAATTCAAGACAGCGGGGGAACCGCCATTCAGATTAATACCGGAAAAGTATGCCATCTTGATGCGCACCGGGTTGGACATGCGGTAGAAAAGCTCCCATTGCAAAAGCAGTCTATTTTGATTGTTGAAAATATAGGCAACCTGGTGTGTCCGGCTTTATTCAACTTAGGCGAGCACTATAAAATTGTCATTCTTTCAGTTACCGAAGGGGATAATAAACCGCTTAAATACCCGGATATGTTTCATGCAGCGGATTTGTTAGTGATTACTAAAACTGATCTTTTGCCTTATGTTGATTTTGATTTGGCGCAATGTAAACAATACGCACTCCGAATAAACCCAAAACTTGACATTTTGTCTCTGTCCAGTAAAAGTGGCGAGGGTCTGCAAGAATGGTATGAATGGTTGAATACTAAATTACTGGGGCTGGTCAGTTTAAAGAAGATGTAAATGAACCTTACACGGGAGCAAATTTGCGTTGCAGGCCGAGTTCAGGGGGTGGGGTTTCGGCCTTGCGTGTATCATATTGCGAAAAAATTAGGGTTGACGGGCTGGATTCAGAATACTGCCTCTGGAGTGCTTATTGAGATACAAGGCCTTCAAAGCACTCTTTTTTTAAAAGAATTACACGAAAATCTGCCACCATTAGCTCAATTAAGTTCGGTTCAGTCCCGGTTTATTCCCACCCTGGCGGAAGAAAACGAATTTGTTATCAGAGCAAGTCAACCAGGAAAAGCGCAAACGCTAATCAGTCCTGATGTCAGCGTTTGCCCCCAGTGTTTAAATGAATTATTTGATGCTCGCAGTCGTTATTATCTGTATCCCTTTCTTAATTGCACTCATTGCGGCCCGAGATATTCCATAACCCGAGCTTTGCCTTATGACCGTTGTCAAACAGCGATGGATGTGTTTCCGCTTTGTGCTCTGTGCGTTGCCGATTATTCAAATCCTCAAAACAGGCGTTATCATGCTCAGCCTACTGCATGTACTGATTGTGGCCCTGAACTGTCCTTGTCTGTTGATGAGATAGTAATACGAATACGGCGTGGTGAGGTGATTGCCTTGAAGGGGTTGGGGGGATATCAGTTAGTTGGTGATGCTCGCAACGAGGCGACTATTGCCAAACTCAGGGCAGGCAAAAATCGAGCAGCAAAACCTTTGGCTATAATGGTTGCCAATAGTGAAAGTGCTGCGGCTTTGGTTCATTTGACGCCCCAGAGCAGAACTCTTTTGGAGAGCAGGGCAAGGCCTATAGTGTTGCAAGCAAAAAAAAAGAGTTTCCTGCCTGATACGCTGGCACCGGGCTTAAAGCATCTGGGCATTATGCTGCCCTCTACCCCCATCCACTATCTCTTGTTTCATGCTTTTGCAGGCAAACCGGATGGCTGCCAATGGCTTAATGGGTGTCACGATCTGTGTTTGATCGTGACCAGTGCCAATGAGGGGGGGGAGCCATTGATTATTGAGGATAATGAAGCGCAACACAGCCTTTCCTGTATCGCAGACACGGTAGTATCTTATAATCGACAAATAGTCGCTCGAGTTGATGATTCGGTTGTTCATGTACTTAATGATGCTCCTGTTTTTATAAGGCGAGCCAGGGGGTATGTGCCCCAACCTGTAAAATTATCCCGTGCTGTTCCCACGGTTTTGGCTTTGGGAGGGCATTTAAAAAATACTTTATGTATTACTCGTGGCGATGAAGCTTTTGTGTCGCCGCATATAGGGAGTTTGACTAATAAGGCGACCATTGAGTTCTTTCATGAGACTTTGGACTATTTACTGCGTTTTCTGGATGTAGCGCCTGAACGCATCGCTCATGATTTGCATCCTGATTTTTATACCACCCGATTTGCAGAACACTATGAACTACCAACTTATGCCATCCAGCATCATCATGCTCATCTTGCATCGGTAGCTGCAGAGCATCATATTGAGGCACCCATTATCGGCTTGGCCTTGGACGGTTATGGATATGGACTGGATGGTTCAGCATGGGGCGGCGAGCTGTTATTAATGGAGGGTACACAATTCTCGAGAATAGGGCATTTAGCCTGTATTCCCCAGCCCGGAGGCGAGGTGGCTGTGCGAGAGCCCTGGCGGATGGCGGCAGGCGTGTTACACTGTTTGGGTCGAGGTCATGAAATTACCAAACGATTTGCACAACATGAGCACGCTTCCGCCCTACAGGCATTACTGGCGCAAGAAATTAACAGCCCTGTGACTTCAAGTGCCGGGCGTTTATTTGATGCGGTGAGCGCCCTTTTGGGGGTTCAGGCGCTCTCATCTTATGAGGGTCAGGCTCCCATGCTTCTGGAAAGTTTGGTAACCCAACCGCAAATATTAAAACAAGGCTGGCGGATTAACGAAGGGATTTTTGATATGATGCCTACTCTGGATTATTTATGTAATCATACTGATCCGGTAACAGGTGCCAATATTTTTCATGGCACGTTAATCGCTGGACTGACCCAATGGATTACTAATGCGTGTCGAGAAAGAGGAATCACTAAGGTACTGTTAAGTGGTGGTTGTTTTTTAAATCAAATAGTGGCGGAAGGACTTGGCAAGGCGCTAAGCCAGTCGGCTATTACTCCCTTGTTTCCACGAAACTTGCCTCCTAATGATGGGGGTATTTCCTTGGGACAGGCATGGATTGCTGCAATAAATTAAGGACAGGATATGTGTTTGGCAATGCCGGTACAAGTAACTCAACTTCTGGAACACAATAGGGCAATTATTAATTTAGGCGGGATCACTAAAGAGATTTCTACCGCTTTGGTGAGCGACATCAAGACTGGCGATTACGTCATTATTCATGCAGGCTATGCATTAACACGCCTTGATGAACAAGAAGCTCAAAAAACATTGAGTCTTTTTGCAACAATGCTTCAGGAACACAGCGAATGAAATATATTGAAGAGTTTCGTAATGCTGCCTATGCAAAAGCCCTGGCGCTTGAAATTGCGGCATTATCTCGTTCTGGGCGCCAATATTACCTGATGGAATTTTGTGGTGGCCATACTCATGCGATTCATCGCTACGGTATTCCTGATTTATTGCCTGAAAATGTAGAACTGATTCATGGCCCTGGCTGTCCGGTTTGTGTTTTGCCCATGGCAAGAACGGATAAAGCCATCAATCTTGCCATGATGCCCCATGTCATTTTGTGCAGCTATGCCGATATGATGCGAGTACCAGGCTCTAATCAAAACAGTCTTTTAAAGGCAAAAGCTGCCGGAGCTGATGTGCGGATGATTTACGCCGCAGATGATGCCTTAAGAATTGCCCGAGAAAATCCGCATAAAGAAGTTGTATTTTTTGCTATAGGTTTTGAGACCACAACCCCACCTACTGCATTGGTGATTCAACAGGCGAAACAATTAAAAATAAATAATTTCACTGTGTTGTGTAATCATGTTCTAACCCCTGTTGCCATGGAGAGTTTGTTGCAATCGGGCGAGGTCAATCTGGATGGATTTATTGGGCCTGCTCATGTCAGTATTGTTATTGGCAGTCAACCCTATGAGGCAGTATGCTCTACTTATAAAAAACCGGTAGTGATTGCCGGATTTGAACCTCTGGACGTCCTCCACTCTATAGTCATGTTGCTCAGGCAAATTAATGAGGGTCGATGTGCGGTGGAAATTCAGTACTTGCGAGCAGTCAATCGTCAGGGAAACCTTATTGCGCAGCAGGTGATGGCCGAGGTTTTGGAATTGAGAGACAAGTTTGAGTGGCGAGGTTTGGGCTTTATTCCTCATAGTGGTTTGCAAATTAAAGAGGAGTACGCAGCCTTTGATGCTGAAAAGCGTTTTGCATTACCTGAAACCATGGGAACAGAACACAAAAAATGTCTGTGTGGCGAGGTTTTGCGTGGAATAAAAAAACCTAAGGAGTGTTCCTTGTTTGCTAAAGTGTGTATGCCAGAAAATCCTTTGGGTTCATGTATGGTTTCATCAGAAGGAGCCTGTGCCGCTGTTTATGCCTATGGTCGGGTGAATTCATTATGACCCAAACAGTGCTTAGCCGGCCGTATCAAGGCCCTAAATTGAATGTTAAGGATGGCGTTGTTAATTTAACTCATGGCAGTGGTGGCCGAGCTATGGCTCAGCTCATTGATCAACTGTTTCTGTCGGCGTTTCATAATGAGTGGTTGGCGCAAAAAAATGATTACTCCAGTTTTGCGGTTGCTTCCGGGCGCATGGTGATGACTACTGATGCGCACGTGATTTCACCTTTGTTTTTTCCTGGTGGCAATATTGGCTCTTTATCAGTACATGGCACGGTCAACGATGTCGCCATGTCTGGAGCAAAACCTTTGTACTTGACGGCCAGCTTCATTTTGGAGGAGGGCTTTCCCTTGGCCGATTTAAAAAAAATAGTGGAGTCCATGGCGCATGCAGCACAAGAAGCGGAAGTCGCTATTATTGCCGGAGACACTAAAGTTGTGGAGCGAGGAAAAGGCGATGGTGTTTTTATTACGACTACAGGAGTAGGGGTTCTTGCTGACGGCATCACTATTTCCGGTGATCGTGCCAGACCTGGTGATCGAATTATCGTGAGTGGCACTGTAGGTGACCACGGTGTTGCGATTATGGCGTATCGCAATAATCTGCAATTTCAGACTCAGGTGCAATCGGATACGGCGTCATTACATGGACTGGTTGCACAGATGATAAGAGCCGTTCCCGACATTCATTGCCTGCGCGATCCGACTCGTGGCGGTCTCGCTACGACTTTAAACGAATTGGCCGTGCAATCAGGAGCGGGGTTTCTCATCGATGAAACGGAAATTCCCATCCGCACTGAGGTCGCCAGTGCTTGTGAGTTGTTGGGTCTTGATGCGCTTTATGTTGCCAATGAGGGTAAATTGGTCGCAGTCTGTGCTGCGGCCGATACACAACAGTTATTGACCGCAATGCGATCTCATCCTTTAGGTGCGAATGCAGCAGTTATTGGTGAGGTTATTGCAGATCCTCGTCATTTGGTGCAGTTAAAAACAAAATTAGGCGGAAAAAGGGTAATTGATTGGTTAACGGGGGAGCAATTACCCCGAATTTGTTAGACGCCAGGGATAACGCTCTGGTATGCAGTACTAAAACATATTCCGGTTAAATTAATTGGTAACGAAGGAGTTGAGATTGACCCAATACGAACAGGATGTACGCTCTTATTTTTTACCTCATTCCCGTTTGCAATCTTTGTTGGATGCTTTGCAAGGTGCCGGGTATTCCTGTATTGGTCCACAAGTACGTGATGACGCTATAGTTTATGATGAATTGATTCATGCCAGTCAATTGCCCTGGGGAATTCGTGATCATCAGTCTCCGGGAGAATACCGCCTGGAGCACATTCCTGAGCGCAAAGCATTTGCTTTTGCCAATGGTCCCCAGGCGATTAAACCCATTTTATTCAAACCGCAGGAAACGTTATGGACTGTAATCAGAAATGAGGAGGGAAAACTAACGTTTAAATCACACCAGCCGGATGAAAAGCCGGTTGCGGTTATAGGCGCTCGTTCTTGTGATTTGGCAGCGATGCGTATTCAGGATAAAGTCTTTGTTGACAGTGCCAAACCCGATCCCAGATACACTAAAAGGCGAGAGCAATTGTTTGTTATTGCTGTGAATTGTACTTACTCTTCGGCAAATTGTTTTTGTGTTTCGGCAGGTACTGGACCTGAAGTGCAGGATCCCTATGATATTCTGATGACTGAGGTAGAATCTGGTTTTGTGGTTAGGACGGGCAGCGCAAAAGGCCAGAATATCATTGGTTTATTAGGTCTGACTGCAGCAAAAAAAGCCCAATGCA
The DNA here is from genome assembly GCF_001467535.1 of Legionella worsleiensis. Lineage (GTDB taxonomy): Bacteria > Pseudomonadota > Gammaproteobacteria > Legionellales > Legionellaceae > Legionella > Legionella worsleiensis. The sequence goes on from NZ_LNZC01000020.1 coordinate 76,019, forward strand.
ACCTTGCCAAAGCAACGGTGACGCAGGCAGGAGCGATGCAAACCAAAAGGATTCCATTAGACAATAAAAAGGGTTTACGGGATTTATTGTTTGCCAATTTAAATCATTCACGCTGGGAGGATGTGGCAGAGCGTTGTTTGTCTTGTGGTAATTGCACCTCCGTATGTCCTACCTGTTTTTGTCACAGTGAAATAGAAAAACCAGAGCTGGATGGCTCTGGGAGCGAACACCAAAGAGAGTGGGATTCCTGTTTTACAAGAGGCCACAGCGTCGTTAATGCAACCGTTATTCGTAATGATACGCAAAAGCAATATCGCCAGTGGTTAACTCACAAAGTGGGCAGCTGGTTTGATCAGTTTGGCACAAGTGGATGTGTTGGTTGTGGGCGATGCACTACCTGGTGTCCCGTCGGGATTGATATTACTGAAGAATTGGCCGCCTTAACTGGAGAATCCAATGTGAGGATAAAAAAAAGTGATTAATACAGTCTCTGATCCTTATTTGCCCTATGAGGTGGAACTGGTGGGCAGGGTGCAGGAGTCTCCGTCTATTTTTACCTTGCATCTGCGCTTTGTTGAGCCTGATCTTCATGAGCAGTACCGCTTTTATCCTGGCCAGTTTAACATGCTTTATCTTTACGGCGTCGGCGAAGTCGCCATATCCATAGTTTCAGATCCAAAAGAACAAACAGTGCTTACTCATACCATTCGTGCGGTTGGGCGAGTGACTCGAGCTTTGCAGCAATTGCAGGTTGGTGACAGGCTGGGTATTCGAGGCCCTTACGGGCGAGGATGGCCACTTGATGATGCTAAAGGAAAAGATATTGTGGTGCTTACCGGAGGGCTGGGGTGCGCTCCTTCTGTGTCTATAATTAATTATATTTTAGCCAGAAGAACACAGTACGGTCATCTCAGTATCTTGCAAGGGGTGAAGCACAGTGATGATTTTATTTTTCGCAAGCAATATGCCCAATGGCAAAAATCACCGCATACGGAAGTCCATATCGCAGCCGATCAGGCCGGCCCCAAATGGCCGTGGAGTGTGGGGTATGTAACGGATATGATAGATAAACTCACCTTAGACCCCTCAAAGACTGTCGCCATGATGTGTGGACCAGAACTGATGATGCACACCGCAATCAAGGTACTGTCTGAAAAAGGATTTACCGATGGGCAGATGTTTTTGAGTATGGAACGGAATATGGAGTGTGGTATTGGGCAATGCGGGCATTGCCAGTACGGTGGACTTTTTGTGTGCAAGGATGGTCCTGTATTTGCATATTCTGAAATTAAGGGTTTATTTAAAGAACCGGGATTTTAATTGATTAATCGTTTGAGCATCCGATGAAAGCACGTATTGCCGTTCATAAATTTACATCCTGCGATGGATGCCAGTTGGCGTTTTTAAACGCAGGTGAGGCTTTGCTTACTTTGGCAGAGATGGTAGACATAGTCAATTTTGCTGAAGCAGGCGTTATTAACGTGGATGCGGCAGTTGATATTGCTTTTGTTGAAGGGAGTATTTCCACTCCACAGGAACAAGAGCGAATAAAAAAAATTCGGGAGCAAAGCAAGTATCTGATTACATTGGGTTCTTGCGCCACGGCAGGAGGAATTCAAGCCCTGCGTAACGGTGCTGATGTAAAGGAATGGATGGCTCATGTTTATGCGTCTCCCGAACACATTGCTACCTTAAGTACATCTACCCCTGTTTCCCAGCATGTTCGCGTGGATTGGGAGTTATGGGGGTGTCCGGTTAATGGAAAACAGGTGTTGGAGGCCATTCGCTTTTTACTCTCACATGCCGCACCACGAATTAAAAAAGACTCCGAGTGCATGGAATGCAAGCGTCGGGGAAATGTGTGCGTGTTAATTACTAAAAAACAACCCTGTATGGGGCCTGTTACTCAATTGGGTTGTGGCTCACTTTGCCCTGCTTTGGGGCGTGCCTGCTACGCATGTTATGGTCCTAAAGAAAATACCAATACCACTTCTTTGGGTGGACTTTTTGAGTCTTGGGGAATGGATAAAGAAGCGGTTGCACGACTTTTTTTACATATTAATAATCAGGCACCAGCCTTCAAGAGCGCAGGCAATTTTTTTAAAGGAATTCGGATAGTCCATGAGTAAAACTATAGCGATTAATGTACCTATTCTGGCACGAGTTGAAGGAGAGGGGGCGCTGGAATTGCATCTTCGTGACAGCGAAATTGAATCATTAAAATTAAAAATTTATGAACCACCTCGTTTGTTTGAGCAATTTCTCCAAGGGCGCAGCTTTAGTGAAGTATTGGATATAGTGGCCAGGATTTGCGGCATTTGTCCTGTCGCCTATCAAATGAGTGCCACTCAGGCGATAGAACAATGCTTTTCTTTACAACCCAGTTCCTGGGTGAGATCCATGCGGCGTTTATTTTATTGTGGTGAATGGCTGGAAAGTCACAGTCTTCATGTTCATTTTTTAGCATTACCGGATTTTTTAGGGTTCAAATCAGCGCCCGAAATGGCAAAACAATATCCTGAGGAAGTACGCAGAGGTATGCGTTTACAGGCCTATGGTAACGAGTTAATTAAACTGTTAGGAGGCCGGTCGGTGCATCCTGTAGGTGCATGTGTTGGTGGTTTTTATAAAGCACCTCAGCCCACCGAAGTAAATATACTGTTGGCAAAAGCCAAAGAGAGGGTTACTGATTGCATTGAGTTAATCCAATGGCTTGCCAGGATGGAATTGCCGGATAATTCACATGAATTCACGTCAGTTTCATTGTATCACCCTGCTGAATACCCCATGAATGAAGGCAGAATCGTATCTGATAAAGGCTTGAATATTGGTATTGATGAGTTTAATGACTACTTTTGCGAAAGCCAGGTGGCCTACTCAACCGCTTTGCATTGTTTGTTACAGAACAAACCCTATTTAGTTGGTCCTTTGGCCAGGCTTAATAATTGTTTTGGTCATTTGCCTGAGCCCATTCATCTTCTATTACAGAATCTGGGCATTCATTTTCCCTCACGTAATATGTATGATTGCGTGATTGCACGTGCTGTTGAAATCTACTATGCCGTTTTGGAGTCCATCCGCATTTTGGAACACTACGAACGCCCTGAACACGCATACCCCGAGGTCTTGCCTCAGGCAGGGGAGGGTTTTGGTTGCACCGAAGCGCCCAGAGGGCTGTTATGGCAGCATTTTAAACTGGACCAACAAGGCATAGTCACTTTTGCTCGCATCGTGCCCCCTACCAGTCAAAATCAGGCTCGTATTGAAGAAGATTTGGCAACGTCTTTAAAACAATTGGGTTTGGATAGGCCCGAGGATGAATTAAGGCATTTTAGTGAAATGATTATTCGTAATTATGATCCCTGTATTTCATGCGCCACCCATTTTTTAAAATTGACAGTCAACAGAACATGAACACGATAAAAGTTCTGGGGATAGGCTCTCCTTTTGGCGATGATCAGGCGGGATGCCTCGTCGCCAAAAGGTTAATGGACAGTGATTTGCTGAAGCTTAATTGCCCTTTTGTTGTGATCGAAGCTCATGATAGACCCGGTATTCGTTTGCTGGAGTTAATGGAGCAGGCCAATAAAATTTATCTGGTTGATGCCATTCAAACAGGCAGTCCGCCAGGAACCATACACCGATTGATAAACGAGGCGATTTTTGAATTAAAGCCCATGCTTTCAACTCATGATGTAGGTATTGCCCAGGCACTTGAGTTAGGGCGTAGTCTTAATCAATTGCCTGAGCACGTTATTTTGTATGGAATTGAGATAGGATCTTTTGCACATCATTCTGAGCTTTCTTTGCCAGTAGCGCACGCAATCACCAAGACAGCAGCTTTATTGGTAAAGGAGCTGTACGCAGAAAGTATGGGGTGTATTGACCTTTTGTGATGTCGTCATTTTAGCTTCTTTAATTCTTCTTATGTTCAATTCGTCGTACTCGATAAATTAATTATTGCAAATGAGAATCATTATCATTTATAGTGTATTTCATTCAGTGTATTTTGGGTAGGATTATGAAAGTGAAGGTTAATCAGCAACAGGAAGTAGCTCATCCATTGCACGTCGTGCTTTTTGAAAAAATTCTGCATCATTCGCCGCAAGAGTTGGATGCGTTCATTGAAATGGCGTATCAGGATTGTTTTTCTCGACTACAACACGCCGCTCGCAGTGAACAATTAATTGAGCACGAATATACTTTATGCTCCATTCATCACTATCTCGATTTGCTCAAAACATATCAAAATACCAAGCATCCGGCGGGTTTATTTGACCGCTGGAGCGGTTTACGAGAAGAGCTGGAAGAAAGCATACTTAATCAAGCATTTGCTTTGGTGTATCGTCACCATTGGCAGCAGACTCTGAATGCACAAGCAAATGAATATCCGACTTTATGGGCGTGGTTAAGCGCACATTTTGATCAACAGCAACTGTTGAATTTTCTTGAACAATGGGGGTGTACAGGACATCCTTATCATCCTAATTTTCGAATGAAAAAAGGATTCACACCTCAAGAGGTGATTCACTACTCACCAGAATTCAATACCCAGGTAACTATTCATTGGGTGGCGGTACATTGCTCTTTGGCGTTTACTTCAATAGCGCCATTAAACTACCGATTGCTTTTTGCACATCATTTTGCCCAGGAATATCAGTGCTGGGCTCAGGCGCTTTTGTCCATGCACCGGAATCCTGATGATTATTTACCCTTGCCTGTTCATCCCTGGCAATGGACAAATAAAATAAAAGAGTTATGTTCTTCTTTTATTGCATCGGGGCAAATGATGCTTATTCCTGATGTCCAAGAAACCAGACCGTCCATGTCTTTTCGCACTATGATGCCTTTGTCAGGTAATAAGCCGCATCTAAAATTAGCGGTAGGTGTTCATACGACTTCTGCAATGCGTACCGTATCTCCTGCATCAGCATACAATTCAACCACTCTTTCAACATGGCTTAGTGAACTTTTGGCTCAGCATCAGCATTTTGGCGGCACTTTATACATTGCCAGGGATTTGGCCGGAATTAATCTAGCTGATTCGTCCATTCCACCGCATGAAAAAAAACATACAGCCTTAATTGTTCGTGAAAATCCTTTAAACCATATTAAGGAACAACAGCGTCTGGTTCCATTGGCGGCTTTGTTTGCCAGGTCGTCGGTAAGCCATATGCCTTTGTTAGTCGAAATCATTCAGAACAGTAAAGTTAATCCTCGTGCCTATTGGTCTGAATATTGTCATTGTGTTTTGGCTGGACAATTGTATTTAATGCTGCGCTATGGAGTCGCTTTGGAAGCACATCAGCAAAATACCTTGGTCATCATGCAGAATCATAGACCTGTGGGGCTGGTGATTAGAGATTTGGGGGGAATCAAAATAAGTAACAATGAACTGCATAGGCAAATTACCAAACCGCACTTGCATCCTGATTCTACTATTACCTGTTCTGAACTGGATGGCTTATCTCAACTTTTTATTCACGGAAATCTGTTAAGTAATCTGACTCCCTGGATTCATTGCCTTAATGCCGCTTATGGCTTTGCCATTGAGCAACTCTGGCAGCAGGTCAACATGATCCTGAAAGGGTTACTGGAGCACTTCATGGAAGAGATTCATCCAGCGGTTTATCGTTCTCATTATCAGCATTTATTGAACATGCCCTGGCAACATAAAAGTCTGTTGACCATGCGACTGAATCAAAATCAGGATGAAATCCAATATTTTGCTCTGGAAAATCCTCTGAGTGTCTTTAATGAATAAGTCCGTGCAGGCGGTTGTTTTACTGGGGCAGTTTTTTATGATCCTGGCCTTGGAAATGACCAATCCATTTCTACCCCTTTTGATCACCGCCCAGAGTCAGGCGCCTGGAGAACAAATCGTATTATACAGTACCCTGTGTTTGCTTCTTCCTATGCTGGCTAATAGCATTATGGCTCCTTTTTGGGGGCAAGTGGCGGATCGTTATGGCTATAAGCCTATGGTGATGCGTGCATCCTGGGCTTTGGTGTTCACGCAATGCGCCATGATTTTTGTGCAATCCGTTGGTGCCATATTGGCATTACGCATCATACAGGGGGCATTTGCCGGATTTATAATTGCGTTGCAAACCTATGCGGTGAGTTTGTGCGAATGGCAAACCAAAGGCAGGCAATTGTCATTATTGCACTCAACCAAAGCGCTGGCTTCTGCGGGTGCTGGTTTTTTGGGGGGAGTGGTATTACTGTTTACTGATTATCAGGGTTTATATGGCGTAGCAAGTTGTATTTGTCTTTTAATCACTCTTTTGCTGCAATTTTATTTACCTCCCTCGCATAAAAATAATCTGCAACAGAAAAAATCACAGGCCGATCTTTCGGGTGACTCTAGTGGTATTTTTTATTTTTTGTGTTTTTTGATTGCTTTGACGCAAATTGCCAAATTCCTGCCAGATCCGGGTTTTTCTCTTTACCTGAACGAGTATTTTTCTAATCAGCTGCTGATGATTGGCGCACTGTATTCTATGCCTGCTCTGGGTATGTTATGCAGCTCGACCTGGTGTGGCCGTCAATTTGACCGGTGTCGTAACGACCCAGAATTGGTTAATCTGTTCCTGATTCGTTACAGCATCCTGGGTTTGATTCTTATGCTGCTTCAGGCCTTTGTCAGCTATACGGTTATTTTTGTCATTGTGCGTATCCTTTGGGGAGTAGTTTTGGCTGCTTTATTGCCTGCTTTGTTTGTCATGTGCTCGGATCGTGCTCTTTTACCGGGTTATGCTTTGGGGATGGCTAATTCTTTTGCCAAAATAGGTAACCTGATTGGATTGGTATTAGGGGGTGTGTTAACTCATTGTGTTTCTTATCCTGTTGTTTTTTTGGTTATTGCAGCGATATATGGGCTTTTTGCTCTTTGTGTAGGGGGATATCATTGGTTTTTTGTTTTAAGAATGAAACATTTCACAGGTTTATACAGTGATGCGGCATCATGAAAAAAAGTGCTTTATTAATGATACTATTAACCTGGTTTCTCGGGAATATGGACGTCCACTTTATCACGCCATCATTGCCTGCTCTAGCGGCGAGTTTCTCGGTAGATGCAACTAAAGCACAACTCATCATCAGTTCGTTTTTGTTGGGAAAAGCACTCAGCATGCTTTTTTGGGGAATTATTTCGCAATATTACGGCAGAAAAACAATATTGATTGGTGGATTAGTGCTGTTTATTTGCAGTAACTTGATTGCCTCTTGGAGCACTACTATTGGTTTTCTTATTGTCTGTCGTTTTTTTCAAGGTATGGGGGTTGGCGCAACCTTGTTAATGGGACGAGCAATGATTAATGACACCCAAAATGAACGCAACGCCACTCGTTATTTCGCCTGGTTATTTACTTTAGGGGGCGTGTTTATTTGTTTTCTTCCTTTGTTTGGGGGGCTCCTTAACAGTTATTGGAATTGGCGTATTGCGCTGTTAGTCATTGCCGCTTATGGTCTGTTTTTATTGCCTTTGGGCGGTTTTTTAAGGGAAACCAAACTTCATAATGAGCGTCCTGTAGCATTAAAAAAAATACTGTTTATGGTTTTTAGCCATCCCGTTTTTGTTGGTTATTTGATGATTTCCGCTTTGATGATGGCTGGTGAGTCAGCTTTTAATACCAGTGCCTCGTTTATTTTGATTAAAGGAGCGCATTATAGTGTCTCGGAATACGGCTTTATTAAAACAACCATGGCTGTTATGCACCTGTTAGGTACGGCATGTTGTGGTTTTATGGCAACCTATTATTCAGGAACGCAGTTGGTCGGTTTTGGGGTTCGTCTTTTTGTTTTATCCGTATGGTGCATGGGGTTATTTGCAATTATTTTTGACTCAATTCTTTTTTATTTTATCGTACCCATGATGATTTATTATTTTGGGACGGGATTTATTGTTGCCTCAGCTGCCGCATCATCAGTTCGTCCCTTTCCCAAACACATGACCATGGCTTTGGCGCTTACTCTGTTTTGTCAGTTTAATTGTTCCGCATTATTCAGCCTTATAACCAGTCTTATTGGGGTAGAGCGGGTTGATGCGTTTTTGGTTTTGCTTGCCTTGATTAGCCTGTTGAGCTTCATCTTCATGCAGCGATTAAAGGTAAATGCGCATGTTTGCGAGTTTACGTCTGGACAAAAAGTATGCGTAAAACAAACAGGTTGAAGCCGGATACTCAAGACCAGTACTCGTCTTGAGCATCCGTGTTGATTATACAGCAGGGCTTATTGCGGGTTCTTTGATTGATTCAATACCGCCAGATATTTCTGAAGATTTTGGTGCTTTCAAGCTCTCAGATGCTTCAAATAATGCGGAATAAACCTGATCGGTTTTTGTCGCTTCTGAAAAAGGCTCGTCGGAATTTTTGTTTTTACTGGTTTTATTTTTTTTCAATTTAGACAGCACCTTCGCAAATTTTATTCAAGCGATTGTCAATTCACTCAAAGTCGATGGCGAGGCTTATTTTTTATTGCGACCCTTAACTCAGCACGGTTGTGACTTATTTGCGGAAATGTCCGGTTTATTGTGCCCAAGCACCATTACTCTTCGTAAAGTGGCTAATATTCGTGGTAATGAGGTGATTTTTTTGAAGAAATGTTGTCCAATTATGATGTGATTGATGGCGCTATTATGGCTTTGCGATTGGCTGGTTCATTCTTTTTTTACTTTTTTCCATACAATTAATTGCTGACCAGTGCTTAGGGGCGCTTCTGGGCTCAGATGATTCCAGTTCATAATGTCCTTTGCGGTAACGTGATACAGTTTTTCAAGTGAACTGTACGATTCATTGGGCTGGACAATATGGATTACTCTGTATACCTCACCTTTGAATGAAGTTTGGCTTAAGAATTTTGATTTGGATATTTCATGAAATGGCAGTACCGGAGTGTTTTTGGTGCTTGGAATTAATAGAACCTGATTAGGACGTATGGAATGATCAGGCAGCCGATTCAGTTTTTTGATCAAGGTCACTGTGGTGTGGTACTGTCTGGCAATACTGCCTAAACTGTCGCTTGGAAGAACAAGATGTTTGGTCCAACTGACTCGTTTATCTACTGGCAAGTGAGATAAATTAAAATAAAATTGCGTGACTTGAGCGATAGGAACAAGCAAAGTGAATGGTTTGTAGGGTGCTGTAGCCCATCGGTTAAAACCGGGATTTAATTGGGTCAATTCGTTCACGGAAATTCCGGCCAACCGAGCGGCATGGCTTAAATCAATTTGACTGCCAATATTCACCTCTTCAAAATAAGGTTGAAAGGGCGTTACGGGCAGCTTGATTTTATAGGCCTGGGCGTTGCCTATGATTTCAGCCAGAGCCAAAAATCGAGGCACGTAAACCTGGGTTTCTTTAGGTACTTTTAATTCCCAAAAATTAACCGGGTGATTTGTTGGGCTTAGTGATTTGATTGCTCTGCCTATTGTGCCTTCGCCTGCATCATAGGCGGCAATGGCGAGAGTCCAGTTTCCGTTAAATACTTTATTCAGACGCATTAAATGAGTAAGGGCTGCATGTGTTGAATGATTAATACTGCGTCTGCCATCAAACCACCAATCCTGAATCAAGCCTAATTCATTTCCTGTGACCGGCATGATTTGCCATAAACCGGCAGCACCAACTTTTGAATAGGCGAAGGGATCGTATGCACTTTCTATCATGGGAAGCAAGGCCAACTCACCGGGCAAATTTCGTCTTTGTATTTCTCTGATAACATGATAGAGGTAGGGCTGTGCTTTTTGACAGACTTTGGTGACAAAACCGGGATGTTCCAGAAGCCAACGGATTTGATCTTGCACTTCTGGTCTGGTGATTTGATGATTTATTTTGAATTCGCCACGTAAAACCTCCCAGGCATCAGGTGTTTGTCCAGCGTAAATCTGGGTGCAAAGCATATAAAAAAGCAGGCATTTTAACCTTTGCGGTATTTTTTTAGCGATAAAGGTCTTAATCAAATTGGTGTTCCTGCTTTTAATGGCGTCAATGAACGTCGCTTGCATTAAATGATTGATGACTGTAAATATTGGTATCAAGCTTTTAGTTTAAAATATACTGAGCTTTCTGTCTTGTACAAAGATCATTTTTTTAGTTCAAATTTCGTGATACAGCACGTTACTCCTAACCTGCCAAGAATTTTTTGGATGTGGTATCTGAATTAATGCCGATTCTTAACTAAATTTGGGATAAAGCTGACGGGCTATTTAAATTTCAATCGCCTGTTTGATTATATCATCATTATATTAGGGCATTTAAGGCTCTTGGTGCAGCACACCAAGAGCCTTAATGTTTGAGCCGTTGAAACGCCTTAAGGAGTCAATGCCATAGGGACAATGGCAAAAGATTGGGAGAACTCGTTGTTTAATCTGATGAAGTTCCCGCCTATGTAGACGGTGTTGCTGCTGACCGCAAGGGCAAAGATAGAGTTGTCGGGATTAGGATTCAAAGTGGTTGCGTTGCCGGTAGTGGCATCCAGGGCAGCAAAGTAATTGCGAGGTGCTCCGCCTATGGTGGTGAAGTTCCCACCAGCGTAGACGTTGTTGCCGCTGACTGCAAGAGCATTGATGTTAGTGTTGGCGCTGGGATTCCAGGCAGTGGCGTTGCCGGTGGTGGCGTCCAGGGCTGCTATGTAATTGCGAGCCTGGCCGCCTATGGAGGTGAAGTCTCCCCCAGCGTAGACGATGTTGCCGCTGACTGCAAGAGCAAAGAGGATATCGCTGGCGTTGGGATTCCAGGCGGTGGCGTTGCCGGTGGTGATATCCAGGGCTGCTATGTAATTGCGAGCTTGTCCGCCTAAGGAGGTGAAGGCCCCACCAGCGTAGAGATTGTTACCGCTGACTGCAAGTGCATAGACATCGCTGTTGGCGTTGGGATTCCAGGCGGTGGCGTTGCCGGTGGTGGCGTCCAGGGCGGCAATGTGATTACGTGCCTGGCCGCCTATGGTGGTAAATTCCCCGCCAGCGTAGACGGTACTTCCGCTCACCGCAAGGGTAAGGACCTCATTGTTGGCATTAGGGTTCCAGGCGGTGACGTTTCCGGTAGTCGCATCCAGAGCGGCAATGCGATTGCGTGCCTGGCCGCCCATGGTGGTAAATTGCCCGCCAGCGTAGACGGTATTGCCGTTCAGAGCAAGGGCAAAGACTATGCCGCCGCCGGCATCGGGATTCCATGCGGTGACAATACCGGTGGTCGCATCCAGGGCAGCAATGTTATTGCGCTCTTTGGCGCCTATGGTGATGAAATCCCCCCCGGCGAAGACGGTGGAACCGCTGGCCGCAAGGGCGTATACAACGTCGCTGGCGACGGGATTCCAGGCGGTGGCGTTTCCGGTAGTGGCGTCCAGGGCGCCAATGAAAATTCGTGCTTGACCACCTATGGACCCGAAGCTCCCGCCTGCATAGACGGTGTTTCCGTTCAATGTAAGGGCGTAGACAGCGTTGTCAGCGTTGGGATTCCAGGAGGTGGCGTTTCCGGTAGTGGCGTCCAGAGCGGCAATGTTATTGCGGGCTTGACCGCCCATGGAGGAGAAGCTTCCGCCTGCGTAGATGGTGCTTCCGTCTACCACAAGGGCACGGACAAAGCCGTCGGTGTTGGGATTCCAGGCGGTAGCATTACCGGTAGTGGCGTCGAGTGCGGCAATCCCATTGCGTGCTTGACCACCAATGGATAAGAAATTTCCACCAGCATAAATGGTGCTCCCACTCACCGCAAGGGAAAAGATGGGAAGGTTGGCATTGGGGTTCCAGGCGGTGGCGTTGCCGGTTGTAGCGTCCAGGGCGGCAATGCGATTACGTGCCTGGCCGCCTATGGAAGTAAATGTTCCTCCAGCGTAAACGGTGGTACCGCTGACCGCAAGGGCATCTACACTATTGTTGGCGCCGGGGTTCCAGGCTGTGACGTTTCCAGTAGCGGCGTCCAGGGCAGCTATGTAACTACGTGCTTGACCATTTATGATGGTGAAGCCTCCGCCAGCGTAGAGGGTGCTGCCGCTCACTACAAGAGTAACAACGTTACCGTCAAAATTGGGGTTCCAACTGGGGTCTAAAGTGCCGTCGCTTAGAATATGGGCAATATTATTGCGGGGCTCACCACCCACGCTGGTAAAAAATCCTCCTACGTACCAGCCTCCAAAGCCATCGGCTGCCACTGCTCGAACATTCCCATCAATGCGCGGGAAGGTAGCCACTGGCGAGCCTGTACTGTCGTCAATTGGAACTCCGCTGCCAGTGTTCGGTCCGACTACATTAAAGTTTCCCCCCAGATAAATGAGGTTATTGGTGGCATCGAATGCAATTGCAGCTACTTCTCCATCGGTTATATAAGGCAAGCTCAGGGTGATGGTTGCTCCAAATGTATTGGTGTTGGTTCCGGCAATGGTAATGGCGGTTGGCGGATGCACCTGGGTGTTGGACGTAAAGTGGAGGTTGCAGCTTGCCCCTGGTAGCAATACGGCGCAATTACTGGCATCTTGAGTGACGTCAGCCGCCAGGGAAGGGGGCAGTACTGCCATTACATTCAGGGCGGTGGCGCTGCCTGTGTTGGTGACAATTAATGAGCCTGTGGTATTTGGAGGCAATAACAGAAACGATCCGTTGGCGGAAATTGTTGTAGTCGGTATCGGTGGAACTGAATTTAAGGTGATATTGAGTCGATTAGGCTCACTTGGCTGATAACACTGCGGCATTGAGCCTGTTTCGCATAAGTAAGGGCCGTTTTGAATGCCTTCTTTAGGGATCATGGAGCCCTTCACAGTGACAGTCAGGGAACATCTGCCTTTGGCTCCACCTTTACTTGCTGGAAGAGAGCAGCCTGGCGAGCTTAATCCCGGTGTTGGAGGGCAACTAGCGCATGCTGGAACAGAAGTAACCAAAACAAGAGTTTTGGGATGCGATGAATTGTTGGTTATTGTATAAGTCACCTCGGCAGTTCCCGATGGCGTTACAGTCACTTTTTGCGGATTGGGAGCCGAAAAAGTCCATAAAGGCTTGGCCTGAACTGTTGTTATTACTGCAAGGCTTGAAATTAACACCCCAATCAGCATCATGCTGTATTTTTTCATCACGTTCATCCTTAAGTCACTAAAATGAAATGGAATAACATCCTCTTGAGCTCGTTATCATCTGCGAAAATCAAATGTACCAGATTTTTTATTAATGTAAACAAGAGGATACGTCTTCAGTCCTATAGTGAATTATTTGTAGTGCAGGGTAATGAGGTGTGAGTAAACTATCGATTTTATTAGTATGTTGATGGTTTGTCAGACGAGATGGACATTATTTTGTCTTGTCGTTAATGTTATCTGGTTGGTTAATGCCAAGTTTCATTAGCATTAATTTACTGTCTGCAAAATCGCCAATAATATATCGTTTAGGATGAGGGTGGGTTTTAACCACAGTAGGGATTGCAATAATTTCTTCCTGGTGGGCTAATTCAGGATGTTGCCTCAAATCTATAACGTCAATCCGGTACTGATTGTGAAGGTAACGCTCACAAAATTTTTTGAGATTGGCTAATGTCAACAAGCAATGAGGTGTCTGGTCGGCAATATACAGAATAAACTGCCATTGGGCATTGGTGTTTGGGGATGATTTTTTTTGCGAAGTCTTGAGAATTTTTGTTTTTGGGTTACTCATTTTTATTCTCTTTCTTGATGTGACGCTGAGAGGGCAGACTTCGTGACATACGAATTTTTTCATAACCTTTTTCACAAACTTCATCAATTTTCTTTTGGGTGGATGCTAATAAATCGATGTTTTCCTTAATGTGATTCAGCTGCGTCGTTAAGGTATTAATACTGGATTCAACGCTGGATTGTTCTGATTTTAGTTCATTAATTTTTTGGGTTGTTTCCTGAGTTCTGGTAATTTCTTCCACTTTATCCTGCATGGCTTGTACTAACCGTGCCGAGCCTACTAGTATTTTACCCGATCCCATGTATACCTCGTTAAGATGGATCCCCTTGCTGCTGATTTGTAATTCTCGCATTTGATTGGAGTGTGCCATCCCACGAGATTTTTTTATGATAAGCAGGGTATTTTGTTCCAAATCAGTTTCAACAGTGTGCAGTAAAATCCAGGTATCCATTAGTGATGAGATGCCCAGCTGTTGGTTTGGGGTCTCTTCATGCAGTAAGCTGTTCATCAGGGTTGTTATGTTGTTTAGTTTTAGAAAGTGAATTAAGCGAGCCAACATTAATTTAACATTATGCGGCGAGCCGATAAGGCTAAAATCAGAAATGGGATCGATGACCACGCTATCGGGTTTAAATTCTTTAATCAGTTGCACCATTTTGATTAGGTGCGATTCTAAACCGTAAACACTGGGTCTGATGGAATTAAACAATAATGTGCCTTTGTTTTTCCATTTCTCCAGATCTATGTTAATGGATTTCATGTTTCTGATGATTTGATCTGAGGATTCTTCAAAGGCAAAGTAGATGCATCTTTTACCGAGTTTACATTGATTTTCGACAAATGCAGAAGCGATACTGGTTTTTCCAGTTCCAGCTGTTCCATTAATCAGGATACTTCCCCCCGCATAGTAGCCATAGCCGCTTAATGCCTTGTCCAGTTCTTCAATTCCGCTTGGAACAAAATGCTTGGGAACAATGTAATCAAGAGTAATTGCGGTGACTGGTGAGAGAAGAATCCCCTGATAATCAATAATGAAGGGAAATTCGTTAGCACCATGAGATGAACCCCTGTACTTTATTATGCGTAAGTAACGAGTGGCAAGCTCATTGGTTACTCGGTTATCCAGTAAAATAACGCAATCTGCAACGTATTCCTCAAGACCATGGCGGGAAATAGTGTATTGTCCATTCTCTCCAGTAATAATAGAGGTTACCTTTTGTGTACTCAACCAGCGAAAAAGACGTTGCAATTCAGAGCGGATGATTGGGATATTTTTGAGTTGATTGAACAATACTTCAATGGTGTCAATAACAACCCTTTTAATTCGGTATTGCTCTATGAGATAGCCAATCTGAATGAATAATCCTTCGAGATTATACGTTCCTGTTTCATCAAACTCTGTGCGCTCAAGATGAATGTGATGCAGTACTATGCTCTTTTTTTGAGTCAACTCAGCCAAACCAAAGCCCAGTGAGCTGCAATTGGCAATCAAATCGGCTTCTGTTTCTTCAAAAGAAATAAACAAACCAGGCTCTTCGTGTACAGCGCCATTGATTAAAAACTGCATACCAAATAGTGTTTTGCCAGTACCAGCACCGCCTACTAGCAGGGTACATCGGTTTTCTGGAAGACCTCCATGGGTGATTTGATCAAAACCACCTATACCGGTAACGCATTTTTTTAGCTCCTTGGAGGGGGCAGCAGCGTTTTTTTTCCTTTAGTCATCGTCATCAATCCTGTTTGCAAGATAATTGATACTGCAATTTGGCGGAAAAAATATTTATTAGCCTTCTTGGCCACTCTTTCAAGTATAGTTTATAAAAAAATATGTGTGGTATTTCCTGTTGCTGTTTCGCCCCTGAAACAGAAGAACTGTTCTATACTTTAATAAGAGTATTTTGCCTGCTTGATAAAAAATTTAACTGAAGCGGTTACTCATTTAGGTTTTTTACCGTTTGACAGAGCGTTTGGGCTTTTAATTTAAACGTCCAGATTATTTGTTTGCATGAGTTAATATGGCATAAAAAAATACATCGATTAAACGACTTTAATCCAGAAATAGTTTACGAGAGATTAACAGGATAACATGGATCGCCAAACCTTGATTTTAGTTGCCTCTATCCTGATTAGTGTCGTATTTATTACAGGACTGGTCTTTATTGCTTTGCTTTACAAAACACGCAATAACCAAAACTCATCAAAAAGCGCACTTTATGACTACGACGACAAACAACTGTTTTTGGAATTCACGCAAAACATTCAACAGGTTTTATGGCGCTTGTCTACAGAAACAAACGAGTTTACGTTTATAAGTCGCTATGCAGAGCAGGTATTTGCCCAACCACTTGATTTGATTGATAAAAAAATAGAAACCTGGTTGCGCTTTGTCGTTCCTGAAGACCAACCTAAAGTCATGCATGCTCTTAAACGCATGAAAGAGAATCCTGCCAATAATACTCTGCAAATTAAAATTTTAAGGGCGGATGGTATAATGGCCGTTTTATCCCTCCAGCTTTTTCCTTCACTTGATGCCCAGGGAAAAATAATTGCAATACTCGGCATTACCTCGGATGTAACTACCCAATTCAATGCTGCCTTACAAAAACGGCTGAGAGCTGACCTGCATAAAAATCTGAATAAATCCAATGACTTAAATAGTTTTACTTACAGTACGTTGCAATCTATAGGATTGGCTGTTGGTTATGATATGGGCGAATTGTGGATATTTGATGAAAAGGAAAACTCGCTGGCGTGCATTGTGAGTTGGTTTGGCGAGAAACTCAAAAATTCGGTTGAGCATCATCAGCAGTTCATTATTTCACCCCAAACTCAGCATGAGTTTCCAGTGATTTGTCTTAACAATAATATCATCCAGTACAGTACTCATAAAACGCATTTAAAACCTATGGGGGCAAATTGGGATGAAAAAACGGTAAAACTTAAAGAAGTAGTTGGCATACCTATAGAGGTTGCAGACAAGAGAATTGGGGTTTTATGTTTTTACAATCAACAGATTCTCAATCTTGATGTTGATGGTTATAGGCTTTTACTAGACTTTGCAAAAGAGTTTGGCGAGTACATTCAGAATAAATTACTTACCAAACAGCTGAAATACATTTCTGATTACGATGTGTTAACCGGATTACACAATCATGTGTCCATAGAGAAAAAAATCAAAGAAATGATAGCTAATGGAACACAATCGATAACCGTTATCAAATTACGAGTCAATAATTTTCAGCTCATTAATTTTGCCTTTGGTTATGATGTGGGCAATAAGATATTGCAAGAAATGAGTAAAAAAATCGTTGATTTTTCAACAAATTTTAGTAATTCATTGTCTTACATAGACATGATCGCTTTAATTGAATCAGGAGCTTTTTGCTTTTTATCAAGTCAGTTTCGTGATAAGAAAATGATTACTGATTTTGTTGGCGTATTACTGAACTTGTTTAAACAACCGTTTAAAAAAAACGATATTGAGCTGTTTTTATCTGCTAACGTAGGAATTAGCCGCTACCCGCAAAATGGAACTACTTCAGAGCAACTATTAGGCAGTGCGGTAATGGCGCTTCTGGAATCCTCTAACGAGGGGAGTAATCGTTTCAAATTTGCTACCAAAGACAGTTTTAAAAAGACTTCCGAACACCTTGAAATTGAAAATGCCATTCATCATGCTCTTGAAAATAATGAATTAGAACTTTATTACCAACCTAAAGTTTCCTTGAAAACTGGAGCAATTGTGGGGGTTGAGGGATTAATTCGCTGGCATGATCCGCGCAACAGCATGCGAACCCCGGAATATTTTATTTCCGTTTGCGAGCAATCCGATTTAATTTTTAAAGTGAACGAATGGGTCATGGCCACTGCAATCCGGGATATTGCACGCAGTGAGCAGCCCATCAGGACATCAATTAACTTATCTGCACGTCAATTCAGCACATCCTATAACTTACTCGAACAACTCAATCAGTTATCAGCGCAATACGGTGTTGATTACCAGTATCTTGAAATGGAAGTAACTGAAACTTTATTAATGACGAACAGGTTATACGCATCCAAAGTGATATCAGAACTTAGAAAATTAGGCGTAACCATTTCGCTGGATGATTTTGGTACAGGATACAGCTCATTTGCCTATTTAATGAATTTCGCCCCGGATGTGATCAAAATGGATAAATCCTTTATAGACGGTATTCCTGAGGACAGTAAGAGCAATAAAATAGTTAATGCCATGATTTCAGTTGCTCATAGTCTGGGGTTAAAGGTCGTTGCAGAGGGCGTTGAAAATGCCGCACAAGTAGGGTTCTTGAAAAGCGCAGATTGCGATGAAATTCAGGGCTATTATTTTTCTAAACCAGTACCTTTTGCTGAAGTTCAGATGATGATTAAAAACGACCTGCGTTTATCTTATTCTGAATAAAAAATAGCTCAATTTGCAGTGATATAAACGATGATTTGTACCAAATAAGCCGCACCCATAGCGCATGACGTGGGGAGTTACGTTTCTTTTAAGTAAATTAATTTTTGCTCATTTCGACTTGTATTCGTTAATAATGTATTAATAAAATCATACTATAATTTAAAAAAACGAGCATTTACTGAAGAATCTTCATTTGGATCATTATGCGTAATAAAATTGAGCTGAAAGATTATGTTTTCCAAGATGGGATGTCCACAGATGAAATATGGTTGTACTACAACCATATTGCACATGAAAACAACTCTGACACCTTCAAAGTTCACCTGTCTGTGCTGCATGATATTGATACCATAAATAAAGCTCAAGCTCTTATACTGCCTATACTGGCAAAATATAACGTACGGATGTTCAAAACACAGAATACAGATCTATTATCCATGCACCAGAATTTAGATGGAAAAGAGTTCTGTATTTACATGCAAACATGTGATGAACACTCTCCTGAAAGCAAACAAGAGTTCTGGATGGAGTTACTTAATGAAATAGAAACAACTCTGGTACAACATGAGATTAGTAAAAATCCTAATGGAGCATTGGGTGATTTACCTTTTCCAGGAAGTCAAGGATATGTTTATTACAGAAATCCTCATAATGTAGGTAATGAGTATGTTGATGCAATCACATTGATGGACAGTGGATTTACACGCCATGAATCATGCAATATTTCAACAAACGATTTCTTTAAAGGATATGCTCTTAAAGGAGAGGAGGTTAATTCCAGCCAAACAAAAACCTCTGAACCTTTAAAATTTAAATTACCTGTCCGTCAGGTTGATCGGGAAAAGCAGCTGAAGCAATCGATTCTTGAATCATTTCACAATCAACTTAAAAATAATAACAATCTGTTAAAATTATTTTTAGGCACAAGCGGGTCTCCTTATAGCAGAAACGGTCGTTTATGCGACCGTTTATTTGGAACAAAATTATCCAGAGACAAAAAATTTAGAGCCTTTGAGCAGGCTCGTTCTGGAGCACTTGATTTAGTAGGCCCATTCACGAATTATTTTGACCGTGCCGCAGACAAATTAGCACAAATTGCTTTAATACTCGAGAATAACGGCTACACCTTCGATGCACATAAGCTGGGTAATGTATTACCCGCACTGTACTTTAAGTTCTATACCCCTCTTTACCTTGAAAATCACAATAAATACCCCGTAGTTATAGAACTGAGTGAGAGTGATACAGAGGCTTTAGTTACTGAAATAATACGATGTAGCTTACGTGATGTATCCAAAGTTGCAATTGATTATGAGTTGCCGCAATACATCAATAACATGAACGAAGCAGACATCTCCATGTTATTGTCATTCATTGGCATTGAACATCCTCGACATGAACATTCGGCTGAAATTAAAGAACATGTTATTGATATAGAGCCATATCGAGAAGCATATAACGAATTGATAAACAAACTTTCGACCGTTTTTACAGAACACGGCAAAGAAAAAGACGAGGTTGCATCAACATTAATTCAACGCTTGACCGAAGAAGCCAAATTCTTTGACAGACCCACAGCAGAGCAGCTTGGAAACTTTATAAAAAATTGCAAAGATTCCATTAACAGCGCATCAAAAGAACTTAAAAAAGAGAGTGATTTATGGAGTGCAATTCATCCTGTTCTCAAAGGGATCCTGGGCGTTCTTGCGGCAATAACTTTAATTCCTGCACTAGTCACCGCTGCTGTAACAAAAAATGGGTTCGTGGGCACTTTCTTTAATTCCCCGGAACCGGTATCAACAAAAAAACTGTCTGAAATTGAGGCCGATTTGACCGCTTTAGAAGAGGATATTAAAAAACGGATTAATTGAATCCGTTTTTCGTTCATCATATATTTATTCCCCTTCACGCCGGCATAAAGCCGGCGCAGCTTGTGGGCAAATATTACAATTTTAAAAAAGTCCATTGATAGTTAATATTCTAATCAATCGCATAAAGTAAGGTTTGCCCTTAAATGGCCACAGTATTTATGGATGACTATGGCTTGACGGAGGTTGAATGGTTTTCTTCTTCCTTGGCAAGGCTTTCATCGTCAAGTGCCATCTTCCTGAACTCATGGATTGATGAGGTCAGTTGCCTTACAAACTCATCAAGAATGGCCTTGTTTGCTTTTCCGTGTTCAAACCGGGTTGGTTCTTTGTTTATGGTGCTTAATGTACTATCACAGGCGTCAATGAACACACGCATCAAAGAGGCATTCATCTCGCTATTGACATGAAAATGTTTACTTGATTTGGGAAGCCTGGCATAAAGAAGAGATTCATAGATTTCTCTCATCTTCACTATGTCTTCCGCAGTCAAAATGAAGATTCTGGATTGCTGAACATGCTTCATCCAGTACAGGGAAATTTCAGCACATTTTAGCACCATGTTTGAATTTTGCTGCTGCTTGTCCATAGCGGACCATTCTGGATTCCATACTCTGCCAATTGAGCCTGGATAACCAAATGATACAATGGATGCCACAACGTGTCTGACAAAACCTTCATACCCGTAATGATCTATCAAGGCGTTTCTTTGTAAATGGGGACTGGAATGTATTACTTTGTAAGGCAGTTGCGTCGCATGCCACCACATTTCAAACTTATCGAACGAGGACGCTTTGATGCCAAGGTTCATACCAATGTAATGAATATAAAAATGTCCATAGGAGTTGAGATATTTTGGATCCAAGTGAATACCTGGAATCGATGAATCATCTAAATGACCTGAATGTCCGGATGAGTCATCAGCAAAGAGCACATGCTCAGAGCCATCGCTAGCTCTTACTAATAGTGCTTTTCCTTTGTGTAATAAGGTTGAATCATGTAATGGCGTGTGAGGCCGACGGGAGTGAAACATACGAATGGATGGCGTAGTATTATTTGTTATTGAACCGGAACGAGTATGCTTAATTGGGCTAATTACGTCTTGCTCACAAGGCAAAAGTTCGTCGCTATCGGGCGCATCTGGTGATGTTGATGAAGACGATGCCTTGTACTGAATCTCGTTTACAGTGAAAACGACCAATCCCGTGAGAAACATGCCAAAAGTAAAGTAAAATAATACGTTTTCTATAGGACCAGGCCTACAACGAAGTGCTTTTTGAATTGCATTGCAAATATTCCTCTCTCTTCTGCGTTGGGCTTCATACCCTATAGCCTGACGGTAGCTGTCAACAGTCGCTGTATGGTTTGTTCTGTGGGTGACAAGTACTGGCTTTCCGGCATTTTTATTGCGATTGTTGGTCATGGAGAATATCCTTATCTGATTTTTTTTGATTTTGTAACGGTCATTCTGAAGGCACGAATTGAATTTTTTATTTGCCTCAATGAAATCAAAAAAAAAACAAAAATATGGTTGACGAACCGATAAATTACGCACCACCGTTACATTGTGCCTATTTATAGCATGAAGTCTTCATAAAAGGAACAGTGGACGCATAGCATAAACAATGCGTTATTTTTTTTGTATAATCCGAGGCCTATAGACAATTACCATTCACGGCTGAAAATCATTTTACTGTTCAGTTACCATTTCTTGCAGCCCGTTGGTTTTCCATGCCTTTGAATGGCTGAGTCAAAATCCGGGTTTTTGAGATTGCTTTGCGAACAGGCTCATCTATTATTAAAATCAAGCCGCATGTCTTTATGTGGAATTCCTGCATCCAGGTACTCATCACTGCAAATGATAAATCCTAATTTTTCATAAAAGGGAATTGCATAGGTTTGAGCACCGAGTTTCGCTTTTTTGACCAGATGATTGTTTTGGATGTCCTCTATGATGAAATTCATCAGGACATGGCCTAAGCCTTTGCCTTGATATTCGTCACTAATGGCCACACGTTCGATTTTAGCATAATCGTCTGTATAGCGAACACGGGCAGTGCCTATGGGGGTTTTATTGAAAAACACTAAATAATGTTCGCTGTGTTCGTCCTGTCCATCAATTTCTTCTTGTAACGGAACATTTTGTCCTACAACAAACACCTGATAGCGTATGGCAAGACAGGCCTCTATGTCTTGTTCCCGGGATACTTTTTCTACCCTAATCTTATCGTGTAACGTCATGTTTTAAGCCTTTAATCTATAGGAATAAGCAATCTATGCTTTAGTGTTTAATTGAGATTTTTTGCATAATTTATGATGTTATTCAGTGCTTATTTAAATAATTGCAGAGATATTACCGTATAATTTTTAAAATTCATCTATACTCTATGGTAAAAAACCGAGATTCTATGAGTTTACCTAAAAGGCGGATTTATATCGATATTTTGTGTCTGTTTGTTGTTTTAATCAGCACATTAGTCATGATTGGATGGTACAAACGTTTCCCTTTGTTCGTTCAGCCTTCTTCGACGTTTACACCGATGTATTTTAATACCGCCCTTTGTTTTATTTTTTGCAGTTTTTCATTATGGGCATTAAATCATAATCAATCCCAGAAGGCTGTATTTTTTATTCTTCCCTTATTATTTATATCTACAGTGACTCTTTTGGCATATGTTTTTAATGCCCATTCCTTTCTCGATGAACTCTTTGTAAGGGCCTTTGTACGAGCCAACTCTCCTTTTCCCGGACGGATGGCTCCCAATACGGCTTTTAGTTTTGTTTTATTTGCTATTTCTTTAATCTTGACACAAAAGGTGCATTCAGTAATTTTTAATCCAACACCCGTTATTGTGGTCATTAATTACCTGATTATCAGTTTGAGCATTCTCTCTTTAATTGGCTATTTTACCAATTTGGTAACCAGTTATGGGATTGGGCAACTAACCAAAATGGCTCTTGGTACAGCCATTTGTTTTATGGCGCTCAGTGTGGCTCAACTCCTCTATTTAAGAAGGCAGGAGGCAGTTCATTGCTCAACTTTGATTACCTTTTTATTGCCTTTTGTATTTCTTAATATTTCTTATTTGGGATGGCAATCCATAAGAAATAATCAGGAAAATAATTTGACGCTAATGTTGCAGCAAGCATCAAATAATATGAGTAATTACATACAGCTGTCTTTGCGAGAGCGAGCCGCTGCGTTTGAGCGCATATCCTATCGTTGGCTCAATAATAGAGCGATGACCAGAGAAGAGTGGGAGAAGGACGCATACCATTACGTAAAAGATCAAGCGGGTTATATCGCAATTGAACGGGTGGATTCACGGTTTATTATTCAATGGATAGTGCCGCGCGATGAGCACAACGATAAAGTAATTGGATATGATTTGTATAAAGATGCGCGCAGGCGGACTGAAATAGATGCGAGTTTACAAACCAGAAAATTAAGATTAAGTCCTGCATTGGATCTGATCCAGGGCGGAAAAGGGGTGATTTTTTTTAGTCCTTTATACGAACAAGAACAATTCTATGGGCTTATGGTTGGTGTCATTGATACGGCAATATTATTTCACGATTTGTTCAACAGGTTAGGAAAAAATGATTTTAGTATCACGGTAAAAGATAAGACAGGTATTCTTTTTACTAACAATCACAGCACCCATAATCATTCGTCTTTTAATCATGAGTGGAGTGAAAGTGCTCATTTTTCTGTATATGGCCAACCATGGGAGGTGATTATCGCACCCTCCTCAGCACTTTATCAGCAAATACTTTCCCCCCTTATTCCCTCACTTATTTTAATTGTCGGCTTTATCCTTGCAGCATTATCGGGATTTTTGATGGCCTCTTTTTTTTCAATAAAAAAATTGCAAATTATTGCTGGCGATGCCCTGGAGCGTTTGAATGGAATTATAGAGGGTTCTTCTGAATTAATAGCGGCTGTTGATTTGAATTTTAATTTGATGGCGCTTAATCAAAGTTATCGCAGTGAGCTGTTTCGTATTTTTCATTTCGATTTAAAACCAGGGATGAACATCAACATTCTCTATTCCTTCATGCCAGAAGAGAATAAAAAAAGGGCAATAGAATTGTGGAAAAACGCATTTTCTGGAAAACCATTTACTGTTATTGAGCCCTTTCTGGATATAAATCATCCTAATCGGCAATACGAAATCAGATACAGTCCCATTTATAATATAAAAGGGGAGTTAATAGGGGCATGTCATATTGCGTCTAATATCACTAAAAGATTAGAACACGAACAGCAAATTAAAGAAGATCGCAACAAGTTGCAAATTTTGGTAGAGAATTTGAAGGAAAAAAGTAATCAATTGTTGTTGTTAAAAGAATTTACTAATATATTGCACTCCTCTATGACCATAGAGCAGACTAAAGAAACCATCTCAGTCTATGCAAAAAAGTTATTTCCACAAACTGCGGGTGTTTTTTATCTGTTTCATTCAAAAAAACGTTCCGCTGAGGTTGAGGCAGTTTGGAACCATCCTGTCATCGAATTAAAGACCATTACCTCGCCCGAATGTTTAGCCTTGACGCAAACGCAACCTTATTTTGTGGCAAATACCGAAGAGGATTTAAATTGCAGCCATGTGCGTTGCACGAAAAGACCTGTCTCTTATATTTGCATTCCTTTACTCGCTAAAAATGAGGTACTTGGTTTGGTTTATGTCGAATTTGAGAAGCGTGCCGATGACGAAGAAATAGAGTTTATTTTGTTATATTGCGAACAAATTGCTCTAGTTTTAGCAAACATTAAACTGCAAGACATTTTACGCTTTGAATCCATTAGAGATCCTTTAACCGGATTGTATAACAGAAGGTATTTTGAAGAGCAGGTAGAGCAAGCAATCCTTACTTGCAGGCGCACAGATGATGTTTTTGGAATTATGATTCTGGACATCGATCATTTTAAATTGATTAATGACCGTTACGGTCATTGGGCAGGAGATAAGGCTCTTTGTTGCCTTTCTGATAAAATGCGGCATTTTTTTCGTGAAAGCGACATTATCGGCAGATGGGGTGGTGAGGAGTTTATTATTCTGCTTAAAAACCTGTCTCAAGAGAATATTGTAAAAAAAGCGGAGCAACTCAGGCAAGACATTGAAACGCTTAGAATAGACATAAACGGTACTCTGATTTCTTTTACAATTTCTATTGGCATTGCATCATTTACTCCGCAAACAGATAAAGAGCAAATCATTAATAATGCCGATGCGGCATTATATAAAGCCAAAAATAAGGGACGAAATAAAGTAGTCGCTTTCCCTTTTTAAGATTAACTTTGAGGCAGAAGAGGATTTTTCTTACCAATCAAAATTTGGAACAACCTGTAGATATTGACGATTAATGCTGCCAAAATATGTCAGTATTAACTGATTTAAGGATTTATTGTTTGTCCAGAGCAGAACGTCTTCTTCAACTGATTCAAATACTCAGGCGATATCGCTATCCGGTTAGTGGAATACACCTGGCTGTAGAGCTGGGTGTCAGTCTTAGGACTCTTTATCGAGATATAGCCACTTTGCAGGCTCAGGGCGCCTCAATTGAAGGCGAAGCGGGCGTTGGTTATGTCCTGCGTCCGGGCTTTATGTTACCTCCTTTAATGTTTTCTGAAGAAGAAATTGAAGCATTAGTCCTTGGATCACGTTGGGTCGCTCAAAGAACCGATAAAAAATTAGGTCTTGCTGCAAGGAATGTTCTGGCTAAAATAGCGGCTGTTCTTCCTGAAGATCTCGGACAACAACTTGAGTTTTCAGGATTATTAATTGGGCCTGCTAAAACGCTAATAGAACGTGATGATGACAAGGAAGCGTTAATTCGCCATGCAATTCGGCATGAGCAACGGTTGCAAATGAACTATATTGATTTCAAAGGTGATGAATCAGAACGCATTATCTGGCCTTTAGCTCTTGGTTTTTTTGAAGAGGTACATGTTGTCGTTGCCTGGTGTGAGCTTAGAGCTGATTTTCGTCATTTCAGGACAGATAGAGTTGCTACATTAGTTCCATTAAATACTCGTTACCCCAAGCGTCGTAGAACGTTACTTAAACAATGGCGCAAAATGAATAACATTCCAGAGCAATAAACGCCTGTTCACTGCTGACAAAAACTGTCAGTCTCTAGTAGTAAACTGGGTTCGTTCAATCAATTAATTTATAGGAAAAAATATGATACTCGAACCTGATGTGATTGTGTTGTATGTGAATGATCTTGCAGTGACCAGCAAATTTTATTGCCAATTGCTTGGCATTACTCCTGATGAAACATCACCGACATTTCATAGCTTCACTTTGTCAAACGGGATGAGTTTTGCTTTAAAAGCAAAACATTCTGTTGTACCGCCAGTTCAAGAATATAGTGGTCATGGCGAATTGGCGTTTACTTTGGATAGTTATGAACGAGTAGATGCGTTATTTGCTCTTTGGGCGGCAAAAAAAATGACGATTATTGTTCCACCAACACAGTTGCCTTATGGCTATACTTTCGTAGCTCTTGACCCAGATGGTCATAGATTACGGGCTGTTTGTTTGGGAGAGTCCAAGTGAAAAACTGGATTAATGTGGTTTTAGTCGAGTATGTTTGTTTTGGTCGTGCACAAGGAGCAACCCAATGGTAAGTTCACCAGTCGTGAAACAGGTAGAGCGCTTTGACGTGACTGGTTTTAGCGTTAAAACGCAGAATAAAGATGAGTTTAATACAAACACAGCACAGTTACCCAATCTATGGCAGCAATTTTATGCCAGTGATCTGGGCTCCAATACTTGTGTTTATGGTGTTTATTCACATTATGATTCTGATGCCAGTGGTTTTTATCAGGTTACTGCAGGGGTTAAATCGTTCCATCCCGCTGCTGGGTTGAGTACGGTTACTGTGCAAGAGGGTTCTTATCTTGTTTTTCAGGGCTCAGGGCCTATACCTGCTGCAGTTGTTGATACCTGGAAAAAAATATGGGAATTTTTTGCAACTCATGCAGAGTTTCAGCGTAATTTCATTAGCGATTTTGAGTTGTACAGCGGTTTTAATCAAGTCGCTATTTATATAGGATTAAAATAATCGAGTCTGGGCAGGGTAAACGCATCTAAACGTATTATCTAAGACCAAGATGCCTGCGTTCTGCGCTTTATGCGCAGAATCCAGATCTTTGCCTGCACTAAGATCGCATGGATCCTGCGCATAAAGCACAGGACGTAGGCAAAAGGGTGGAGATTTATGTTCATAATTTAGATGCGTTTGCCCTGGAGTCTGGAGAATTGCGGTGACACGTGTTCAGGTAATGCCCCCAAATGCGTATTTACTGTCATGATTTCATTCATCCATGAAGCATATCAATCCGCATTCCGCCAATAATTTGGCCATGAATTTTTGCTGTTGGGTCGCATAATACTTCGCCATGACCGCCTTCAAAAAGAATATCTCCATGTACTTCTGTGTTTTTTTTGAGGCTTAGGCGCTGCACAGTGTTTTTAATGGGTATTTTTTTGAATATTATGCCCTGTGCTGTACTGTTTTCCAATTCAGCGCAGGCCGATAGAATTTCAGTTGTGTTTGAAAATGTGGTTGATGCGGCTTCAAGGCTTCCCCTAAATTTCGCTTCCCCATGAATTTGAGTATGATTAAGTGATGAAGCACCATTTACTGTGACATCGGAGAGGAATGCAGAATGATGAGCAGTTAACTGGCCATTAACGAGCATCTTTTTTTCTACACGAACTTTATTTCCCAATAGTGCCTGCCCATTGATGCAAAGCTCAATCCCTATTTCAGTATCTTGTGCCTTGTAGCTGCCGTTGATCACCTGCTCAAAATGATCGTTCTTTTCTTGCTGCAATAAGGGTTTTTTATTGAAGTATTCAGTAATTAGTTTAAACATAACGATCATCTCGGTTATTAAGTTATCAGTTCGCTTTTAAAAAGACGGCTTTAATCCGGGCGCTTTTTGTATGCTGCCAACTGCCTAAGAATAACCTTAAATTATAATCTACCTCAAGTTAATACAGGGGTTAGGCTAAACTGCTTTTTAGAACAAATAAATAAAAATCATTCGTCTTTACATGCAAAAAATGGCACTATTATCACCATTCAAGTTAAAGAATGGAGCCTGCCAAGTGACGATAAAACTGCTTGCACCAATCTATATATGCGCACAGCTAATCACAGGAGGAGTGTTTGCCATGGATATTGCGATTGTAACCGTAGAGCAGCCTGAATATTCCGAAGTATTAACCCGCAAGGCTGAAAAGGTAACATTTCCATTACAACCATCTGATAAGAAGCTTATTGCTGCGATGAAAACAAAAGTGGTTGAATTAGGCGGGGTAGGGCTGGCGGCACCGCAGGTCAATCAAGCAAAGCAAATCATTGTCGTTTATATTCCAGAAGAAGCCCGATTATTGCGAGATAATATTGAGGCCACCTATCCTGTGCATGTGATGATAAACCCAAGTTATGAACCTGTTGAATCAAAAGGTAAAACAGCAGACTATGAAGGGTGTTATTCCGTATCCTCCAAAGCAGGGAAGGTACCTCGATACCAGAGTATCAACGTTTCCTATGTTGATGAGCAGGGTCAGGAGTATCAAAAAACCGAAACTGGATTTTACGCCAGAGTATTACAACACGAGATAGACCATCTCAATGGTGTTTTAATTACAGACCGTTTAACTCCCAATTGCATTCAAGGAACACCGGAACAAATAAGCCTCATGCGCCGTAATGAATTATCTGAGGATAAAAAAGCGCTATTCGATGAGATCATGAAGAAAAAAATGAAAAAATAAATTGTCTTCCCATATAAAACAAAGCGAAATGCTGGATGCCTAAGGTGAGTCAATCAAAAAAATTTAATTGCTGACACCGTTTGCTTTTCTCATGTATTATTATCCGTTGTTTGAGGAAACGGTGGTTCAAATTTTATTTTGATATTTAAAACATCGAACACTTTGAGCAATGTGTTTAACCGCACCGATTCTTTCCCTTTTTCGATATCATAAATCACCGTCTAGCCGACACCCGCTAACTGAGCTAATTCCCGTTGCGATAAGCCACTGTGCTACGGTAATAATGAGCTAAATGAGCAATCTCGTGTTTGGACATGGAACACCATAAATTAATCATATAGTACTGTTATAGCAGTAAATTTGGGCGGGGCAGATGATTACATCATCCCTTAACTTACTGCACTGCTTCTGGCTTATCTATCTGAATCTGAAATAGCCAAATTGATGATGGATCACGCTGGTAAAGTGGTCATACCGTATGAGGCTCTAAATTCGACTAAAGTATTGCAACTTCTTCTAAGTTGTCTGTCAGTGGAGCAAAGGATTGAGGCACTTAGAGTTCGTGACATGTACGGAAATACCCTGCTGCATTTCGCTAGTATCAAGCCCGAATGTATTAAACTGCTTTTGGATGGTGTAAGCGGGGAACAACGAGTTGAATGTGTAACGGCTGGTAATCTTGGTAAAACTACTCCGTTGCATAACGCTGCGAACTATCCTGAATCTCTAAAGTTACTTCTTAACTGCCTGCTCGCTACAAAAATGATTGGTGCCATAGGGACACCAAATAATCATGGTCACACGGTAGTCTACTTGGCCAGAAACAACTCCGAATCATTGGGCGTAATTCGAGAGTGCTTGTCCGATACCGAAAGGGCTGATTTATTGATGGCTAAGGATGATCGTGGCAATACACTACTTCACCACTCCATAAAACCGGGCATTAAAAATCTGCCCCAATTGCTCAATTACCTTACTAAAGCAGAAAGAGCTCAGGTCGTGATGATCTCAAATAATCTCAACGAGAACTTACTGCATAGAGCTGCACCTAATTGCGAAACGCTAAACTTGCTTTTTGACTGCCTCTCGCTACCTGAAAAAGTTAAAGCCATTATGGCCCCTGACAAATACGGAAATACAGTATTGCACAAAGCCGCTAATAACCCCGCATCCCTGAAATTGCTTCTTGACAGTTTGCCTAAGAAAAATAGAGGCAACGCCGTGCTGGCAAGAAATGTGCGGGGAACAACAGTACTCTACAAAGCCGCAAAAAACCCTGCATCGCTCAAATTGCTTCTGGACTATTTACCCGAGACATCAAGAGCGGACGCAGTGATGATTAAAAAAAAGTCTGGCAATACTGTGTTTCATAAGGCTGCATGTAATCTTGACTCATTGCAATTGCTGATGGACTGTGTGCCGGTAGCAAAAAGGTGGGACGCTATCTGTTCACCAGGCGAGGATAACCATACTCCATTGCACTATGCTGTATCTTCATACAAATCCCTTAAATTTCTTCTCTATTGTTTGCCAAAGGAAAGAATAGTCAGTGCTATTTATTTACAGACTGTGACAGGTTTAACTGTTTTAGGTGCAGCCAGCGTGGGTCAACCCCTGTCTTTTCTTGAGAAGATTCTGTCTCAATTCATGTCCCGAACTACAGTCTCCGCAATGGTGCAATCTACATCTTCTTCAGGGAGCGTAGCATCTGCATCCTCTAGTTCTGTTTCGTTTTTTAGTCAGTCTTCGACAACACCAAATTTTGAAGGCTGTCAGGAAGAGAAAAGCATGTTAAAAAAGTGAATCCTGCATTTAAAGACAGTATGGACTCTTGCCAAAACAGCAAAGAGCAAGGCTTAGATTCTTGAACTTTGCTGTTTTTTTTAGTATTTGATGAATGCAAATGAAATTAGTGTTCTCTTTTTATACGATAGAGGACGTGACTCGATAGTCGGTGATTTAGTGGCAATTTAGGATGGGCAAAAGAGCCATTAATATCATGCATCATGCCAATTTTTTCCATAACTTTTCTTGAACGTAGGTTATCTGGTACGGTGAATGCAACTATTTCGTTGAGTTTAAGTTGTTTAAAACCATAATCAAGGCAAGCTAAAGCACCCTCTGTTGCATATCCATATCCCCAGTATTGCGAGCCTAAACGCCAACCAATTTCGACAGCGGGTGAGAAATGGGCTGGTTTGTCAAAATAATTAAGACCTATAAAACCAATGAGTTCACCCGTATTTTGTAATTCAACGGCCCATAACATGTAATGACGGGTTTCTAACTGGGCATTTTGATGTTGCATAAATTCATCAACTTGCTCTCCAGACATGCTTCCGGCTAAAAATTCCAGTACCTTTGCATCCTGATTTATTGCAAAAAATGGCTTGCTATCCTGTTCATGCCAGGGTCTTAATATTAACCGGGAGGTTGTGATCATACGCATTTTATTTATCTCCGGTAAAGTCGAAATTTTTCGATAGTTTTGGGGGCGGTTATAACAGGAAATTGAACATTGCGGCTTTTTTTCATTAGAGGAATAAAAGCGGTCTCATCCTGGAGAGATGGTTTACGAAGAACAATCATTGCAAATTCATAGGCTAAATTGTCAAGCCTGGAATTATATCATGGTTATAACAAGCGCATATTTGAACGGAGCTAAGCAATTAATGAAGCTACTCAATATTGGGATAATTTATCAGCACGTTGCAACATGATTTTGGTAAGTAGGTTAGCTATTGTATTTTTTTTGAATTTTGCTAATTAGATTCAGGGCTTCTTTACGTAGCAGGGCTCTGGATAAAAGAGCCTCATCTGTCCTTTGTGTAGCGTGACGAGTAATAGTCGTAATTCAGGTAAGAGGCTACTAAAAAACAGACGACATTGCTGCATTGAATAAAGGTTTTTTAACGGAAGGGCGTGTGACAAAAGAAGATTATTCTTGTTTTCAAAGCAGCCGTCATCATAAATAAAAGACATATCGCCATACATATCAGTATAGGTAGCCTGTATTAGACGAAGTCGTAATACAGGTGGTCAGATTGCCTGTCTAATCAAGTTGCTGTGAAAAAACAGGTGGCACAGAGTGAATAATCTCTGCGATATCGTACTATTAAAAACACTTCATGGGTTGATTGAGTGGAACAACAGTCTATTTAGGTATTGGTAGATTAGGGCAAGACACTAAATCACGAATATGTACATTATTGACTGCCTATTGGGGTGAGAAAAAAGGACGTAAAAATCCTAAACCACGCTTCTGCAAATGGTCTATTATTTCATTGGGATTGATAGACTGTTTTCCTCGGCTGCAAGCAGCCGGGCTACTTGTTGTGTATTCAAAGCTAGATGATTTAATTTTTGTCAATGACATTATGAGGCAGCTTTGCTGCCTCATTTAAAAAGCAAGAGGTAGTTTTAGGGGGTAAATGACCGGACGCAGCGCACCAAGTAGTTGCTGGCCTTGATGACGGTGCCCTGAAAGCCATTGATAAAGCTCTGTACATAGGCGTTGTTTGCAGTGGACTCTGTAGAGCTCCAGTAGAACGCAGGTTGACCGCTTATAGCCGCACTGTTAGTGTACAGGCAGTTGAGCTGACCTGTCGCAGTTAAATTATTTCCTGCCGGCAGGAACCAATCGTTATAACAGGTATTTCCTGCCTGACATGGGGTATTGCCTTGTGAGTCTACTTCATAATTATCACACAGTTGTGCTGCGTAAGGTACGCCGCCATTATTACCAACGACTGCAATAATAGCCGTTGTATTGCTTGCACCATCGACGTTGCTTTGAGCCCCGGCACCAACAAGCAGGTTAGCAGTCCCCCAATCAATCCCCAAGCTGTTATCATCAGCAGCTGCGATCAAATTATTCAATCCACCGTTTAAACAAGCAATCACGCCTCCAAAAGCAGGTTGGCCTACGGTGGTCGCTACATAAGTAAAGCCATTGACCAGTGTAGCGCCTCCTGCTGGAGTGTTAATGACAATATCTACCGCCCCTGCGGCATGAGCTGGTGTGACACCTGTTACTGTTGTTGAATTGACTACTTGAACACTTGTTGCTGGTACACCGCCAAAGTTGATGCCTGTAGTACCTGTTAACCCTGTTCCTGTTAAGATAAAGCCTGTTCCCCCGGATGTTGGGCCTGAAATGATATTAATACCTGTAAGCGTACTGCCTGATTGAATGGCAATGGCTGCGGTTAGTGCATTCGTATTGGTGCCCTGGATGGTGAAATTCGTTTGAGGCACCACCGTATTGCCTGGAGTGTACGTCAGAGTACAACTGCCCCCAGGCGGTACGATTGCACAGGTATTTCCTGTTTCTGTGACTTGTCCATCCAATGCCGTTCCGGTGAAACTGGAGGTAACATTCGTTGCTGCCACCTCAAGAGTTAAGTTAGTAATTGTGAGTTGTCCTGCTGATCCGTTTGCGGTTAATGTTAAAGGAGAACCGGTCAATGCAATCACAGCATCTGTTATTGGCGGAGCCTGAGTGATACGCAGGATATCGGCTCTACCTGGCCTATAGCATTGATTTTGGTTCGATTTTTGACAAACCACTGGCCCCCCGGTAATGGAACTGCTTAATTGGCTACCGTTTATCCGTAAAGACAGAACACAAGAGTTTTTATTTCTGAGTACAAAAGTATTGCCGCACACATTGAGTCCCGAGGTGATTTGTGTAATACCTCGAATAGGACGCATGCTTAAAGTATGTATTTTTTTTGATTGATTGGTGATTCGATATTGTACCGTGGCGGTGCCATTGGCAGGCACTGCAATCGTTGTGGCTGTGAGTGGTTCAAAAGTCCACAAGGGCTTGCCTGCGGAAGCGGTTGTCATTATTAACATGGAGATCAAAAACGAAAGTATTCTCATAAAAAAAATCAAATTGCAGTTTCTTAACATTGTTATTGTCCTTATGAAATGTAACTTAAGATGAACCCAATCCTATCGGTGAGGAACGCTATCCCGTTCATTTGTACTGCAATAGACCTGTATCGTTCTAAATTGAATGCGAATCGTCACAATTCAGTATATTTTTTTAATGACTTAAAATCAAAAAAACAGACAAAATCATAGGTTTAATTTTCTGACTTAAACAGGCGTTTCGTTGATTTACATCCCATGCATTATAACGTTTTGCTCCTTGGGCTCAGGGATGAGTTTTTTTGCCCTGTTAACCATGGCCGATTGTAATTTTTTTTATCACTAATATGATGCGCTTTTTTAGCTCAAAAAGGAGTTGTAGTGCCAAAATTTATATTTGTAACCGGAGCATCGGTTTGGAAAAATCAACTTTGTACGAGGTAGTGAAAAGCAAAACGGCAAGATCTGACCCCATTGACGTATCAGCTGCAGTTGTGCTTTATCAAGTTATTTGAATGCAAACCGAAAGTTATTTGTCATTGAGCTCTCTTTATCACGATTAATTTCAGGTACTCGAAGACTGTTGATTGATCGGAGTTGCTTCTTCGGTAATATTTTGTTCTGATATCGACTCTGGTTTGAAGAACAGTGTACTGCCTATAGACGGGAACGCAAATCTTAGCGCTTTGAAAGAACTCCAGGCAGGGGCATCGACCGGAGAAGGTATTAAATTATATTGGCTTAAGCGTATTTGTACCGATGAAATTGTTGTGGTTGTTTTTATCTCCCACAAAATACAATCAACTATGGGTTTACAGAATTGGTTGGCTGCGGCTTTACAATAAAAAGTGATAGCATCATGCGTGCGTTTTTCCCAGTATGTTTGTATATTTTCCTTTGCTTTGATAACGCCTGGAAAACGACCTTCGATAAGAAGACCCGCGACAAGATTTGAAAGTGGAGAATTCCATTTTTCCAAAATATTAACTAAAGATTCGAGCTTTTTTTCATCAACTATTATTTCGGGAATAATTTTTTTTAAAAATATTCGGTATTTCTCTGCTAAAATCAGCATGAAAAAAATATCATATAATTCCGCGGCTTCTCGTTTTGTTAAGTATTGATACCAGTCAGAAGGTATACTCTGGATTAGAGATACCAAGGCGGTGGCTTCCTTTTCCGGTAAACTTTTACATAAAACACTTAGTAACGATTTTTTACCTAGATCAAGGGGTAATGTCGTGCTATAGGGTTGGTCAATGGCTATTGAGGCTGCCAACAAAGCTACCTTCTCTAACAAATCTGATGACAGGGTCGTTTGTTGAATACGGTGGCGCAATGCTTTATTCCAGGTTGGCATATTAATTCTCGGTCACATCTAAATGCACGAAATTTTTGCATAATTGCATAAGTATTGGAAGTTTTATTTCTGATACTTTTAGATTTTTCATTACTTTTTCACAATACCATATGTATTGCCCAGTCCTGACCGGTGCAAAACCTGTACGCATAATCAAGGTCTGGCTATTGGGCATATGGCCTAGTGTGTAAGTCGGAGCTGTTTTGTGACAGTATTTCACATTACAAATAAACTTAAAAGCCTATAAAGCAGTCATTGTTAATGATATGAATCTTTCAGTTTAGAGCAACCAAACTTAAAAATTTACGAAAGATAGTTTTTTGCTTTAAAGTGCTGCAATTATGCTTAATAGTTCCAACTATTTTAGTGAAAAGAGAACAAAGTTGTCGCAAAACAGCTCCGACGTACACACTAGGCCAAATAAATGTAAAACTTACAGGAAACCCTTGTCAGTACCGAAGACGACCTCTTTTGTATATTAAAGGATGTCTTAAGAATCCAGGTCGATGTCAAGTCTCGAAAAATACGTGGAATCAGCATCTATAGCAATGTGTAATACAAAAAATGAATTTAATAAAATAGCGTGAAAAGGAAGTAGGGATGAGTGACCTTAAAATTAGATTTGCAACTAAAAATGATACCAATTTAATTCTTCAATTTATTAAAACCATTAGGGTCAGATCTTGCCTTTTGCCTCTATATCACATCATGCCTATTTCTACAGATCAAAGGCAAAAGAAAAGATCTGACCCCATATCCAGACCCCATATCCGGTGTTTCATTGGGATTGATAGACTGTTTCCCCGGCTGCAAGCAGCCGGGCTACTTGCTGTTTCCTAAATCGTTTAGTGGAATCCAAGTTTATTATTTGAAGTTAATCAATATCTGGTTATCCTTTGATATAGAGAACTCTGGTATTAATTTAATTGTTGGAGTAATATTGCGCACTGGGCAATTAAAGAGCAAAAACTTATTAATCTCGAACATAAATAAGCTATATATTCATAAATAAAGGCTTCATAAATCGTTCCGCCATAACTCATTGATTAATAAAAACCTAAAGAATCGAGTAACTGAAAGTAACATCTTTTAGGATGTAGTCATAACCATTAGGGTCAGATCTTGCCTTTTGCCTCTATATCACATCATGCTTATTTCTACAGATCAAAGGCAAAAGGCAAGATCTGACCCCATTGATATTCAATATAATTTCAACACCAATATTGTCCTCACATGCGTCATGGGTCTGGATTTATAATGGGGGGCATGCCATTATCCAAGATCTTGAAAGTAGCTAGCTTATGGATATTTTGTTTGTAAATGCTATGAGCAATTATTAAGTACTCTTATAAATGGACAAAAAAGAAAAAAGTGCTGTATTTTTATCATTAAAATTCGCGGATAGAGAAATAGATTTTCATAGTCCAGAAGAACTTCAAAAATTCAACCAAAGTGAAAATCAAGCTTGGTCATGGTTAAGTGCGGCCGTACAAAAAGATAATAACTTGGGTCCGATAGCGAATGTCTATAATAATTTTTGGAACGCCCTTAGTGAATTTATTGGAGGTTACAATCGAGTAAAGGATAATGAAGATCAAATTGCGAATCTTAAAAATCAGCTAAACAACAAAACAAAAACCGCAATAACTCAAAATTACATTTTATATGATAGTCCTGATGGACGATTTGTTAATCAATGTAAAGATACCCATGATGTTCAAGTAGCAGGCTATTGTTTGGCATTTCTTATGAAAGCTAAAATTACTTTCAATTCAAGTACTTCATTAGAAGGTTGTTATTGGGCTATCCAATACATGCATGGTAACACGAAAACCGTTGCAGCTATTCAGAAAAGTCTTGAGTTAACCAAAAGAGACTGGGAAGCAAAATTTTCCTACCAATATGGTGAGGCCAAGAACAATAATGACGAAATCAGTCAGCAAATAGAGCTTTTGAAATCTCAGTATGAAGAGTTGGTGGTGAAAACTAATGGACAGTTGGAAAAACAAGAAGCAGATTTCAAGTCCAAAATTCAAGAGTCTGAAGAAAAGCTTAATGATATTGCGCATACTTATGATAACAAATTAGCACTACAATCCTCAGTAAACTATTGGACAGGTAAAAAGGATAGTCATAAAAATATAATGATATGGGTTGGGATTGGAACACTTGCTCTTGCGTGTCTAACAGGTGGTGGATTTGTTTGGGCTGCTTATGAATTGTTACAAGAAACAATTGCTCAAGTCCCGCTTTGGAAACTTGGTTTTATGCTTGCAATATCCTCTTTTGGAGTCTGGTTAACTCGCCTTTCAGCAAAAATATTCATCTCTAATCTACATTTATGGACGGATAGCTCCGAACGTGTAACGATGATTCAAACATACTTGGCTCTTTTGCGAGAAGGAAGTGGCCCTAAAGATGATGAGCGTCAACTAATTCTACAAACTTTATTTAGACCAAGTGCTACAGGTTTTGTGTATGAAGAAGGTCCAACAGGATTTCATGAAATACTTGCTCAAAAACTTATAAAATAGATGTTAAAAGCTCATACTTTCGTAATAAAAAGATTATAAATTATTTTTTTTTATCTGTGAAACCCCACCAATGTCCCCTCATACCCATTGATATTCTAGGGCTACTTGCTGGCCCCGTTAGTTTTTCCTCTAAGTCAAACTTAAAAATCGTTATAAAAAGACTGGGCACTTAATTTGCATGATTTTTGAAATGAATAACTAAATCGAGATGTATATGAATAAGATGATATTAATTTTAATATGTAACTTTATCTTTATAATGACTGGTTATTCTGCGGAGCAAAAAAAAATATCTTCAATAATTAATTATCCCATACTGATTGAATCAGCAATTAAAATTGCAAATCAATCTTTAACGAATTATCAAATTGATGCAAAGAATGAGGATAATAAAAAAAATAAAACTGATTGGTGGATGGTCGGAGTAACATTTTTCCTTGGTTGTGGTCAAATTGGATTATTTTGGTGGCAATTAAGGCTTATTCGAGACAGCCTTGACGATACTAAAATTACAGCACTAGCTGCTAAAGAAACTGCTGATGCTGCACGGAACCAAGCAGAAGTGGCTCAAAAAGGATTTTTTGCTTCTCACCGGCCTTGGATACCAGCAAATGTTCTAATTGGTGGCCCACTTGAATATGATATTAATGGGATGAATATTAACTTGATGTTTAATCTAACCAATATCGGACATTCACCTGCCATAAATACGTGGGTTCATTTTAAAGCAGTTGTACCAGCTATTGGGATTGACGCAAATTTTGATCCTAGGAAAATTCAAGAGCAAATATTGGAAGAAGCTAGAAGTAAACCAAATGATTTTCTCGGGCATGTTGTTTTTCCGGGTCAAACAACATCCCAATATATTTCAACGACTGTTAGTAATGAAGAACTTCAAAGAATTACAAATAAGACTACACTTGTTCACATCGTCATCATTGGCTGTATAGATTATGGTTCCACATTTGAGGAGGGTCATCATCAAACAGGTTTTATTTTAGAACTTCGAAGAAGTGACCGCCCTCGAGAAGAAGTTCAGAGACAGAACCGAAATCCCTCAGCAATTTTCATTGATGATGGTAATATTCCAATGGAAGACCTTCGTCTTTTCAAACATGTTATCAATGGATTTACTGCAAGCTAAAGATATAAAATAATAATTTCACCATTAATTTTTCTGTTATAGCACTTTGAGGTGGTCAAGAAAGGAATATTCGTTCTTAGCCGATTATTAATACTTGAAATAAACGCTGAAATTGCAGCAATGAACGCTGAGATAGATGCTATAGTTGTATTGGTAAGAAAAATAAATCTTTCATTCTTTAATTCTGCAAGTACTGAAGACAAATAACTGTAGTGAACACAATGTTTTTCTTTTTGCGTAAATGTTACAAAGAGTGTTACTAAGCTACCATCTGAATTTTTATATTTGTATTTCTCTGCTAAATAATAATGAAGACGTCCAAATATTATTTCTGGGTTACTTTTTAGTTTTTGGGATATCTTGTGTATATCTATTGGAATGAGATTTTTAGATTCATGCGTATTCCGGAGGACTTGATCACTAATTCCGTTAGGCATTTGATCACCGATTCCGGAGTATTTGATCACTTCAACGCCTCAC
>NZ_LNZC01000021.1 GCF_001467535.1 Legionella worsleiensis
GGCCACACTCAAGGCATTGCCATTGGCAGAGCTGAATACTTGATTGGCGTCTTCACTCAGAGTTTGTGCGCCAGACACGCTGTTCACTGGCGCATCATTCACCGCATTAACGGTCAAACTTACCGTTGCTGTTTCCGTCGTTCCACCAGAAGTCACGGTATACGTAAAATCAGTCGTTCCATTGAAATTAGCGGCTGGGCTAAAACTTAAGGTACCGTCGGCATTCAAAAGAACCGTTCCATTCACAACATTGAC
>NZ_LNZC01000022.1:0-228 GCF_001467535.1 Legionella worsleiensis
TTCAAGATCTCTTCTCCCATCCCAAGTGCCCTTGAGATTAAGCTTTTTTGCTTACACATTAAAGATACAAGCCTTGATGCAGCGTAAGCGTAATCAAGGTTTATCGATGTCGCACCGCCAATTCATATTCACAAGCCCAACCCTTGTTGTGTTTTCATCATTAGTTCAGAAACAGGTAAAATAACCAGGAATTGGGCTGACTTGTTGCTTGAGCTTTTAGGTTGTTAC
>NZ_LNZC01000022.1:238-41949 GCF_001467535.1 Legionella worsleiensis
CCATTCCGGGTAGCCTTGATGCAGCGACAGCGTAATCAAGGTTTATCGATGTCGCACCGCCAATTCATATTCACTAGTCCAACCCGTGTTGTGTTTTCATCATTAGTTCAGAAACAGGTAAAATAACCAGGAATTGGGCTGACTTGTTGCTTGAGCTTTTAGGTTGTTACGCTGTCGCTGCATCAAGGCTTCTTGGAATGGAGTTTTTAAGTTGTTTGGTTGTCCCTTATACGGCAGCCTGTATTAGACAACGTCGTAATACAGGTTCTAATCTTGCGATAGACCCTTGAAATACTCTGAAAAATCCCTGTATTACGACTTTGTCTAATACAGGCTACAAGTGAACAGAACAAGGATAGTAAACAGGCAAACACCTTAGGTGCTTGGGGAAAAGCATGAGAGGTAATGGTATTCATTCCGGGTAGCCTTGATGCAGCGTAAGCGTAATCAAGGTTTATCGATGTCGCACCGCCAATTCATATTCACTAGTCCAACCCGTGTTGTGTTTTCATCATTAGTTCAGAAACAGGTAAAAAAAACAGGAATTGGGCTGACTTGTTGCTTGAGCTTATAGGTGGATTGGGAGAGTTATCCCTTGATTACGCTGGCGCTGCATCAAGGCTTGGCTACTTGGCTGAAAATCACGCCTAATTTAGCCCGGGATTAAGCCAACTGGCTGAATCTCGGGTTTAGGTCTGCATCGATAGGTGGAAGATCATAACCTGATAAAAGTAGCATGGTCGCTTTAGAATAAATGCTCCTCAACAGGTGCGAAATGCTCATCGGTTTCGTTATTGCTTGCATTAAATACAGGGGCAGAATCTTCTTCAGCCGGTACCTCCCGGTCACGGAAATATTCAATGATGCCGTTTGGTTGATTGGGTTTGGCGAGTAATCCACTTACCGGGTCAATGCGAACAGCAACAACATTATCCGGTTGTTTTAATTCACTTTCGGGTTTGCCCTTTAACGCATCTCGCATGAAATCTATCCACAAGGGAAGGGCAAGGGTAGCGGCATATTCATGTAAAGACTTAGGATTATCAAATCCTACCCACACAGTAACCACTAAATCTGAGTTAAATCCGGCAAACCAGGAATCGACCTGATCATTGGTCGTTCCGGTTTTTCCAGCAATATCTTGACGGTTAAGGGAACGAGCTGCCCTTGCCGTTCCATGTTGAATCACATCTTTTAATGCAGAGTTCATTAAAAAGGCGATGTCTGCAGGGATAACACGTGGTGCAAGCATGGATGCGTCAGTTTTTTCATTATCACAAGGATCACACACAACAGCAGGTTTTGCTTGCAGTAATACCTTACCGTCCGCATCCGTTATGTGGTCAATGAGGTAGGGTTCTACTTTAAAACCGCCATTGGCAAACACGGCGTAAGCGGTCGTGAGTTCCATTGGGCTAATGGATAAGCTTCCCAGAGCCAAGGACAGTGCTTTAGGCAGGGATTTTTTGGTAAAGCCAAATCGGGTCAGGAAATCTACTGTATAATCTATACCTATATCATCCAGAATTCTGATTGATACGAGATTCTTGGACTGAACCAGAGCTTGCTTCATCCGAGTAGGGCCGTTAAATTTAAGATTAACATTATGAGGGCGCCAGAGTTTGGGCTGGCTTGGATCATCTACTACTATAGGCGCATCGTTAATCAGGGTTGCCAGATTGTAGCCATTATTCAAAGCGGCAGCATAAACAAAAGGCTTAAAGCTTGATCCGGGTTGTCTGCTGGATTGAGTGGCTCTGTTGAACTTGCTCTTTTGGAAATTAAAACCACCAACCAGTACTTCTATGGCGCCATTTTTAGGATTAAGAGCAACCATGGCAGATTCTGCTTCGGGAATTTGTGCCAGCTCCCAGTGTTTTTCAGTCGAGTGGACATAAACAACATCCCCAACTGCCACGACTTGTTGCGCCCTGACTGGCGATTTACCTACCCAGCCTTTTTTTAGTGCTGGTCTGGCCCAGGATAGGCCTTCCCAGGGAATTATAACGGTTTGGCCGTTGGCAAGAGCCGCTGTAGCTTCTTTTTCACCTACTTCGGTAATCACTGCAGGCAGCAGGGTATTCAGCTCAGGGTATTTTTTTAAATATTTTTGCCGAATTTGCGGTGATTGACTGTCTTTTTCCCCTATGGTGGCAACAGGACCTCTATAGCCATGACGATGATCATATGCGATCAGATTCTTTTCAACGACCTCATTGGCGGTATTTTGTAATTTGCCATCAATTGTCGTGTACACCTTGTAGCCCTTGGTATAGGCATCAGGGCCAAAATTATCATAAAGAGACTGGCGAATCATTTCGGCAACATAAGGGGCACTGACTTCGATATTGGTGCCATGGTATTTTGCGGTAATGGGCTGGTTGATTGCGTTTTGATATTGTTCTTCGTTGATGTAGTGTTCTTCTAATAATCGTTCCAGAACATGATCCCTGCGTTTTTTAGCCGCCAAAGGATTTGCCACAGGATTTTGTGTAGAAGGAGCTTGAGGAAGACCTGCTATCATTGCCAGTTCTGCCAGATTGAGTTCATTGAGCGGTTTACCAAAGTAAACCATGGCGGCAGCGCCTACGCCATATGCCCGATTCCCCAGATAGACTCTGTTGAGGTACAACTCCAGAATTTTTTCTTTACTCAATTCCCTGTCTATTTTAATAGCCAGCATGATTTCGTTGAATTTACGTAAAAAGGTTTTTTTACGGCTCAAAAAGAAATTACGTGCTACCTGCATCGTAATGGTACTACCACCCTGAGATTTGGTACCTGTTTTAATCATGCGCACCGCAGCACGACCCAAACCCATTACGTCAACACCGGGATGTTCAAAAAAACGTTGATCTTCTGTTGCGATCAGTGCCTGAACCAGTGTTTGCGGGATTTCATCATAGGTCAAGGGAATTCGTTTTTTTTCACCGTATTCCTGTATGAGTAAGCCCTCTTTACTGAAAATCTGTAGAGGAACCTGTAATTGAACTGTTTTTAGCGAATCGACATTGGGGAGCTGACTTTCCAGATATAGATACAAAAGGCTGCCCGCAACCAATAAAAGAAAAAACAGGCTCATCAGCGCCCAAAGACCTTTACGCCAGAAGTATGCCATTTTTTTCATAGAATTTAATTATCTTCAAGTGTGGATAATCATGCATTATACAGCGATTCTTGCTGACATTGCGAGTTTTGTTGGAAAAAGGGCAGCTACATAATAAAAAAAAGGTCATTTCTGCCCATAAAGGGCAATTATTTCCGGTTTGTCACAGAAGTATATCAGGATATAGCCCATGGATAATGGCACGAACTTTTAGCTTTTGGTGCTTTGTTGGCAGATCAGAGGTATCTGTTTTACAGCTCGTTACAGTTTATGGGGCATGGTGTTTTTGATGAGAGGTTCGCCATTGGTTTATTCAAAACCAATGGCGAACCAAACGGTATTCCTAAATGCCCAGATCGGATGATTCAGGTGGTACTGTGTTGGTAGTTCCCATTAATCTTGGAGCCCTGTCCAGGCCAAAGAAAGAAGAGGTACATGCAAAACCATTGATAATAGGTCTGGGCATTTGTACGGGCTCATCAAGCAGTCTAGCTTGTTCGCTTAATTGTTTCTGTTGCTCAAGTAGTTGTTGTGCTTGCTGTTCCATTAACCCGGTGAGGTAGGTGATGGAGTCTTCTTTTTCTCTGAGGAGACTGGCAAGTTGGGATGAATTGGCCTGAAGTTCTGCCAGCTGTTGCGTCAGCGATTCGACGATTTGTTTTTGTTCTCTGTTGTCTTGTTCCAGAATTGAGTTGGTTATCTTCATCTCAGATACTAATATGGTGTCCTGATGCTCAAGACAGATGTCTTTGGCCAATTCCCAGATTTTATCGTCAGAATCTTTATGAGTAATTTCCAGGGTTTTTAGAACCTCTTTTTTAAGAAAAATCCCTGAATTACAAAAATAATTTCCAACGTAAGCATCATTAATACACCCTGGTAAAGAAATTAGCTCCTGGGGGCCTAAATCAGACTGATGTTTCGTGACCACATAGATACTTCCTTTAGGAGTGTTTAAACACCCCTTTATATCAACGAGTAATGTGAATATCTGTAATGTATATTTATCAAGCTCCTCGGGTGTAAAGGATGTTGTTTTGTTCAAATAAGAGTG
Organism: Legionella worsleiensis; assembly: GCF_001467535.1. Taxonomy (GTDB): domain Bacteria; phylum Pseudomonadota; class Gammaproteobacteria; order Legionellales; family Legionellaceae; genus Legionella; species Legionella worsleiensis. The sequence goes on from NZ_LNZC01000022.1 coordinate 4,399, forward strand.
AATTAGTACGATTTCATTTAATAGATATTCAAGAAATGGCCGTCTGGCTTCATATCCAATGGTACAATTTTTAATTATGTTTTCCAGATTTTGGATAAAACCCGATCTTCTGATTAATTCTGTTGCGTACTGTCTCGACTTTGGTCTTGTCTCTGCGATATCGCGAGCTGTGATGAGTTTTTTGGAGGCTAGGCTGTCGTGATAACGAATAATCACTGTGGCTAGAGAATACATTAATTTTTCAATTTTAGTCATTTAAAACTCCTTTTTAAAACGTAAATCAATACTCCAAATGTGAAAAACAATGGCAGCTTGGTTTTTCACTATATTAAATGTTTTGCATCAGCGCAAGTATTTATTTACTGGTACATTAGTTGTAAAAAACATACAATAAAATGAGTTTATTTGTCCCTTTGTGTTTTTATAAAAGCGAAACCGCTTTTTTTTGCTGCGTTTTGTTATCTGTTTGTTTTTAACGCACCTTCTCAAAGTGCAACACTAAAAAATCCAAATCCGGCTGCTGATGAACTGTTGGCCTCAGGCAAGAGCAAGGATTCTAAATCACTAATTTTTTGGGTCAGGTGTTCAATTGTTTCTTCCTGCCGTTTTACGGTTTCTTTCAGGCGAGTTTCCGTTACTGTGCTTATGTTTAATTGCTCGTGCAATTGGTAGAGGGTCAGTAATTGTTTTGCAATCGTGGAATGTAACTTTTTTTGTTCTTCTTCTTGAGCACGAAACTGTTCTTGTAATTGATATATTTCTTCGTTATCGAAAGCTGAATGTGGAATTGAATTGTAAGTTAATTGCGCAGTAAACTCAGGAATCAGCAAAATGTTTTGATGTTCCTGACACAGTTGCATGGCAAATTCGTCGAGTTCAGCCTGAGGGGCATGAAGCGTCAAATTAAATCTATCGAGTATTTCTTCTTTCAGGATAAGGCCTGAGTTGCACAATTGACCTCTGCTGTAATAGTGATTATCAACAAGGCCATCCAGAAAAACGGTGCTTCCTGGGCTTAAATCGGTATTATGGTATCTTATTGGGGATTTTGTTCCTTTGCTATTGGCTAATAAGTGTTTAAGATCGGTTACTAGTTCGATAACCTGGGTTGTGTATGCTGCAAATTGACCAGAGCTAAATGAACTATTCTTATCAACAATACTTTTTAAAAAAATGATTTCGTTAACAAGGTAATTAAGAAAAGGTTTTCGATCATCATGATGTTTGGTGGATTGCTCGATTAAATCCTGCAATTGGGTTTTAAAATCAATTTCGGTGTTACTCATTATTTCTTTTGCCAAACAATGCGTTTTTTTTCTTAAAAGTACCTCATCACGTTCCGTAATTTTTAATGTCACACCGGGTTGCTTGTCATGATAGCGAATCATCACTGCAACCAGTGAGTAAAGTAACTCTTCACATCGTGTCATTTAAAACTCCCTTTAAATGCAAAAAAGAAGACATTGCGTGTTATGAACTACATGTTGAATTTCACTATATTTAATCATGACTCCCAGCGCAAGTTTTATACGGCATAAAATCTCATTAACTACCCACCTTGCAATTCCAGGGATACGCTTCGTTTTACTCGGGATGAGGAGGGTAGTTATAAATCTTTCATCATCCTTTACGACTAAGGTATGTTGACAATTCACCGCTGCCTACGTGCCGTGGCTTCTCCACGGCATCCAGTAGCTCTCAATCATTGGCAAATTTCTTCATATAGATCGCACCATTCGGGATTAAGTTTTTCAATTAGATTTAATTTCCAGTGTCTTGGCCAATTTTTGAAACGTTTTTCACGGCGAGCTGCTTCAATATACAACTCATCCATTTCATAATAAACCAGCATGTGTACGTTATATTGGGCTATGAAGCCGGGTATGAATTTATTTTTGTGCTCATTAGTCAGAACCATTTTATTATGACTTTGCTCCTCTTAATCAATTTATTAGAAAGTTCATATTTTAATTGAACCATCTACTGGATGCCGTGGACAAGCCACGGCACGTTGGCGTTGGTGAATTGTCAACAGACCCTACTGCTTAATAGAAAAAAATAATGGTTCAAGAGAACTGAATCTAAATGATTCCAATTTTCAGTATCTTACGTTACCATCTGAAATACATAAAAAGATAACAGATCATAAATAAACAAGAGCGCTTTAGGGGCTGCAAGGGAGATACAGGGAGATAAATCGGGTGCTCAAACTGTTTAAACCGAAACATCGTGCCATCCTGGGCATAGACATTAGTTCTTCGGCCGTTAAAATTCTGGAAATTTCCGGAACAGGAGAACACCTTTGTGTCGAGGGATATGGTCGTCAACTGCTGCCCCCCAATGCTCTTGATGGCAACGTCATCAAGGATATTGATGCGGTAGCCAGCACTATTAAACAGGTGATACAAACGGCCAGATTAAACTGCAAACAGGTTGCTCTCGCCGTGCCGGATTCTGCTGTAATCAGTAAAGTAGTACAAATGAATGATGGCTTGAATGATGCCGAACTGGAAGAGCTTGTTGTTATTGAAGCCGATAAATACATTCCTTATCCCATAGACGAAATTAATCTTGATTTTGAAATTTTAGGCCACTCTGCAAAAAACTCCGCTATGGTCGATGTTCTGATTGTTGCCTCTCGTGCAGAAAATGTTCAAAGTCGGGTTGAAGCAGTAACTCGTGCTGGCCTGGAGGCAAAAATAGTTGATGTAGAGTCTTATGCTGTAGAGCGGGCAGCGCAACAACTTGCAGCAGAATTACCTGCTGGCGGTCAGGATAAAATAGTTGCTATTGTTGATATCGGAGCCAATTATACGCATCTTTTTGTTTTGCATGGGATGAAATTGATTTTTTCGCGTGAGGAAAAATTTGGGGGCATGCAATTAATTGATGCGATAGCCGAACATTATGGTATGCCGCACGAACATGCTTTAATTGCAAAAGAGCAAGGTAAATTGCCGCCTGATTATACTACCGAAGTTCTCGAACCTTTCAAGGAAATGGTTTTATTACAAATTAAACGAACCCTGCAGTTTTTTTATTCATCAAGTCAGCACGGATTTGTTGATCATATTTTGCTTGCAGGGGGGCTGGCTCGTCAGGAAGGGTTGGCTGCCTTGATTCAAGAACAAATCGGCGTATCGACTACAGTGGCTAACCCCTTGTTGCATATGGTGCCTGGTAAAATGGTAAATCTGGAATCGATAAATAACGATGCCCCTGCTTTGATGGTTGCTTGCGGGTTGGCCCTAAGGCATTTAGAGTGAAACATGACTGAAATCAATCTGCTGCCATGGCGTGAATACAAGCGAGAGCAAGAAAAAAAGCTCTTTACTACCTTCTCTTTGATGGGAATAGCCGGTGCAGTTGCTGTTGTTTTTCTGGTTAATTCTTACGCCACGCATTTGATAAGCAATCAGACCGAGCGAAATAGCCTGTTACAAAAGGAAATCACTATTCTTGATGGTAAAATAAAAGAAATAAAGGCACTCAAACAAATTCGGGAGGGATTAATTTCCCGCATGTCCATAGTTCAGAATTTGCAATCCACCCGAACCTTGATGGTGCATTTATTTGATGAATTGATTAAGGTCATGCCCACAGGAATTTATGTGACCAAGTTGGAGCGCCAAAATGATGTAGTAACTGTGTGGGGATATACTGAATCAAATACGAATATCTCTGAACTGATGCGTAATATAGAAATGAACGCCTGGGTTCAGGCTCCTGTCTTGACCGAAATCAAGAAAATGGATGATAAAAAACAAGCTGCAAACAGTGAATTTAAACTAAGTTTTGTTCTTAAACCTAAATATTAAATGGGTAACCTTTTATGAATGCCGTTAATTTAAGCGAACTCACCCTGGAAAATGTTGGTCAGTGGCCTGTTGCGGTAAAAGTTGGGGTTATTGCCGGATTAAGTTTAATGATTATCGCTTTAGGTTATTTTTTAATTATTAAAGCCAATTTTGAACAATACGACACGCTGCAAGCTCAAGAGACTACGTTAAGAGCTGAATTTGAAAAGAAAGAGCATCAAGCATCTAACCTGAAAGCCTACCAAAATCAGTTGTTACTCATGAATGAGCGTTTTGGTGCGATGTTAAAGCAGTTACCTGCAAAAAACGAAATGCCGGGGTTACTGGAAGAAATTTCCAAAACCGGAGTAGAATCAGGATTAAAATTTGAATTGTTTGCTCCACAAGCCGAGGTAGTTCATGATTTTTATATAGAGCTGCCGATTAAAATAACAGTGGTTGGTACCTACATGCAATTGGCTGTTTTTTTGAGTAGAGTAGCAGAGATGAACCGAATTGTGACCTTACATGAGTTTAGTATTCAGGGCAAATCATCTAAAGACAGTAAAACGGTCTCAGAGGATGAATTGGTGATGAACATTACGGCTAAAATATACCGATACAGAGCGCAATGATAAATTTCAGACAACAAGTACATGCAGGGCTGGTAGCAATTTTTTCATTGCTGCTTTGCGCATGTTCAGGCGATAAGAGTGATTTAATCAAGTACATCAATGACATGAAATCACGTCCTGCCAAAGCTATTGAACCCATCCCCAAATTTGCCCCATTGCCTGTTTTTAAATTTCCCGAAAACGATCAGCGGCGCAGCCCATTTACCCCTGTTGTTTTAAAGAAAAATGCCGATTTATACGCTCCTGATCAAAAAAGACTCAAACAACCTTTGGAAGCTTTTCCTTTAGATGCATTAAAATTTGTCGGAATTTTAGAGCAGGACTCAGTGATCTGGGCTTTGATAAAACAACCCGATTCACAGATATCCCGGGTCAGGAAAGGGGATTATATGGGGCAAAATTACGGGCGAATAATCTCTATTACACAAGAGCAGATTAAGCTTGAAGAAACGTTAAAAGACTCAGGGGCGTGGATAAAGAAAACAACCACACTTAAATTGGATGCTGGCAACTAGGAGCGCAGGGTGCGAAAGATTATCGCTATTTTGATTTTATTAGGGGCAGGTTTTGGTGTGGCATTTTCCCAGGACAATTCCTTGACCTCAGTGAAAGTCATTCCCTTGCCCGAGGATAGAGTTCGTATCGATTTTCAATTTACGCATCCATTAAAACAACTTCCAGCCAGCTTCATTACCCAAAAACCCGCTCGAATCGTTTTGGATTTTATCAAGACCGATCTGCATGTGCCAACCGAACAAAAAATGAAAAAAATCGAGTTGGGCTCCTTAAAAACGTACACCATGGTCGCAGTAGCAGATAGGGTTAGGGCAATATTAGACCTTGATCGTACCGTTTCTTATTCGGGGAGCGCAGCAGGAACTGTTTATAGCCTGGTTTTAAACGGTAAAAGTAACGAAATATATCAAAGTAATAAAGAATTGTTTATTACCAATCAGGTCGTTAATGCCAAATACCAGATTAATAAAATCGATTTTCGTGGAAGAGAAAAGCAGGGAGGACGAGTTGTTGTCGATGTTTCAGACTCCAGCATTCCTGTTGATGTAACTCAGGTTGGTAAAGAAGTAGTGGTTAATTTTATCAACACCAAGATACCTGTTCATTTGATGAAGCGCTTTGATGTTGCTGATTTTAATAGCCCGGCTCAGGTGATTACCATGCAGCAGGATGGTAAAAACGTACGCATGACCATATTGAATAAAGGAGATTATGGTCACTTTGTATATCAGGTGAACAAGCAGTTTATGGTTGATATTTTCCCGCTGAGCGCTGAGGAAATGAAACAGGCGAAACTTAAAAAGCAAGTCTTTACCGGCAAACGAATTTCTTTAAATTTCCAAAATATTAATATTCGGGCGGTGTTACAGTTACTTGCTGATTTTACCGGAATAAACATGGTAGTAAGTGATAAAGTACAAGGAGATATTACCTTGAGACTTAATGATACCCCGTGGGATCAGGCTTTGGATATCATATTAACTACTCAGGGACTGGATAAACGTAAAACCGGTAATGTCATGTTAATAGACACCAAAGCCTCTTTGGATAAAATGGAAGAACAGCAGCTTAAAAACCAACAAACCATTGAAAAGCTGGAGCCTATACGCTCTGATTTGATTCAGATTAATTATGCAAAAGCTGCCGAAATTGCACTGTTAATCAAAGACAAACAAAATTCTCTTCTGTCTCCCAGAGGCAAAATCAGTGTTGATGGCAGAACCAATACTTTATGGATTCAGGACACCGGGCTTAAAATTGAAGAGGTTAGAGACTTAGTCAAGCAATTGGATGTAGCGGTAAAACAGGTTCAGATTGAAGCCCGTATTGTTGAAGTCAATAAAGATTTTAGCCAGGATCTTGGAATTAAATGGGGGGTTTCCAAACCTACTCATCTCAGTGGTACTTTAGAAGGGGCGAATCAGTTGCAATTACCTGCGGGAGTTGCCAACCCCGCTAACGTGCCTATTGCCCAACGCTTGAACCTGGATTTGGCTGCTGCGCCAAATAATGCAATACCCGCTTCTGTTGGTATAGCGCTGGCCAAATTGGGCAATAACATTTTGCTGGATCTGGAGCTCTCGGCACTGGAAAGTCAGGGGCAAGCCGAATTGATTTCCAGTCCCAGCGTGATTACCACCAATCAACAGCCTGCGGTTATTGAATCAGGTAAAGAGATTCCTTATCAGGAGTCCACCTCAAGCGGTGCCACTGCGGTAGCATTTAAAAAAGCAGTGTTGAGTTTGAAAGTAACCCCACAAATTACGCCTGACAACAAAATCCTGATGGAATTGCAGATTAATCAGGATGCTGATTCCGGTGAGCGCGTTCTGGGTGTACCTATTATTTTGACCAAGCAGATTCAGACTAATGTTTTGGTGAATAACGGTCAAACCATTGTGCTTGGCGGAATTTACAAACAAGATAAAAACAAATCCATCAAACGCATCCCTTTCCTGGGCGAGCTTCCTGTGGTTGGGATATTGTTCAGTAACAAACAGATACGATTGGATAATGAAGAGTTGCTCATTTTCATCACTCCGAGGATAATAACCAACTCGCTGTCGATTACAACAATACAAGGCCGTGAAAAAGAGGTGTATAAATAAGCTCAATTAAGCTCATAGATCTGATAAACTGTAATTTTAGAGGATTTTGGTATCTATTCGTTGTAGAATAGCGCAAATTTGTATTTGCCCTGTGAGTATAAATTCATTATCAAGTAGATAAGCAGTAAATTTAAGGCGTTTTAAAAGTGAATCTCGTCTACGAAATTTGTTTAATAGGATAAATCAGCTAAGACGTGTATTTAATTTGTTGTTATAATGGCGGTGTTAGTTATAACACAACAGTTAATGAGGTGTGTAAGAAAAAATGAGCATAGTTAAAGTACGAAACATTTTTCTCATTGGCCCCATGGGTGCTGGAAAAAGCACAATAGGCCGTGCTTTGGCAAAGGAGCTCAAACTGGAATTCTATGACTCGGACGAAGTCATTGAAGAGCGCGCCGGTGCCGACATATCCTGGATTTTTGACATAGAAGGCGAGGAAGGATTCAGACGCAGAGAGCAAAAGGTTATTGATGAATTAACCCAAAAAACCAACATCGTTTTAGCAACAGGCGGAGGAGTGGTCATTACTCCTGAAAACAGAAATGCTTTGGCTGGACGGGGTACGGTTATCTATTTGAAAACCTCTTTGCAACAACAATTTGAACGAACCAAACGAGATACCAAACGTCCTTTGTTGCAAACAGAAGATCTTGAAGGCCGATTAGAATCATTAAGAGACGAACGTGAGCCATTCTATGACGAGTTGGCAGACGTTAGTTTTGAAACGGATAAATTAACTGTAAAGGCTGTAGCGAATAACATTATAAAATACATTTATGGCGAAGTTTGAGGTTTTTACCCAGGTTGATGTCTGTTTGCCTGGATGTCACTATCCCATAATAATTTGTCGCAAGGGTCTGCACGACTCCTCGCTTTTATGCCAGTTGATTCCTTCGCAACAAGTGCTCATTGTAACCAATGATACTGTTGCGCCACTTTATTTGGAGTCCATTGAGGCTGCTTTGGCATCAAAGCAGTGTGACACAGTAGTAATACAAGACGGCGAAGCGTTTAAGAATCAACACAGTTTATTCAGTATTTACAATGCATTGATTCATAACAGACATCATAGAGATACTACTGTTGTGGCTCTTGGTGGCGGCGTGATAGGTGATCTTGCCGGTTTTGCTGCTTCAACATACCAACGAGGGGTGGGGTTTGTTCAAATTCCAACTACATTGCTTGCTCAAATCGATGCTTCCGTTGGCGGTAAAACAGCAATTAACCATTCTTCAGGTAAAAATTTAATAGGTAGTTTTTATCAACCCAATGCTGTATTAATCGATTTAAACAGTCTGGATACATTACCTGACAGAGAGTTTCGTGCTGGGTTAGCAGAGATGATAAAATACGCTGTGTTAGAAGGCGGTGATTTTTTAGACCATCTTATGGCCGCACTGCAACAGGGATTAACTTCTAAAAGTCATGAGCTTCCTGAGTTTATTGCTCATTGCTGTCGAATTAAGGCTCATTATGTTGCTATGGATGAAAAAGAAACTGGGCAACGAGCACTGCTCAATCTTGGTCATACTTTTGCCCATGCTTTGGAGGCATATACCTATTACGAACGATGGCTGCATGGTGAAGCGGTAGCAATTGGGTTATATTGTGCGGCTGTTCTATCCCATAACCTGGGATTACTGGATTTTAAATACGTTGAGTTGATTGAACAGATGTTGGAATATGGCGGTTTGCCGCATAAAATACCTGCATCAATTGATTTGATACGTTTAATGGATTTAATGCGTCTTGATAAGAAAATTAAAAATAACTGTTTACGTTTTGTTGTAATTAAAAAGCCTGGTGAATGCTTTCTTGATGACCAAGTGAGCACTCACTGTTTGCATAATACACTTATTACAGCTGTAAAAGGAGAATAAAAATGACAGATGGATCAATTCAGCCTGATGTTGGTGCTGTAAATCAACCCAGAATACTTTTCAAACCCGGAGCATGGTTAGCCAAAATCGATTTTATTAATCATTTGGTGTTATTTAATAATGTGCTCATTACCTTACTTTCAGAAAAAGAAGGCGGAAAAACATCCTTTAGCACCTTGTTACAACAACACGTGGATCAGCAAATAAAACCCGTTTTGCTGACCGTTAAGCCGCCATTCGATGAGCGCCACATCATTAGCGACATTGCTACCCAATTGTATTTAAATGCCAGCTCAGACACCCATTTTGCATCCATAGTCAAACAAATTAACGAACGCAAAGCCCATGTTTTACTGATTATTGACGATGCGCAAAATTTACCTGAATCTTTTATCAGAGAGGCTCTTTTTTCAATAAAAAATCAGGAAGACTTTGGTTTTTTTCATCTATGTCTGATTTCAGATTATTCACTAGTTGCCACACTGAACCAGCTTGCCGTAGATCAGTACAGTAATTTAATACACACCATTGAATTAGGGCCATTGAATGAAAATGAAACAAGAACCTATGTTTTACAACGTGCAATGAATGGTCGATTAATCAATAAACCTCTAACTGAAGCACAGTTCAAGCAATTTTATCAGTTGACCAAAGGAAATCTGGCGAAAATAAATTCTAATCTGGAATCTTATATTCAACAGTGTTTAACCCAAAAAGGCACCAATACCCTAAAGATTATAAAACACACCTTTACGGCTTTAGCCGCAGTTGCTGTTGCCGGGGTTTCATATCTTTATTTAAACGGGTTTAATACGGATAATTTCTTACCACAAAAAGCTCAACTAACTACCACAACGTCAATAGAAACTGTAGTCGCTGAATTAAAACCACAACCAGTTGAAGTACCGCCCCAGAGCTACATCGCTTCATGGCAGGATTCTTCCACACGTCAGATAATGCATTACGCTCTTCCCAAAAAGCAGATTCTCGATGATTTTGATGATGAGCAAGAACTAAACACCGTTGCTGTTGTTGATAAAGTCGTTGTTATTCCTACGGTTAAAGCACGAGAAGAACTGGTAGAAACACAACTTCCCTTAACGCAGACTGCTGCTGTTTTAGAATCCAAGCTGGTTGAGTTTAAAAAGCCCGAACCAGAGCTAATAGCGAATAAAACAGACTCGCAAAAATCCGGCGGTGCTCTATACACCATCCAGCTTGCGGCTAGCCACAATATTAGCGATATTCATCGTTTCCGAACCGTAAACAAGTTGCTTGAAAATACTCGAATAAGGCATTTTACCAATGCAAAAGGCGGCTGGTACATATTAACTCTGGGTGAGTACAACAGCAGAGCCCTTGCTCAAAGCATGACTAATAAATTACCACCAAAGTTAGCAAAATTAAAACCATGGATTAGGCCAGTAGCCGGCCTGACGGATCAAGGCTAAATAACAGGGAAGGGCGCATTAAGCCCTTCCGTATTTTGCAAAGATCATGGGACTTGTTGACAATTGCCTCCTTTGTCTGTGTGCCCCAGCGTGTTTTGGGTATCCATTACATTGTGATAAAAAAATTAATTTCTTATTAACTCATGGATTAATGATTTTATTTAACCCTTAACACCAGAGCGGGGTTCATACATGACGTGGGGAGTTACTTTTTGCAGGGACAGAGACTTGTATTTATATTGCACATATTGCTTATTACTTCTTTTTAATATATGATGCACAATTGCTCTTTATTTAGACTTATTGATCGATGCCATGACTGTTATCCTGAATACCCAAAAAGATAAATTTTTTATTGCACTAGGCAAGCAACATGATCATTCGTTTGTCATGTTTGGTGTCTATGATCAAAATAAAGTGCGCCGTCTTCTGTGTCGGGTAGGAAAACATAAATATGAGCCTGATGACGAGAAAACCAACATAATTGTGAAGGGCGTCAGGAATCTTTCAAATTTCTTTTTTTCCAGTGTGAAGGCGAAATTAGGCTCAGAGCCTATCTATAAAAAGAAACCATGTGTTGACCCCATCAGTTACCAAGCTTATGAAGCAACTTATGAGCAGTATCTTGAGTTAATTGGAATAATCGAAGGTGTTAGTCAAAAGAAAAGACCCATATGGTGTTTTAAGCCATATGATCATAACGACGATTATGTTTTACTCACAGAGAAGAACTCGCGAGTAACCCAGAAAACAGATCATCACAAAGAAATTAAAGATAATGTAGAATCCTTATCAGTATCCAATACATGCAGGCATACAGCGATTAGATTAGTTGAGGAAGTGCTGAAAACTCCGCTTAGCCCTTCGATATCTTCTCGTTATTTTGTCGATTTCTTATGTAAAACCCAGCTTGTTCATGGAGTTCCTTCTTCTGACATTCCTTTCTACGTATTACCAATACCACCCAATCAATTTACCACGCAAAGTCCGGCACATCAGGATATCTTAAAAAAGCTCTACGCTCGAATGGAGCATCTGATTACCCTTGATCCCAATTCAGTTGCGACTATGGAAAAATTTAACAGCATTAAGGCACAATACAATCAGCTGGCCGGTTCACCCGCACTTAGCCTGGAGCAGTTACTGGAAAGTATCCAAAGCTGGAAAGAGCGAGATAAAGCTCTTTTGAGTACCTTGAGAAAAACCTATATTTGGGATTTCTTTTTAAACCGATCCTCGGCAACTATGGATACCGTCAATGAAATTGAGAGCAGCCTTAAAAACGACAAAAACGGCTTGAAGTAACCGTATCAGGAACATTGCAGACGTGGTTTGTTAGACAGGTATTTGTGTCGGTTAAGATGCTGTCTCAATTAAATCCACTTATCCGTTTTTGTAGCCGTCTTTACATGCCGGGGATTTTAATACCGGGGATTGTTTTTGACTCCATTCCAATTCAGTATACAAATGCATACTTAACGCATGCAATCCGCTATCAAATTCATGCTTTAACAGCTGGTTAACCATTCGGTGCCGTGCTATTCGGGTGGATTCGTTAAAGCGGGAAGAGACCATAATGACCTTGAAATGCGTTTCTGCTCCTTCAGGTACGTGATGATTTTTAGATTCATCCTCTACTGACAAAAACAGGGGAGAGAATTCTTTGGATAACAGGGTTTCTATATTTGTTCTGCGTGACATACACTACTCGCTGGTGTTCGTGATGCCTGATTATATCCGGGAAAATAAGCCGGGCATAGTGCTGTGATGATTGTGCGGATTTAGGCCTCGTTTAAATGAGTCACCAATCCATATAAGTAGCCTGTAATAGACAAAGTCGTATTACAGGGTGTCCAATCTGGGAATGTTTTTTCATGACAGGGTATCTCTGGTGCGTCTGTTTTTTAGGGTGACTTGATGAGATAGGGAATCTGACCTCCTGTATTACGACTTCGTCTAATACAGGCTACAATTGTTGTTTGAGCAAGAGGGGTGTTGTGTCATCATTTCCCTAACCAGGTAAGGCGAGAGCAGAGGGGGGGACAGGTTGGATGATCTTATTTTAGTTTATTGTGTCACTATATGACAAAAAATGTCAGTTTGTTTTCGGGCAGGGGTTATGGATGAAAAAAATCTGGTGCTGCTTTCTACTTTGAATTTGCAGATTTAAGGAATCTCAAGGAGTTGGCAAATTGTGTCAACACGTTACAGAACATAGCCTTGGTAATCACGTTGATTTTATTTGATTTAGCTGTAACGCTTATGGGTATAGCCTGCTGGAATGGAAAAGCGCTGTTGGTGGGCTGGGATTTTTTTGCTTCATAGTGACAGTACTTGGTAGGGGCGGAAGATGATAAGGAGGGTTGCCTTTTATTTTAAGGGTAGTTTCATATAATGCTTGCTGGTTTTGGGGTTTGGTTGAATAATGGCATTTAAAATGCAGCCTGTAACACCCAGTTCAATAAACTGGCACTAAGTATGCATGATATTCAATGTCACTTAATTTACGGAGATGGACATGAAACAAAAGGGTTTTACACTGATTGAATTAATGATAGTGGTAGCTATTGTGGGCATCCTTGCCGCAATTGCCATTCCTGCTTATCAGGATTACACCATCAGGGCACGTGTGACTGAGGGTTTATCATTGGCATCTGCGGCTAAACTTGCCGTGTCTGAAACTGCTATAACTAATAATGCGTTGCCAGCAACAGAGGCAGCTACGGGATACACATCCCCTCCTGCAACGCCTAATGTTCAAGATATCTCAATAGCTGACGATGGTACAGCACAGATAACTATTACGTACACAGCTGCTGCTGGTGGTGGAACTATTATAATGACCCCTGCGCTTGGGGCAAATGGGGATGTAACGTGGACTTGTACCGCCGGAACCCTTCTGACCAAATATCGCCCAGCAAGTTGCAGACCTTAATCTCCTCCCTAAAAAACCGCCTCCAGAGGCGGTTTTTTTTAATGCTGGCATCATTAATCTTTAAAGTCTTTAATTTAAACTGTATTGGACGGTTATTTTTTATTTCAACCGGGGTTTACGATAGGGTAAAAGTATCTGATTTGAGTGCTACTAAAAGATTCTTGATCTTCACTTGAACTCTTTGCAAGACAGCTATTCAAGCATATTTCTGCATGCCGTTGTCTCAGAAGGATGCTATTATAATCAGGTACTAATTCAGTAATCGATTTGGAATAACCATGAACAGCTCACTATCCGCACTCGAGGAACAACGAGTTCTTAAAATATCCATAGCCGTGACCTTTATTTTGGCGGTAACCGGTATCTCTTTTGGATTATTATCCGGTTCGCTGGCTATAGTGTTTGATGGCATGTTTAATATGGTGGATACGGCCATGTCCATACTGGCTCTGCTGGTGGCACGACTTTTAACCAGTAAGGGAAGCCGGCGTTTTCAGTACGGTTATTGGCATGTAGAACCCATGGTGCTGGTGTTTAATGGCAGTGTGCTGATTTTGATTTGTGCCTATGCTCTGGTGAATGCGATAGGCAGCATGTTGTCTGGCGGACGAGAACTGGATTTTGACTGGGCTTTCATTTTTGCTTTTTTAATGTCGGTGTTATCGGTGGTGATGTATGTGTACGTCCGGCACAAAAACATTAAGCTCAACTCGGAATTTTTACGGTTGGACACACAGAGCTGGCTGATTTCAGCGGCTATTTCAACCTCCTTGCTGATTGCTTTTGGTATTGCCACCTTAATGAATAAGACCGTTTATGACTCTCTGACGCCCTATGTGGATCCGCTTATTCTGGCTGTTGTGACGTCTTGTCTGATTTTTGTACCTGTGACAGCGATTCGTGATGCGATGCGCGATATCTTTCTTATTGCCCCTTTTGGACTGGATGAAAAAGTCAGGGGATTTTTAGATGAATTAACCGCACGTTATGGATTTAAAACCTATTCGAGTTATGTTGCCAAGATAGGCCGTGCCCAATTTATAGAAATACACATAGTCGTTCCTCAGGGGTACCCTGTTGCAGGTATTGAGGCTTTGGATGCCATTCGCCAGGAAATAATAGGGGTTATGGGAGGGGATGATCCGCAGCTGTGGTTGACTATTGCCTTTACAACCGATGAGCGCTGGATTTAGGTACACGCCGCTCGAAACCAGCGGTATGCACCCGGGAAGTTAAATGAATTGGAAGTCTATTCTTAACGGTTGTTAAGCTTTTTGGCGACTAATTGATTTTTTAAACGGACGTAATCCGGCATGCCGTTCAGGTAATTGGGATAGGCTTCGCCTTGAATCAACGGCGATAAATAACGTTTGCACGCAGGCGTTATGCCCATTCCGTCTTCTGAAATAAATTCAGCTGGCATGGCTTTTTCCTGATTGGCAACCTCTGACAAAGCTACTTTGCCTATAGACCATTGATAGGGTTCATCCTGCTCTCTGATGATGACGGGCATGATGGCGTTATGGCCTTGAATGGCGTATTCCACAGCGGCTTTACCCAGGGCGTAGGCTTGATCCACATCGACTTGCGAGGCAATATGGCGAGCGGCTCTTTGCAGGTAATCCGCAACTGCCCAGTGGTATTTTAGTCCAAGCGCTGATTTAACCAATTGCGCAATAACAGGAGCAACGCCACCAAGTTGAGCATGGCCAAAGGCATCTCTTAATCCTGCATCACTCAAAAACTTGCCTTCTTTGTTACGTATTCCTTCAGAAACAACAACCACGCAATATCCGTATGAATCCACACACTCTGCCACTTTAGCGAGGAATCGTTCAGGATCAAAGGCCACTTCAGGCAGTAGAATAATGTGCGGTGGTTCTCCCTGGTTTTGGCTGGCAAGCCCGCTGGCTGCTGCTATCCAGCCGGCATGTCGCCCCATCACTTCCAGAATAAACACTTTGGTGGATGATGCCGCCATGGAGGCTACATCAAAGCCTGCTTCTTTGGTGGAAATAGCAACGTATTTGGCAACCGATCCGAAGCCTGGGCAGGCGTCTGTGAAGGGCAGGTCGTTGTCTACTGTTTTGGGTATTCCTATGCAGGTAATGGGGTATCCCATGGTTTCACCCAATTGGGAGACTTTATGGGCAGTATCTTGGGAGTCACCACCGCCATTATAGAAAAAATAGCCTATGTTATGTGCCTGAAATACTTCAATCAGGCGTTTGTATTCGTCGCTATTGTTGTTTAACTTATAGCGGCAGGAGCCAAAAGCGCCAGAGGGTGTTTGCATTAATCGTGCTATATCGGCATCGCTTTCCAAAGAGGTGTCTATGAGCTCCTCGTTCAAGGCGCCAATAATTCCATTTTTGGCCGCATAAACGGTTCCAATGTGTTCAGGGTATAATTTTGCGGTCTGGATAACACCACAGGCAGAGGCGTTGATCACGGCAGTTACGCCACCGGATTGAGCATATATTGCATTTTTTACAGCCATTTTTTCTCCATTAATTTATTGGAATTATTGAGTTTTATACTGCGTATTGATGTTCGTATTCGTTAATCACAGCGTCTATGCTTTGAATTAATTCCGCAAAAACGGTGGATAATTCCTCGATTTTTGTGGTGCGTTCTGCCAATTTTTCTAATTGGATGACGTTCTTTTGCAAGACAGGAACACCGCAAAAACAGCAGGCGCCATGTAATTTATGCGCCAGTGCGCCCAAGGCTTTGATATTTTGGTGATGCATTAGCTGGATAAACTCTTCCCGATTCTTATACAGCTCTTCTATAAATTTTGCCAGGAATTCTTCGGCAAGTTCCTGATTGCCTGAAACTTTTTGGACGCATAATTGCCAATCTATCGCTGAGTGCTTGGCTCGGTCTATGATGCGCAGAATCTGGATGAGTAATTGTTTTTCGTCTATGGGTTTTTGCAGACAAAAATCCACACCGGATTTTTTCAAATCCAGAGTGCTGATGTCGCTGCTGTTGGCACTGATTAGTACTATAGGGGTGTGTTTGTTCAGCAGTGATTTTTGGCGAATCATGCGGGCTGCTTCAAGGCCATTGAGTTTGGGCATTTGCAGATCGAGTAGGATAATATTGAATTTTTTATCTTTACAGGCATCTACTGCCATTGCACCGTCATCAACCGCAGTAACATAAGCGTTGTCGTTGAGTAGGGATTGCAGCAGCATTTTGTTCACTGGATTGTCTTCGGCCAGCAATAATTCAGGGTGTAAAAAACGTAACTGTTTACGCAGGCTGTCCAATTCGGTATTGGTTGTTTTTTCTGTGGCGGAATCTGCATTGAGTGATTCGATGAGGTCCTGTAATTTTTGGATGCTGATGGGCTTGTATAAAAATCCATGCGCTCCAAGTGCCATATAATCGCTGATAGGCCACTTGGATATCAGGACGCAGGGCTGATGCGCATGTTTTTTGATTAACTCGGCGACCTGCAGTTCACATCCTTGATTGACATTGATGAATGCGATTTTGCAGTCTTTATTTTTATCCAGTGCTTTGGCGAGTTTGTTAAACGAATTAATGGCAACACATTCTATGCCCCAGTACCCCAGACCATTGCACAATGCTTCCAGATGCAATGGGTTGTCATCAAAACACAGAATTTTTAAGTGCGCAAAGCGGTGGGTCTGATTTTTTTCAATTTCATAGGCAAGTAGTTTTTCAACTTTAATACGTGCGGCAAAGGTTGAGCCTTTGTTTAATTCGCTGGTGAGACTGATACGGCCGTGCATTTCTTCGCAGAGCTTTTTGCAAATCACCAGACCAAGCCCCGATCCACCGTACCGACGGGTGATGCTGGTATCGGCCTGATTGAAAGCGGTGAACAGTTTGTTTTGATCTTCTGGAGAAATTCCTATTCCAGTATCGGTAATGGTAAATAACAAGGTATAGTCTTTTTCGGTTTCGATGTCGATTTTGGTGCGAATCAACACATAGCCATGATCGGTGAATTTAACCGCATTGGTTACCAGATTACTAATAATTTGTTTGATTCTGAAGGGGTCGCCTAATATGGTTTTGGGTACTTGAATGTCGGTGATGGGGATTAAATCGATTCCTTTTTTGTGTGCATTGGGGCTTGCCAGAGCAAGCACTTCGTCTACACAGGCTCTGATGTCAACAGGAATGCAATCCAGATGCAATTTACCGGCATCAATTTTTGAAAAATCGAGAATGTCGTTAATTATACCCAGTAAATCTTGAGCGGATGATTTTATGGTTTTTACGTAGTCCAACTGTAAAGGGTCCAATTTGCTTTCCAGCAATACATTGGTAAAGCCTATAACGCCATTCATAGGGGTACGAATCTCATGGCTCATGTTGGCAATAAATTCTGATTTTTGGCGGCTTTTTTCTTCTGTTTTTTTCTTTTCCAGTGACAACTGGATGTTTTTTTCTTCCAGCAGTTCCAGACTTTGTTGCAAATCTTCTGTAGCTACTTCTATGTGCTGGTTGAGATCGCGCATGGTATTGAGGTATTGCTTTTGCAAATGCGCACAGCCCTTTTCAATAATACCTAATTCACCCTGGCTTACGACTTTTATTTCGGTTTCAAATTCATTACGCAAAATCTGTTTCATACTGCGGCGTAACCGGGAAATGGGCATGTAAATTCGTTTTGACAGGAAATAATGAATGGTTAATCCCATCAATAAGCCAAACAGGGTGATAAAGATGGTCACAATAAGCATTTGATAACGCTTGATGAGCATGGATTGGGTATCTATGTCTATAGACAGCCACCCCAGAATGTCATCCGCCTGAAAGGCAATGGGGCTTGGGATGTTTTTAAACAGGGTGCTGCTGGAGTATAAATTGAATTTGGGGATGGTGATGGGAGCGATAAAATTAATGGTAAAGGGATTTATATGCTTGCTTTCAATGTAATCACCCGTGAAATCAGGTGGATTAAAGGGTTTATGAATGGAATGTTTACCCCCACGATAAGCAAGCAGTTGCCCGCTGGCGTTATAAAAGGCCAGCGCTTTAACCTCGGGGTTGATGGTTGAGGCGTTAATCAGTCCTTGTAAGGTGCGATCATCATGGCGCAATAGAGCAAATTGTGCTGCGGGAAGCAACTGTCTGATGTAGGCTTCCCCCAAACGGGACATGTGTTGATTCAGATCTTTGCCGAATTGGCCATTGTAAAAAACAGCAAAAAGCAAAGCAACCAGAAAAGCTGGAATGAGTGTGGTGATTCTCAGTTGATATTTAATACCAATACTTTTCAACATAACTCCCGTTTATACTGAATTTGAGCGGTTGAATCTTTGCGTTGCTGGTAAAGTCGGCTATTATAGCCCGATTATTTTACTCCTTACAACGGATGATATTATGACTGTCAGAACCCGATTTGCTCCAAGCCCTACTGGATTTTTACATGTGGGGGGAGTGAGAACCGCTTTATTTTCCTGGTTATATGCCAAACGTCATCAGGGGCAATTTATTCTGAGAATAGAAGATACGGACAGGGAACGCTCAACAAACGAGTCCGTGCAGGCAATTTTGGACGGTATGGCCTGGTTGGGTATGACCTGTGACGAGGGTCCTTTTTTTCAAACTGACCGCTATGCCCGTTATAACGAAGTGGTTCAACACTTCCTGGACGAAGGCAAGGCATATCGCTGCGTGTGCAGCAAGGAACGTCTGGAATCGCTCAGGGAGTCGCAATTGGCCGCTAAGTTAAAGCCCAGATACGATGGTCATTGCCGCAATAAAAATTTACCTGCGTCTGATGCTCCCTTTGTAGTTCGTTTTAAAAATCCTGACAGCGGTATCGTATCGTTTAAAGATGAAGTGTATGGTGACATTCATGTCAATAATAATGAGCTGGATGATTTGATTTTAATTCGATCTGATGGGCATCCAACGTATAATTTTGCTGTGGTTATTGATGATTTGGACATGAAGATTACTCATGTGATTCGAGGCGATGATCATATTAATAACACGCCAAGACAAATTAACCTGTTCAAAGCCTTAAATGCTCCCATACCTGTTTTTGCTCATTTACCTATGATCCTTGGTGATGATGGCAAGCGTTTATCCAAAAGACATGGTGCCGTTAGTGTTTTGCAGTTCAAGGAGATGGGTATTTTGCCTCATGCCTTGTTAAATTATCTGGTTAGACTCGGTTGGTCTAACGGTGATCAGGAGCTTTTTAGTGTTGAGGAAATGATATCCAGTTTTGATTTAAAAAATGTAAGCAGAGGTGTGTCCAGCTTTAATTACGATAAACTGTACTGGTTAAATCAACACTATCAAAAAAGCGATGAACCTGAATTGGTCGCAGAAGCCTTGAGCTGGCATTTTGAGCAAGCTGGAATTGATGTGACTAAAGGCCCGCAACTTAAAGATTTAGTCTTGACCCAGGCTGAGCGTTGCAAAACATTGGCCGAGATGTGTGAGATGAGTCTTTATTTTTACACCGATTCTATTGAATACGATGACGATGCGGTGAAAAAGCATTTACGCCCGGTAGTTCTTGAGCCTTTAGTTGCGCTTTATGAGCGATTTAAAACTTTGGAGGATTGGCAAAGAGATCATTTGCAAGAGTGTATTAACGACATTAGTGCGCAATTTGATATAAACATGAGTAAAATTGCTCAGCCTTTACGTGTCGCTGTAACGGGAACAAGCATGTCGCCATCCATAGATATGACTTTGACTTTACTGGGTAAACAGCGAGTATTAGATCGTCTTGAATGTGCTCTTGAAAAAATTCGTTTACGAGCAAGTGCACAACAGTAGCGGACATAATTTTAGTGCTTTATGAGGTGTTTTATCAGAATTTTAATCGTTTTTAATCATTCGGTTATGTAGTTTTTTTGGGGTTGTTGTTTTGGCCTGGATTTATCTCTTTTCCTAAATACTCCCTTGTTCCCAAGTGGAGAAAGGTTGGACTCCGTACCGCACGCCCCCCCTCATCCCCAACCCTTCTCCCCCTAGGGGAGAAGGGAGGATTTGAGTGGAAATTGTTTTTTATGATTATTACTTTGCTTTGTCATCATTCATCAGTTTTTTTGTACCGTACCGTACCGTACCGTACGCCCCCCCTCATCCCCAACCCTTCTCCCCCTAGTGGAGAAGGGAGTGATTTGAGTGGAAATTGTTTTTTATGATTATTACTTTGCTTTGTCATCATTCATCAGTTTTTTTGTACCGTACCGTACGCCCCCCTCATCCCCAACCCTTCTCCCCCCTAGGGGAGAAGGGAGTAATTTGAGTGGAAATTGTTTTTTATGATTATTACTTTGCTTTGTCATCATCCATCAGTTTTCATACTCCCTTCTCCCTTGAGGGAGAAGGGTTGGGGATGAGGGTGGGGTATGCACGTGACTCAAGTCTTTTAGACAGTGAATTGGGCTGTGGTTTCTGTGGCTAAAAATTTCCGGTTTTTTTGTGACCACGTGATGTATCCGATAACTGCCAAACCAGTATAAATCAGCATTAAAGCACTGTGGAACGGTAATTGTTTGTGTAAATACATCACCGCATACAGCAGATCAGTTATAAACCATACAATCCAGGTTGCCATGATTTTATGGCACATGAACCACTGGGCTAAGAGGCTCAATGATGTCGTTGCCGCATCAAGGACTGCAACCGTAGAGTGGGTCAGGGTATGTAATAAATAATAAATCAGGGCGAATAGTGCTGCCGAAGCAATCATCAAATACGTTCCCTGAATTCGATTCAACCTACCCAGCGGCTTTTGTTTAGGCTGATTCTTAGTTGATTCGCTTTTATGCCAGAGTGACCAGCCATAGCACATACTTAAGAAGTAACAGACTTCCAGTACCATGTCAGCATAAATTCCCTTATGCCAATAGAGCCATCCGTTTAACACTGTTGCCAGTATGCCCAAGGGCCAGGCTTTAGTGCTAAGGCGAATAAAAAAAAGAGTTGATACCAGAGATGCCAAAGCACCAAGTAAATCCAGAAACATAAAAAGAACCATGATAACTGTTGATACGCATGCTGATTGATTTATAACACAAGTTGCTTGAGATTAATACGTCGCACTACACGTTATGACATTCTGTATTAAGCCTGATAATGGGAAATTTGGTCAGGATCTGCTAATCTTAAATCAGATAAGGAATTTTTAAGGAGAACATGATGTACAAAAGGGTATTATTTGCCACAGATTTTGATGAAGTTGGAGTCAGGGCTGCTGAAAAAGCGAAGAAAATTGCAGATGAAAATGGCGCTGATTTAATTCTGGTTCACGTTGTTGAGCCTATTCCTGCTTATGCCTATCCCGGATTTGCCGGATTTGCAGAAGTCGAGTTGTC
Organism: Legionella worsleiensis; assembly: GCF_001467535.1. Lineage (GTDB taxonomy): Bacteria > Pseudomonadota > Gammaproteobacteria > Legionellales > Legionellaceae > Legionella > Legionella worsleiensis. The sequence continues at coordinate 26,057 of NZ_LNZC01000022.1, forward strand.
CATTCGTGAGCAAGCTGAAAAACAACTTGATGATTTGTGTGACAAATTAGGCGTTGATGCAAAACACCGGTTTATTGAATTTGGCTCTACTAAAAATGAAATACTACGGGTAGCCAAAGAACATAAAATCGATTTAATCGTTACTGGAAGCCATGGCAAACACGGTTTGTCCTTATTGTTAGGCTCCACAGCAAACGCCATTTTGCATGGTGCTGAATGCGATGTCTTGATTGTACGGCCTAAAATCAATCATTGATAACAGGTTGATTTTGTTCACTCCTTTACTTAATTTTGCTTTCTTTAAAAAATGTCCAAGCAGTTTGGCATTTTTTAAAGAGGCAACTCTGTCTTTTGCTTTGATAACTCTTCTTGCTGCAAATAGTGTCTGATAACTCTGATACAGGTTATTTAAAAGCGAAATTTTATGAATACTCTATTTCTCAACAGACAATAAAACCAGTATAATAGGGTACTTTGATTCGTCTGATTAAACTGATTAATGAACTTGTTGCGTGGTGTTCAACATCTTGCTGCTATTGAAAAGGGCGTGGTTGCTACTATAGGTAATTTTGATGGCATACATTTAGGCCACCAAAACCTGCTTAAGATCCTTAATGATAAAGCGCATAGCATGAACCTTCCCCTGATGGTGATTCTGTTTGAACCTCAGCCTCGGGAGTATTTTCAAAAAGAGGCTGCGCCAGCCCGTTTATCCAGTTTAAGAGAAAAACTGGATATGCTGAAATCTTGCAGTGTAGACTATGTCTATTGCATTAAATTTGATCGGACAATGGCAGAAACGAATGCGGTTGATTTCGCCAACGATCTCCTTTTTAAGGCATTGAAAGTAAAATATCTCCTGGTTGGTGAGGATTTTCGTTTTGGGACGAACCGAACCGGCGATGTCGATTTGCTAAAAACTTTAGGCGCACACTATTCCTGTCAGGTAGATACTTGCCCTGACTTTTTAATTGAAAATAACAAGGTCAGTTCAACAAAAATCAGAACGGCACTTCAGCGGGGCGATTTAAATTGGGCTGCTCGATTATTAGGACGAACCTACAGTTTATGCGGTCGGGTGATAAAGGGTGATGGTCGAGGAAGGCAGTGGGGGATACCTACGGCTAACTTGAACTTGAATAGGCTTGCGCTTCCTTTGGTTGGTGTTTATGTGGTTCAGGTTCGTATAGGCACAAAATATCACGCAGGAGTAGCCAATATTGGAAAGCGTCCTACAGTTGATGGAACCAAAAATGTATTGGAAATACATTTATTGAATTTTAATGATTCTATTTATGGAGAGTTGGTGCAGGTGTTTTTCTTGCACCGATTGCGTGATGAGGTTAAATTCACATCAGTGGATGCTTTGATTACACAGATTCATCATGATATTGCGGCGGCAAAAGCATTTTTAAACCTGAATGAGCAGTAGTTTCTTGGGCTGCACATTAAACCGTCAAAACTTAACGATTTCGCAGAGTAGGCATCAATGACAGAATATAAAGATACTTTAAATCTTCCCAATACTTCATTTCCAATGAAAGCAAGCTTGGCTACCCGGGAGCCACAAATGCTGGAACAATGGCATGCCAAAAAAGTATACGAACACATACGTCAAAGCCGAAAAGGCAGTAAAAAATTTATATTGCATGATGGCCCTCCTTACGCCAATGGACATCTGCACTGCGGTCATGCTCTGAATAAAATTCTAAAAGACATCATCATTAAATCAAAAACCTTTAGTGGCTACGATGCTCCTTTTGTTCCCGGATGGGATTGTCACGGATTACCTATTGAACTGAATGTAGAGAAGAAAGTAGGGAAGGCGGGAGTCAAAATTTCGCCAAGAGAGTTTCGTGTCAAATGCCGTGAGTATGCTGCCAGTCAAATTGACATTCAGCGCGATGAATTTCAACGGCTTGGAATATTGGGTGATTGGTATAATCCCTACGTGACTATGGATTTTCGCTATGAGGCTAATATCGTCAGATCGCTGGGGTTGATGATCAAAAACGGTCATTTGCAACAGGGCTTTAAACCCGTACACTGGTGTATCGATTGCGGCTCCGCCCTTGCCGAAGCAGAAGTAGAGTATGAGGATAAAACATCACCTTCCATAGATGTTGCCTTTGTTGCGGTTAATCCTGCCGATTTTATTAAGCCATTTCAAAGTGCATTAGAGGAAAAACTGGTCATTCTTCCTATCTGGACTACTACGCCATGGACTTTGCCGGCAAATGAAGCCGTTTGTTTGCATCCTGAAATTGACTACGCCTTAGTTGATTCGCCCGAGGCGTACTATATTATCGCAACGGATTTGGTTGAGTCGGCAATGACTCGTTATGGTGTTGATACCTATACTATACGTGGCTCTGTAAAAGGCGGACTTTTTGAGTTGCTGCAATTAAAACATCCTTTTAATAACCGCACTGTACCGGTAGTTCTTGGCGAACATGTCACTACTGAGTCAGGAACAGGTTGTGTTCATACGGCACCAGCACATGGACCCGACGATTATTTAGTGGGTAAGTCATATGACCTGCCTTTAATCAATCCAGTAAAATCCAATGGCTGTTTTGCTGATGATGTTCCTTTTTTTGCGGGTATTTCTGTATTAAAAGTGAATGATGCAGTTTTAGATAAATTGTCTGAAAATAATGTACTATTAGCCAAAGAAAGCTTAAGACACAGCTATCCTCATTGTTGGCGGCATAAATCTCCCATGATTTTTTTGGCTACTCCTCAATGGTTTATCTCTATGGATAAATCCAGTTTAAGACAGGGGATAATCAACGAAATTGATAAAGTAAACTGGGTTCCTGATTGGGGTAAGGCTCGCATCACCAATATGGTAGAAAACAGACCCGACTGGTGTATTTCAAGGCAAAGAGCCTGGGGTACTCCCATGCCGCTGTTTGTCCACAACACCACCCGAGAGCTTCATCCTGATACTTTGGCGCTTTTGGAAAAAGTAGCGTTAATGATAGAGCAATCCGGGATAGATGCCTGGTTTGAATTGGATGCAGCAGAGTTGCTTGGCGATGATGCACAACATTACGATAAAGTTAACGATACCATGGATGTCTGGCTGGATTCAGGGGTATCACATTACAGCGTTTTGAAGCAAAACAAAGAATTGGATTTTCCAGCAGATGTTTATTTTGAAGGCTCAGATCAGCACAGGGGCTGGTTTAACTCGTCATTAACTACATCAGTGGCTATGAGTGGAAAGGCACCCTACAAGACGGTATTGACGCATGGCTATACGGTAGATGCGGAAGGTAAAAAATTATCCAAATCCAAGGGAAATTATGTTGCTCTGGATAAGCTCATTAATCAACATGGCGCAGACATACTCCGCTTATGGGTCGCTTCTACCGATTATCGCAATGAAGTCAGTATTTCAGATGAAATCATAAAGCGTAATGCTGATGCTTACCGAAGAATTCGTAACACGGGACGCTTTTTATTAGCTAATCTCTTTGACTTTAATCCTGAAACGGATTGCGTGGATGTTAAGGATTTATTAGAACTGGATCAATGGGCTTTAAAGCGTTGTCAGCTTTTGCAAGATGAAATTGTAGCCGCTTATGAGGCATATCAGTTTCATGTAATCTATCAGAAAATTCATAATTTCTGCGCTATAGATATGGGCAGTTTTTATCTGGATTTAATTAAAGATCGCCAATACACCAACGCAAAGGAAAGCAAAGCACGGCGTTCTTGCCAAACAGCGATGTATCATATTGTAAAAGCGTTTACTCTATGGCTTGCTCCTGTATTGTCATTCACTGCTGAAGAGTTGTGGCAATCCATCCCGGGTTATCAGGGCAATTCTGTTTTCATTGAGCGTTGGTATGATGCATGGCCTTTAATTGAGGCTGTGAATATGGATGATTGGCACCAATTGCATCAGATACGTGATGAAGTAAATAAAGCGCTGGAAGAAACTCGTCAAAAAGGAGAGATAGGCTCTGCTTTGGCTGCCGAGGTGAACTTGTATGCCGATGCTAAGGTAGTACCCAAACTTAGCCGTCTGGGAGAAGAGTTACGATTTTTATTAATGACATCGGATGCTGCTATTTTGCCTATGAGTGCTGCTCCTGCTGGAGTCCAGGGTACAGAATTAGGAGTCGCTATTGTGGTGAAGGCCAGTTCTCATGAAAAATGTGCTCGTTGTTGGCACAGGAGGCCGGATGTGGGGCATAATGAAGAACATCCTGAGTTGTGCTTACGCTGCGTGGGGAATATTAGTGGCCAAGAGGAAAAGAGGCTTTTCATATGAAAAAATGGCATTGGTTTTTACTCAGCATAGTAGTCATTATTTGCGATCAAGCAAGCAAACACTGGATTGGTGCTGTATTAACGCCTTATAAACCAATGCCTGTTATGCCCATGTTAAATTTTACGCTGGCTTATAATACTGGTGCCGCATTTAGTTTTTTAAGTGGTGCAGGTGATTGGCATCGTTGGTTTTTTGCTGGATTCAGCTCTTTGGTTAGTATTATCTTAATCATTTGGTTATGGCGGACTCCAGGAAATGCACGTTTGCAATCTGCCGGAATTAGCCTCATATTAGGCGGTGCTGTAGGTAATCTTTTTGATAGAGGACTGCATGGTTATGTTGTTGATTTTATTGATGTTTACTTTAAGTACCATCATTTTGCAACCTTCAATATTGCCGACAGCGCCATCTGTATAGGCGCCGCACTTTTGGTTCTTGATTTGTTGATACACAGAGAATAAAGCTTTTCAGAGGCACCTTGCCCTGGTAAGATGCCTTTTAAACCAAAACTCCGGAAGACAGGGAAACGAGCTGTTTTTTATCGGGGTTATGAATACCCACTGCAGTAACTGCCGGTAAATTAAGAAAATGCTCTGCTTCTTCCCACTCTATTTCTGCTGGAAATAAAAGAAGACTGGGCAGGCTTTTATTCAATAAAGTACAAAACGCCAAGCTGGCTGGAAAGGGGCGCACTCGGTTAAAACCTAAGTGTAATGCTGCCATGGCTTCGGAAACAGTAGCTACTCCCGGTAAATAATCCATAGAATAAACATGAGCTGTTTGAGCTATAGCTGGTAAAAAACCTGGGCTTGAGGCAAAGTGAACGCCGGCATTATAACAGTCTTCCAATTGTTGCGTGTTGATTATGCCACAAGCGCCTATTTTTATTGAAGGGTTTCGTTTAATCAACTCAGATAACAGCTGTGAGTCTGTAGAATTGATTTCTACGGTCGTAAAACCGGCTTCTTTGATTTGATCTACTCGTTCAAATAATAAATTATCGACATCAAGTGATACAATAACGGGTTGGTTAACCATCAACTTATCGATATTCATGTTAATTTCCGCATGGCTCTATCATTTTTCAATGTTAGAAGACTTAATCTGGCTTGGCAAGCTAAATATTTAGGGTCTGTTGACAATTCACCACCGCTTCCGTGCCGTTGGTCTAAACATTGCAAACTCGTTTTATATTGAGCGTTAGAACCGTTATATTATGAGTTTGCTCCTATTAATCAATCTATTAGAACGTTCTTATTTTAATTTGACCATCTACTGGATGCCATGGACAAGCCACGGCACGTTGGCGGCGGTGTATTGTCAACAGACCCTAAAAAAAGTCTAAATAAAGCTGGCAGGGTTTTTCTTTTTTACTGTCTATGGAGTATTTAGGGAAGGGCGCAGCGCTTAAATTCGGGTATGAACTAGGGTTCAGTCTTTTTACTGTCTATGGAGTATGTAGGATAGGGCGCAGAGTGATGAGGCGGAGAACAAAAACCAAACCCGTATCGGTAATATACCGAGTACGGGTTTATGGGCTTATTATTATCCAAATGGCTTTGTTTTAAAAGGAGTTGGAGCAGGTCTTGTCGGTTCTGCTGTAGTTTTATTTTCCGCTTGTTGTCTCAGCTCAGGCTCACTTTTGATTGCAGTCACCGCTTCTTTCGTTGCATCAACACCAAATCGTTCCATATTTCTTAGCATGGACTGCATGGTTTGGAATGGGATATTTCCAGTTCTTGGCATATTGACGAACATACTTTGCAAGTAGGCCATAGCTGCGATTTTATTGGCTCCAGGTGCTTGATTGGCCAGATTAAACAGGTCGTCGCGGGTTAATTGAGTTGCTTGTTTCAATTCATCAAGACGTTTTTTAAATAAATCTACAGGATTGGCCTGTGCTGTTTTTTTTGCCGGAGCAACGCTTGCTGATTTGGGTTTGGGAGAAGGGGTCGGCATTGGTGACAGTGACAGTTTTACTTCAGTATTTATTGATTGGTTGCTTTGATTGTCTTGGTTGAGCAAGGTGCCACGAAGCGCTGTAAGTTGTGTTACTTCATTAGTAATCATCATTTTCAAATACTGGTTTTCCTGTTTTAGCGCAATCGTTTCCTGAACCTTTATGCTGTGCAGGTTAAGTTCGAGCACTTTATTATGCTGCACGACTTTTTTGACGGACATGGCTTGGGGGTCTTGTTTAAGTGCTTCGTATCCTTTGCGAGCGTTGGCTTTTGCATGAGGATCTGCTTTGATTTGATCCCAATCATCTGATGACTTGATGAGATAAAGCATGCCGTCTGCGTCTTTGACAATTTTTTGTGAGATATTTAAGGTCAATTCAGCATCTTTGACAGAGGTAACTGCCTCCCCATCGGCATTTACAAAGAATTTCTTATTGCGAAGAACATCGATCATGTCGTGATAGCCTGCCGCCTGGGCGTTAAGTCCAGTCAAAACATGCAACAAGATTCGTGCTTCATCGTCTTTTCCTGTTTGAAGCAGTTCATTTACTTCATCTACGTAAGCATCCATCTGTTGTTTTAGTTCAAGAATTCTTTTTTCTATATCACTCAAGCTGTGATGTGAACCTAGAAAATTTTCAAAGGCGAGGATGTTGTCTTCGTATGTGCTGTATTTAACAGTAAGATGCGCTTCTTCGAGGTTTAATCGTTCCATTTGTTTATCAAGATCGGAGCCTTTAGTATCCAGAGTATTTAATACTTTGGCGTAATCGGAAATAGCATTGTCTATTTGCTGGATTGAGTGAACAACAGCTGTTTGTTGTTTTGGTGCTCCGGTTGATTGAGCTCTTTCAATGGCTTTCTCGTTTTGTTGCAGTACTAAGTCTTTTATTTTATCTGCAGCGTGTGCTTTTTTTTCCAGATACCAAAGGAACATAAGGGCTTTTAATCTGCTCATCAACAGTCTTTTTTCTTGCTGATCGAATTGTTGTTTATTCTCTATTGCTTTTTCCTTTGCTAACTCAGCTTGAATTTCTGTAATGAGTGCTTCTCCAGCGGGAGAGCGTAGAAATAATTTGACGTCGTTGGGTGTTTTTAAACCAAAACGACTCAGCATAACTGTGGGTCTGTAATCTTCATCTGATTTATGGTCTGAAGTTTTAGCAGCTGCTTTGGCGTCTTTGGCATAAACGGAATCAACCCAGGCTTCCAGGGTTACAAGATGAGTATCGGCAGCAGGCTCTGTGGCAAGTTTACTCTGGGCACTGTTATGCTCATTTTGCCCCAGATTCTTTTTTGCAAGCTGAGCTGCGTTGAATGGATTCACATTACTCATTTGGATGATCCTTTTTCGATCTGATTAAGTTTATTATACACAAATATGGTTAAATAAACACCAGTTATTTGCCGTATATGCGTGTAAATTAGCTGTTAGCGACCACTATGACCTGGGCAATCAAAGAGTGTGAGGGTAACTTATGGCGCTTTGGCTAATATTAGGTACAACTTTAAAATTTTGCAAATGAATGAACAGATTAAATGACGCTAATTTTTAGACCAGCCAAATAAAAGGAAAATAAAGGCAAGAAGAGATATAATGCAGCAATACCCGTATCTTCGTCCTGAAAAACTGGATGTTTTCCAGTCTGACTGATAAAATGACTTAAAAATAAACAGGAACCAATTTGAATGGCTAGTTACTGCGGATATATTGCTTTGGTCGGTAGACCAAATGTGGGCAAATCAACGTTGCTTAATCGCATCTTGCAACAAAAACTAAGTATTACCTCTAAAAAACCTCAAACAACCCGTCACAGCATTTTAGGCATTCGTTCTGAGGGGGAGCATCAATTTGTTTATGTTGATACGCCTGGAATTCATCAGAGCAACAAAAAAGCAATGAATCGTCTGATGAATAAAACCGCCATCAGCGTGTTGCGTGATGTTGATGTGATTGCTTTTCTGGTCGACGGAACCCATTGGCAAGAGGAAGATGAATACGTGCTTGGCTTGATTAAACAAGCTCAGGTTCCATGTATTCTTGTGATCAACAAAGTAGACAAAATAGTCGAAAAAGATCAGCTGCTTCCCTGGATAGAAGAGATGAGCAAGCGTCATGAATTTGCTGCCATCATTCCTGTCTCAGCCAAGACAGGAGTTCAGGTTGAAGAGCTTGAGACTCGCCTTGTTCCATTTTTACCTGAGGGGCCTCATTTATTCCCTGATGATCAATTCACCGACAGGCCAATTAAATTTTTATGTGCTGAGTTATTACGGGAAAAAATATTTCGTTTGTGCGGTCAGGAAATCCCTTATGCCGTTTCTGTTGAAATTGAGTCTTTCAAGGATGAGGGAAATCTGGTGCGTATTCATGCGTTAATTTGGGTTGAAAAAGACAACCATAAGCGGATGGTGATTGGCGATAAAGGTCAAAAAATGAAGGAAATGGCAACCAGCGCTCGCCTGGATATGGAGAAAATGCTGGGGAAAAAAGTATTTTTACAATGCTGGTGTAAAGTCAAGTCCGGTTGGGCTGATGATGAGCGTATGTTAAAGCAATTGGGTTATGACAACTAAATCCTTGCAAGCATGGGTTATTCATAAACAATGGTCTGGAGATACCAGTGCCAGAGTGCATTTTTTTTCTCGAGAATTAGGCCTCGTTCATTCCTTGTGTAAAGGGGCCCGAACACTTAAAAAATTACCTTTATTGCAACCCTTTACTCCTTTATGGGTAAGTGTTGATGAACGACACGACCGTTATTACACGCAAAGCATGGAATCTGTTTCTCCTATGTTGCCTCTCGAAGGCCATGCTCTTTTTTCCGGTTTGTATGTGAACGAGTTACTTTATCACGTTTTGCGCCCTCTATACCCGGACCCAAACTTATTTGATGCGTATTTGACGACTTTAAATGGATTGGCTATGGCGGCTGATCGCATGACTATTGAATCGATTTTGCGTCGTTTTGAATGGGCTTTGTTAGATTCCTGCGGCCATTCTTTTTCATGGATCCATGAAGCTCGAACGGGTAGTTTGGTGCGTCCTGAATGTCAGTATCAGTTTATTGCAGGTGAGGGGTTTGTTGTGTCTGCACAAGGGATTCCTGGCGAACATATTCTTGCTCTGGCAGAGGATAATCTCAACGATGCGTCTTGTCTTAAATCAGCCAAGCGAGTGATGCGCCTCGCAATAGATCATCTTTTAGGTGGGCGAGAGATTAAGGCCAGAGCTTTATACAGTTGCAGTACCCCCTAAGTCAGGTCATCCTAATGGCAGTTTAGCAGGAAGTCTATTATACTTCGTATTTTAAGTTCTTGTGGTGCAAAATGAATAAAGAGTTGTTGTTAGGCGTTAATATAGATCATATAGCCACGCTGCGTCAGGCGCGTGGTACACGCTATCCTGATCCCGTTCAAGCTGCTATGGATGCAGAGGAAGCAGGGGCAGACGGTATTACCTTGCACATGCGCGAAGATTTACGACACATTCAGGCACGTGATGTTCGTTTGATTAAACAGGTATTACAAACCCGGATGAACCTTGAATTAGCCGTGACAGAAGCTATGCTTGATTTTGCAGAAGAAATTTTACCTGAGCATACTTGTTTAGTTCCAGAAAAACGTGAAGAATTAACTACAGAGGGAGGGCTTGATGTCCTGACCCATCAAAAGGCTGTTGAGCAAGCGGTGCGTCGTTTGGAACGAATTGGGAGTGAGGTATCCTTGTTTATTGACCCAGACAAGGAACAAATTAAAGCAGCCGCTGATATTGGTGCCCCGGTTATTGAATTGCATACCGGTTGTTATGCCGATGCGACCAATCCCGAACAACAAAACAGGGAACTGGTGCGTATTCAAAGTGCTGCGGAATATGCGTCCAGCCTTAATCTTATTGTTAATGCAGGGCATGGGCTTCATTATCATAACGTAAAACCTGTTGCGGCAATAAAAGAATTACATGAACTTAACATAGGCCATGCCATTGTTTCCCGAGCCCTGTTTTGCGGACTTAAAGAAGCAGTGCGTCATATGCGCCAACTAATGCAAGAAGCGAGACTTTATGTCCATGACTGATGATGTGATTGTGATTCGAATTACCGGGGACTCTGGTGACGGAGTACAACTGGTTGGTGAGCAGTTGACCATTAGCGCAGCGCTTACTGGGCGTGATGTTCGTACTCTTCCTGATTTTCCAGCAGAAATTAGAGCTCCAGCCGGAACTGTTGCCGGAGTTTCGGGTTTTCAGCTTGCTATGGCCGAAAGCGCTATTTTCACCGCAGGTGAATCGCTGGATGTGTTAGTTGCTTTAAATCCTGCTGCCTTGAAAAATTCGCTGCAACATTTGAATCAGGGCGGTTTATTAATTATTAACGAAGACAGTTATACCGATAAAGACTGGCAAAAAGCTGGATTGGATAAAAGTTTTCTCGATAACTGTGCCGAACACTATCAGGTGGTGTCTTTTCCTTTGATTACCCAGACATTGCAAGCGGTAGAATCTTTGGAGTTGACTAAGCCGCAAGCGACTAAAACCAAAAATTTTTATATTTTGGGTTTGGTTTTGTGGCTTTTTGATTTGCCGACTGCAACCTGTCAGGCCTTTATAAATAAAAAATTTAAAGCAAAACCAGAAGTTGCCAAAGCCAATGAGCTTGCTTTGCTGGCAGGGTATAATTACGCTCTGACTTTAGAGTTATCCCGTCGTGAATACATGTTGGGGGGCGCTAACCGACAAGCAGGCGAATACCGTCAGATTACTGGTGTAGAAGCAGTAGGGTTGTCATTGGCTACTCTTGCAACCCATACCAAGACGCCTATGCTGGTTTCTGGATACCCCATTACCCCTGCCTCGGCAATTTTGCACGAGTGTGCACGACTTTCTGATTATGGCGTGCAACTCATTCAGGCTGAAGATGAAATTGCGTCTTTGTGTTGTTGTATTGGTGCTGCATATGGTGGGAGGCTTGCCCTAAGCTGTACTTCAGGCCCAGGTCTTGATCTGAAAAGCGAAAGTTTGGGGTTGGCTGTAGTCGCTGAGTTACCTTTGGTTTTAGTAGACGTGCAAAGAGCAGGTGCATCAACAGGTTTACCAACGAAAACCAGCCAAAGTGATTTACGTCAGGCCTTATACGGCAGACACGGCGAAGCACCCTTGCCAGTGCTGGCAGCTCAATCACCATCCGATTGTTTTTACACGGTGCTGGAAGCATTTAATATCGCAATCAAATACATGACCCCGGTAATTGTTTTACTGGATGCGTATCTTGCTAACGCCGCCGAACCGTGGGAAATTCCGACAGTTGAATCCTTAAAGATTCCCACTATTGAATACAACCGTTTTACCAAACCTTTTCAGCGAGATGAATCCTTGAGTCGAAGCTGGAATATTCCCGGAACCCCTGGTTTTATCCATCAATTAGGTGGTTTGGAAAAACAGGGCGATGAGGGACGAGTCAGTTATGATGCAGAAAATCATCAAAAAATGGTGAATTTGCGCATGAACAAAATCAACGGTATTGCACACAGCTATGAGAAAATTCGTGTTGAAGGAGATGCCTCTGCTTCGGTATTGATCATTGGATGGGGCAGTACTTATGGCAGTATAAAATCAGCAGTGACCCTATGCTGTGAACAAGGCTTGCCGGTTGCCTACATCCATTTACGTCATCTCAATCCCTTACCTGATGATTTGGCAGGCTTAATCAAATCCTTCGATAAAGTCATTGTTGCCGAGTTGAATTCAGGGCAGTTATGTCAGATCTTGAGAGCAACTTATCTAGTCGATGCCCAATCTATTAGTCAGTGTAATGGTCAGCCATTTAGCGTCACTTATCTTGTTAATGCCATCCAAGCGGAAGCCAATTATGAACAACAATTATAAGCGTGAAGACTTTACTAATGCGAATGAAGTTCGTTGGTGTCCCGGGTGTGGGGATTATGCCATTTTAGCGGCTTTGCAAAAGGTTCTGCCGGAATTGGGACTGGCACCAGAGCAACATGTGTTTGTTTCAGGAATAGGCTGCGCTGGTCGTTTGCCTTACTACATGAATACTTACGGTTTTCATACCATTCATGGGAGAGCAACTGCTGTTGCAACCGGATTAAAAACCATGCGGGATGATTTAACCGTCTGGATTATTACTGGAGATGGTGATGCTTTGAGCATAGGGGGTAATCACCTCATCCATATTTTAAGACGTAATGTTAATGTTAATATTTTGCTGTTTAACAACCAGGTTTATGGCCTGACCAAAGGGCAGTTTTCACCTACATCCCAAAAAGGGCAAGTCACTAAAACATCACCTCAGGGAGTAACCAATGAACCGGTTAATCCGCTGATGATTGCTCTGGCTTCAGGAGCCAGTTTTGTAGCTCGTGCCGTGGATAAAGATCCGGCTCATCTGAGTTCCATATTGAAAAAAGCTTACGAACATCAGGGATGTTCTTTTGTTGAGATTTATCAGGATTGTAATATTTTTAATCATGGTGCCTTTGATGACTTTGCGGTAAAAAGTAATCGTGCAGAGCATACCGTTTTATTGGAAGAAGATAAGCCTCTGATTTTTGGTGCTCAAAAAGAACATGCCTTGAATGTATGTGATGGACTCTTTGAACGTGTCGGTTCTGATATGGGTAGTTTATATACTCATAATTCAGCGAATTTAATTGATGCGATGCGTCTGGCTCGTTTGACCTTTCCCGATTATCCAGTGCCTTTAGGCGTGTATTATCAAAAGCCTCGGGAGTTGTTCACTCTACCTCAAGACATTAAAAAAACGGTTAATGACTTACCTGCTCTGTACAGGGCTAAAGCCAGCTGGCAACACAGTTAAGCGTTGGTGTTAGGGGAGAGTAAATATCGCATTGGACAGCACGATTAAGTGCAACCCAATGCGAGTATATTTAGGGTCTGTAACGTTCAGCTCGGTCATATGGACAGGCGTACTCAACCATGAGGGATGCTTTTACTTGCTCTGTTGAGAAAAACCAGAACTCCTCAACCGAAAAATCCTGCTCAGTTCTTTTGTTGAATTCGTTAGTGACAAATTTTCGAACATCTTCTGGTAATTCGTTGAATGGTTTTAATAACAAGCCAAGGGCTTGATTCAGATTGAGCTTCGCAGGAGAAAAGAAGCCACTGCTTGAGCTAAAAACACTTTGTGATGCAGTGCTTTCAGGTAGTTTGGGCAGTATCTCCAGAGCGGGCTTAGATCTGCTGAATAAGTCAGCAAACACGCTGAAATAACGTAACTCACTAAAATCTGTCTTGGAAGTAAGTGCATGGTATTGCACGAACATTGCGCTCAGTCCGTTTTCCTGAAATACTCAGTTGGCTCGTCTTAATAATGCTGCATCAAATAATCTATCATTAGCCACAATATACAAAGCCATTAATCTAAAGGCAAAGTCATTCGGAATGGACTCTGAGGATGATATCAGATAAGTCCCTAAACTTTTTTGTTGTAAGTAGTCAAGATTTTGGTAGAGCATATCAGTTTTGGTGAATTGCGCTGCTATCTCGTCTGGGTTTAAATGATCCAGGGTAATTTTCGCTGCAACCGCATATTTTAGAAGATAATGTTCTTGCGGTATCGCACTTAGGGCATTTGTATACAAAAATGCTGTTCGCTGGTCTGTTACCGTAACTTGAGAAGATGCGACACTGGTTGACTCTGATCTCCAGCTTAACATTACCGGCTTATCTGCTTCGCTCATAGCAGCCATTTTAAAACCTTGTTTTGCCAAAAATTCCATTTGTTGTTGTGCGCAACGGTGAAATTCCATGACAGATGGGACTGGCTCACTTGAGGATGCTGATGATGAGGCTCCGGATGATGAAGCTCCTGATGAGGCAGCATCAATTCTGTGCTCAACAGTTGTTCTTGGCGATGTAGTTGGGCGAACTGAAGTGCAAGACGAGGCTGAGCTGCTCGGTGTATGTTGTTGCCTTAGCGTTAGCGTTGAGAGGGCTAATTGTTCGACCAGATAAGAGTATAATCGTGGTACTGATTCGTTATATCTAATCTCTAAATCATCAGGCAGATTTTTTTTGAATGCTTCAGTTATTAATAACGATGCTACTTTATTTTCTTTGCTGCGTTCAGTGAATTCGGTAAGAAAAGAGTGAATGTTTTGTTTCAGCAGATATTCGTCTTCTGTTAATGATGGCGGATACATTTCGCATAAAAATTGCGATAGGATCAAGCTGTCGTTTTTAATGTTGGTTGATAGCGAGGATTGATTCAATTCGTTTAACGCATAGCGAAGAGTTTTAATCTGCATCATTTCCAGTAATGCGACATTATTCAAATTCATTCTATCCAGATAGGCTCTGTAAAATAAAGCAGTCAAATGATTGACCTCATCAGGTGTTCTCTCTGTGATGCCTGCTCCAGTTCGCAGGTTAATTGTTCCCAGGATGATTCCTACCATGTTAGCTGCACTATGAATACCACAGCTCCACTCTTCGGTTCCGTCATTTTGTTGAATGGTTGTTACCGCCGGAGCAATTATGGTGTAATCAGCAAGAATTTTATTGTCTACTGCTCTTTTTATCAGATGGTATGCCTCACCATTGTACCGATACAGTGAGTCTATGAAAAAACACTGTTTGTTGCTTGTGTCCATGACAACTGCAACAGAGTGATGTCCTTTGTTTACAGGTAATGAAAAAATAACATAGCGTTTATCAGCGGGAATGGTCGGGATTAACTCTGCAAGCTGTTCGGATAGATCAAAATAAACACCTCGACTTTGAGGGGCTACTTTTATAACGTGTACGTTTTTAACGCCATTAGCCTCCAACACTTGTAAGGCGCTAAATGCAACCATTTGGTTATCAAAATCAGTATAAGATTGTTTAAAATCAATCATTAAACTGTCTTTTTCTTCGTGCGGTAAATTATCATATGGAGGGTAATTCATCAGTATCTCCTACCTGTGTGGATAGTCTATTTTTTTTAGAGGAACAATGAGTTAAATTTACAATTAAATTAAAGCTAATTTTTGATTATTACTTTACCACTTCTTACTTAAGGTATTATTAATTCTGCTCTTTTGATAGCAGTTTTGTAGCCTGTATTAGACAAAGTCGTAATACAGGGTGTCCAATCTGGGGGCGTTTTTTAATGTCAGGATGATGTCGAGGTGATTCATCTGGTGTGTCTTTTTTTTTTTGCGACTTGATGAGATAGGGAATTTGACTACCTGTATTACGACTTCGTCTAATACAGGCTACGCCTAAATGAGTCACAAATCCGTTGATGTAGCCTGTAATAGACGAAGTCGTATTACAGGGTGTTTAATCTGGGAATGTTTTTTCATTGCTGGGGGTTGTCGAGGTGATTCATCTGGTGCGTCTGTTTTTTTTTGCGACTTGATGAGATAGGGAATTTGACTACCTGTATTACGACTTCGTCTAATACAGGCTACATATGCTAAATGAGTCACAAATCCGTTGATGTAGCCTGTAATAGACGAAGTCGTATTACAGGGTGTTTAATCTGGGAATGTTTTTTCATGGCTGGGGGTTGTCGAGGTGATTCATTTGGTGCGTCTGTTTTTTTTTTGCGACTTGATGAGATAGGGAATTTGACTACCTGTATTACGACTTCGTCTAATACAGGCTACATATGCTAAATGAG
>NZ_LNZC01000022.1:41959-92915 GCF_001467535.1 Legionella worsleiensis
GCGACTTGAGGAGATAGGGCATCGACCACCTGTATTACGACTTCGTCTAATACAGGCTACATATGCTAAATGAGTCACAAATCCGTTGATGTAGCCTGTAATAGACGGAGTCGTATTACAGGGTGTTTAATCTGGGAATGTTTTTTCATGGCTGGGGGTTGTCGAGGTGATTCATTTGGTGCGTCTGTTTTTTTGCGACTTGAGAAGATAGGGAATCGACCACCTGTATTACGACTTCGTCTAATACAGGCTACTTTAGGGGTTTTACTTGTCAATGATATGCAAGACCGACTTGATTTAGTAAGTAAAAAAAATCCCGGCAAAAGCCGGGATCCAGGTAGAGGAGACGTTGTCAGTCACGACCTGAGAAAGCGCTTAGCAAATTAAGCAGGCTGACGAATAAGTTATATATGGATACAAATAAACCAACTGTTGCAGAAATGTAGTTGGTTTCACCACTGTGAATAATTGCACTGGTTTGCAAAAGAATTAAACCTGAGGAAATTAATACAAAAGCTGCAGAAATTGCTAATTGTAAGGCAGGGATTTGAATGAATATACCTGCTATCATGGCCAGCAGTGCAACCATCACGCCTACGAAAAGGAATCCGCCAAGGAAGCTGAAATCTTTTCTGGTTGTCAAGGCATAGCCTGAAAGGGCAAAAAATATCATTCCAGTACCGCCTAAGGCTGTTGCAATAATCTGGGGACCGTTAGAAAAACCGGCAATGTAGTAGTTTAACAGTGGGCCAAGGGTGTATCCCAAAAATCCGGTAAAAGCAAAGACGCTGACCAGACCCCAGACGCTGTTTCTTAATGCTTGGGTTAAAAACATGAGACCATAGACTCCGACTATCATCAGCAGTGGATTCATTGGGCCGGCACCGCTGGCAAAAGACATGTATGCAGTGAAGGCACTGAATACAAAGGTCAAGCTCAGCAAAAGGTAGGTATTACGCAGTACCTTGTTGGTTGCAAGCACTGATTCGCTACGTTGAGTTAGAAGAGTGACATCATTTCGGTTCATATTGAGAACTCCAGTTTATTTATGTTGAGTATAGCATATCTATGGTCTGGTTTCCTGTTTTCAAGTAATTTACTTGGGCAGTGCACTCCAGACTTTTAACTAGACGAATACTGACACGCTATTATTAAGTTGAAAATGGTGTTCTGTCAATTTAGTTATTTAATCTCAATGTATTGACGATTCTGTAGTGCTCTATACTTGAGGTATAGTACTATCGGGTTATGTGAAACTTATGGAAATAACATGAAAAAGGTTGCTTTGTTACAGATGGTGTCTTCACCCAGGATTGACGAGAATTTACAGCAGGTTGAGCATTTTATGTTGCAGGCTCGTAATGAGCGTGCCGAGCTGGTTGTCTTACCGGAAAATTTCGCATTTATGGGGCTTAAAGAGACTGATAAACTAGACCTTGCCGAAACCTACGGTGATGGGCCAATTCAGCATAAAATCAGCAAATTAGCGAAAAAAAATGGTTTATGGGTTGTTGCTGGTACTATCCCTGTTAAAGGAATGACCAGTAAAGTCAGATCAAGCTGCATTGTCTATGACGATCAGGGGCAGCATGTTGCACGTTATGATAAAATACATTTGTTTGATGTACGTGTTTCTGAGCATGAGGCTCATCAGGAATCGCTCACTGTGGAACGTGGCCACAATCTAGTCGTTGTTGAAACACCTGTTGGTAAAATTGGACTTTCCGTTTGTTATGATTTGCGTTTTCCTGAATTATATCAACAACTGGCAGCAAAAGGAGCCGAATTGTTTACTATTCCTTCGGCATTTACCGAGGTCACCGGTCTTGCTCATTGGGAAGTTCTGCTCAGAGCAAGGGCCATAGAAAATCTGTGTTATGTTGTAGCTCCCAATCAGGGTGGAGTTCATGAAAATGGCAGAACAACTTATGGTCATAGTATGGTTATAGAACCCTGGGGTAAAATTTTGGCGCAAAAGCAGGTTGGTTCTGGCATGATTACTGCCGATATTGATTTGCAACGGTTGGATCAGTTAAGAAAGCAATTTCCTTGTATGGAACATCATGTTTTAGCATGATCCTGAATAATCAACGAATAGGTAAAGAAATGACACACGCTCTTGCAATAGCAAAAAAACTGTTACTGGCTCCCGCTGCTCTTGATGAATCAGGAATAGAAAAGTTATTTAAAACCATGATGAATCATCATATTGATGATGCTGATTTGTATTTTCAAAGCTGCAGTTTTGAATCCTGGTATCTGGAAGATTCTGAAGTGAAAAGTGGAAGTTATTCTTTGGATAAAGGCGTAGGTATAAGGGCTGTTAGTGGTGATAAAACAGGTTTTTCTTATTGTGATGATATCGTGTTATCTTCCATGTTGCGAGCAGCAGATGCCGCTCGCTCCATTGCCCTAACTGGTTCCAAAGTGGTGCAACCCATTCATGTCAAGAGTTCACCGGTCAGCCGTTATGAGTCTCTTAATCCTATAGAGGGCATGACGAAACAGGAAAAAATCGCCCTTTTGGAGGCAATTGACAGAGAGGCTCGCAGTATTGATCCCAGAGTGATTCAAGTGAATGCATCCTTAAGTGGCTGTTATGAAGTAGTTATGGTGGCCGGAATGCATGGGCAATTGATTGCTGATGTTCGACCCTTAGTCAGTGTTAATGTGAGTGTTATTGTTGAGGACAAGCAAGGAAGACGTGAGTCTGCACGAACCGGCGGTGGCGGCAGGGTTGCTTATTCATATTTCACAGAACGTGATAATGCCTTGGTTTATGCAAGGGAGGCTGTTCGTGAAGCCTTGATCAATCTGGAAGCAAAGCCAGCTCCAGCGGGGACTATGCCTGTGGTCTTAGGCCCAGGATGGCCGGGAGTTTTATTACATGAGGCCGTAGGTCATGGTTTGGAAGGAGATTTTAATCGCAAAGGGCTTTCCGCTTTTTCTGGTCGCTTGGGACAACAGGTTGCAGCGCCTGGGGTTACAGTAGTTGATGACGGTACTTTGGCCAATAGACGGGGTTCATTAACCATAGACGATGAGGGAACTCCATCGCAATGCACTACCTTGATTGAAAATGGCATTCTGGTGAATTACATGCAAGACAAGTTAAATGCCAAGTTGATGGGGATGCAGTCAACAGGAAACTGTCGCCGAGAATCCTATGCCCATATTCCCATGCCCAGAATGACGAATACCTACATGTTGGCAGGACAGCATGATCCTGAAGAAATCATTCGTTCCGTTGAATACGGATTGTATGCTGTTAATTTTGGTGGTGGGCAAGTGGATATTACTTCGGGCCAATTTGTTTTTTCAGCAAGTGAAGCTTATCTAATCGAACACGGAAAAGTAACTCAACCCGTTAAAGGTGCGACTTTGATTGGGAATGGCCCTGATGTGATGAAAAAAATCAGTATGATAGGTAATGATTTGGCTTTGGATAGAGGAATAGGGGTGTGCGGTAAGGATGGACAATCTGTTCCTGTAGGCGTTGGACAACCAACTCTTAAAATTGATGCTTTAACGGTTGGTGGAACCCGCTAATTTTTTAAGTCTCTGTTTTTACGTTTATTGGTCTAAAATTATATACAACTGGCCAATAAACGGATAATCCATGCATGATGAAACAAAAGCTAACAGCTTGTTTCAGTTGCTTTTAAAAAAGGAACAGGAATCTGCCAACAGAGTGTATTTAAGACAACCTCGAAATGGGGTATGGCACGAATACACTTGGGCAGAGGTGATGCTGCAAGCACGCAAGGTAGCCCGATTTCTTCATCAGCTCAAATTAAAGAAAGGAAGCCATGTTTCCATAATTTCTAAAAATTGTGCTGAATGGTTTATTACTGATTTTGGCATTCATTTGGCCGGAATGGTCAATGTTCCCTTGTTTGCCAATCAAAATGAAGACAGTGCCCGCTATGTTTTGCACCATGGTGATGTTAAAGTGGTTTTTATAGGCAAGCTGGATCGCCATCAACAGGTTCGTCAGTACATTCCAGAAGGTTATATAACAGTAAATTTTAACTATCATTCTGATTTAAAGGTCGATTACACCTGGGCTGAGGTGATGGCGTATGAGCCTTTGGTTGATTTGAGTGAGCCTGGGCCTGATGATTTGTATACCATTATTTATTCATCGGGAACCTCTGGATCACCAAAAGGAGCGATGTATCCCAATAAAACCATAGCCAATTACCTTACTCTTTTTCCAAAAGATCTTTTGCGTGTCCAAAACGCAGCTTATTACAAACTAATCTCATATCTTCCTTTGGCTCATATTTATGAGCGCTCTGCAATCGAGCTGGCCAGTCTTACCATTGATTGTGACGTTTCCTTCGTTGAAAGTCTGGAAAAATTTGCTGAAAATTTAAAAGAAATCCAGCCTACATTTTTTACAGCAGTACCTCGTATCTGGGGCGTATTTAAGCAAAAAATTGAGCAAAAACTACCGCCTGCCAAGTTAAATCTGTTACTAAAAATACCATTTATATCCTCATTGATTAAAAAGAAAATAATCCATAACCTTGGCTTGAACGAGTGTTTGAATGCATTTTCTGGCGCTTCACATCTTCCTGTTCCTATGATTGAATTTTTTGAAAAAATAGGAATAAACATCCAGGAAGGATACGGTCAAACAGAAAATCTGGCTTATGCGACTTTAACGTTACTTAACCAACAAAGAAAGGGTTATGTAGGTACTCCAAGATTGGATGTTGCCATTAAATTAGGTGAAGATTCTGAATTATTAATCCATTCCCCCTGTCTTATGTCGGGGTATTATAAAGACAAGCAGGCATCAAAGAATGCATTTTTTGACGGCTGGTTGCGTACAGGCGACGTTGCAGAAATTGACGCAGAACAAAGGGTCAAGATATTGGGGAGGCTGTCTGAACATTTTAAAAATCAGACCGGGGAATTTGTGGCACCTTCTCCTATAGAAAAACGATTCACCACAAACAACGATATTGACCAATTGTGTCTGGTTGGACGAGGCCTACCCACTAATGTGCTTTTGATAACTCTAACTGATGCCGCTCGGTTAAACAAAAACAGGGATAAAATTAACCAATCATTACAGCACAGCTTGCATCGAGTTAATGAACAGTTAATGAAATTTGAAAAAGTCAGCCATATCATTGTGTTAAAAGATGCCTGGAGTACAAATAATGATATGTTAACGCCTACGCTAAAAGTAAAACGCAGAGTTGTGGAGCAAAAATATGAGCGTTTGATTGAGGATGTTTTGCTCAATCATCAAGCGATAGTCTGGGAGTCTTAATGCAGGCATAACTCACCTTGAGTTAACTGGTTGTCTGGTCAGAAAGATGCAACGAACTCCGGTTGACGGACTGAAAGCAGCCCTATGTTATTTTGAGTTCGTTGAGCCGGTTAATTGATTTAATAATGAATCGATTTCAAAAATACGCTCCTCGGGTACTGTGCTATCCAGAGTAAAGCGTAATCGTTGTGGGCCTTCCATCTTGTAGCGTTGGGCGTGAACTTGAATCAGATGAATTAATGCACCGGGATCAATAGCTGGTTTTTCGCTAAAATCGATTTTTCCTTGCGCTCCGCTGGCACTGATTTTATGTATGCCTAATTCTGTTGCCTTTAATTTAAGTTCCGTGATGAGCAGCAAATGTTTCACTGGTTGGGGTAATAAACCAAATCGGTCTATAAGTTCTATTTGCAGGTCATGGATCTGTTGTTTGTTTTTGGCATTGGATATACGTTTGTACATGATCAAACGATTATGGATGTCTGCTATGTAGTCTTCAGGTATGACTGCACTGATGCGTAAATCAATTTCTGGCCCCTGATGCATGGGCGCTGATAGTTCAGGAATTTTACCTGCTTTTAAATCATGTACTGCTCTATCGAGCATTTCCATAAATAAATTAAAGCCTATGGCGTGCATGTTACCGCTTTGATCTTCTCCCAGTAATTCTCCAGCGCCTCTGATTTCCAAATCGTGAGTTGCCAGGGTAAATCCTGCTCCTAAATCTTCAAGAGACACTATGGCCTCAAGACGTTTTACTGCATCAGTTGTTAATGTTTTCTCGTCTGGCGTTAACAAGTATGCATAGGCTTGATGATGAGAACGTCCAACACGGCCACGGAGCTGGTGCAGTTGGGCTAAACCGAATTTATCGGCTCTATCAATAATAATTGTATTGGCTGTGGGTATGTCTATACCGGTTTCTATGATAGTTGTGCAGACTAACACATTAAAACGATGATGGTAAAAGTCAGACATCACCCGTTCCAGTTCTCGTTCGCGCATCTGTCCATGCGCACTGCGAATTTTTGCTTCGGGTACCAGGGTTTGCAGATCCTGGCATATTCTGTTTATGGTTTGCACGTTATTATGCAGGAAAAATACTTGTCCGCCCCTGAGAATTTCCCGAAGAACAGCTTCTCTGACGACTATGTCTTTCTTTTCTTGCCAGAATGTTTTAATCGCCAGGCGTTTTGCAGGCGGCGTTGCTATCAAGGAAATGTCTCGTATGCCTGCCATGGCCATATTGAGGGTTCTGGGTATAGGTGTTGCGGTCATGGACAGGATGTCTACATGAGTACGTAATGACTTCATGTGTTCTTTTTGTTTGACGCCAAAGCGATGTTCCTCATCAATAATCAACAAGCCCAGATTTTTAAAGTTAATGCTGCTTTGTAATAATTTATGAGTCCCTATCACAATGTCAACTTTGCCTGATGATAGCGATTGCAGTACTGATTCTGATTCTTTGGTGCTGCGAAATCGAGATAGCAGCTCAATAGTAATGGGAAAATCTGCAAAACGATCGCGAAAGGATTCAAAATGTTGACCTGCCAGTAAGGTAGTAGGCACAAGGACGCAGACCTGTTTGCCGTTTTGCACGGCCACAAAAGCCGCTCGCATGGCTACTTCAGTTTTTCCAAAGCCCACATCCCCGCAAATTAATCGGTCCATGGGTCTTGGGGATTGCATGTCTTTAACGATTTGCTCTATGGCTTGCAGTTGATCTGCCGTTTCAGTGAAGGGAAACGCACTGGCAAACTTGACGTATTCACTGTGATCAAACTCATGCTGGTGTCCGGGTTGGGCTTCTCTTTTGGCATAGAGATCCAGTAATTCAATAGCAACATCGTGAATTTTTTCAGCCGCTTTTTTCTTTTCTTTTTGCCATTGATCAGTGCCCAATTTATGTAGGGGAGCATGTTCACTGTCTACTCCCGTGTAGCGACTTATCAAATGCAGCGAAGTGACAGGCACATAAATTTTATCGTCACCTGCGTAGGCAAGCACCAGAAATTCGCTGGAGATACCATTAGTGCTGATATATTGCAGTCCTTGGTACCTTCCCACGCCAAATTGGAGGTGAACTACTGGAGCACCTAATCTTAACTCCGCCATATCACGAATAATCAAATCAGGATCTACTGATTTTTGTGTTGCTCTGCGTTGTGGAGTGCTTTGTTCACCAAATAATTGCGATTCTACGATTAGGATAATATTGCGGTTATTTAATTCGCAACCGTAAATCAGTGGTCCTGTTGTAATGCTGATTGGTGCATCATCCTGAATAAAGTCAACCCATGAGTGGACTACTTTGGGAACGATGCCACTGACTTTGAGTAAATCAAGTATGACTTCACGTCGTCCGGCACTTTCAACAACGATTAAATATCTAAATGCAGTTTTTGTGCAATAGCGACTTAATTGTTCTAAAGGCTCCTGATTTTTTCTGTCTATAGGTAATTGAGGTGCTTTACCAATATCAAAATTAACCACAGCGCCTTTTTTTGAAGAGGGTTTATGGAATACACGCAATTGCTCGTATGTATTGGCATGGGTTAATAGTTCTGTGGGAGTGATGAAGCAGGCATAGGGAGTTAGTATTGGGCGGCTGATGTCATAACGTCTTTGTTCGTAGCGTTCGGTTAATTCGTGCCAAAATTGTTCGGCATTGTCCTGAATGTCTTCAATTAAACATACTTTGGAATCAGTGGGAAGGTAATCAAAAAAAGTAACGGTTTTTTCAAAAAACAAGGGAAGATAATATTCTATTCCGGCAGGAAATTGGCCATTGGAAATGGATTCATAAATGGGGCATTGACTGGGATTACCCGGAAACAGCTCTCTAAAGGTTCTTCTAAACAGCGTCTGGCTTTGCTCGTTTAAAGGAAATTCACGAGCGGGTAGTACGTTAATTTCCTTTATTTTTTCTATGGTGCGTTGGGTTTCTGTGTCGAAACGCCTTAAGCTGTCTATTTCATCATCGAATAATTCGATTCGAAAAGGAAGGCCACTCCCCATTGGATAAACATCTATAATCGAACCTCGTAGAGCATATTCGCCATGCTCCAGTACTTTATTAACGCAGTGATAGCCTGCCTGTTGCAATTGGTGTCTGAAGGTATTGAGATCGAGTTTTTGCCCCTCTTTCAGCATTAAAGCATACTGATGTAAGAATTCAGGCGGGCATAGTCGGTGCATTAAGGTGCTGGCGGAGGTAATGACTACAGCGTCTTTCACCTGCTGCATACGGCTTAGAGTGTAGAGCCGTTCAGAAATTATGTCCTGATGCGGTGAAAACTGATCATAGGGTAGCGTTTCCCAATCAGGAAAAAATAACAGTTCTTGTTGTTGTTTTTGCGGATTAAGAAAAAATTGCAGTTCGTCTTGCAGCTGACTTGCACTGAGATTGTCCTGAGCAATCAGTAGCTTGATTCCAGGCGTTTCCTGACAATATTCAGCCAAGGCAAGAGCCAGGCTGCTGCCGTAAAGTTGCCCCCAAATGTGTTTGTTTTGCGTTGGATGGTAAATCAGTGTTTCAGTATTCATGAAATGGTGATGCAGTCAAAACCTTTAGGTGAGGCATTATACCTGTATCTTGTGTATTGTGCATCTCCAAAAGAGGTACGTTCAGGGCAAACGCATCTAAATTATGAACATAAATCTCTACCATTTTGCCTACGTCCTGCGCTTTATGCGCAGGATCCATGCGATCTTAGTGCAGGCAAAGTTCTGAATTCTGCGCATAAAGCGCAGAACGTAGGCATCTGGGTCTTAGATAATACGTTTAGATGCGTTTACCCTGGAGGTGGGTTTCAGGACTGATGAACTGTCAGTGGCATTTAGAATGCAACTAATCGGTGCTTTATCTGGCAAGGAGCTGACAAATCAAGTCATCGCTTCAAACTTAGCGGGATGTCGCTTTCTGTTTATTCATTTTGCGCAAGTAACCCTATTTACTCTTCCTTGCAAAACGTTACTTAAAAGCGGGGCGTTATGACTTTGGGTTATTCTGTTTCGATTAAGTCAACTTGAGCTAATTCAGGTTCATCCAGTTCTATATCAACAGCTTCAATTTTTTGGAAACGTGAAGTAATTTTTCGAGCTGAAGTATTCACCTCATTAACATCCTGATGAGCCAGATCGATGTGTTTGGATAATTTATCCATGCGTTTCTCAAATCTTTGGAAATCGTCTGCGAGGGCATGTAAATGTTTTTGAATGATGTGAACCTGTTTTCGGGTTGCATCGTCTTTGAGTACTGCTTTAGCTGTGGTCAATACAGCCATCAGTGTGCTGGGGGATACCAGCCATACTTTCAGGCGTTGCGATAGGGAAATGAGATCAGGGTAATTGGCGTGAATTTCGGCAAAAATAGATTCTGCAGGGATAAACATCATGGCGCCATCAGTTGTTTCATTGGGAATGATGTATTTTTCCGCTATATCCTTGATGTGCTTTTGGATGTCCTGCCGAAATTGCTGTTGGATGGATTTTCTTTCTACCGACATGGCATCTGTGTTGATTAGCTTTTGATAGGTTTCAAGAGGAAATTTCGCATCAATGACTACATTTCCAGTTGGTTCAGGTAAGAATAAAATACAATCAGCACGCTTTTGATTGCTCAAAGTGTATTGCATCTGGTAATGAGATGCCGGGATCATATTGCTGATTAGGGTAGCAAGCTGTACTTCACCAAAGGCGCCGCGAGCTTTTTTATCCACCAAAACATCTTGCAAACTCACCACATGATTGGACAGTTCGGTAATTTTTTTTTGGGCTTCATCGATAATGGTAAGTCTTTTGACTACATCAATAAATGTTGATGAAGTTTTTTCGAACCCTTCGGTTAATTTATGATTGACTTGTTGGGTCAGGCTGTTTAGATGCGTTCGTATCTCTTCTGTGAGAAGCTGTAAATGAGAGGTTAGCGAACTGGCGTGTTGTCGAAAACTATGATTCATTTGCTCTCTGACGTCCGTCATTTGTTTTTGGACCGTATCGCTGATAATTTGTTGGGTAATCAGCTGACCTCGAGCTATTTTTTCATTAACACTATTTTGACTGTTTTGCTGGGATTGGCTTAAATCAAGATGCAGCTGATGCAACTGAGAGGTCAGGGCATGCTGAATTTTTTCATGAATGCATTCGCTAAGGATTTTTTGTTGTTTTTGCTTTCTGATACACCAGAGGGTAAGAAACAATTGGAGGGCAAAAGCACAGGCTATGCCCTCCATCAGGCTTAAAGAAGAAAAAAACGTCATGCACTAATCCACAAGTTGGGTGAGCTTGATGGGCTGATTGTACTGATAAACCGTTTTCAATTGCCCGTAATCTATCAAGCGTAAATAACCTAAATAGAGTGTATCGTCTGATAACTGATGGGAATTGTCAAAGGTAAACTGAATAATCTGTTTTCCGGGTTCAAGCCATTGTGCACTTTGCGAGGTTTCAATGGGTATGGGCTCGCCTGTAGCACTTTTTTTGTAGAGAACACTTTGTAAGGCGTAACGACTTGCAGTCGCTACATCTAATGTAGCAACAAAGGTTAAGGGTTTTGTTGCTAACTTTTTAACATTTAGCATACTGGCTGAGGGTACTGCATAGGAAAAAGCAGTATGCCCGCTGCGCCGAATCAGGCTGGGTCCGTATTCAGAGAGAATGTTTGCTTCAAGATACCAGTTTTCCCCATGATCATTAGTCTCGGAGTCCAGAACTGCGACTGCTTCAAATTGGTTTTTCTTAACTTTTGTTAAATCCAGTGGAATGTATTTTCCACCCGGACCAATCAGTTGAGCGTCTATGTCATAAATATCGTATTCAGTACAATCGTCGGCCAGTGTGATTTTTGCAGTCAGTTTGTCGCCATATTGATAATGAATGGAGTCAGTTTGTACTTCGAGATAAGTGGCAGAAAATTTATCAAAGACATTAACTAAATAAGTATCGGAGTCGTTTGGTAGGTTTTTTTCACTTTTAATAATAAATGTTCCAGCGCCTAATTCCGGTTTTAACTGCATCATGGTTTGGTGTGCACTGGATAAGCTTGTATCGCCAAAGGGTTCATCCTGGCTGAATAATGCTGAGGCATTTTGTGCTTTTAATAATTGATTTTTTGGGGTCTTTATGACGAGTTGTGGAATTTGTCTGTTTTTTTGCATGGGAGTAATGCGTATTACAGCTCCGGGCGCAGTTGTTGTGATCGCCACTCCGGTACGCAGCTGTTTGAGGCTTATGCGTTGTTTGTAACCGTAACTTTTTTGGCTGTTGTTAACATGCAAATTAAACGGTTCGCTGGTTATGCTCCATTTATCTTGTAAATTCTCATGAGATAATTGGCTGCATACATCACAATCGTATGATTTTACGGGCTGTCTAGGTAAGGTTAGCGCCTGCGCCTGGGTAAAACACAAGACAGAACAGAGTATCAGTTGCGTTTTTTTCATTGTACCGCTCCTTCTGTAGATAAGGTACTTATCAGAATATTATCAAAGCCAAAACAGGAGTGACGGCTTTGGTTATGACTGAGCGGCATGCGGTTTTCTGTTTTATCTTTGTCGTAGAACAACAGTTCGCCTGCAGCCAATTGCGATGTGCAATTTAAAAATCCATCGGCACAGTTATCCAGATAAAGTTTCGTAATCTTTAATCCACTGTTAAGCAAATACCCATTACAGTAACTTGACGATGAGAATGGGGATGCCTGAACGTCGGTACCAACAATGACTTTGAAGGGCGTAGACAGTGAGGGGCGGCCTTTACCACCGAGCAATAGTTCGTCGTTGTAAATGAGCATATCGCCAACACGTTGCTGCTTTACTGCATCGGAGAGATAGCCCAAAAGCCAGGCAAGGCTTGTTTCAAGAACACCGCCACCCAATACCTCATCGGCTAAAGGAGTTCCCAAACTGGACGGTGCTATGGCGATAACTTGCTTGATTTTGGGCTTTAGCGCCAGATAACGACGGTCATAGGTAGGATTGGAGAGTATCCAGCGGATGATATTGGCTCCATCCGAATGGGTATAAACAGTCATGGAGCTTATTTTTTTTTCTTTAATAAAATTAATCAGCTGATCTGCTACACAGTTTGCTGCATCTTCGTGCCACATGTACTGACTAAAGTCGCAATGCACGACAAATAAATTTTCTGGTTTGGTCAAAGCTTTAGACATACTGTCTATAAAATCAATTTTCCAATATCCGCCATAGGCATCTACTCTGTGATCACGGGTTCCATGAACCAATGCCACGCCCGGGTTGGGTTTATTGTCTGGGAGCGCCTGGGTAAATGGTGAAAATAACACGAAAAAGAGGGCGATTAGTTTGCGTAGAAAGTCCATTTCTTTAATACCTTATCTAAATCAGAAACGTATCTATATCATAATTCTCCTTAGGGGTTCAAGCAGAAAACTATAGGATCAGAGTTTAGTTTTGGTTATTCGAAACCAGGAATAAAAGTGGTAAACTGATTTTTTTTAAATCGGGAATCTTTTCAATGAGTCATGATGAAATTAAAGAGCATATTCAAGAGCTTAAAAATTTAATTGTAACCTATGATCATCATTACTACGTGCTCGATGAACCGTTGGTGCCTGATGCAGAATACGACAGAACCTTCAAAGCGCTGCAGGAACTGGAAACCCAATATCCTGAGTTTTTGACTGCAGATTCACCCACTCAACGAGTTAGCGGAACCCCTGCTGATGCGTTTATGCCTGTTGCCCATAAACAACCTATGTTATCTCTTGCCAATGTGTTTTCAGATGAGGAGCTGCAGGCTTTTATCAAGAGGGCAACTGACAAGCTGGACGAACCCAATCAACAACTTATCTTTACCTGTGAACCCAAGCTTGATGGTCTTGCTGTGAACATAACCTATGAGCATGGGTTATTAACGCATGCGGCAACACGGGGGGATGGGGCTACTGGAGAAAATATTACCGCAAACATTAAAACAATCAGCTCGGTTCCTTTGAAATTAAGAACAGATAATCCACCTGGCCTGATTGAAATTCGTGGCGAAGTGTATATGCCCAAGGCGGGCTTTGAGCAATACAACGCTAAAGCTCGGGAGGCTGG
Source organism: Legionella worsleiensis (assembly GCF_001467535.1). Taxonomy (GTDB): domain Bacteria; phylum Pseudomonadota; class Gammaproteobacteria; order Legionellales; family Legionellaceae; genus Legionella; species Legionella worsleiensis. The sequence goes on from NZ_LNZC01000022.1 coordinate 55,328, forward strand.
TGAAAAAACCTTTGTAAATCCTCGCAATGCCGCAGCGGGCAGTTTAAGGCAATTAAATCCGGCAGTAACGGCAAGTCGTCCCCTGGCCATATACTGTTATGGCATTGGTGCATGCGAAGGGTATCAGTTGCCTGACAGTCATTGGGAGCAGTTGCAATTACTCAAGGACTTTGGTTTTAGAGTATCTTCTGAGTCTAAAAAAGAAGTGGGAATAACAGGCTGCCTTGATTATTATCACCACATGCTGCAAAAAAGACAGCAATTACCTTTTGAAATTGATGGCGTAGTTTACAAAATAGACAGTAATTCCTTGCAGCAGCAATTAGGGTTTGTATCACGAGCTCCTCGCTTTGCCTGTGCGCACAAATTCCCTGCTTCTGAAGAAATGACCCAGTTGCTGGCTGTTGATTTTCAGGTTGGACGAACTGGTGCCTTAACTCCAGTAGCTCGCCTTACTCCGGTCAATGTTGGGGGAGTGACCGTAAGCAATGCAACCTTGCATAACATGGATGAGATCTCCAGAAAGGATATTCGTATTGGTGATACGGTGATCATCAGACGAGCAGGTGACGTTATCCCAGAAGTAGTTGCAGTTGTGACTGCCAAACGTCCTGATTTTACTCAGGCTATAGTTCTTCCCGCCCATTGTCCGGTGTGTGGTTCGGATGTGGTTCGTGAAGAGGGAGAAGCTATTGCCAGGTGTGTAGGCGGTTTGTTTTGCAAGGCGCAATTAAAGAGGATGATGTGGCATTTTGCGTCTCGTAAGGCCATGTATATTGAGGGCTTGGGATCTGTACTTATTGAACAATTGGTTGATGAGGGGCTGGTTCGTCATCTTGCTGATCTGTATGAGTTGGATTTATCAACCCTGGAAAATTTACCTAGAATGGGTAAAAAATCTGCTCAAAATCTTTTGTTAGCGTTGGAGCAAAGCAAAAAAACCACGTTTAATCGATTTTTGTACGCCTTGGGAATCAGAGAAATAGGGGAATCCAGCGCACGGGTTTTAGCAGAGCACTATTCGGATATTAGCGCACTTCAATCTGCAAGTCTTGACGAATTAATGTCTTTACATGACATAGGGCCTGTAGGAGCTTCATACATTGTTCACTTTTTTGCACAACCACATAATATAGAGGTCATTAACCGTTTAATAGCGCTTGGTGTGTGCTGGCCTAAAACCGAAAAGAAAGAAGTGAATAAAGAGAATCCATTTTTTGGAAAAACAGTAGTTTTGACGGGAACTTTGGCTGAAATGGGAAGGGAAGAGGCCAAGGCTTTGTTGCTTTCGATGGGCGCCAAGGTAAGCGGCAGCGTTTCTACTAAAACAGATTATGTTATTGCTGGAAGCGAAGCCGGATCCAAATTAGTCAAGGCCAATGATCTGGGTGTTAAAGTGCTGGAGGAAGAAGCATTCAGGGCAATGCTGTCTGCAGGGTAAAAACAGACTCGCTAAATACTTGAAGATAGGGATATACTTCTATGAATAAATTATTCAATTTAGCACAGGGATATTAAGTGCGGCATCTTATCTTAACAGCGATGTTAATTTTATTGCAGTGTACTTTGGGGCTTGTTCATGCGGGCTCCTGGGTTCTTAATAACCCATATCCAGACAGTGAGGCAGATGAGAATATTTATTATTCTTCGTTTATTGAGCAGCCCAAAACCCTTGATCCGGCAAAATCTTATTCTGCAAATGAATACCTGTTTATTGCGCAGATTTATGAGCCTTTGTTGGAATACGATTATTTTGCCAGACCTTATAAGTTGATTCCTTTAACGGCTGCTCAGATGCCTCAAATTACCTTTTTGGATGTGCATCGTAATCCGCTTTTGCCGAGTGAACAAAGTAATGCCGCATACAGTGTTTATACCATTCAAATCAAGAAAGGAATTTATTATCAGCCGCATCCCGCTTTTGCCAAAACAAAAAAAGGAGAATATCGCTACCATCATTTAGCAGCAGATTACCTTGATGAGCATGATATCAATCAGCTTTCTGATTTTAAGTACACAGGTACAAGGGAACTGGTGATTGATGATTATATTTACCAGATCAAACGCATGGCTTATCCCGGGGTGAATTCTCCCATTTACGGATTGATGCAACAGTATATCGAAGGATTTAAAGAATTCGGGCAGACGGTTCCGTACGCACCATTGTCCAATAATCATTTTATTGATTTGCGACAATATCCCCTGCAGGGTGTAAAAAAAATCGATGATTACACTATGGAGCTGACCTTAAAAGGGCAGTATCCGCAGTTTTTATTTTGGTTGGCTATGCCGTTTTTTTCTCCTGTTCCCTGTGAAGCCGATCTGTTTTACTCACAAGAAGACATGGATGATAGAAATTTATCTTTTGGTTGGTATCCTGTTGGTACAGGACCTTTTATGTTGAGTAAAAATAATCCTAACCGACAAATGGTACTGGAAAAAAATCCTAATTATCGCGAGGTTTATTTTCCGGTTGATGCTACAGAAAAAGACAGACGTGATGGATACACAACTAATATAGGCAAGAGACTTCCTCTAATTACCAAGGCAGTTTATACCCTTGAAAAAGAATCTATCCCTCGTTGGAATAAATTCATCCAGGGTTACTACGACATATCCGGAGTTAGCGCTGACAGTTTCGATCAAGCAATTCATATCAATCGTTTTGGAGAGGCAATTTTAAGTCAAGAAATGATCGATAAAAAATTGCACTTAACTCAAACTTTGGAACCTTATATCTATTATATGGGGTTCAATATGCTCGATAGTGTAGTAGGTGGACGAAGCGAAAGAGCGCGGAAATTAAGACGGGCTATCTCTATTGCCGTGAATTATGATGAAAATATTGCCATCTTTTTTAATGGTCGAGGTATTCCCGCACAAGGCCCCATACCGCCAGGTATTTTTGGATACAGGGAAGGAAAAGAGGGCATCAATCCTTATGTGTATCAATGGACGAATAATACGCAAAAACGGCGCTCTCTGGCTGAAGCCAAACGGCTCATGCGGCAAGCAGGATATCCGGGTGGTATTGACCCTAAAACCGGGAAAGCTTTAATTTTGCATTATGATGTAACCACCAAGGGGGGGCCTGAGGATAAGTCCATGCTGGATTGGATGCGTAAACAATTCGCCAGTATCGGTATTCATTTGGATATCAGAGCCACTTTGTATAACCGTTTTCAGGAAAAAATGCGTATGGGGAATGCGCAAATATTCAGCTGGGGTTGGAATGCGGATTACCCAGATCCTGAAAATTTTTTCTTTTTACTGTACGGTAAAAATGGAAAAGTGCGTTTTGGTGGTGAAAATGCAGCTAATTATGCGAATCCTGAGTTTGATCGTTTGTTTAATTTGATGAAAAATCGGAGTAATGATGAACTCCGGCAAAAGTATATAGATAAGATGATAAAGCTGGTTCAGTATGACGCTCCATGGATATGGGGTATGCATCCAGAAGATTTTATTTTATCTCAAAGTTGGGTTTCTAATGTCAAACCCAATGCAATTGCTTTGGGCACTTTGAAATATGTATCCATCAACACTAAAGAACGAAATCACTTGCGTGAGGTATGGAATCAACCGATATTTTGGCCTTTAATTCTTATCTTGCTTTTACTGGCAGCCTTAACTCTTCCATTAATTATTGCGTACCATAAAAAAGAAAAACAACCAGCAAAGAGGGCGAATATATAATGCTGCATTATTTATTTCGAAGAATGGTGTATGCCATTCCTATTTTATTTGGAATCAACCTGCTTACCTTTATTCTTTTTTTCATGATCAATACGCCTGATGACATTGCCCGCATGCATTTAGGCAACAAACATGTTGATCAACGCATTGTTGATGACTGGAAAAAGGCTCATGGCTATGATTTACCTTTATTCATCAACCAGAATAAACAGGGAATTAATGCGCTTAAAGAGACTTTGTTTTATCAAAAATCCTTGATGTTGTTTACGTTTAATTTCGGGGTATCGGACTCTGGAAGGGACATCAGCCATGACATTACCTACAGAATGTGGCCAAGCCTGGCTATTGCTCTGCCTATTTTAATTTTTGGTATTTTGATTAATATTATTTTCGCTATGGGTATGGCTTTTTTTCGTACATCTTATCTTGATTTGACCGGGGTGGTGATTTGTATCATTTTAATGTCCATATCCAGTCTTTTTTACATCATAGGAGGGCAGTATTTGTTCGGAAAAATTCTGCGTTTGTTTCCTATTTCTGGTTATGATGGCGGATTTGAAGCGCTTAAATTTATTATTCTTCCTGTCGTTGTTGCTGTGTTAAGTCAATTGGGATCGGGTTCACGATGGTATAGAACTTTATTCCTGGAAGAAATTCACAAAGATTACGTTAAAACTGCTAAAGCCAAGGGATTGTCTGAGCAACACATTTTATTCAAACATGTTTTGAAAAATACTCTTTTACCCATTTTGACCGGAGTAGTGGTAATTATCCCTTCATTGTTTATGGGCAGTTTGGTACTTGAATCATTTTTTGGGGTGCCTGGTTTGGGAAGTTACATCATAGACGCAATCCAGCAACAAGATTTTGCCATAGTGCGGGCTATGGTTTTTCTCGGCTCAATTCTCTATATCATTGGATTGGTAATGACCGATTTTTCTTATATGTTGGTTGACCCCAGGGTGCGATTGTCATGAAATCATTTACTTTAACGGACTTTAAATTGCAGATGAGCGTTGAATCATGAGCTTTGAATTTCTATGGACTGATGTGTGTTTTCTTACCCTTTTAATTTTGGGGGGATTGGTTACTTTAGCAGGCTTGCGAAAGCAACACATCAGATTATCTTTTGCTATAATCCTGCACAGACCGATGGCGTTGAGTGCGGCCATTGTATTAATGTTATTTTTGACAGTGGGTGTATTAGACTCCATTCATTTCAGAACCACCGCCGCTGGTTCTGATGTTGCTGAGTCTTTATTGGATAAAATATTAGCACCCCTGGGAACCTCTTATGAAAAAACCTATTCTGCTCCGCTTGCTTTAACGTTATTTGTAACAGAAACCGAACTGATAGATGGCATAACAAAACAAATTTATCCTCGTTTAAAGTATCCACCAAAATCCATTAAGAATGAAGCTGATAAATTTATTATTATTAAAGGAGAAATACTTCGAGCCTTGTTGTTTAGTATTGGGATCACATTTGCAGTCTGGGGAGTTGTTGTTCTGGTGAAGCTCTGGACTCAATCCAGGCCATTGTTTCGTTTAAGCAACAGAGGGTTAAGTGTACTATTAACCTTAGCCTTGCTTTCTTTTGCTGTTTTATCGAGTTATTGGTTGTCGCGGTATTTTCATGTTTTTGGCACAGGTCAGATTGGGCAGGACATCTTTTATTTTAGTGTTAAAAGCATCAGAACCGGTTTGATTATTGGCTTACTGACTACTTTGTTTATGCTGCCTTTGGCTTTGTTTTTGGGGATAGTTGCCGGGTATTTTGGTGGATTGGTCGATGACATCATTCAATACGTTTATACCACTTTAAGCTCTATTCCTGGTGTTTTGTTAATTACGGCTTCTGTATTATCCTTGCAAACCTACATAGCCAGTCATCCAGAACAATTCTCTACTTTGGCAAAAAGTGCAGACGCACGTTTATTGGCATTATGCCTCATTTTGGGAGTCACCAGCTGGACGAGTTTGTGCCGTTTGTTACGTGCTGAAGCCTTGAAATTACGTGAAGTGGATTATGTCATTGCGGCACGTGCCCTGGGAAGCAGCTGGTTTACCATTATTCATAAACATTTGCTGCCCAATGTCATGCACATCATCATAATCACCTTAGTGCTTGATTTTAGTTTTTTGGTCATGGCTGAAGCGGTATTGTCTTATGTCGGTGTGGGTGTTTCTCCCATGACCATCAGCTGGGGAAATATGATTAATGGTGCTCGATTGGAATTGGCTCGTGACCCGGTGGTTTGGTGGCCAATTTTTGCAGCTTTTCTTTTTATGTTTATTCTGGTTCTGGCCATTAATCTGTTTGCTGATGCCGTTAGAGATGCTTTTGACCCGCACCAATCGTGAATCCGGGGTGCTGTGTTTAAAAAGGGGTTTAATAAAATGATGCGGCAAAAAGAAAAATCGAAAAACCTAGTGGATCCCATCTTGCTATTTGGGGTAAAGTTGCCTAATTAGTTTTAATGAGTTTATCCTCTTATGCAACAACGTTTTGTTCATTTGCGTGTACACACAGAGTTTTCTTTGGTTGATGGCCTGGTTCGAGTGAAGCCACTCATGAAGACCTTACCTTCACGGGGAATGTGTGCGGTGGCAGTGACTGATTATTGCAATTTATTTGCGGCTGTAAAGCATTATAAAAACGCAGTCGATGCAGGAATTAAACCCATTATTGGCAGCGATCTGCCTTGTCATAATCCTGAGTTACCCGATGTCGTCTCTTCTCTCGTTTTACTCTGTCTTGATGCACAAGGCTATAAAAACCTAACCTGCCTGGTATCCAAAGCCTATCAGGAGGGACAGTATCAGGGGCAACCCCGTGTGCAGTTTGCATGGATTGAACAATATTCTGAAGGCTTGATTGCTTTATCCGGGGGCAGAGCTGGTGATATTGGGCAGGCACTTTTGGCCGATGATGACTCGCTTGCCACTGCAAGGGCAAAACACTGGATGCGTCTCTTTCCTAATCGATTCTATCTGGAGATTCAACGCACCGGCAGGGCTGATGAAGATTTATATAACGAAAAAGTAATTGCTCTGGCGGAACAATTGCAATTACCTATTGTGGCTACTAATGATGTTCGATTTCTTGACGCTGATGACTTCGATGCCCACGAAGCCAGGGTGTGTATTCATGAAGGATATACTTTGGCCGATCCTCGCCGAGTCCAACAGTACAGTGCCCAGCAATATTTGCGTTCAGCAGAAGAGATGGAGGCGTTGTTTGCGGATTTACCAAGCGCAGTAGCCAACACTGTAGAAATCAGTAAACGATGTAATGTCACCCTTAATCTGGGTAATAATTATTTACCTAACTTTCCTGTGCCAGAGGGTTCAACCGTTGAAGAGTATTTATCGCTGATTTCCGAGCAAGGGCTTGAGGAGCGATTAAGGCACCTGTTTCGCAATAAATCCGAAGAGGAGTTAAATGCCTCACGCAGTGAATACGATGCTCGTTTGCAAATTGAGTTGAAAGTCATTAATACCATGGGATTTGCGGGGTACTTCCTAATCGTTGCGGATTTTATTCAGTGGGCAAAACAAAACGGTGTTCCTGTAGGGCCAGGCCGTGGATCGGGTGCTGGATCCCTTGTTGCTTACGCCTTGAAAATCACTGATCTGGATCCTTTAGAATTTGAACTGCTTTTTGAGCGTTTTTTGAACCCTGAGCGGGTGTCTATGCCTGACTTTGATATTGACTTTTGTATGGAGGGTCGTGACAGGGTCATTGAGTATGTTGCTGAAAAATACGGCAGACAAAGTGTGTCGCAAATTATTACCTTTGGAACTATGGCGGCAAAGGCTGTGGTTAGGGATGTGGGGCGAGTATTTGGTCATCCTTATGGTTTCGTGGATAAATTGGCTAAATTAATTCCCTTTGAAATAGGCATTACTTTAAGCAAGGCAATGGAACAGGAGCCGGAACTTCGTCGTCGCTATGATGAAGAAGAGGAAGTTAAAGAGTTAATTGATCTTGCGTTAAAACTGGAAGGAATTACCCGTAATGCGGGCAAGCATGCCGGAGGAGTTGTTATTGCTCCATCGCAGCTGACTGATTTTACCGCCATTTATTGTGAAGAAGGTTCGACACAAATCGTCAGTCAATTTGACAAGGATGATGTAGAAGCCGCAGGACTGGTTAAATTTGACTTTTTGGGCTTGCGAACCCTAACTATTATTGATTGGGCTTTGGCGACGGTTAACAAACAGCGTGAAGAGTCAGGGTTGGCTCCCATAGACATTAGTCACATTCCAATCGATGACACCAGTTCATTTGATTTGCTCAAGGCATGTAAGACAACCGCCGTCTTTCAGCTTGAATCACGGGGTATGAAGGAGCTTATCAACAGATTACAACCTGATTGTTTTGAAGAAATCATCGCTTTGGTGGCCTTGTTTCGTCCGGGGCCGTTGCAGTCGGGAATGGTGGATGATTTTATAGACAGAAAACACGGAAGAGCCGCCGTTGATTACCCTCATCCTGACTTGGAACCCATTTTGAAACCAACTTACGGCGTTATCCTGTATCAGGAGCAGGTAATGCAGATTGCTCAGGTTCTGGCTAACTACACTCTGGGTGCCGCTGATATGTTACGTCGTGCCATGGGTAAGAAAAAACCCGAAGAAATGGCAAAACAACGTGAAATATTTACCAAGGGAGCGACAGAACGAGGTGTCGCAGAAGAGGTAGCGACTCATATCTTTGACTTGATGGAAAAATTCGCAGGGTACGGATTTAATAAATCGCATTCAGCCGCTTACGCCTTGGTTGCCTATCAAACAGCATGGCTTAAAGCCCATTATCCTGCTGCGTTTATGGCTGCGGTTATGTCTTCTGATATGGATAATACGGATAAAGTAGTTACTTTTATTGATGAATGCGCACACATGAAGCTCAAGGTTTTGCCGCCATCGATCAATCAATCCATGTATCCTTTTACAGTGAAAGATGATGCAACCATTATTTATGGTCTTGGTGCGATTAAAGGAGTGGGAGAGTCTGCTATTGATTGCATTGTTCAGGAGCGGAGTTTAAATGGCCCTTATTCTGATTTATTCAGTTTTTGTCAAAGACTGGATTTGCGTAAAGTCAACCGTCGTGTTTTGGAAGCGTTAATTAAAAGCGGTGCATTTGATGATTGGCACGTTGAGCGGGCGGTTTTAACTGCCTCTTTGGAAAAAGCATTAAAAGTGGCTGAAAAAGAACACCAAAATCAATCAAGCGGCCAATTTGATTTGTTTTCTCTTTTAGAAGACAAAGCCGATGAACAAGATTATTTGCCTTGCAAACCTTGGTCTGAGGCGCACAGGCTAGAAGGGGAACGAGAGGTATTAGGTTTTTATCTTACTGGTCACCCTGCAGATCAGTACAGACGAGAGTTTGGCGATTTTATTATTCCCATCAGTCAACTCAATCCATCCATGCATAAGAAAGCAAACATTTGCGCTCAGGTTACTGCAATTCGAAAAATCATTACCAAACGGGGCAAAAAATTAGTGATTATTGGTATGGATGATTCTACTGCACGTATGGATGTTGTTGTTTTTGGCGAAGTATTTGATCTGTATAGTGAGCCATTGGCTTCAGGAAGCATGTTGGTAATAGAAGGTGAAGTTGCTCATGATGATTATAATGGGGGCGTGAAAATGACGGCTAGTCAACTTCACAGTATTTCGTCCGCACGCACTCGATTTTCCCGATGTTTGGAATTAAAGTTAAGCCAGTCAAGTCAATCTGTTTTGACAACGCTGCAATCTATTTTGCAGGCTCATCAGGGCAATTGTGTGGTGCAGTTTTTATATACTAATGAATTTGCACGGGCTTACTTAAGTCTGGCGCAGAAGTGGCATGTTACTCCCAGCGATGAATTGATAGGACTTTTAAAAAATACTTTGGGCGAAGAACACGTTACAATGCGTTATTAATGATTTTCATCTTGATGGCCTGGTGATTGAGTAGGCAGTTGATGAGCGTAATCCGGGTGCGTTGCGAACGCACCCGGTTTAACTTAACTTGTAAGTTCAAGTTGAAAGGGTGAAGAACTGGCTGGTTTTGATTCTTCATGAGCGCTTTGGTCAGTTTGACCGCTTAATTGCAGTTGCAATTGTTGGATAATTTCCGCAGGAAACTGACTCTTGATATCGTCGATTAAAAATGGCTTTTGGTTAATGTAAAGATTTCCTTCTTTAAATTCAATTGCTTGAACGTCAGGGTGCAGTTCAGGGGTGGTTTCTGAGTCAGGACTGAATTTTATTTCAACACCACTTATCATGTGGGCCCCGTCTTTAATGCGAATACCTGTTGTAGTATTAGGTTTTTCCGAATAATAACTGCTAATAATTGCACAGGCTTTACAAAGTAAATTATAAGCAGCATCTAAAGGTAAGCCCACTCCAACACCAACTCCTTGTCCCATGATTCCCATTACTGTACCAAGAATGTGTGCAAGACTAATACTGCAAAAAGTTGTGATTAATTTGCATGCAATAATTTGAGAGAATAAGGCCACACCCATAGGACCTGCCGATCCTATCATCAATAACGAGCTGCCAATTAGCGCAGTAAGTTGGAATTTTACAGGAATACCTTGAACCGAGTCAGTCAATATTTGGCCACTCATACAACCTAGGGTTGCTCCTGTGTAGGCAAAGGCAGCCCCAAACATGGGTTGAGTGATGGATGTGATGGGGTAATTTTTATAGGGATTTTCCTCTTTGGCATTTTCGCATATTCCGGCGAGGTATTTACAAAAGGCATTCCACTCATCTTCTGAAAAAGGTTCCATATCGGCTTCTCGAAGTTTCTGATTGGCATGAGTAAGCGCCATGAGAGATGAGTTAATGAAGCGATTTGCAGTCATATAACAGGCTAATTTATCATCTTCTTCAAGATAATTTTGCTCATTTATACCTAAATCCCTATTGATTAAATTATATAAAACCGAGTTTTTTTTTGGTTTGGATATTTGTGATTGCACATAAATACACGCAGCAATCATGATTTTAGAGGCGATAAAATGAGCTTCCAAAGGACCGGCCCATAAGGTGGCATTCTGTTGCATGGTCTGAACTTGTTCGTCACGAAGCAGGTTTGCTGAGAAAACAACGAGCATTTTTTTAATAAATTTTGTTTGCACGTCACGTGCTACTACGTCTGTACCGCCAAGTATAATGGGTTTACCAAACATGGAAGGAGTTTTGTCCAGGTCGACTTTACGTTCTTTTTGATAATCATCACGCAAAAAACTGATACTTGTAAATACACCCGGTGGTAGAATATAACGCATAATAGACCTCATTTCCTATGATGAATTTCCTTTAGTATTTTTTATATTACTAATTCATTGATTAATTGCAATCATATTTGGTTATTTTTTATAAAATTTTTGCCCAATAAGTTTGAGTTCAGGCGTAAAAAATCTTGTTTTTTTATTTTAATTTCCAATGATATGGTTGAAGAAAAGGGTGGAGGTAGTTATTCTAGGCAAGCCTTTTGCTGATTGAGCAAGATTGAAGTGTGACGCATTTTTAGGGTAAAAAAAGGGTTGGGTTTAAAGAAGTCCATTTAATAAAGACTAAATTACAGACAGTCTCCAAAAAGGTACGATTCATGAATAGGTTAATTAATTTTTTTTTACTGCTTAGGGTATCTCATTGGAGTAAATCGGTCTTTGTTATGCTGGGGTATTTTTATACGCCTGTGCCCGGGTATTTGGTCCCCGCTTTATTGGCTTCATTGTCTTTTTGTTTGATATCCAGTGCTGTATACATTTACAATGACATTCAAGACCGGAATGAGGACAGTTTACATCCCTATAAATGCCATAGACCTCTGGCCAGTGATCTGGTTTCTGTTTCCGATGCTGTCATTATGTTGTTTTTGCTTTTGGTTGCTGGATTGATTCTGGCCGCTTTTATCTCGAAACAACTGGCGATTATTCTAACCGGGTATTTATTGGTTAATCTGGCATATAACCACATGTTAAGGTTAATACCCATTCTTGATGTAGGCTGCATTGCTTTGGGTTTTATGCTCAGAGTACTTGCTGGAACAGTGGGGATAGGACTTCCTATTTCGGGTTGGCTGATTGTTGCCGCAACCTTGTTAAGTTTATTTATCGCTTTAAACAAGCGTCAATTGGAGATGCATTTAGGATTAAAAAACTCCACTCGTATTGTTCTTAGAAAATACAAACCTGCGCTTCTTCAACAGCTTATTATTGTAACGGGAGTAGCCAGTTTTGGTACTTACTTGTTTTACACCGTATATGCACGTGATGAGTCATTTTTCTTTATATTAACTTTGCCGTTTGCTGCAATTGCATTATGGCGATTTGCCTGGTTATCTCACTGTAATGTTGAAAATGATGATCCTGTTAATGTATTTCTCGGTGACAGATTATCTCGGTTGAATCTTTATTGTTTCGTCATTTTGACTTTCATGGCTTTGACTTCATGAAATCTGGTTTGCGTTGGTATGACGGCTTTTTTGTTTTGTTGTTTTTTTATTTGCTGGTGTTACAAATTCAGGCGATTTGGCCTTTTACTGTAGATGATATGTACATTTCCTTACGCTATGCCAAAAATTGGGTGTCAGGAGATGGTTTGCTATGGAACGTTGGTTCGCCTCCGGTTGAGGGATATTCCAATTTCTTTTTTGTTGTATTAGCTGCGTGTTCTTTATTAGTCAATGCAGATCCGGTGCTTACTCTAAAATTGGCAGGTTTTGCTGGTTTGATTTGTCTTTGTATTTTTCTGTATTTATTAAGCCGATTTTGGTTCACTCCAAGGGTATCTCTTATTCCTTGCATTGTAGCCTTATTGTATAAAGGACAAATCATCTGGGCTGTTAGCGGTTTAGAAACAGCCTTTTATCAGGCACTGATTTGTGGTGCTGTGTATTTTATCTTCAGAGGAATGGGATATGCTCCATGTTGTGACGTGCGAGGAACAATCAGGCTTTTTAGCTTGTTTATTGCAGGAGTCTTACTTGCATGGGCAGGAATGACACGGCCTGAGGCTCCTGCGTTAGTTCTTTTATTTTTTCTTCTTATGTGGTGGGATAGGCCGCAAAATATGCGGGAACAGTACCAAAGAGGCATGGTGTGTTTTAGTGCTCCTGTCATTTTAATTTATTTGCCTTATTTTTTCTGGCGTTGGAGTTATTATGGATATTTGTTCCCCAATTCTGTCTATTGCAAAGGTTTTAACGAGGTATTTTTATATAACCTGGATTGGGATTATTTAAAATTAATTGCGCCTTTTGTTGTCTTGTCTATTCCTGCATTTTGCAAAGCCTGGGATAAAAGGTACTTTTTTTTGTGGCTACCCAGTCTGGTTTATCTCATTTTGCTTAGAGATGCTAATCCTGTAGTTGCCTTTGATAATCGCCTTTTCTTGCCGGCGTTTGTATTATTAATCCCCCTTGCTTTGCGGGGCCTTGAGCAACTTGTTTTACCGCTATTGAACGAGAAAAGCGCTATTAAGTCAGGACTTTTTTATGTTCTTTTTGCCTTTATACTGGTTTTGTTTATACCCATGATGTCTGTGGGGCAATATCGCTATTTTACTGAGAATCCGGTGCGAGGTGAACAGTTGCGGTACTCTGTTGTTCAGTGGTTGAATACCCATTCCAGAACTAATGATAGAGTTGTTTTGGGAGATTCCGGTTTAATTCCTTATTTAAGTGACTTGCATTTTATTGATTCTTTTTGTCTCAATAATTTAGCCATGACGCACTATTCTGTAAAACAAAGGTATAAAAAATGGTGTCAGCACCTGATGATCGAACAGCCGGAAATAATTATTTTGACTTCTTTGATAAAAAATGGTCAAGTTTTTTACGAGCCCGGTGATGAGTGTCTTAAAACAGCGCTTTCCAGTCACAGTGGCTATACAATGCGCCAATCGTTCACCGCAATAAATCCTGATTCAAAGTATCGATATGAATTGTTTACGAATTTTTAATGCGATGATGAGTAACATGGTGTAACATCCTTTTTAACTATAATGGATTTATAACTGTATATTATATGAAGCATAGAATTAAGATTTTAACAAAAAAATTACTGTCAAAATTTCCAGTTATTCTTTTTGATATAACAGCAATCCCAGTGGCATGGTACGCCGCATACTGGTTACGGTATAATATGCAGCCTTATCCAAGCATGTTAACGTCAACACATTCTTTTGTGGCCTTGGCTTTATTGTTTGTGGTTCAGGTCAGTTGTTTTTATTATTTTAAAATTTACAGGGGATTGTGGCGTTTTTCTTCTTTAAATGACGTGGTTCGTATTTTAAAAGCTACGGTTGCTGCCATGATTCTGGTCATCCCCGTATTTTATGCGACTTCAATCTTACACCATTTGTCTCGTTCTGTTTTTCCTCTGTATTGCATTATTTTGGCATCTATACTGTGCGGTGGTCGTTTGTTGGTCAGATTGCAATGGGACAGAAGAGGGCGTAGCAGTAAAATATCTGATGTAAGACGAGTTTTAATTGTTGGTGCAGGTCAGGCAGGAGAAGGGTTAGTTCGCGACTTAAAGCGAAGCAGTTACTACCAGCCTATAGGTTTTGTTGATGACAACATAAGTAAGCGAGGGCTTGAAGTTCATGGCGTCAGAGTATTGGGAACTACTCGTCAAATCGCTGACTTGGTCAGACAAAACGTGGTCGATCTGATCTTCATTGCCATTCCTTCAGCGCGCTCAGCGACCATGCGACGAATTGTAACCTTATGTGAAATCAGTAATGTGCCTTTCCGGACTTTGCCCAGTATTTCTGCTTTGGCCGCAGGACGGGTAGAGGTCAACGCTTTAAGACCCGTAAATATTGAAGATTTATTAGGAAGAGATCAGGTAACGCTCGAATGGGACAAGATAGCGACTACGATCACTGGAAAACGTGTGCTAATTACTGGTGGGGGTGGATCCATTGGTTCTGAATTATGCCGTCAGGTGATGGCCTTAAATCCACAGAGCCTTGCCGTAGTTGAAAATTCTGAATTTAATCTGTATCAGATTGAGCAGGAACTCAAAAGGAATTTTCCCGATATTCCTGTAGATTTGGGATTAATCAGCGTTACTGACGAAGTAGCGATAAATCATTTGTTTCAACGAGTTCAACCCGAAATTGTTTTTCATGCCGCAGCTTACAAACACGTTCCCATGCTACAGAATCAAATCAGAGTAGCCGTGAATAATAACGTGCTGGGTACTCAGGTTGTTGCCAAAGCCAGCGTGACTGTTGGGGTAGATAAGTTTATTTTGATTTCTACAGATAAAGCAGTTAATCCAACGAATATTATGGGTACGACCAAACGTGTGGCCGAGATTTATTGTCAGAATTTGAATACACGGGTTGAAACGCAATTTATTACGGTTCGTTTTGGTAATGTTTTGGGTTCTGCTGGCTCTGTTGTTCCGTTGTTTCAAAAGCAATTGCAAGCAGGGGGACCATTAACCGTCACTCATCCCGATATGCAACGCTATTTTATGACCATACCAGAAGCTTGCCAACTGATTTTACAAGCCATGGTTAACGGCCATGGTGGTGAAATATTCGTTCTCGATATGGGTGATCCGGTTAAAATAAGTTATCTGGCAGAACAAATGATTCGTCTGGCGGGAAAAGAGCCAGGCAAGGACATCATGATTGAGTACACCGGATTGCGACCTGGTGAAAAAATGTATGAAGAGTTATTCCATGAAACAGAACAATTAGCGCCCACCGAACATGAAAAATTGTTTAAAGCCCGGTTTCGAGAAATAGACTGGTACGAACTGACTCAAACTATGAGGATGTTAAACACGGCCTGTCATGATCATCAGGATGATGAGTTGCTTATTTTGTTAAAAAGCCTTGTTCCAGAGTTTCAACTGGATTCATTGGCTGCGGTCTAATCCAGAATTTATAAAATTTTGGAATGCAACGGCTAATAATGGACATGCGCAAGCGTGGAGTGATGAACATTTTTAGATGACGGACTTGCAAAAAAAAAGGAAGTCACGCAACAATGTATTATGGTGCTACTCTTTAAATTGTCTCCACGCTTTGACCATGCTTCACAGTGAGACAGGGAATTCTATTTAAGCAGGGATGACGACACGATTATGTCCTCTAAATCAATATTGCTGTGTACAGTAGTTTTAATGGGACTTTTTTTAGCGGCATGTAATGACAATAAACCCCTCACCAATACTCCTCGCCTTGTTCCGGTAGCCCAACTTGGTTTTACCAAAATTCCTTTAACAAAGACGTATATAGGAATTACCCAATCCGTAGCTGAGGTGGGTATTCGTGCACGAGTTGAGGGTTTTTTGGTTAGAAAAAATTTTACCGAAGGCAAACCGGTTAAAAAGGACCAGTTAATTTACGCCATAGATCCTAAACCATTTCAGGCTCAACTGGATTTGGCAAAAGGGCAGTTGGCCAAAAGCATTGCTAATATGGAATATCAAAAGGTACAGTACCAGAGATTTAAAGAGCTGGTTAAAAAAGGAGATGTATCACAAACCCGTTTTGATGAAGCCAATGCACGCTATACCGAAGCTCAGGCTGAAACCCTGGTACAAAAAGCACAAGTGGCAACTGCCGAGATTAATTTGGGTTATTGTTCCATGTTGGCCCCCTTTGATGGAATAATTGGTAAAAAATACGTGGATTTGGGAAATTTGGTAGGTGGCGCAGACAATACGCTACTGGCTAATATTGTTCAGCTAAATCCTATCTATGTTATGTTTAGTCCCAGTGTTGAAGATTATGCTATTTTTCTTAACTACAGAAAAAATATGCCTTTTCATGTTGAGGCTGTCCTGCCTTATAGTAATCAGCTCGTCTTTAAAGGTAAGGTTGATTTAGTCAATAACCAGGCAGATACATCAACTTCTACGATTTTGATGAGAGCACTTGTTGAGAATCCAGAGCAACTCCTCTTGCCTGGAGTTTATGTGACTCTTCATGTTGAACTTACCAAAGAAGAGTCGTGCATCCTTGTTCCGGCCACCGCAGTGATCGAATCGCAAGGGCAAAGAACAGTTTATCTGGTGAATAAAAAAAATCAGGTTGAGGCACATGTAATTCACACCAGCGGAATGTATCAGCAATCCTATATTGTG
Source organism: Legionella worsleiensis (assembly GCF_001467535.1). Lineage (GTDB taxonomy): Bacteria > Pseudomonadota > Gammaproteobacteria > Legionellales > Legionellaceae > Legionella > Legionella worsleiensis. Next base: position 72,157 of record NZ_LNZC01000022.1, read on the forward strand.
ATCTCAGGCGTTAAAGATGGTGATTTACTTATCTTGAACGGGCTACAAAAGATTAATCCGGGTGATGCGGTCAAGCCCGAACTGCAAAAACAACACGGCTCAAATAATGGTTAGATTTTTTATTTACAGGCCTGTCTTTGCGATGGTAATCGCCATTTTAATGGTATTGGTTGGCAGTATTTGCATCTTTACACTGCCTGTCGCTCAATACCCCTCTATAGTTCCTCCTGAAGTTCAAGTCAGTGCTCAGTATATAGGCGCAAGTTCGCAGGTAGTGGCTGATACGGTGACGACTCCTCTTGAACGAAACATTAACGGTGTGGAGGGGATGATTTATATGTCTTCTAACAGCACCAACAATGGCGATTCGGTAATCAGTATTACTTTTGATGTGGGGTATGATATAGATATTGGTGCTGTTGATGTTTTGAATAATGTTAATACTGCGAATTCTTTACTTCCTCCTGAAGTGATCCAGGCCGGTATTACCATTCAAAAAGTGTCTACAGATATGGTTTTGGTGGTTAATTTAATATCACCTGACGGGACTTTGGATGATGTGTTTCTCAGTAATTATGCAGACATTCATCTTACCCCAGCAATAGAACGTATTCCTGGGGTTGGTAATGTAAATAATTTTGGCCTACTGCAATATTCAATCCGTATCTGGTTAAATCCTGATAAGCTGGCCAGTATGGGAATTTCTCCTCTTGAGGTTATCAATGCAGTTAAAGAGCAAAACCATCAAGCGCCGGTGGGAGTCGTTGGTCAACCCCCGGTTCCCAAGTCCATTCCTTTTCAGTATCAAATTACGACCTTGGGACAATTGAGCGACGTTCACCAATTTGAAGACATCATCGTTAAAACCAAAGATAATGGGCAGATAGTTCGATTAAGGGATTTGGGGCGTGTTGAAATGGGCGCACAAACCTACATCAATACATCACAACTCAATGGGAAGCCCAACGCCAGTCTTGGTGTATATCAATTACCGGGAGCCAATGCGTTACAGTTGGCTGATGGTATCAGAACACTAATGGATAAAATGAAAAGGCAATTCCCTAAAGGAATGGATTACACCATAGTTTATGATACCACCCAATTCGTCAAGGAGTCTTTAACTGAGGTAGTGCTTACTCTTTTTGAAGCAATAGGTCTGGTTTTTATAGTGGTTTTTTTATTCTTGCACAATTGGCGAACCACGCTGATTCCATGTATTGCCATTCCAGTTTCTTTGATTGGCACGTTTATTTTATTCAAAATATTCGGTTTTTCCATTAACACCTTGAGTCTTTTGGGACTGGTTCTAGCCATTGGATTAGTGGTTGATGATGCCATAGTTGTTGTCGAGAATGTTGAAAAAAAATTGGAAGAAAACGTCACGGATATTAAAGAAGCCACTTTGCTTGCAACAAAAGAGGTGCAAGGACCTATAGTTGCAACAACATTAATTCTGCTGGCTGTGTTTGTACCCGTTGCTTTCATTCCAGGAGTAACCGGGAGTCTTTATAATCAGTTTGCACTGGCTATTGCCTTTTCTGTGGCATTATCTGGAATTAATTCATTAACCTTAAGTCCCGCTCTTTGTGGTTTGTTATTGAAACAGAAAGAGCAGCCTCGGTTTTTCCTGTTGCGTTGGTTTGAGCATGCTTATCAGGTCATACTCAATCATTATGCAAAGACTATAACCTGGTGTCTTAATCACAAAAAAACCGTGATAATTATTTTTGTCCTTTTAGGTGCAGTGACCATTTTGATTTTTAAATCTTTGCCTAGCGGATTTTTACCTGAAGAGGATCAGGGGTATTTTATTACTGCTGTTAAAGGGCCTGATGCTTCTTCCCTTCACAGAACAGAAGAAACAGTCAAAAAAGTCCTTAAGATTTTAGGGGAGACAGATGGTGTTGCTAACGTAATCAGTATTAATGGGTTTAATATTATTGATGCAATTAATCAGCCTGATTCAGCGGTGCTTTTTGTCGTATTAAAGCCATGGTCAGAACGTAAAACGCCAAGGCTGAGCGTTACGGGGATTATGAATACGGTACAGGCGCAGTTTAATGATATAAACGATGCCAGAATAGGTGTCTTTAATGCCCCCACTATTCCAGGATTAGGATCTGTGGGTGGGTTTGAACTGGAAATAGAGGATGTCAACAATCAAGGTGTTAATCAATTAGCCGCAGTGGTTAATCAATTTGTGAAAGATGCGAATAATGAGCCGGCAATTCGGGGACTATTTTCTGATTTGTCTGTCGAGGTACCGCAATTATTTTTGAATATAGACAGAACAAAAGCCAAGGCGTTAAATGTGTCTATTGATGAATTACTGGCAACCTTGCAAATTTATTTAGGTTCGTTTTACGTGAACAATTTTACCAAATATGGGCAAACCTACAGAGTGATGATACAAGCTGAGGGTGATGCAAGGGCAGAGGTTACAGACATCAGTGCGCTTTATGTGAAAAGTAATCATGGTACTATGGTTCCTTTAAGCAGTTTGCTGCACGTTGAATACATTCATGGCGCTTACAATATACCTCATTATAACCTGTACAATGCTGCTGATTTGAATGGTGCCGCAGCCCCGGGTTATAGCTCTGGTGAAGCTATTGCCGCTTTAGAACACCTGGCGGCAGAAAAATTACCTAAGGGATATGCTATGGAATGGACTGGGATTACCTATCAACAGCTCAAAGCAGGCAATATGGCTGTATTGATTTTTATCTTATGTTTAATTTTTGTTTTTTTGTTTCTTGCTGCTTTATACGAAAGCTGGTCTATGCCGCTGATGATTTTATTGGTAGTTCCGCTGGCACTTTTGGGTGCTGGTTTGGCACTCATGCTCCGACATCTCGATTTGGATGTGTACGCTCAAATTGGTTTAATTTTGTTGATTGGTCTGGCGGCAAAAAATGCGATTTTGATAGTAGAATTTGCTAAAGAAAAACGGCGAAATGGTGCATCGATAATAAATTCCGCTAAAGAGGCTGCTGCATTACGTTTAAGACCTATTTTAATGACCGCTTTTGCCTTTATTTTTGGTGTAATGCCGTTGACAATGGCAACTGGGGCAGGGGCTGCCAGCCGCCATTCAATAGGCACCACGGTTCTGGGGGGCATGTTGGTTGCAACCGTTCTGAGTTTATTAGTGGTTCCAGTCTTTTATGTGGTGATTGAGACATTGAGGGAACGACATTAAAAATGCGGGAGTTTTGCAATAAACTGAGAAAAATTATAGTGATAATTTTGCAAACCCTATTCATTAATATCCGTTGAAACGAATAGGGTTTGAACCAAAAGTGATATACCTTAAGCTGTTATGTTGTGTTGCGATTCTTCGCTGAAATCAATATGTTGAAGGGTCTTTTCCAGAGTTTTTCTTAATTCATTAACTGCCTGAACAAGATCATCGACAGCGGTTTTAGGTTTTTTGAAAAACTGAGGAGTTGTTCCCCCGCTTAATAATCGAATAGTCCAATTTGCAATAGATTTTAATACATCCATGATCAGCTCCAGTCCTGTACGATTGTTTTCGAGACGTTGGGCTGCATTTTTGCCTGCTGCACAGCACGCCTCAAAAAACGCATGAAATTCTTTGGCGGTGATTTCTTCAAGCTGCTTAGGGCTTGCTGAGTTTTTGGGTTGATAAAATTGCTGCTTAGGGCTTGCTGAATTTTTTCGTTGATAAAATTGCAGCTCTTTTGCTTCCTTAATGGCAGTGTAAAAATCTGTAATAATGTTTTTAATATTTTCATCTGTTTGAGGATCTAATGAATTTACAATGTTCTCTACATTCTCGAAAGAAGGGAACCCATAGCCCAATTGTTGCAGTTGATTTTTGCGTAGCTCAGTTTGCTCGTTGATATTTTGAATTCGGGCATTAATAAAGGCATACAGATCTTTCAGCTCCATGGATTCAGGTATGTGAGTAGGCTCGTTTAAATACCAATAACACTGGGTTATTAATTGGTTTGTTGTTTCTTGTTCAATACCATTTTGAATCGGCGTTTGTCCCTCGATAACTTGCTGAATAATTCCCATAATAAAATTGGGACTTGTAAATAATTGAGCAGTCATTTCGGGATAGATGTTTTCTATGTCTTTATTAATTAGTTCTTTAGCTTTTGGAAACGCTTTGCTTAGTAATGCCAGTTTACAGAGATTTTTTGTGAGTTCTACGTCGTTTTTCCGGCTAACCCGTATTGCCTTTTTAAATAATTCATCTATTTCTTCAGCTTTAAGAAAATGTGTATCAAGACGCATGGATCTTAAATCATGAAGGGCATGATCTTTTGTTAATATGGAGCTTATAGAGTCAAGCAATGATTTATTCAAACAGATAGTTGCTCTTAAATTGTTGAGCTGAGAGTTAAGAGTTGCATTTTTTATTTTTTTTGCGAATGCTGCAATGAGCTCCACAATAACTTTAGTTTCATCTTCCTTGCTCAAAGCCCCTGCAAAAGGTAATAAATACTGTTGTGATTCCAGATAGGCAATAAATAAGGGAATCACTTTATTCGTTTTTTTATACACACTTTCTTGCATGTTTTTAGCGAGTTTGAACAGTTCGGTAGAAATGGTGTCGTTATCTGCCAGGCCATTTGTGCTTAGATGGTATTTGAGTTTACAAAGTATTGCATTAAAAAATACCTGATTTGGCAGGGGTATATCGTCTAATGAGTTGGTTAATTGTTCTAAATCATTCAACTGATGGTGATATAAACTTGACCATAAATCCGGTTGATTTTTCATTTTTAAATAAGCTTCTTCAATCATTTCCTCATCGAGTGAGAACGGTTGAATTAAGGTAATTAATCGACTAAGCTCCTGAATAATCCATGCATTTTGGGATAGCGTATCCAGGCTAGGGCATTTCCCCGCTTTGCTTTGTTGTTCTAAAATTGTAAATTTATTGAGTTCAGCTTGGCAATTTTCATTTTTACAGTCATTTTCTGTTAATTGCTGCAAGGCCTTTTCAGCGTCAGTAATACACTGAATTTCTCGTGCATAATCCTTCCTAATCGTTTGCAGCGAGCCTTTTGGATCTATGAGTTGTAAAACTCGAACAATAAAGCTCATTTTTCCAACAACTTGGCTATGATACAATTCTTCAGGGAGATTATGCATAAGACACCTATACTTCAGTTACAAATTTTAAGTGGTCAAATAATATCAAAAGTGAGGTATTATTGCAACATAATGTTAGATTTGTTTCTTTATTGTTGCATATATGTTAAGAAATGTTGTTTAAAACGGCAATGTTGCATTGTATTTTTTTCATAATTTTCAAAGAAGATAGAAAGCCTTATTATTCGTTTTTAAATGAAGTTTACTGGCCAATTAAGCATAAATTTAAAGTCTCGTTTTGAATGAGTTTCATTTTTGGCGATAGCCGCCTGTTTATGATAATTTCTTTTAAACAATAAGAGGGTCTTTATTAGTTTTCTCATTACACAAAGCACTAATCTGAATAAAGTTTTTCAGATTAGTGTGTTAGGTTTCTAGCCCCGGTTCTTCCCATTAAAAAGCTGGTGACAGAGATGTTTCTGGTTCAGAATCAGAATCAATTGGTATAATAAATTCAAGTATTGCTACTAATGTAAACATGATTAGATGCATCGGTGCCACAAATACTTCAAGACATAGAAACAAAGGTAATGACATACACAGGGTGGGAATAATTACTCCAGCACAAAGAATTTTGGCAATAATATCAATAACTTGTATTATAAGATCTTCCGATGTTTCTTCGAAAAATCCAAATTGCCTGACCCTATCTATTATTGTTTCCCTATCTTCTATGTCGGTTATATTCCAACCAGTAAGAGGAAATGTCGCAAGTCTTAGGTATGTGCGATGATGCGACATAAAATAAGCGTTTATCTCATCTGAGGCACTGTCAGTTTTTTTAATGCTCATGGTTATTTCCTCATGTATATTTTCTACTGTTTTGATTAATTATTTTTACATTTTATCTGATGAGTAGTTTAATAAATCGCAGAGCAACCCCTTCAGGGAGTAAATTTTTACGTCCAGATAGTATTGATGCTCACGTCCATAATAAAATGTTAACTGACGTCAAAGTGCATAAACCCACACGACATAGTTATTTAAAAAACAGATTGATAAATAAGGTTAGGGGCATTTTGCCCCACAGACCGTCTTTATTTAACTGGTGTTAAGCTCTTTTCTAATTCAGCATCAGAATCATTGGATACCAAATCAACCAGATTCGCTATTGTCAGAGAGAGTAAATGCGCAGTTACTGCTATTACTTCTGCAGTCACGGCAATAGCCAATGTCATGAATGTTGCAGGTAGTAATACCGGGCTAAACCACATTTTGAGCCCAATGTCTGTAGCTTGTACAATATATTCATCTGGTATTATCTGCAAGCCGAATTCTCTATTGCCTTCGAGTATCCTGTTTCTGGGAACAAAATCGGTAACAGACCAACCTGTATAAGGATATGTAGCAATATGACCAATTAACTGATGTACAGGCTTAAAAAAAGCGTTTACATTATCTACAGTTTTAGAACTTTTTTTAATGCTCATTCTATCTCCTAGTCATTTTTAACCCTATTGTACATAAATAAATCACTTGAGTCAATTGTTGATCTAAAGTATTTTTAAATTAACTACTCGGATTTATTTTTTCGGACAGAGAACGAAGGGAAACTGGCCAGGGTAAACGCATCTAAACGTATTATCTAAGACCAAGATGCCTACGTTCTGCGCTTTATGCGCAGAATCCAGATCTTTGTCTGCACTAAGATCGCATGGATCCTGCGCATAAAGCGCAGGCCGTAGGCAAAAGGGTAGAGATTTATGTTCATAATTTAGATGCGTTTGCCCTGGGAAACTGGCATTTAGGTTTTAAATTGTATTTAACGAGTAGATTTTCCCTTGAATTTGAACAGATAAGATTCAGCATTATCTAAAGTTTATTTTTTTATCTGGTGCTGATTGAAGTTCAGGTGAATAGTTTAGGTTATTCCATATCCTGGAAAAGAGCCGGATCAGGTCAGAGCGACCCTTATTATCTGCGAATGAGCGGTTATTTAAAGATAAACAGACTGTATTTATCTTGATTTGCAATAACAAAAACGTCTTGTTATGGTCTTTGGATTTAATAAAACATGATTGCGGATTTTAAAGAATCATGTGTTGTAGAACTCTTTATAATTCTGGTTGTGGCTACATTAACAAAATCATGTTGTCTGATTCATCATTATAAAGTGCAATTAACAGTGATTTTAAGAATAAAACGTTTGCAGCAGAATGTGTTCCTTTCTGCTGCACTACATTAAAACCAGTTGTTAATAAATCATTACTGTGGTGGAAATAAATCCTGAAATTTTACTCTGCTTTTTACATGCAAGGCTTTGCGCCTGTCTCTGGATAAATCGAATAATTTATAAATCACTATGGGTAACAGAAAACTGACTATTCCAATTCCAAAAGCCAGCTTATACATAGGATCTTTGTTCAGGACAAGAAAGAACAATGCAAAAAGCATAAGGATGACCGCAACGATGCCTGTATAGGGCGAGTAAGGAGTTACATAGCGCAGGTCTTTGATTGAATAACCGGCCTGATACAGTCTGTTTCTAAAGCTGATTTGAGAAAGACATAATGAAATCCAAGCTAGGGTGCCAGTAAAACCAGATACCAGAAGTAATGCAATATAAAGTTTGGTCTGACCAAAAAAATACCCAACTCCTAATAAAGCCCAAACACCAGTTAACGTAGCTATTACCGCATTTTGCGGAATGGCGTTATGATTAAATTTAGCAAAAGTATGCGGAGCCATACCATCTCTGGCAAGAGCATTGAGTGAACGCACCGTTCCATAAAATCCTGAGTTAGCGCAAGACAAAGTTGCCGATAATGTAACAAAACTAGTTACCGCACCAGCCCAATTCAAACCGTAATAGTTAAGTGCATCAGCAAATACCGAATTTGATAATCCTGCTTTTTGCCATGGGAAGATGAGCACCAGACAAAAGACCGGTATAATATAGATGAATAGAATTCTTAATGTCACATTTCTTATAGCATGAGGAATCATGCGAGCCGGATTTTCAGATTCACCAGCAGCCAGGCCAATAATCTCTGAACCTTGATAGTTTACCAAAAGCAAAACCATAGCGGTCAATAAGGACATGGTTCCATTAGGAAGAAGCCCTCCATCACCAAACATGTATTTAAATCCTATTATCCCAGGCGGTTCAGTCCCATGAACGATACCAAAGAAAATCAATAAAGCTAAAACCACAAAAGCCATTAAAGCAACAATTTTAATCAACGCCAGCCAGAATTCAATTTCACCAAAGGTATCAACTTTAGCCAGGTTGATGTATGTGATAAGAAGCCCAAAGCAAATGGCCCAAATGTAGCCGTTTATACCAGTAAACATTTCCATAATGATACCGCCAGCAACGCACTCCGCAGGGATATACGCAACCCAACTTATCCAGTAAGACCACCCGACACCGCAAGCAACAGAGGGCGATATAAAGTCTGATGTATAGGTAACAAAAGAGCCCGAAATAGGGATAGCAACCGCCAGTTCACCCATGCATAGCATAGTCAAGTAGATAATTAATCCACCCAACATGTAGGCAATAAATACAGCCGGACCAACGAGATTAATGACTTCTCCTGTTCCTAAAAAATAACAGGATCCAACGATCCCGCCTAAAGCAATCAGCTGAACATGGCGGTCTTTTAACCCACGGCGATAGCCACTGTCTTTGATGGGTTTAGCTAATGTTGGATTTTTCACGGGCTGTTTATTTCTCACATGGTAATTAAAGGTATAAACTCTAATGTTATAATTAACTTCAAAATTTTACAACCATTCTTTAATAAAAATTAAAAAATAGTTTTATGATTAATTTCTGGTCGTTAATACATCTCATCAAGCTTGCGCAAGTTTTAATTCAGGTAGAATTAAAATTTTGGGGGTTATAGCATAATATTTGTGCTTTTAAAAGAAAGTTTTTAGCTGTGTATTGTCAAACAGAAATTCAATTCAACTCACTTTTTGAGAACCCCCAAACCGTCCCAACTCCAATCACCAAAACCTCCAAAATAAATATACAAACCGGATCGTGGGAACAGTATTGCAACATCATCAAACTTAAGTATACTTTTCAATAAGCCGCTGTAGCTCAGTTGGTAGAGCAGTTGATTCGTAATCAAAAGGTCCGCAGTTCGATTCTGCGCAGCGGCATAGTAAAATCAATTAGTTACGAAATTTTATTTAGGTTATCAGTTTTTGTGTCGCAGCTGTGTCGCAGTAAATTCTTTGTTTTTTCTTAGTCTATACTCTAGGTATCAGTATTTCAGTCGTAAAGGATATGATATGAATACTAGGGTCTTTATTTCTTTTCTATCGTTAGTTGTACTGCCGCTCACATCATTTTCTGAAGATAAATTTGACAAGATAAGATGTAATGGAAAGCTAATTGAACAGGGTGATTCTCTACAATTTGTTCTTGAAAATTGTGGCGATCCAGTTAATAGAAGAAATTGGGGAAACCAATATGAGACTCAAAAACATCTCTATTTCAAAGCTCCTGGTGAATCTGGTTGTTATTACACTTTTTTTATTGATGACAAGATAGTTGTTAGTGTCTACAGAGGATATCAAGGATGTCCTTAAGATCCCACATATACAAATTAGTAATAGGATGTTTTTTTTCTGTATTACTTGTATTCCCTTTATTCACTTTTGCTAAATCAGGTTGTTGTTCCCACCATGGAGGAGTTGCGGGATGTAATTCATCAACTGGATTTTATCACTGTGTTGATGGAACAGATTCTCCTTCTTGTACTTGTGGATATTCTACCCAAGATAATTCTATCAAGTACAATCCTTTTAATGCCAATACCAATAACAATATTAGCTCACCATCACCAACTATAACTATTGGACCCATGACTGTATATAAATGGACAGATAAGAAGGGAGTTGTCAATTATAGCGATCGACCTCCTTGGTAGAAAATAAAACATTAATCTTATCGACACATAATTTAAATTTGTCTAAATATAGATATTTCATGACCCTAAACTAATAATTAATAATTTTGCTATAATTTGAATAATGGATATTACAAGGGAATTTATGTCCGTAAATAAATTGCAATCCTTTTTAAAAAAAGCTCTTCCTAACTTATCTAAAATGTTTTCCGAAAAAGAAGGTGTTCAGCAATATAGGAAAATATTAACGTATTTTTTAAAGGATGGAGTAATAGATCCTCTTGAGTTAGAGCAACTTAAGTATGTTGAAAATAAATACGAACTTACACAGGAAGAAATAAGAAAAATTCAAAGAAAGGTATTATCAACCTATTTTAGTGAGATTATATCTGATCAAAGAATTACTGAAGAAGAACGAAAATCGTTACAAGATTTATTGAATTTATTCTCTTTACAAACGAATGAAATTAATTTTGATCAGAAAATTTTCAACAAATATTATACTTTGGGATTAATTGAGCAAGGGTCATTACCATCAGTTGAAAATAAAGATGAGCTTAACATTATTTTTAAACCAGATGAAATATTGCACTATGGCGCGTCTTCCCAATTAAATAAAATAAAAAAAGTTACTAAACGAATCAATTATGGTGGCTTGACTGGTTCTATAAAAATTATGAAAGGAGTTCGTTATAGGATCGGCTCTATTGGTGTTCAAACAAAAACGGAAGAAATTCTTGATACTGAAGACATCGGAATTTTATACATTACAAACCAACGTATTGGTTTCAAAGGTAATAAAAAGCAATTTAATATCTTATTTAATAAAATTATATCTTTTGAATTATTTTCAGAAGGCATCTTTATATTCAAACAAGGCAAAGAAACTCCTTATATTTTGACTTTGAATGATTATGAAGTTCCTTTGAGCATTCTTTCTTGTCTCTTAAATAAGTAAGATAGAAAAGGATTATATTTGATGCAGCCTAGTATTTGTAAATTATGTGAATCCAAATTTCAACTTCATGAAAGCCATATTATCCCCAGATTCATTTATAAATGGTTAAAAAAAACATCTAAAACCGGTCATTTAAGAATAATGAATAAAATAAATCATAGAATACAAGATGGTTATAAAAAATTGTGGTTATGCCAAAATTGTGAAACTTTATTTGGTAAATGGGAAAAGTATTTTGCTGAACAAATTTTTATTCCAGTAATTAAAAATAATTACGCTCAATTCATTTATAACGAAAATCTTATAAAATTTTTGATATCCGTTTGTTGGCGAGTACTATTATTTTTTAAAGAAGAAAGTCTATTAAAATCTAGAGTATCGTCTCTTACAAATTCAACATTAAATCAATGGTCAAATTTTATTCAAAATAAAGTTGCTAACCCAGGTTGTAATGAAGTACATCTCTATAATTTAGTAGGATATCCTAATGATTTAACCAATATTAGTATTTATCTTTCGAGAACCATTGATTTTGATGTCATATTTTTCGGAAACGATATCTTAGTATATATAAAATTACCGTTTTTTATTATTACGGGATATTTAAATCTTGAGTCAAAATCAGAGTTAAGAGAATCTCGTATTAAATTGGGCTATGGTAATTATCCAAAAAAATTTAATTTTCCTGGGGACTTATGGAGGTATATTAACAATAAAGCATTATACACTGAACAGTGTTTAAACAACTTATCAGTTGAACAACACTCTAAAATCTTACAGTCATTACAGAAAGTCAGTCTATCAATTCCAAATTAATTTCCGATGATGCCTTCAATTGCTTTAGTCAGATCGTTAGCTTGCAAACGGGATTTAACTGATTTTAAAAGGCGGTTCTTTTATTACCATCGGGAAAAGCATGTGCCTTAGCAATACCAATGATATAGATAGCTGTTGACACAATAATATCATTAATACACTCATAATGATGATATTGTTCAGCGCAGATTTGAGTTTCCCTAAATCAGTAACAGAAGCATTAGATAATATTTCACTTTGAATAAATACAACATCTTCTACAGTTAAAAAAATTTAATTCCATTATTTATCCGCTAAAGCCTTAATAGTGGCTGCATGCCGCTCTTTTAGTTTAGCAATTGTCTGAGCACGTTTCTTGTACTTTGCTTCTTCAAGTTGAGCTTCAGTTGGTGTGCCAATTTTCCCTATGATAAAAGGTTTTTGGCCTTTGCGAGTAAAGCAGATTTGCTCACCATTGGCGATTTTTTCCATGATTTCACATAAATGTTCGCGCATATGAGTATAAGATACTGTTTGCATGGTTTTCCCCACATTTCCTGTACATGTACAGTATAGTTGTTTTTATATGCTTGATTCAAGTTAACTTGACTAAACAAAGTGCGACCTAACAAAACCTACTCAATCATTTAATCCGAGTTTTATCATATTTGGGCTCCAGCTTGTGTCGTAAATTACTGTACTTGTGCATGGGGTGTCATGGGGTTAACTCATACTGATTTGTTCATAATTCTGTGTTGTTCATTAAAAATGAACAAGATAAAAAAATGAATAAGATTACCTATAAGTCTAGAATATCATGTAAATTACTTCCTAAAAAATGGGGACACTTGGGACAAGAGGGACAACCTTGTAAACACTAAATTTTCAGTGTCCCAATTTTAAAAAATCACTTGGGACAAATGGGACAAATCCTGCCAGCAAAATTTTTTTAGTAACAAATAATATCATTTAATAACAATCAGATCAGCGTGCTTTAAAGCGCTTGACACCCTTTTAAATTCCACGCAATACTTCACCTGAGCTGTAAACTTTTGCGGATCCACGGTTCTGTAAAAGTCACGGAAAATGAAATATCACGACTATTATCCGGCCGGACAGTCAACTGATATTCATCGAGCAGGACGCATACCGTCGGCATTAAGCTGAATGAATAATCATTTGATGAGGTTCCATATGAATAAAAAACTATCCCGTTTACAATTATTAAACGAATTTGAATCTGCACCAATTTCTGCGTTGTTTAATCAACACACTTTGGCGGCTGTTTTGGATTGTTCCACCCAACTTTTAGAACGCAATCGCTGGGAAGGAAAGGGCGTTCCCTATCTTAAAATTGGTCGTAAGGTTTTGTATCGCAAAAGTGATGTGTTGTCTTTTCTCCAACAACAGAAAATCTATCGCTCTACTGGTGACCTAGGTGAGCTGCTTTCATTGGTCAACGAATAAATCCCATAGAAGAAATAGATTGTTCGCGGATGGATAGGGTTTCTATCTTCCTTGGACGTTGTCGGAGAAACAGTGATGTTGCAAAATCAAATTATTACCTTAAAAAACAAAAACGGTCATAGTCCCATTATCTGCCAATACGCTGGAGGTCATTTTAAATTAAATGAGCAGGGCGTGTCTTTCCTTGGGAAAGATAAAGACGGTAATCCAATGGCACCAAAGTGGATTTGTTCTCCTTTGTATGTAGTAGCTAAAACTCGTGATGCTAAAAGTGGCGAGTGGGGTCGATTACTCGAATGGCAGGATGATGATGGAATCATTCATCAATGGGCTATGCCTTTAGCCTTATTACAAGGAGATGCCTCCGAAGTTAGACGGGAATTGGCTAGCCTTGGTTTAACCATTTCACCTCATAGAATTTCTCGGGATTTACTGGCTACTTATTTACAAGTCTTTCCAGTTGAAGATCGGGCACGTTGTGTCGAAAAACTGGGTTGGCATGAAAACCTCTTTGTTACTCCTTCACAAATCTTTGGACACTCCTCCGAGAAAATTGTTTTTCAAAATAGCCATGCGATTGAATCTGCTATGTCTGTATCTGGAACTGTGGATGATTGGAGAGACTCAATAGGTTGTCTTGCTTCTGGCAATTCGCGGTTGGTTTTTGCTATATCTACTGCTTTTGCTCCTGCTTTAGCAAAGATTGCTGGTGAGGATTCAGGAGGATTTCATTTCAGGGGTGCTTCTTCAAGTGGTAAAAGTACCGCTTTAAAAGTAGCAGCTTCGGTTTGGGGGAATCCGCAAGCTTATTGTCGTTTATGGCGCAGTACTACTAATGGACTTGAAGGACTGGCTGCACTGCATAACGATGGCTTATTAATTCTGGATGAGTTAAGTCAGATGGATCCCAAAGAAGCAGGGGAGGCGGCTTACTTGCTAGCCAATGGTCAAGGTAAAACACGAGCCTCACGCCATGGAACAGTCAAACCATCTTCTCGATGGTCATTGTTCTTTCTCTCTGCTGGAGAAGAATCTTTAATGTCTTTGATGGCCAGAGCAGGGCAGAAAACCAATGCGGGTCAAGAAATACGTTTGGCAGATATTGAAGCCGATGCCGGATTGCATAAGGGGATTTTTGAAAAAATTCATAATCAGCTCAGTCCTGCCAGTATGGCTTTATCCTTAAAGGAATATTCCAGCAAGTATTATGGTGCTGTCGGCATGGCATGGTTGCAAAATGTGGTGGCAAATCATTCAAGTATTGCAACTGGTACTGCTGATGCGATGCAAGAATTTGTGAATAGTACTGTTTTACCCGATTCAACAGGGCAAATTATCCGCGTAGCCCGGCGGTTTGCTTTGGTTGCAGTAGCTGGCGAATTGGCTAGCCAATATGGATTGACGGGCTGGCAAGAAGGCGAGTCTACCTATGCAGCTTACAAATGTTATAGAACATGGTTGGAACATTTTGGCATAGAAGGTAACAAGGAGGACAGAGCGATATTAGCTCAAGTCAGAGCATTTTTTGAATCTCATGGTGCCAGTCGGTTTGACAATATCAGAACGCCAAACAATGAGAGGATTCAAAATCGTGCTGGATTTTACCTTACCGATGATGCAGGTTTTCGAGTGTATATGGTTTTAACGGAAGTCTTTAAAAAAGAACTATGTTTGGGTTTTGAGCCTAGAATGGTAGTCCGTGTATTAATGAATGAAGGTTGGCTAAAGCCCGCAGCAGATGGATCGCCCTCTCATAAACCAAGGATTAAGGGAGTTGGCACACCCAGACTATACATGTTTACAGATAAAATCTGGGGTGGAGAGTAATCATATCTCGATAATTAGCAAAATTTGTCCCATTATTTTTAAATGCTGGGACATCTTGGGACGGCTACAAGTCAGTATTTACAAGTCGTCCCTCATGTCCCAATTGTCCCAGCTAAATTTTTATTCCTTAAGATATAACCAAAGTGTATTTCTAGATTTTATTCCCATCTCATCACGTATCAGCCAACAAGCCTTGTAATTTTTATATTCAGGTAGCAGGTGAGAATACATTTGTTTGGCATACAAGTAGCGCCAGGTTTTGGTACTGGATAACCAGTGCTTTGCTAATGCGCTACGCCAGATGATACGGATTTCCTCATAAGATTTTAATTGGAGCAAGTTACCATTTTGTTGAGTGAGCCAGTTAAAAAGACTGAGTACCATTTTCTGGTTTTCAGTTCGTACAGGTATAGTGCGGTCGCTGGAATTAAAAGCAATGTCTCGGGTTACCCAAATAGAACATTCACGAACTTGAATATGTGGCTTAATCAGAATCGCTTCTTTGAAAGTCAGTCCGAACTCAGTTTGTAATCCCATGATTACCCTGGCTATAGGATCGCCAAGTAACTTCCAAATATCTGGAGAGATTGTTTTCTTTCTCTTTTTTCTTGCTATAGGTCTTGAGAGTTCAAGTGATTGGTTATCGATATTCGATATAGCACAATCATTCATCTGCAAAAAACGGCGAATAATGGTCATGTAGCGCATTATGGTGACTGGATTAATATTCTGCTTTTTCCAATAACGCACAAGCTTATGAATTTGTTCAGATTGCAAAGCCTGCCATGAAGGTGGCACTTGCCGGATAACAAACAAGTCATCGATCATTTTATGGATGACATAGGCACGGTGTTTTCGATATAGGTATTTACCTTGCCTATCCTGTTTGATTTGTCGGTTAGCGAATTGTCTTAAGGATTGTGTACGCATCTTCCCATCCGCAAAAAAATTATTAAAAAAGAATTTGCCCTGTGTATTGTTTAGTGTTGGTCGAGCGGTTCACTCTCTGTTGAAACCCGGCTAAAGCCGTAAAGCTCGAAGTAGGGGGCAAATCAATCGTTATAAGGCAAACGATCTCGCCTGTACTGCTAGTTTTTTATGCGTTTTTCTCCTCAATAAAAATAAAGTAAATGAAGCGATAAAGCAGAGCTTTATCTCTAATCCATGGTCAAATGAAATGACTTAGAGTCCCGAAGAACTCCCCTTACCGAATGGTAAAGGTTCCTGAAGGGTTTCCCGACTATACGTCCAGCCACAAGGTTAGGGAATGAGAGTGGCTTAGCATAAGACGCCTATGCGTTTCATCGGAATTTCACCGATTCATCAGTTATGCTTCATTTAAAAAATAGCAAAGTGCAGATCTCGGGGCAATACGATTGTAGGAAATATTTTGTCCTATCTTATCTGGTGCGTTAGGACATATGGTTATTTAAGGCTTGGTACTGGAGGGTTAGTTAAGTCGAATATTCCTGCGTCACTGCAGGGAATTGCAGTGACGCAGAATTTGTAAGGTACTGAACTATAGGTTTTGATAAATCAATTACTTAAAATGCTAGCAAGAGATTTCTCAGAAAAGCCATCAAATATAAATTTGATTTTATCTGAACCAAGATATGAATAAGTTTTTTGTATCTCAATTTTTTGTTTCTTCCTTGAAGCATAATTAATAACAGATATTTCTTTTGTATGATTCATTCTTCGGTATTGGCGAACTATATCAAATACCCACTGCCTAATATATTTATCATAATCAACTAGCGAGCAACCAATTATAATAATTTGATCATTATCGGATCCATAAAATCCTGCACCATAAAATAAGTCTTTAATTGAATCAGAATAAAGTAGTTTGCTATATGAGGGACTAAGGAGAATAGGATGTGTGAGGGCAGGTGCTTCGTTATTATCAATCCGCCCAAGTGGATTATTATAAACTTTGATGAATTCATTTAAATCTTGATCTGATAACCAATAAAGATATTTTAAATTTGTTTCAATTGTTAGTTCAATATTCATTGGGACTATAGGATTTAATTTAGGTTTATCATTACCATGATTATTGAAAATAAAATCAGCAGGTAATAATGAGTGGGGATTATTTAAATTATCAGTTCTTTGTTTCTCGTAATATTCATTTAGATTAAAGCAATTAATTGAACCATGAACTTTTAGTAACGTTACACCGTCATATGGTTCAAAATTCAATTTATCTTTATATATCCATGGAGGCAATAAACGAAACTTTTGTCCTTTTTTCTGTAAAAAATATTCGATTAGGGTGTCATAATTTAGAGTTATTACAATATCATTGTTGGTTAGAGCTTCTGCAAAGTTATTATATAAATTTGTATTATGAGCTTGCTCCTGTTTTTTTAAAAGAACGGTTGCAATTAAAACTCTTATTACTTTCTGAATGTTATTACCTTGCCTTGAGCGAGAATTTAGAGTGCCATAAAAATTTAAAAAACTTTTGTAATCAATATACTCAATAAATTCTTCAATATTAACCTCATTAATTTTTTTATTAGAGTAGTCTTGGTATTCTGTGATAGTTCCAATAAACAATTCTTTATATTCAGAAAAAATATTGTTGGTGGGGCTATCAACATAATTTACAATTTCTTGTAAAAGCTGAGTCCCAAGAGGTAAACCTGCTGGCTTGGAAAATCCAGCACCTAGTATAAATAGGCGACGAATATTATTTCGATTCATATTCTAATCATAGAGTAAATTATGACTGTTGCCTTAAATAAGGTTGAATAAGCAATTATGGAATTATTGAAATGCAGAAAATCGGGAAAAATTCTAAACCAATTGCTAAGGCTTTAGATATTAATATTCAATTTAGTGCTGCTTGATAATATTATATTATTTAATTTTGAACTATCCGGAAATTCCGGAGGGTTCATTTTGAAAATATATGCAGTGAGTTCCAAAATGGAACATACTGATGCTTGGATTTTTGAATTTGGCTGTCACTGCCTGCCAAATCCTAGACAGCTTTACTATCTATTTGTTTTGTTTCTCAAATTTGGTACACGGTGTGTTCCAAATTAGATATGATTTAAATATGGAACGCAGTGCGTTCCGAATCTATGCTATAAATTTACTTATGATTTGGATCTCATTGCGATCCAAATTGGAAAAACCTTCCCCTAATTCAGTTTATATTTGGCCTCACCATGAGCCTACAATGAATTGATGAACGGCCTCAAATTAGGGAGAAATTTCATCAAAGGGAAGGGATGATTTATCAGATTAACTTTAGTTGCAGCGTATATATTAACTTTTCAAAGCATCCAAACTGTTAGTTAATTTTTTCATTAACGTAGGATTATTTGCTTCTTTAAGTAACTCATCCCAATTATCAGGAGGATGTCCATTTTCCAGCATCTTTCGAAAAATATGATAAGCATCTGCTTTACTTTCATATGCTCTTTTAGAACTGTCATCATTAACCCAAGCATAAATAATTATTTTACTTTCTAGATGATATCTAAAAAATAACCGATATTGTTGAAAAAATTTAGCTCGAAACCAATGTTTGTGGTTATTTCCTAATGTTGAGCCTTGTCGAAATTCTGTAGCTGCAGGATCGTTTGGAATTTTTTCAAAAGCTAATTTAGCAATAGCTGCTAATTTTTTTGTCGAGTTTCGTGTATGAAAATTTAAAGGGTCCTTCTGTTTTACATTTTCTACCTCATCAGCCAGCGCCTCTACTTGTTGCAAAAAAAGAGGATGACATAAAATAGCCCAACCATTTATTGTTATTATTGAATTATCAACCATTAGCGAGGTACTCTGTTTTCAATTAATTCTTCATCCTCGGTTAAAGGTTCATCTAAATTGACTTCTACATTTGCAACCAAAGAGTGGATGCGAGTTATTAAGTCCTGACTAATAGTAGTCAGATTTTTGGGGTTATTTTGAATGTCTTTAGCAATGAAATTCAAAAATTCAGCAATTACTGGATCTTCTTCTTCCTCTGCTCGAGTCATAAGGACGTGGCCGTCAGATTGAACGGTGTATCGAATTTTATCTCTTTTTCCTAGATGCAGGGCTTTTCTTACAGCATCTGGTACAGTTGTTTGATAACGATCTGTGAGGGTGGATTCGGTTTGTAGTAATCTAGCCATGATTATCTCGGATAAAATGTATATATTATATGGTAATGCATATGCATTGTCCTGTCAAGATTTGTACATTTATAAAAATCCATGAGGCTCTTTTTTTATTTGTTCTAATGGTAGTATTTCTGCAGATTTTACTATACCCATACATTTCAAAATGTAGTCTGTAATAAGCTGCATAGGCTTTCGTAGCCGTTCAACATCAACAATAATATATCCAGCAGTCACATCATTACTCATTTTATGATTCATTAAACGCTTCAATGCATAAGCAGGGATATCGAGACTCTCTGCAATGGTGATAAAAGTCCGCCTCAAATCATGGACTGTAAACTGAACGCCTGAATTTTTTATCACATGCGCCATTGTCTTACGGGGTTCAATAATATGACCTGCTGCACCCGGTCCCGGGAAAATATAGTCGTTGATTGCTTTTTCTTTCCTGGCAATCAACAAATCATAAAGGAAGTCAGAAAGGGGGAGGGTGTGAGATTCATTGTTTTTGGTTTTATTGATAGTGAATGATTTTGCTTTTAAGTCGAGATCAGACCATTTCAATGTTGCTGCTTCTTGTCTGCGTAGGCCAGTTAATAAGATTAACAATAAATAGTCTCGTAATGTTTCATTTTGGATTTGCTGTAATCCAGCATACCACGCTGCTAGCTCATGCGATTTTATATACGTTTTTCGCCTTTCAATGCGATACCAGGCACGTGTTTGAGACAGACGCTTTACCGGGTTATCGATGAAAAGAGAGTGGCCACTGTTGTCTTCATATTGACCCGCAGCAAAGTTGAATAAAGCTCTTAGAACTCTCATGGCAAGATTAGCATAGGCTTCCCCATGTTCATTGCCCAGCTTTTCATGGTATTTCGCTATGCGATCTCTAGTGATTGATAGCATCGGTTTGCTTTTCCAGCTGGTGAAGGCTTTATCTAATATGTGTTTGTAGTTATCTATAGTTCTGGGTTTTAAGTTCTTTCTGGTTTTTAGGTAGTCTTTAAAGACTTGGTTCAAAGTAATATCTCGAACTTCGGTAGCCTTTTTCTCAGCAACCGGATCAATGCCCATGGCGATTTGCCCTAAAAGATGCAGGGCTTTGTTTTTTGCCATTTCAGCAGTCAATTCCGGGTAGTGCCCTAAAGTAATGCGACAGCGTTTTTTATTTATGAATTTTTCAACAAAAAATGCTTTTGCTCCGCCAGAGGTCACACGTATGCCGAAACCCTTCAGGTTGTCATCGTAATATCTTTTTTGTGTTGTTTTTCCTTCTTCCTTTGCTTGAGGAAGAGGGAGGTTTTCAACGTTTGTTTTGGTTATTTTCATAATTAACTTTTACACTCGTTTTTGAATGTGTCGCAACTGTGTCGCACTTGTGTCGCACAAATATTTAAAATCCATTAATAGAACTTATAACGTAATAATGCTGTAACATCAAGTAAATAAAGGGATATTAAAAGAATTTCAAAGAGTGTCTAGTTGGCTAAAACCCATAATTCACTAATTCGTAATCAAAAGGTCCGCAGTTCGATTCTGCGCAGCGGCATAGTAAAATCAATTAGTTACGAAATTTTATTTAGGTTATCA